>CAYRQM010000009.1:0-47136 GCA_964426415.1 uncultured Christensenella sp.
CGATCGTGCCGATGTTTACATGCGGCTTGTTGCGTTCAAATTTTTGCTTTGCCATGGTTTTGTTTGTTCTCCTTGTAAGAATGTAGTCGTATTTTTTTCGATTCGTTTAGAACAGATAGTTGTATTTGCCCAGAATCTTTTCTTGAATGGCTTCGGGTACCTTCTCGTAGTGTGCAAACTGCATGGAGAATGTGCCGCGGCCTTGGGTGCGGGAACGGAGGTCGGTGGCGTATCCGAACATTTCGGACAGCGGGCAGATGGCGGTGACCATCGTGCAGCCCTGTCGCGTTTCCATGCCGCCAATCTTGCAGCGGCGGGACGTCAGATTGCCCACAATGTCGCCAAGGTAGTCGTCCGGCACCAGAACTTCCACGGTCATCATCGGCTCAAGCAGGACGCTGTTGTCCTTTGTGATACCGTCTTTGACCGCAAGGGAACCGGCGATGCGGAACGCCATGTCGGAGGAATCGACCTCGTGGGAGGAACCGTCCAACAGCGTCGCCGCCACGTCGACCATTTCGTATCCGCCCAGCGGCCCCGACTGGAGCGCGTCGCGGATGCCTTGGTCGATGGCAGGAATGAACTCCTTGGGAATCACGCCGCCCACCGTCTTGTTGGTGAAAACGTAGCCTTCGCCTGCCGGCTGCGGTGTGAACTCGACGACGCAATGGCCGAATTGACCATGGCCGCCCGTTTGCCGTACATAGCGGCTGTCCTTGGTGACGGCGTGCCGAATGGTCTCTTTGTAGGAGACTTGCGGCTTGCCCACCGTGGCTTCCACGCGGAACTCGCGGATGAGTCGATCGACGATGATCTCCAAGTGCAGCTCGCCCATGCCCGCGATGATGGTTTGACCCGTTTCCTGATCGGTGTAGGTGCGGAAGGTGGGGTCTTCCTCGGCAAGCTTGAGCAGCGCTGCCATCATCTTTTCTTGCCCTGCCTTGGTCTTGGGCTCGATGGCAACTTGGATGACGGGCGTCGGGAACACCATGCTTTCAAACAGCATTTGGTGATTCTCTACGCACAGCGTATCGCCCGTAGAGGTGCCCTTCATCCCAACCAGCGCCGCGATGTCGCCCGCATAGACTTCGTCCAGCTCGGTGCGCGCATTGGCGTGCATCAGCAGAATCTTGCTGACGCGCTCGCGCTTTTGCTTGGTGACGTTGTACACATAGGAGCCGGGCTTCAATGTGCCGCTGTATACGCGGATGAAGGTCAGCTTGCCTACGAACGGATCGGTGACGATCTTGAACGCCAACGCCGCAAACGGCGCTTCGTCAATGGGGTCTGCCGTGAGCTCGCCCTCGCCGAAGCGGTCGGTCGCCTTGGCAGGCGGCACGTCCAACGGGGACGGGAGAAAATCGACGATCGCATTGAGCAAAGGCTGTACGCCCTTGTTGCGGTACGACGTGCCGCAGGTGACGGGAACCGCCGCGCCTGCGATGGTCGCCTTGCGAATGCAGGCAATCAGCTCGTCGTTGGTGGGCATCTCGCCCTCAAAGTACCGCTCCAGCAGGGCGTCGTCCTGCTCGATCACCGTTTCAATCAAGGCGGCGCGATGCGTCTTGGCAGCTTCCAGCATGTCCGCCGGAATCGCCTCCTCACGAATGTCCGTGCCGTCGTCATTGTAATAGACCTCGGCCTTCATCGTGACTAAGTCGATGATGCCGCGGAAGTCCGCTTCGCTTCCGATGGGAAGCTGTACGGGGATCGGGTTGGCATGGAGACGGTCGCGCATCATGTCCATCACATGGAAGAAATCTGCCCCTGTGATGTCCATTTTGTTGACATACGCAATACAGGGGACGCCGTACTTCATCGCCTGATGCCAAACGGTCTCAGACTGAGGCTCGACGCCGCCCTTGGCGCAAAATACGGCAACAGCACCATCCAACACGCGCAGGCTGCGTTCCACCTCGACGGTGAAATCGACGTGACCCGGTGTGTCGATGATGTTGATGCGATGACCACGCCAGTACGTGGTGGTGGCGGCGGAGCAGATCGTGATGCCACGCTCTTGCTCTTGCTCCATGAAATCCATGGTTGCCGCACCCTCATGTACCTCGCCGACCTTGTGAATCTTGCCCGTGTAGAACAGGATTCGCTCCGTCGTCGTGGTCTTGCCGGCATCGATGTGCGCCATGATGCCGATATTGCGTGTCAATTCAAGCGCTGTATCTCGCATGATTACCAACGATAATGTGCAAACGCCTTGTTGGCCTCTGCCATTCTGTGGGTGTCTTCCTTCTTCTTGACGGCGTTGCCCTGCTCATTGCACGCGTCCATGATTTCGCCTGCAAGACGATCTGCCATGGTGCGTTCATTGCGGCTGCGGGCATAGCTGACCAGCCAACGAAGACCCAACGTCTGTCTGCGCTCTGCACGAATCTCGATCGGGACCTGATAGGTCGAACCGCCGACTCTGCGCGCTTTGACTTCCAGAACGGGCATGATGTTGTTCATCGCCTGCTCGAAAGCATCCAAAGCGTCCTTGCCCGTCTTGGCTGCGATCTGATCGAACGCATCATAAACGGCCTTCTGCGCAACGCCGCGCTTACCATCCAGCATGAGCTGGTTGATGAGCTTGGTGACAACAACGCTCTTGTAGATAGGATCTGCAAGAACTTCTCTCTTGGGAATAAAACCTCTTCTCGGCATACTGCGTGTCCTCCCTTATTTTTTCGGGCGCTTTGCGCCATAGAGCGAACGGCTCTGCTTGCGGTTTGCTACGCCTGCGGTATCCAGCGCGCCGCGGATGATGTGGTAACGCACGCCGGGCAGATCCTTGACACGGCCGCCGCGGATTAAGACCACGGAGTGCTCCTGCAGGTTGTGACCGATTCCGGGGATGTACGCGGTACCTTCGAGACCGTCGGTCAGACGGATACGAGCAATTTTACGCAGTGCGGAGTTCGGCTTTTTCGGCGTCATAGTACGGACTGCGGTGCAGACGCCACGACGTTGCGGGCACTGCTTCAGAATGGGCGCCGTGGACTTGTATTCCACGGGTTCTCTGCCCTTGCGAACCAACTGGTTAATAGTCGGCATTCAGATGTTTCCTCCTAATATAGTATCGAATGTTTTTATAAATCAATCCCTCTGCAACCCAATTCAGAGGATATTGTCCGTTGTTTGTGCGAAAACGCACGTTGCAACACATGGGTTTCCATGTGCCGCCAAATAGATAGTGTAACAGAATCTCGCAATCTTGTCAATCTACTTTTTGCGGTTCGGCAGAACTTTCGGCAGAACTGTCTTCCCACGGCGCATCGTAGACCTTGCTCGGCGCGGAGCCAAGCCCTCTGTCGATGCGCTTTTTGGTGAACGCGGTGCGCGTGTGCTTGTCGTTGAACAGCGGGCGCCAGCCCTTTTCGCGCATCTTGTCCACAAACGGGTGCAGCGCCACGTCCGTCACCATCAGCTGATCGTACCGTTTCTTGAGCGGAATCAGCGAAATCAGCTTGCCGATGATGTAGCCGCCCACGATGGTGAACAGCACCAGCGCGAACGGGAACCATGTTCCGATGGCACGGAGCTGCTGCAGCGTGCGCTCGATGGTCACAAACGGCAATGCCATCGCCGTCAGAACCAGCGGAACGATCAGCGGCAGGTACGTCATGAGCAGAATCCGCAGCCGACACTTTTTGCAGCATGCGAACTGCAGCGGCAGCACGAAGCCCGTCATCGTATTGCGGAAGAAGTACTTGCGGCGCGCCAGCTTTTTGGGCTCGGAGTGACACATATCAAACACGCAATAGCCCGAACGATCGCCTTTGTCCGCTTCCTCTCCCTTGCACAGCGTGCATTTCTCGCTCTCAAACAGCTGCGCCACACCGCCCTCGGGCAGCAGGGATTCGAACAGCTTGAGATCGGTCACGATGGCAGGGTCTGCTTTGCGCCCTGCAATGGGACAATCCTTGCAGGAACGCATATTCAGCACACGGCATGCTTTTGTGCCGTATAGGGTACATTCGGTATCGGTCAGTTTCCGTGCTTCCATGGCTTTACTCCGTAACGGTCGGCGCAGCCGCGTCCGTTTCGACGATCTCTACGTTGCGATAACGCTTGAGACCAATGCCCGCGGGAATCAGCTTGCCGATGATGACGTTTTCCTTGAGCCCCACCAGCGGATCGACCTTGCCCTTGATGGCGGCTTCGGTCAGTACGCGGGTCGTTTCTTGGAAGGATGCGGCGGACAGGAACGATTCGGTCGCCAACGCTGCCTTCGTGATGCCCAGCAGCTTGCGCTTTGCCTTTGCCAAGACCGGCTCGGCAGGCTCCTCGGTTCCTTCTTCCTGTGCCTTTGCCAACGCGGCTTCGTAGCGTTCGATGAGCGCTTCGTTCTCCGCTTCGAAGCGGAAAATGTCGGTCAGCTCGCCGGGCAGCATGTTGGTGTCGCCCGCGTCCTCGATTTGCACCTTGCGCAGCATCTGGCGGATGATGACCTCGATGTGTTTGTCGGAGATCTCAACGCCCTGCAGACGATAGACGCTTTGGACTTCTTTGAGCAGGTATGCCTGCACGCCCTTGACGCCCTTGATGGTGAGGATGTCGTTCGGGTTGACGGAACCTTCGGTCAGCTCGTCGCCCGCATCCACATGATCGTCGTCCTTGACCCGCAGCTTGGAGCCAAACGGGATCAGGTAGCTCTCGGACTCGCCTTCGTCGTTGGAAACGATTGCGCGGCGCTTGGCTTCATCGATGCGCACCGTACCGGAAATCTCGGTGATGGTGGCAAGGCCCTTCGGCTTTCTTGCTTCGAACAGCTCGACCACACGGGGCAAACCTTGTGTGATGTCCTCGCTGGATGCGACGCCGCCCGTATGGAACGTACGCATTGTGAGCTGCGTGCCCGGCTCGCCGATGGCCTGTGCGGCAATGATGCCCACCGCCTCGCCGATGTCGACCGCGCCGCCCGTCGCCAAGTTGGAACCGTAGCACTTGCAGCAAACGCCGTGCTCACAGCGGCAGGTGAAGACGGAACGGCAAAGCACTTCTTCGATGCCCGCGGCTTCGATGGCTTCGGCTGCCTCGTGCGAGATGACCTGATCGCCTTCGCAAAGCTGTACGTTCGTCTTGGGATCGTAGACGGATTCGATGGCGTAACGACCCTCGATGCGCGCCGCAAGCGGCTCGATCATTTTGCTGCCTTCGCGGATCGCGCTGATCCACATGCCCTTGGGCGTGTCGTTGCGCGTTGCAAAGCAGTCCACCTCGCGGATGATGACCTCTTGGGAAACGTCCACCAGACGACGGGTCAGATAGCCCGAGTCCGCCGTACGCAGTGCGGTATCCGCCAAGCCCTTGCGCGCACCGTGGGAGGAGATGAAGAATTCCAGAACGGACAGACCTTCACGGAAGTTCGCACGAATCGGAACCTCGATGATCTGACCGGACGGGTCTGCCATCAAGCCACGCATACCGGCAAGCTGTCGGATCTGCGCCTTGCTGCCGCGGGCGCCGGAGTCTGCCATCATGAAGATGGGGTTGTATTCGTCCAAGGAGTTCATCAACGCGGTCGCCACGTCATTGGTGGTCTGTTCCCAGATCTCGATGACCTTTTGGCGGCGCTCTGCGTTGGAGAGCAAGCCCTGACGGAAGTAGTTATCGACCTCGACGACCTTCTTTTCGGCAGCCGCGATCAGCGCTTTCTTTTCGGAAGGCACCGTGACGTCTTGGAAGCCCACGGTGATGCCGCCCTTGGTGGAATAGGTGTAGCCCAGCTTCTTGATGCGATCCAGCACTTCGGACGTGACCGTCGGGCCATGCTTGCGATAGCACGCATCCACGATCTTGCCCAAGTCCTTTTTCTTGACCAAGCTGTCGATTTCCGGCTTGAACTGATCTTCCAGCGTGTTGCGCTCCACAAAGCCCAAATCCTGCGGAATCGCATTGTTGAACAGCACGCGGCCCACGGACGTATCGCAGACTCTGCGGTAGGTTTCGCCCTGCCATTCGCGGGCAAGACGGATCTTGACCTTTGCCTGCAGCGCGACTTCGCCCGTCTGGTATGCCATGATGGCTTCGTTCTCGGAGGAGAACGCTTTGCCCTCGCCCTTCACGCCGTCGCGCTGCTGCGTCAGATAGTAGCAGCCGATGACCATGTCCTGCGTGGGGCAAACCACGGGCTTGCCGTCTTGCGGCTTGAGGATGTTGTTGGAAGCCAGCATCAAGAACCGTGCCTCTGCCTGCGCTTCGACCGAAAGCGGCACATGGACTGCCATTTGGTCGCCGTCGAAGTCGGCGTTGAATGCGGTGCAAACCAACGGATGCAGCTTGATGGCGCGGCCTTCGACCAGCACCGGCTCGAACGCCTGAATGCCCAGTCTGTGCAGCGTAGGCGCACGGTTGAGCATGACGGGATGGTCTTTGATGACCTCCTCCAGCACGCCCCAAACCTCGGTGACGCCGCGTTCTACCATGCGCTTTGCGCCCTTGACGTTTTGCGCGAAGCCGCCCTTGACCAGCTTCTTCATGACGAAGGGCTTGAACAGCTCCAACGCCATCTCTTTGGGAAGACCGCACTGGTACATCTTGAGGTCAGGCCCCACGACGATAACGGAACGGCCCGAATAGTCGACACGCTTGCCCAGCAGGTTCTGACGGAAACGGCCTTGCTTGCCGCGCAGCATATCGGACAGGGACTTCAGCGCACGGTTGCCCGGGCCCGTGACGGGGCGGGAACGTCTGCCGTTGTCGATGAGGGAATCCACCGCTTCCTGCAGCATCCGCTTTTCGTTGCGCACGATGATGTCGGGTGCGCGCAGCTCTAAAAGCCGCTTTAAGCGGTTGTTGCGGTTGATGATGCGGCGATACAGATCGTTGAGATCGGAGGTGGCGAACCGACCGCCGTCCAACTGCACCATGGGGCGCAGCTCAGGCGGAATCACGGGCAGCACCGTCAGGATAATCCATTCGGGGCGGTTGCCGCTTTTCAGGAACGCTTCGACCACTTCCAAACGCTTGATGGCGTTGGCGCGCTTTTGACCGCCGCTGTGGGCGATCTCTTCGCGCAGCTCATCGTCCAGCTTTTGCAGGTCGATTTCGCAAAGCAGCTCGCGGATGGCTTCCGCGCCCATCCCGGCACGGAACGACTTTGCGCCATACTGCTCTTGGTATTCCCGATACTCTTTGTCGTTTAGGATTTGCTTCTTGCGAAGCGGCGTGTCGCCCGGATCCACCACCACATATGCCGCGAAATAGAGCACCTGCTCCAGCTCACGCGGATTCATATCCAGCAGCATCTTCATGCGGCACGGAATGCCCTTGAAGTACCAGATGTGGGAGACGGGCACTGCCAACTCGATGTGCCCCATGCGCTCACGGCGCACCTTGGCGCGGGTGACTTCCACGCCGCACTTGTCGCAGACGATGCCTTTGTACCGACCGCGCTTATATCTGCCGCAATGGCATTCCCAATCCTTGGTGGGCCCGAAGATGCGTTCGCAGAACAGGCCGTCCTTTTCGGGTTTGAGGGTACGGTAGTTGATCGTTTCGGGCTTTTTCACCTCGCCGTGTGACCATTCCAGAATCTTTTCCGGCGAAGCCAAGCCGATTTGCAGAGCGTCAAAATTGGTTAATTCGAACATTCGTTGCTATCTCCTTCCGTACGTTAGTCTAAGTCGGGATCTTCGGGGAGATCCAAACCGGTGTCGTCCTCGTCGTCCAGACCGAAGGAATCATCCTCAGGCAGCGCGTCGTCGTCCAGCGGTTCGTCCGTTTCTTCTTCGTCGTCTTCGTCGTCGAAATCGTCGAAGTCGTCGAAGTCCTCATCCGTATCCTCGTCGTCCTCTTCGTCCAGATCGCTCGCAGGCGCGTCCTCAAGGCCGGAGATGTTGATGTTGTCGGTGAAGCGCGTTTCTTCGTCGTCGTCCTCGCCAATGACGATCTCCTCACGGTTCTCATCCAGCACACGCATATCCAAACCGATGGACTGCAGCTCCTTGATGAGCACTTTGAAGGATTCGGGGACGCCCGAAGGTTTGACGTTTTCGCCCTTGACGATGCTCTCGTACGTCTTGACACGGCCGACCACGTCGTCCGACTTGACGGTGAGAATCTCTTGGAGGGTGTTCGCCGCGCCGTATGCTTCCAATGCCCAGACTTCCATCTCGCCGAAGCGCTGCCCGCCGAACTGTGCTTTGCCGCCCAAAGGCTGCTGTGTGACCAAGCTGTACGGGCCCGTGGAACGTGCGTGAATCTTGTCGTCCACCAAGTGATGCAGCTTGAGATAGTACATATACCCGACGCTGACGCGGTTCTCGAACGGTTCGCCCGTTCTGCCGTCGTACAGCACTGTCTTGCCGTCTTCGTCGCAGCCTGCCGCGACCAGCAGGTTCTTGATGTCCTGCTCGCTGGCGCCGTCAAAGACAGGCGTCGCAATTTCGATGCCCAGCTTCTTGCACGCCATGCCCAAGTGCAGCTCCAGCACCTGACCGATGTTCATACGGGACGGAACGCCCAGCGGATTCAATACAATCTGCAGCGGCGTGCCATCGGGCAGGAACGGCATATCCTCTTCGGGGAGGATGCGGGAGATAACGCCCTTGTTGCCGTGACGACCTGCCATCTTGTCGCCCACGGAGACCTTACGCTTTTGCGCAATGTACACGCGCACGACTTGGTTCACGCCGGGGCTCAGCTCGTCTTTGTTCTCGCGGGTAAAGACCTTGACGTCCACCACGACGCCGCCTTCCCCGTGGGGAACGCGCAGCGACGTGTCGCGCACGTCACGCGCCTTTTCACCGAAGATGGCGCGCAGCAAGCGTTCTTCCGCCGTCAGCTCGGTCTCGCCCTTGGGCGTCACCTTGCCGACCAGAATGTCGCCCGAACGCACCTCTGCGCCGGGACGGATGATGCCTTGCTCGTCCAGCTGTGCCAACGCATCTTCACCGATGTTGGGGATGTCGCGGGTGATTTCCTCGCTGCCCAGCTTGGTGTCACGGGCTTCCAGCTCGTGCTCCTCGATGTGGATGGAGGTGTAAACGTCCTCCTTGACCAGCTTCTCGGAAATCAGGACTGCGTCCTCGTAGTTGTAACCTTCCCACGTCATGAAGCCGATGAGAATGTTGCGTCCCAACGCGATCTCGCCGCCTTGGGTGGATGCGCCGTCCGCGATGACGTCGCCCTTTTGCACGCGCTCACCCTTTTCCACGATGGGACGCTGGTTGAGGCAGGTGCCTTGGTTGCTCCGCTTGAACTTGAGGAGCTTGAAGGTGTAGGGAACGCCCGCGTCGCTCTCGATGACGATGGTGTCGGCGGAAACGCTCTTGCAGAAGCCGTCGCAGGGCGCCAGCACCGTGATGCCGGAATCCTTCGCCGCCTTGTGCTCCATGCCCGTCGCCACGATGGGCGCTTCCGGCTTGAACAGCGGAACGGCTTGACGCTGCATGTTGGAACCCATCAGCGCACGGTTTGCGTCGTCGTTCTCCAAGAAGGGAATCATGGCGGTTGCGACGGAAACCAATTGCTTCGGGGAAACGTCGATGTAATCGACCTCGTTGTTCTTGACCACGATGATCTGGTCTAAACGGCGCGCCACCAGACGCTCCCGCTCGAACCAATGGGTCGTTTCGTTGATCGGCTCGTTCGCCTGCGCGACAATTGCGCCATCCTCCTCGTCGGCGGTGAGATACACAATCTCGTCGGTGACGATGCGGTTTTCCTTGTCGATGACGCGGTACGGCGCCTCGATGAAGCCGTACTGGTTGATGCGCGCATAGGTGGACAGCGAGTTGATCAGACCGATGTTCGGGCCTTCAGGCGTCTCGATCGGGCACATTCTGCCGTAGTGGGAATAGTGCACGTCGCGGACTTCGAACGTCGCGCGGTCACGATTCAAGCCGCCCGGCCCCAATGCGGACAGGCGCCGCTTGTGGGTCAGCTCGGAAAGCGGATTGGTCTGATCCATGAACTGTGACAGCTGGGAAGAACCGAAGAACTCTTTGATCGCAGCGGTCACGGGTCGGATGTTGATGAGGTTGGAAGGCATGACAACGTCCATGTCCTGCAGCCCCATGCGCTCACGCACAACGCGCTCCAAGCGGGTCAGCCCCACGCGAATTTGATTTTGAAGCAGCTCGCCCACCGAACGGATGCGGCGGTTGCCCAAGTGGTCGATGTCGTCCGTCTTGCCCAAGTCGTAGGGCAGCCCCACCAAATAGGAAATGGAAGCCACCATATCGTCGGGGACGATGTGACGCGGAATCAGATCGTAATAGTGCTTGCCAAGGAATTCTTTCAGCGCGTCGGCGTCCAAATCGCCCGCCTCAATAAGCAACGCTTTGAGGGTGGGGATATGCACGTCTTCATTCAGCCCGGCTTCTTCCGGTGCGAAGGGCAAGAAGCCCGCTGCGGACGCGAAGTTGTTGCCAACGACCTTGACCGTGCCCATTTCTGTGCGGATGGTCACGGCGTTGACGCCTTCGTTTTGGATGCGCGCCGCGGTGCGCTTGTCGATGAGGGCGCCCTCGTCGACGAGGATTTCGCCCGTCGTCGTGGAAATGACATTCTCGGCGGCGATGTGGTTGACGATGCGCGCCTTGAGCGCCAGCTTTTTGTTGAACTTGTAACGGCCGACACGCGCCAAATCATAGCGGTTGTCGAAGAACAGCGCGTGCAGCAAGCTGCGTGCGCTTTCCTCTGTGGGCGGCTCGCCCGGACGCTGTCTGCGGTAAATCTCGACCAAACCGTCCAGCACGGAACGGTTGGGATCCTTGGCAAGGGTTGCCTCCAAGCGTTCGTCGTTGCCGAGCAGGTCAAGGATTTCGGCGTTCGTGCCATAGCCGATGGCGCGCAGCAATGCGGTGATGTACACCTTGCGCTGCCGATCGATTTTGACATACAGAATGCCGTTGGAATCGGTCTCGTATTCCAGCCATGCGCCACGGTAGGGGATGACTTGGCTGGCGTACAGCTTTTTGCCCATCTTGTCGGTGGTGTAGCTGTAATACGCGCCGGGAGAACGAACGAGCTGGGAGACAATGACACGCTCCGCACCGTTGATGATGAAGGTGCCTTGCGGCGTCATCAGCGGGAAGTCGCCCATAAAGACCTCTTGCTGCTTGACTTCGCCCGTCTCACGATTGATGAGCCGAACGGTCACGCGCAAAGGCGCCGCGTAATTGACGTCGCGGTTCTTGCTCTCCTCGATGGAGTACTTGGGCTTGTCAAGGTCGATCCGATAGTCGATAAACTCTAATACCAGCTTGCCCGAAAAGTCTGTGATGGGTGAAATGTCGTTGAATACTTCGTGGAGATCCTCTTTGAGGAAACGGTAGTAGGAATTCTTCTGCACTTCAATGAGATCGGGCATTTCGAGCACTTCTTGAATGTGAGAAAAGCTCTTTCTTGTCCTCTTTCCCATCTTGACATCATGCATCATCGCGTTCACTCCTTGCTGATGCTTTCGCATCCTTGAAATTTCGGGCGTGTCCCCCCGCCCGTGAAGGTGGCTCAACCGACCACATGGTATGCCTTGCCCGTTTCGCGGAAAACCCGCAAAAACAGGCTACTTTGGGGCATATCACCACAATGTAGCCATCATAATGCAGTTTGAAATGTTATCATTCGTCTTTTGTAATGTCAAGCAATTTTCTGTGGATTGCAAAAATATTTTTGGAAAATAGCACAGTTCACAAATATTTCACAATTCGAGACAGGGCAGAGCGGCGAACGGCGCTTCGTACCTTGGAATGACCGCGCGGCGTGGTGTTGCTTAAATGCGAAAGATGCGAACTATGATGGCGGCTGCACCTGCATCTTGCGTGCGAGATCCTTCGGCACAGCCTCAGGATGACAGATGAGTGGCTTTTTCGCGTTCCCTTCCCCTCAAAACGTGTACACGGGTCTTTCCGCAAAAGGTTGGTAGCGCCGCGACGCCCCTTCCCCTCAAAACGTGTACACGGGTGTTCCCGCAAAAGGTTGGTAGCGCCGCAACGCCCCTTCCCCGAAAAGCGTGTACACGGGTGTTCCCGCAAAAGGTTGGTAGCGCCGCGACGCGCCTTCCCCGAAAAGCGTGTACACGGGTGTTCCCGCAAAAGGTTGGTAGCGCCGCGTAGGCGTCGTGAGGGCGCGGGCTCACCGAACAGCCGAAGCGAGCGCGTGACCTTTTGCGGAGAGGAGGCGCGACGGAACGGGCGAGCAATGCGAATGAGGCGAAGCCGAAGGAGCCGTTGCGAACAAAGTGCAGTCCGCGCCGACGAGGCGCCGGACAGCGCGGTTTTCCCCGCACACGGGGAAATACCGTCGCTACTAATAAGCGAAGCGCCTCGGCGTGCGCAAAGCGCCGCCGAACAATTCGGCGGCGGAAGCCGCCATCATAGCTTGAAACTTGTAAACGCAAGCAGCACCACGCCCCGTGGCCATTCTGACGCAGCGTTAGCGAGGAAGAATCTCCCGCTTGCGTTCAAGATCCTTCGGCAAAGCCTCAGGATGACATTGGAGCGTTATAGCGTTCCCCTTCCCTTAAGGCGTGCATGTTGCTGATTGCATGATTTGTGGGGCTGTGCATAGAATGAACCAAACGTGGCAAGAATGTCAGCAAACAAACAGAGAGGTATATGCATATGAAAGGGACTCATCTTGGCTGGACAGCCGAAGAAAACGACGGATTGATGGCGGCGGTTTCCCGTGCGCGCCTCACCCACAAGCCGTTGCGCACCGCGTTTGAATCGGTGGCGGCGCATACGGGGCGGCGGCCGAACAGCGTCCGCAACCATTATTACACGCAGCTGCGTGCGGCGGCGCCGGCACAGCCCACGTTTGTACCGTTTTCGGAAGCGGAAACCGAACGGCTGCTCCGCTGCGTATTGTTGGCACAGGCGGCAGGTCGCTCCGTGCGTGCCTGCACGTTGGACATGGCAAACGGCGACACGCAGCGCATGCTCCGTTATCAAAACAAGTATCGCGCACTATTGAAATCGCAGCCCGAACGCGTGCGTGAAATGGTTGCCACGCTGATGGCGGAAGGTCACCCCGTCCCCGACCCCTATACGCGGGATCCGCTCTCTCCCCATGTGGGCCGCCCGCCCAAGGCAAGCAAGGATTGGGAACACTCCATCCGTTCCCTGCTGGACGCGCTGTACGCCAGCATCTTGGAGCTGACGCGGGAAGGGACGGCATAGAGGAGGCGCGGACTGCACTTCGTTCGCAACGGCTCCTTCGGCTTCGCCTCATCCGCATTGCTCGCCCGTTCCGTCGCGCCTCCTCTCCGCAAAAGGTCACGCGCTCGCTTCGGCTGTTCGGTTGTAAACGCCCTCACGACGCCTACGCGGCGCTACCAACCTTTTGCGGGTACACCCGCGTACACGGTTCTCGGGAAAGGAACGATAAATCGCGCCCTCTGTCATCCTGAGGCAAAGCCTTTGGATCTCGCGCTTACACGGGAGATTCTTCGGTACTTCGTCCCTCAGAATGACCCCGTGGGAGCGGCGGGCAGATTCTATCTGCCCCTACGGAATGACCGCGTGGGGTGCTGTTTTGAATGCGAACCTACAAGAATCAAAATGGCGGTGCAGCCGCCATTACCAAAATTTCTTCATTTCTTCATTCCCGTTTGTCATCCTGAGGCTGCGCCGAAGGATCTCGCGCTTACACGGGAGATTCTTCCTTGCTATCGCTTCGTCAGAATGACAACGGGGGACGGAAAACACGCGGTTTTGTTGACATTTTCATTGGGAAACCCGCGTACACGTTTTTCGGGAAAGGAACTTTAAATCGCGCCCTCTGTCATCCTGAGGCTGCGCCGAAGGATCTCGCGCTTACACGGGAGATTCTTCCTTGCTATCGCTTCGTCAGAATGACAACGGGGGACGGAAAACACGCGGATTGATTGACATTTGCATTGGGAAACCCGTTTACACGCTTTTCGGGAAAGAGAATGATCACGCGGGACGCGATGCCGTCTCCTCAAGTGAAAGGTACGTTATCCCGAACGCCAAAGGCTTCACATGGCGCAGCCATATTTCACTTGCAAAGCAGATTTCACAAATCCCGCAGGGATTAAATTCACCCAAAAAAGAGCCCCGCGGGGCTCTTTTTTGTTCGTTCCTTACATATCGTTGAGCTTCTTGTAGTAGTCGATCTTCTCGGCTGCTTCCTGCTCGGCGCGGGTGAACAGCTCGTCGGCGATTTCGGGGAACTGCTTCTTGAGGGAAGCGTACCGCGTCTCGCCCATGATGAACTCTTGGAAGCTGCTCTTGGGATCCTTGGAATCGAGCGTGAACGGGTTCTTGCCGTCCTGTTCCAAATCGGGGTTGTACCGATACAGCGGCCAGTAGCCGGCTTCGACTGCCTTCTTGGCTTCCTCTTGGCTGTGTCCCATGTTGATGCCATGGTTGATGCACGGCGCGTAGGCGATGATGAGCGACGGGCCTTTGTAGGCTTCCGCTTCGTTGACCGCTTTCAAGAGCTGGTTCGGGTCGGCGCCCATGCAGACCTTTGCGACGTACACATAGCCGTAGGACATTGCCATCAGGCCCAGATCCTTCTTCTTGGTGCGCTTGCCCGCTGCCGCGAACTTGGCGATCGGGCCGGTCGGCGTCGCCTTGGAGGACTGACCGCCGGTGTTGGAATAGACCTCGGTATCGACCACGAGCACATTGATGTCCTCGTCCATTGCCAGAACGTGATCCAATCCGCCGTAACCGATGTCGTAAGCCCAACCGTCGCCGCCGAATACCCACACGGACGGCTTGACCAGCTGATCCTTTTGCGCAATGACTTCACGCGCCAGCGTGCAGGCGTCGCAGGGACACTGCTTGCCGTTGTTGCGCCACGCTTCTTCGTAGGGCGTACCCGTAAAGTCGCGTGCTTGGCTTGCTTCGCACAGTGCCAGCAGCTTGTCGCCCGCCGTGCGGGACGCTTCGGCATTGTTCATTTCATCCAGCCACACCTGCCCTGCCGCGGCGATTTCCTCGTCGCAGTAGTCGATGGCGATGAGCTTTTTCACGGTGTCCGCAAGGCGTGCGCGACGCTGCTTGGACGCCAGATTCATGCCGTAGCCGAACTCGGCGTTGTCCTCGAACAGGGAGTTTGCCCATGCGGGGCCTTGTCCCTTGTCGTTCTTGGTGTACGGCGCTGTCGGGGACGAACCGCCATAGATGGAGGAACAGCCCGTGGCGTTGGCGATGATCATGCGATCGCCAAAGAGCTGGGTGAGCAGCTTGACATACGGGGTTTCGCCGCAGCCTGCGCACGCGCCCGAGAACTCGAACAGCGGACGGAGGAACTGACTGCCCTTGACGGTCTTTTTGTTGACGTTCAGCGTCTTGTCGGGCAGCGAAACGGCGTAGTTCCAGTTGGCTTCTTCTTGCGCGGCTTCATGCAGCGGATGCATGGCGAGCGCCTTGACCTTTGCGGGGCAAACGTCGATGCAGTTGCCGCAGCCGGTGCAGTCCAGCGGGCTGACCTGCATGCGATAGGTCATGTTCGGCATATCCTTGCCTGCCGCCTTGGTCACAAACCCTGCGGGCTTGTTGGCTTCTTCTGCCTCGTTCAGCACGAACGGGCGAATGCAGGCGTGCGGGCAGACCAGCGCGCAGCGGCCGCACTGGATGCAGTTTTCGGGAATCCAAGCGGGGACGTCCACCGCGATGCCGCGCTTTTCGTATTGGGTGGTGCCTGTGGGCACGGTGCCGTCGGGCGTCATGGCGGAGACGGGCAGCGTGTCGCCCTTCTGCTCTAAAATGGGCTTGATGTAGGCGTGGAAGTACGGATCGTCCGTCACCGCTTCGACGACTGCGCCTTCGGTGGTGGTCGCCCAAGATGCGGGGTACTTGACCTCGTATACGGCGTTCATGCCCGCGTCGATGGCGGCATAGTTCTTTGCAACGACGGCGTCGCCCTTCTTGCTGTAGGACTTCTTGGCTGCCGCCTTCATGAATTCGAGCGCCTGATCGGCGGGAATGACGTTGGCAAGCTTGAAGAATGCGGACTGCATGATGGTGTTGATTCTGCCGCCCATGCCGACTTCCTTCGCCAGCTTGATGGCGTCGATGTTGTAGAACTTGAGATGGTGCTTGGCGATGGCGTTCTTCATCACGGCAGGCAGCTCGGTTTCCATTTCGTCCAGCGTCCACGGGGAATTAAGCAGGAACGTACCGCCGTCCTTGATGCCCTCGGCTACCGCGTAGCGGGTGACATAGGAAGAATTGTGGCACGCGGCGAAATCGGCGCAGTCGATGAGGTACGGGCTCTGAATCGGCGTCTTGCCGAAGCGCAGATGGGATACGGTGAAGCCGCCCGACTTCTTGGAGTCGTAGGAGAAATACCCCTGCGCATACAGGTCGGTGTGGTCGCCGATGATTTTGATGCTGTTTTTGTTGGCGCCGACCGTGCCGTCGGAACCAAGACCGAAGAACTTGCACGCGATGGTGCCTTCGGGCGCGGCGTTGACCTGCGCGCCGATGGGCAGGCTGGTGAACGTCACATCGTCTTGGATGCCCACGGTGAAGTGGTTTTTGGGCGCGTCCTCCTTGATGTTGTCGAACACTGCCTTGACCATGGTGGGCGTAAATTCTTTGCTGCCAAGGCCATATCTGCCGCCGACGCACTTGACGCCGCAGCGGCCCGCTTCACGCAGCGCGGTCATGACGTCCTCGTACAGCGGTTCGCCCAAAGAGCCCGGCTCCTTGGTGCGATCCAGCACGGCGATGCGCTTGCAGGAAGCGGGAATCGCCTCTAAAAGCTTGTCTGCCGCGAACGGACGGTACAAACGCACCTTCACAAGACCGAGCTTTTCGCCCTTGGCGTTGAGATAGTTGATGGTTTCCTCGGCGACGTCTGCGCCGCTTCCCATGACGATGACGACTTCCTCCGCGTCGGGTGCGCCGACGTAATCGAACAGATGATAGCTGCGGCCCGTGATCTTTGCCACTTCATTCATGTAATGCTGCACCGTCTCGGGGATGGCGTCGTAATATTTGTTTGCCGCTTCGCGGTTTTGGAAATAGATGTCGGGATTCTGTGCCGTGCCGCCCAGATGGGGATGGTCGGGGTTCATGGCGCGGGCGCGGAACGCCGCCACCGCATCACGATCCAACAGCTTGTCCATGTCGGCGTAGTCGATCAGCTCGATCTTTTGGACTTCGTGCGAGGTGCGGAAGCCATCGAAGAAATGACAGAACGGAACGGAAGACTTGATGGCGGACAGATGTGTCACCAGTGCCAAGTCCATGACCTCCTGTACGGACGCGCTTGCCAAGAACGCAAAGCCCGTCTGACGGCATGCCATCACATCGCTGTGATCGCCGAAGATGGAGAGCGCATGCGCCGCCAAAGCGCGCGCGGAAACGTGGAACACGCCGGGAAGCAGCTCGCCGCTGATCTTGTACATGTTGGGGATCATCAGCAGCAATCCCTGCGAAGCGGTGAACGTGGTGGTCAGCGCGCCCGCCTTCAGCGAACCGTGCACGGCGCCCGCCGCGCCCGCTTCGGACTGCATCTCTGCAATGCGAACCTTTTGGCCGAACAGATTTGTTCTGCCGTTTGCAGCCCATTCGTCTGCGACCTCTGCCATCGGGGACGACGGCGTGATGGGGTAAATTGCAGCAACATCGGAAAATGCGTACGCAACGTGCGCAGCAGCGGTATTGCCGTCAATCGTCATGGTCTTTGCCATTCTGTTTCCTCCTGTATTTTTCGGGGTGTTGCCCCTTTTCTACCAAGTATCAGTATATCAAAAAAAGCAGGGCGCGTCAATGTGCGCCCACACTTTTTCACGCTTTTGTTGCAACCGTGTCCAAGGGCAGCGTCTCATCCAACGGCTTGATCTTCTTTTTGTTGAGCCGCACGAACAGCAGCGTCGATACGATCAGCGTACTCACCTCTGAAATGGGGAACGCCCACCACACCATTTCCACGCTGTGGGTCGTCACCGCAAACAGTGCCGCAACGGGCAGCAGCACAAGCAGCTGCCGTTCCAACGATGCGATTGCCGCGTACAGGCCCGTATCGGTGGCGCCGAACGCCGTGTTGAGCGCGATGTCCGCCGCCGCAAACACGAAGCCCCACGAGATGATGCGCAGGATGTGCAGGTCGTCCGTCAGCCCAAAGATGCCCATTAGCTGATTGGCAAACAGCTGGAACGCCACCGTCCCCAACAGCATGAACACCACGCAGTAGAGCGTGAGCATCCAAAGCGAACGCAAAAAGCGCTTGCGGTTGCGCGCACCGAAGTTGTAGCCCAAAATGCTCATGGCGGCGTTGTTCAGCCCGAACACGGGCATAAAGATGATGGATTGCAGACGGAAGAACACGCCGAACGCACTGACGTAGCGGTTCACGAAGGACGTGCCCGCCTTGACGGACTCCCAATATTCGCCCAGCCGCGTGAGGATGGTGTTCATCCCAATGAACATCACCGTGCTGACCGCCTGCATCAGGATGGAGGGCAGCCCCACGCGATAGATTTCGCCCACGGTGCGCCGACTGAGCTTGAAATCGCGCAGACGCACACGCACTTCGCCCTTGGTGGTGGTGAGCAAAATGATTGCCAGCGCCATCGACGCAAACTGTCCGATGACCGTCGCAATGGCAGCGCCCTTGACGCCCATGGCGGGCACGAACCATGCGCCCAACACGAAAACGCGATCCAAAGCGATGTTGACCACGGCGCCCGTGAGCTGCATCAGCATTGCAAAGATGGTGCGCCCTTGGGCGGTCATGATGCGTTCCACGCTGCACGATACGAACACGCCAAAGCAAAGGCACAGGCAAATGCGCATATAGTCCTCGCCGAACTTCTGCACGACGGGATCGTTGGTTTGCCATTGCATGAACGCCCTTGACAGCGTCAGCCCCATCAGGCAAAAGACCACCGCCGACAGAAGCGACAGCACAAGCCCGTTGCCCGCCGCACGGTTGGCGTCGTCAAAGCGGCGCTCACCCAAGCGGCGTGAGATCAGCGAATTGATGCCCACCGCCGTGCCCACCGCCACGGAGATCAAAAGCATTTGCAGCGGATTGACCAGCGTCAACGCCGTCAATGCCTTTTCGCCCACGGTCGCAGCGACTTCTGCGGTGTAGTGGCTGCCGAAAATCGCTTGCAGCGCTTCGGCGGGCAAGGTGGCAAGCTGGGACACAAAGTAGCTGTCCACGACGTTGTAAAACGCCTGCACCAGCATCGAGATAATGATGGGCCAGCCCATGGAAAGCAGCAGTGTGCTTTCGCGTTGCGTCCCCATCTTGTTTTGTTTCATCGATTGTTCCATAACAAAGGTATTATACCCTCATAATTTCATAATGCAAGCATTTTTGCAGGACAACCTGCAAAACGGGACAGAATCCGCCCCGCTTCGCGTTGCGAAAGGCTTATGCGATGGGCGAAAACGAGATTTCCACCTGCGTATCCGTGGTCACCTGCATTTGCAGCTGCAAGCCGTCGGGCAGATTGAGGGTGACGTACTTGCCGTAATCGGTGGATTCGATATGGGTATTCGCCAGCAGCGACACGTTATCGTAATGCAGCGCCGAAAGGATGGGCAGGAAATTCTCGGCGTCCGTCACGCGATCTATGTTTTCGAACAGGGCGCAGGTGAGCGCCAGCGGATCGCCCGTGCGGGTATCAAACTGCACGGACAGGCAGTAGACGCGGCCGTCCGCGGCGGTATAGTACGCCTGCGTACACCAACGCGCCAGCTTGGCGCCCGTTTCCTCGTCGAAGAAATCGCGCAGTACGCAGACATAGCGGGTGTCGCCCAGCACGGCAGTCACCGATTCGCCCGTATCCAGCCAGCCGTTGTCGTTGGCGTACAGGTTGAGCGTTTCCCCCCAAAGCGAATTCAAAAGCGTCGTCACGTCCTGCTCCGTCAGCTCCTCCGGCAAGGGCGCACGCTGTGTGCCTTCCGTGGTGCAGCGCGCAAAGAGCTGCAGCGTCGTTTCCCGCGGAAGCGGCGCGCCGATGCTCTCGGCACTGATGATGTTGACGACCTCGTAATGCTCCTCGTTGTATAGATTGACTTCTGCGATGCGGAAGAAGGCGCGATTGAGCAGCACCAGCAAGAACGACGCCGCCACCGTCCCCACAGACAGCGCGATGTAGGCGATGCGGGTGCGGGTTTCACGCTTGAAATTGGGAAACAGCACAAGCCGCTTTTTCATTCGTCCTCGCCTCCCTTCGCCTTGTTCGGCGCCAGCGGCACATCGAACCAAACCAACGTGCCCTTGCCCGGCTCGCTTTCAAAATGGAGCGCGCTGCCGTGCAGCTTGGCAATTTTGTTGCCGATGGCAAGCCCCAGTCCTGCGCCGTGTTGGGCGCGGGAACGCGACTTGTCCACCATGAAAAACGCCTCGGTGATGCGGTCTATTTCTTCTTTGGGGATGCCGATGCCCTCGTCCTGCACGGAGATGCGATAGCGGTTTTGCATCCGTCGTCCCGTCAGCACCACCTTCATGCCGCTTGACGACGCCTTGCGGGCGTTGTCGATGAGATTCGTGACAAGGGTCAGCAGCAAGTCCTTTTCGTACAGGATAAACTGCTGCTCGATATGGGTTTCCAGCGTCAGCCCCGCCTTCTCCAGCATGGGCGTGACCACCGCGATCACATGGCCGAGCGCGCGCCGCGCATAGCCGCGGGTCATCTTGAAATCGTCCTTCTCCAGCACCACCAAATCCATCAGCTTCAGCGAAAGCGCCTCCAAGCGCTTGCCCTCGCTGAAGATGAAGTTCGCCGCCATGAACGCGTCCTCCTCGTCCAGCTCGGTACTGCGCAGCATATCGGCATAGCCGATGATGGACGTCATGGGCGTCTTGAGCTCGTGCGAAAAGCTGGCGACAAAATCCTTTTGCTGCTTGGCGTTCAGTTCCAACGCCTGCACCTTTTGTTCGATGCGCCCCGTCATATCGTTGAACGCCACGGTCAAGTCGCCAATCTCGTCCAAGGACGTGACCCGTGCCCGACGGGAATAGTTGCCCGCGCCGATGACGGCGGTAAAGCGCTTGAGCCGACGCAGCGGCTTTGAGGACAGATACGCCACCAAAAGCATGGCAGCCGTGCAGACCGCAACGGTGATGACGTGCAATATCAGGACGGATTCGATTTGGCTTTGCCGCAGCGCCATCAAATCGGTGGCGTCGAATCGGATGGAGAGGAAGTAGTTTTCGCCGCCGATGGCGATGCAGCCCGCCGTATCCAAAATGACGCCGTCCACGTCTTGGATCAGCCGATACGCGAAGCGGCGCACCCGCAGGTCGGAGAAGTCCAGCGTGTCGGGAAACTGCGAATCGCTGCCCGCCACGAGCTGCAAATCGGTGTCGTACAGGGCGCAAGGCGCCTCGGTGCCTTGGTTGGTGCCGGCGCGCCGCAAAATTTCCTCGTACATTTCGGGCGATGCGGCGTTGTAGTAAAGGTTGATGCCATAAAGCTCTGCTTCCATGGCGGACGCCAACGCGGAATACTCCGCGACCGCCGCCTGCACGCGAAAAGAAAGCGCAGTATCAAAGCTCTGCGCAATCAAGACTTGTCCCGCGACGCCAAACAGCAGTGTGACGACCAGGATCGTGCATATGCAGATCTTTAGGGCAAATTTCATGTCTGCGGTACATCCAGTCGGTAGCCGATCTTGTGCACCGTTTTGATGCGATCCTGCCACCCAAGTTTGCGGCGCAGCCGCTGCACATGGCTGTCCAGCGTGCGCGTTTCGCCAATGTAGTCGGTGTCCCAAACGCGCTCGAACAGCGTTTCGCGGAACAGCGCCGTGTTGGGATTCTGGCAGAACAGAACGAGCAGGTCGAACTCTTTGCGCGTCAGCTCGATGTGCTGTCCGTTCTGCATGACGTCACGGGCGTCCAAGTCAATCACGACGTCGTACACCTGCAAAACGCCTTGGCTTTTGTTGTAGCGGCGCAGCACCACCTCGATGCGCGCCAGCAGCTCGACAATCTCGAACGGCTTGACGATGTAGTCCTCCGCGCCCAGCTTGAGCCCTTTGACGCGGTCGTTGACGTCGCTTTTCGCGGTGAGAAAAATGACGGGAATGCCCATGGGGCGAATGTACGCCAGCAGGTCGTAGCCGTCGAATTTGGGCAGCATGATGTCCAGCAGCACCAGATCGTAGGAGTTCTTTTCCAATAGGTCTGCCGCCTGTTGTCCGTCGTATGCGCAGGTGCAAAGATACCCCTGCCTTGTCAGATTCATACGGATCAAATTTGCAATCGGCTGTTCGTCGTCGACAACCAGAATCTTAATCATATACCCTTCCTCCGATTCGCTTTCTTGGAAGAAACTGTATCACACAGATGCGGACAAAATGTGACATGAACTTTTACTTTTCGGGGTTTTCGGGCTTTTCTTTGCGCTTTCGCCGAAAAACCCGTTTCGCAGGCTCGGTTTCGGTTGCCTCCCGCCGCTTGGGGAACAGAGAAATGACGCCTGCCGTTTCCAGCTGCATGATGACCGCGCACAGAATGGGCAGCCCAAACAGCCCGTAGCCGCCGAACAGCTTCAGCCCGATGAACATCGCCGCCAGCGTGATGATGGGATGCAGCCCCACATGCTCGCCCACGATCTTCGGCTCGAAGAACTGGCGTGCAATGACCACCACAAGATACACGATGAACAGGATGATGCCCTGTTTGTAATCGCCGCGAATCAGCGTGATGATCGACCACGGCAGCATAATCATGCTGCTGCCCAGGATGGGCAGAATGTCGAACACCGCGATGAGAAACGCGATGAGGACGAATTGCTTGACGCCCGCGCAGAACAGCCCCAGCGTCAGCTCGGCAAAGGTGATGAGAAAGATGAGCGAGTAAGCGCGGATGTACTTCCAAATGGTTCTGCCCAAGGTGGACAGCGCGGCGGAGAATTTTTGGTAGAACGACTCGGTCATGCGCGTCGTAATGCCGCGATAGATGGCGTCAAAATCCAGCGTGATGAAGTACGTCGCCACCACCGTGATGATGACCTTGAAGATGAACGACGGCGTCCACGACGCCATGGACGTGGCAAAATCGGCGGAGAATTCGGCAATCTTGGTGCCGATACGGGCAAGCAGATCGTCCTTTAGAGAATAGACCCAGTTGAGCACCGACGAATCGGTGTCTTGGAACAGGTTGTTCAGATCTTGCAGCAGCCCGTTGACGGACGGCGCGAGGCGCGTGCTGAACCAATCGCCCGCACGCGGTACAAAGTCGATGACCTCACGCGCAAGCAGCAACAGCAGCCCTGCCAAAAGCAGGTACAGCACCGTCACCAAGATGGCGGCGGACAGCTTTTTGCGCACGCCCAGCTTGCGATAGAGCAGATTGACCGCGGGCAGCACGCAGGCGCACACGATCAGCGCGAACAAAAACGGAAACAGCAGCGGAATGCAATACTTGAACACGACATAGACAATCGCCGCGATGAAAACCGCGTACAGCACCGTTGTAATGAAATTTCGCTTGCGTTCCAGTTCCATGCGACCAGTATAGCACAGCCCCATCCGTGCGTCAAAGGATTCTTCTCGGCAAACTCCGCGTTTTGGAAAGAATGTTGAAAATGCGGAACGAATCGCGTATAATGAAGGCATGGAATTATTTCATCATTCACGCATCCTGCGTTATCGATCGCCGCAAGGCGCCGTCCCCATGGGCACCGTCGTGCATCTCCGTTTGGATGTGCAAGACGTTGGCAGCGCCAAAGTCAGCCTGCTGACCTTCGACGAGCAGCAAACCGCCACGCTGCCTATGACGCGCTGCGACGACTGCTTCACCATCGACCTGCCCACGCCCAACGCACCCGTGCGGCTTGGGTACTGCTTCTGCATCGAAGCGGACGGACAAACCCGCTACTACGGCGCGGCAAGCGGTGTCGGCGCGCTGTCCGACACGCCCGTCTTTTACGGCGTCACGCTGTACGACGGCGCGTTTACGACGCCCGCATGGTTTCGCCACGCGCTGGTGTACCAAATTTTCCCCGATCGCTTCGCTTGTTCCGACCGCGGCGCTTTCTCGCAAAGGGCAGCGGCATACCGCGACGGCGGCCGCAGCTTGGTCGTGCAGGAATGGGACGCGCAGCCGCTGTATTTGCCCCACGGCGGCAACCCCGACTACGCGCCCGACGACTATTTCGGCGGCGACCTCAAGGGAATTTTGCAAAAGCTCCCCTATTTGGCGTCGCTGGGCGTGACGTGCCTGTACCTAAACCCCATCTTTGCCGCGCACAGCAATCATCGCTACAACACCGCCGACTACTTGACCATCGACCCGCTGCTGGGCACGAACGACGATTTCGAAGCGCTGGCAAAAGGCGCCGCCGCCCGCGGGATGCGGCTGCTGCTGGACGGCGTTTTCTCCCACACGGGCGACGACAGCATCTACTTTGACCGATACGGGCGCTACGGCAACGGCGCGTGCCAAAGCAAGGATTCCCCGTACTACCCTTGGTATCGCTTTACCGACTATCCCTCCCGCTATGAATGCTGGTGGAATTTTCAAACGCTGCCCAACGTGGACGAGCTGGAGCCGAGCTACACCGCGTTCATCCAAGGCGAACACGGCGTGCTGCGCACATGGCTGCGGCGCGGCGCTTCGGGCTGGCGGCTGGATGTGGCGGACGAGCTGCCCGACGCATTCCTGTATGGGCTGCGGCGTGCGCTGAAAGCCCAAGACGCCGACGCCGTTCTGCTGGGCGAAGTTTGGGACAACTGCGCCACCAAGACAGGCGAACAGGGGCGGCGCACCTACGTCAACGGCGCGTCGCTGGACTCTGCCATGAACTATCCGTTCCGCGACGCCGTCGTCGCCTATTTGACGCGGCGCATCGACGCCTATGCGTTTGCCCAACAGCTTGCCGTCCTGCGCGAAGACTATCCCAAGCCCTTCTTCGATGCGTGTCTCAACCTCATTGGCTCCCACGACGTGGAGCGCATCCGCACCGCGCTGACGGGTGCGCCAGACGCCCGCACGCTGACGCGGGAGCAGCAGCTCGATTACGCGCCGTCGGATGCGGATTGGGCGTTGGCAACTGCGCGCTATTTGGCGGCGACCGCGCTGCAAATGTGCTTCCCCGGCGTCCCCTGCCTGTATTATGGCGACGAAGTGGGCATTTCGGGGATGCGCGACCCGTTCAATCGCACCACGTTCCCGTGGGAAAACGGCGATGACGCGCTGTTGGCGTCCGTCCGACAGCTTACCGCACTGCGCCAAGAAAAAGTGATGCAGGCGGGCTGCACCCGCATGGGCGCCATTGGGCAAAACACGTTCGCGCTGGTTCGGTATACGCAAAGTGCGTGCGTCATCCTGCTTCTGAACAGCGGCGACGAAGCCGACGCCGTCCTCTACCCTGCCCTGCTCTTGGAAGGACCGGACGGCAATACGCCCATCCCGTTTGCAGGCGTCTATCGCGGGTTGGACGGCGCTTGCCATACGGCGGATGCAACGCTTTCGGTGCGCATGCCCGCCAACAGCTTTGCGGTGCTGCGGCGCGTCGAATCGTGAAAAAGTCGCAAATTTCAAGCCAATCGGTTGAAAGTCTTGCAAAAGTGCGGTATACTACCGTTGCCAAGTAAAAAAAGGAGAAGAACCATGATTACAAAAGATATGACCATCCAAAGCATCATCGAAGTCGACGAAGGGCTTGCGGGCATTTTGATTGCCAGCGGCATGCATTGTCTGGGCTGCATGATGGCGCACAGCGAGAATCTTGAACAGGCCTGCGCCGTCCACGGCATCGACTGCGACGCGCTCGTCGACGATCTGAACGCGTTCCTCGAAAACAAATAATCACCTCTCACCCCAAAGCCCCGCGTGGGGCTTTTTTTGTTGCGCCAACAGAAAAGAGCCGCAATCGCTTGCAGCTCTTTGGTGTCGGATGGGATTATCTTGCGCCCTTGTCGTACGGGATGCCTTCCGCCTTTGGCGCTCTGGACTTCTTGGATGTGAAGGCCAGCACCAGCAGCGAGATGAGGTACGGGATGAGACGATAGAAACGCGCATTGAGGAACTTGCCCCAAGTGGGATGGTTGCTGAGCTCTTCCAAGAGCTTCCTGCCGTCGCCGTTGATATCCAACGAGCCATAGGCTGCTGCGATGCACTTGAAGAAGCCGAACAGGAATGCCGCGCCCGCGATGGTGAGCGGCGTCCAGTTGCCGAAGATCATAACCGCCAATGCCAAGAAGCCGAAGCCTGCGACGTCGCCGTTTGCCGTGCCGTTTGCGGTGGTCAGCGCGAAGATGAAGCCGCCCATGCCCGCCAGTGCGCCGGAAATGCTGACGCCTGCGTAGCGCATCTTGGTGACGTTGATGCCCAGCGAATCTGCCGCCTGCGGATTCTCGCCGCAAGCACGGAGACGCAGACCGAAGCGCGTCTTGTACATGATGATGGACAGAATCACGAACAGGAAGATGGCAATGTAGGTGGTCAAGTAGACCTTGTCAAAGAAGCCGTCGAAGATGTTTGTGAAGATGTTGGCGTTTGTCGTTGCGGGGATGCCGACCATGTCCTTCTTAATCATGAACAGCGTCGCTGCATCGTTGCCGATGAGCAGCTCGTTCTGCTGTGCGATGATACGGATGAAGAACAGGACGATAGCGGGCGCCAACATGTTCAGCGCCGTGCCGCCGATGGTTTGGTCAGCTTTGAGGTTGATCGCCGCGAATGCCAACAGCAGGGAGAAGATTGCGCCGCACACCGCCGTAATACACAGAACGATGAGCAGAAAGCCTTGCATCTGTCCCCAGTTTGTCGTCGTCGTGGTGGCGACCAGCGCGCCTTCCGCCTTGACGGTCTCGATGACGGGCGCGAATACGCCCTTTTGGAGCATGATCCGCGTGCACAGCGCGCCGATGAATGCGCCAAAGATCATGATGCCTTCCAACGCCAGGTTGATGATACCGCTGCGCTCAGAGAATGCACCTGCCAACGCGACGATCATGAGCGGGATCGAATAAATGAGAGTCTTCTGAATCAAAAATGCCATTATTCAGCCGCCTCCTTTCCTTCGTCAGACGGAATATCCGGCTCGGGCTGGATGGTCGGCGTCGCGTCCGGAATGGATTCGGGCGTCGGGATCGGCTGCGCAGGCTCCTGCGTGATTGCCTTCGCCTTCTTGCGACCGCCGCCGATCCATGTTTTGATCAGCAGTGAGAACGCGGACAGGTACACGATAACGGCAATGATGACGTCGGTGATGTATTCATTGTATGCCGTCAAACGCGAGAGCTGGACGCCGTGCTGCTTGATTGCCGCCATGAACGTGCCGGTAAAGATACATGCGATTGGGTTGAGGGACGCCAACATGGCGACCGCGATGCCGTTGAAGCCGTCGGCGGGGAGCTTTTGGTAGCTGTCCCATGCCTGCTCCGGGTTGCCGGAGAGGAAGTACAGCGACGCCGCAGCGCCTGCCAACGCGCCCGCGAACATCATGGAAAGCACGATGTTGCGTTTGTCTTTGATGCCCGCATAACGCGCCGCATGACGGTTCGCACCGCAAGCCTTCAGCTCGTAGCCCAAGGTGGTCTTGGACATGAGCACGAACACCAGAATCGCAATGAGGATGGCGACCAAGATGCCCGCATTGACCTGCGACGCCGGAAGCAGCTTATCCAAGCCGAGCTTCGCGGTGGCGACGCCGTTGTGGGTGGTTTTGAGGGTATAGCCCTCTTTGTTGCCGTCGACGACGTTGCGGAACGACGTCACGGCAAAGAGCCATGAGGTGACATTGACGGAAATCCAGTTCATCATGATGCCCGACAAGACCTCGTTGACGTTGGCTGCCGCCTTGAGAAGCCCCGGAACTGCCGCCCAAAGTGCGCCCGCCAGCATGCCCGCGAGCAGCGCCGCGATCCATACGACCCAAGCGGGAACGATGGACGTCGGGATGGACAGCGCCACCGCCAGCGTCACAAAGAACGAGGCTTGGTACTGACCGGATGCGCCGATGTTGAACAGGCCGGTTTTGTATGCCAAGGAGATGGACAACCCGCACAGGATGAGGGACATCGCCTTGAACAGCGTGTCGCCGATCATCTCGGAGTTGAAGCCGTAGCTCAAGCCGCCCACGCCGTTGGAGCCGGTCACGAACAAGCCGCTGAAGATGATGCGGATGCCGTTCCAAATGCCTTGCCCGCCAATCTCAGAACGCGTCAAGCCGACGATGAGAATGAGCAGCGACCCGGCGATGAGGCCGACCAAGATGGAGATGATGGTGGCAAGAACGGACTTGGAGCCGTCTCGTTTTAGGAAGTCTTTCATGCTTGTACCTCCTCCTTCGTGGTGGGATCTTGACGCCGTGCGCCTGCCATGTACAAACCAAGCTCTTCGACGGTGACCTTCGTGGGATCGAACTCGCCGACGATCTCGCCCTCATACATGACCAAAATGCGGTCGGAAAGGTTCATGACCTCTTCCAATTCGAGGGATACCAACAAGATTGCCTTGCCCTCGTCCCGCTGCTTGACCAGCTGCGCGTGAATGTACTCAATCGCACCGACGTCCAAGCCGCGTGTCGGCTGCACCGCCACGATGAGGGGCAGGTTGCGGTCGAGCTCACGGGCGACGATCGCCTTTTGCTGGTTGCCGCCGGACATGGAGCGCGCCTTTGTGATGGGCCCTTGACCGGAACGGACGTCGTACTGCTCGATCAGGCGATTCGCGTATTCGCGTACCGCGCCGAACCGAATGAAGCCCGCAACTTGGAATTGGTTTTCGTAGTAGCGCTGCAGAACAAGGTTTTCTTCCAAAGAGAAATCTAACACAAGACCGTGCTTGTGACGATCTTCGGGGATGTGGCTCATGCCGTCCTTGCTGCGCTGGCGAATGGCAGCCGTGGTGATGTCGTGTCCGCAAAGGGTGATCTTGCCCGCGGTGGACTTATCTAAGCCGGAAAGCGCATGGACGAACTCGGTCTGCCCGTTGCCGTCGATGCCCGCGATGCAGACGATCTCGCCCGCGCGCGCCTGCAGCGTGACGTCCTTGACCGCCGCCTTCTTGTGGAGCTTGGACATGACCGTCAGCCCTTCGACGTCCAGAACGACTTCGCCGGGCTTTGCTTCGTCCTTATCGACGACCAACTGCACGGGACGACCGACCATCATGCGGGAAAGCTCTTCTTTGGTGGTGTCGCAGGTGTTGACCGTGCCCACATACTTGCCTTTGCGCAGGACGGTGACGCGGTCGGAAACCTCCATGATCTCGTTTAACTTGTGGGAAATGAACAGAATGCTCTTGCCCTCTTTGGTGAGGCCGCGCATAATCTGCATGAGCTCTTCGATTTCTTGCGGCGTGAGAACTGCCGTCGGCTCGTCGAAAATGAGGATTTCGTTGTCGCGGTACAGCATCTTGAGAATCTCAACACGCTGCTGCATGCCGACAGTGATGTCTTCGATCTTGGCGTTCAGGTCGATATGCAGCCCATAACGCTCGGACAGCTCTTTGACCTTCACACGCGCTTGCTTCTTTTGGAGAAAACCTAAGACCGTGTCCTCTGCACCGAGAATGATGTTATCCAGTACGGAAAAAACATCCACCAGCTGAAAATGCTGATGTACCATACCGATGTGCAATGCGGTTGCATCGTTCGGGTCGTTGATTTTGACCTCCACGCCGTCCTTCTTGATGATGCCCTCCTCCGGCTGGTATAGACCGAACAGAACGCTCATCAACGTGGACTTGCCGGCGCCGTTTTCACCCAAAAGCGCATGGATCTCGCCTTTTTTCAATTGAAGGGTGATGTCATCGTTTGCTTTGATACCCGGAAAAATCTTGGTAATGTGCAGCATCTCAATGACGTATTCGGGAGCCTGCTCCATGTCTCCACCTCCTTCTATTTTACATATGGACAGCTTCCCATATGTACCTTGCTTTATTATATAGGTTCAGCTTGCAAATTGCAAGCAGGAACGCGAAATTTGTGAAAAATAGCAACGCCAATGTGAACAATCCACCCCGCTTCGTTTTCCGCTCTGCGCAGATGGCGCCCCGCATCGGAACAAGCGCGGCGCATACAAAAAGGAGGGCGTGTTTCCACGCTCTCCTTTGCGGATCTTTTCTCAGATTATTTGTCGAAAACGGTCACGTTTGCGAGACCGCAAGCGGACATGACTTCGGGATAATCTGCGCTGATTGCGACGGTGCCATCCATGATGCCCGCAAACAGGGCTTCATATTCAGCAACGGTCCAGTTGGTGAGGCTCCAAGTTGCGGTCGGGAGACCAACAGCATTGTCAGCTGCACCCAGGCTGGTGGTGTTGCCGCCGATTTCGTCCCAAGAACCGTCATAGAGCTTGCCGATTGCCCACTGGGTGGACGCGGACAGACCCTTCAGAGCGGAAGTGACAACGGTGGCGGATTCGTAGCTCTGGTCAACATCGACGCCGACGACTGCGCCATTGTTCTCGGAAGCTGCCGCAACGACAGAGGAGAACATGGAACCGCCGCAAGCAAAGATGATCTCGGTGCCTTCGGTGTACCAACCTGCAGCCATCGTCTGGAGTTCAGGCGATGCGGAGAAGGAAGAACCATACTGCCAGGAGTAGTTGATTTCAACGGTGATGCCCTTCGCAGCCGCTGCATCGTTTGCGCCCTGGACAAAGCCCCAGCCGTAACGGCAGCATGCCGGGTTGGTGCCGCCGCCACCGCCGCAGAAACCGAGCTTCGTGAAGCCTTCGGTAACCACTGCGTAGCCTGCGAGATAACCGGACTGCTGTTCAGCATAGCAGATACCTGCTACGTTGGTCAGGACTGCACCTGCTTCGTCGGTCAGTGTCCAACCATCGATGAAGACGAACTTCGTGTCGGGGAAGTCGATCGCTGCCTTGGTCAGTGCGCCTGCCTGCATGAAACCTGCGCAAACAACGATCTTTGCACCGCCGTCTGCAGCTGCCTTCATGGCGTTGTAACGGTCATCGTCCGTTGCCTGATCAGCATTTGCGGGCTGATAGTACTTGTAGGCCAGACCATTGGCTGCTGCATAAAGCTTGCAGCCTTCCCATGTGCCCTGGTTGAAGGACTTATCCTTCAGCTGGCCAACATCGGTGACGAACGCGATTTCATAGATGCCATCTTCGGACGTCATGGTGTCCTCGATGTCTTCCGGGTTCAGCGCGGGCACGTCGGTGTCAGCGGGGGCGTCGGTGACGTCTGCGTCGGGCGCGGGTGCGTCGGTGACGGCCGCAACGGGTGCATCAGTGACTGTTGCATCGGGTTCGGGAGTCGGCGTGGTTGTGCAAGCGACAACCGCGAAGACCAATGCGAGAACCAGCATCAGAGCAATGATTTTCTTCATAGAATGATAACCTCCTAAAAATTTTCCTGCGTCGCAGGATTTATGTGCACGCTATACGTACGGACATATTATAACAGATCGTTTCGCGGAATGAAAGAGGGAAAACGCAAAAATCAAAAATATTTTCCCCACAAATGGAAGAATATACGATATATCTATATGGTTCTTGCAATCACCTCGCGCTATCTATTCGGAATTGTTATAGTTATATTGTATATCTTCCTTGCGCGCCGCCGTTCGCCTCCCTCTTGATGCTCTTTTTTACCAACTTCCGTTCTTTTCGTCTCAATTTCGCACGCACGCCGTACCCGCTTTGGCGTGCCGATTCCTTGCGGATTCTTGCATCGACCGCGCCGCACCGCATTCGCTATTACAAAAAGGCGCCGTCCGCCGACATTCTATGCGCAGCCTATGCAAAACATGAGAATAAACTTGCATTTGCCGTGTGCAGATCGTCGGCGCCGAGCGCCTTGTCCTTTGCGGTTTGAAAGGGCGTCAATCGCCGTAGAAGATTGGGCGGCGCGGGTATTGGAAGATGCTGCCTCTGCCCGTGACCACCACCATGTTGAAGCTGCCCGCGCAGTGGGCGATCAGCGGCTCGTCGCGCTCGTCAAACCCGACCACGATTCCCACATGGTTGCCCAAGCCGTCGTCGGGCTTGTACTGAAAGACCAGATCGCCGACCTTTAGTGTTGCCCATGTGACGGAGCGGGAGCGCTTCCATTGGTTTTCGGTGCCGTTGCCCACCAGCCGCTTCATCTCGTCGAAGGTCAGCCCGCTTTGGCTCATTGCCCACGAGACGTAGCCCGAACAGTCCAGCCCCAGCGGACGGAACGTCAGACTGGTGTCGCTGCCCTCCGCAGCCACCATGCGCATGGTGCCCCACATGGGGTCCTTGCCGATGGCTTCGGACTTGCCGCCCCAGAAGTAATGTACCTCATGGACGATGGACAGCGCGGCGTCCACCGTGATGCGGCGCAGCGCGGAGACTTCTCCTCTGGCGTTGATTTCCGCCTCGGTCACGTCGCGGTCGATGTCCGCATACGGCAGCGGCTCCTGCGTGGGCGCGGGCGTCTCCGTCGGAACGGGCGACGCGGTCACGACCGTCACGGACTTTGCAGGCGCGGCGGTGCAGGCGGGCAGCAGGAACAGACACGTCAGCAGCAGCGCAAGCAGCGCCCGCCGTTTTGTACGAAATCGGTTCACCTCATCCCCCGTCCTTTCTATTTATATTGTCAGAATGCGAAATTGCCGTCCACGAACACGGGAATCTCCCGCCCGTCCGCCGTGACGCCCACGATGGACAGGTCGCGTGTGCCCACCATGAAGTCCACATGGGTGATGGAGTCGTTGATGCCGTGTTCAATCAGCTCATCCTTGGTCATGTGCGTGCCGCCCTCGATGTTGGAGGCGTAGGCACTGCCGAATGCGAAATGGCAGGCGGCGTTCTCGTCGAACAGCGTTTCGTAGAACAGCGTTTTGCAGTTGGAGATGGGCGAATCAAACGGTACCAGCGCCACCTCGCCGAAATGCGATGCGCCCGCATCCACAGAAATGGCAGCCCGCAGGACGTCTTCGCCCTTGCTTGCCGTCGCTTCGATGATTTTGCCGTCGCGCAGCACAAAGCGGATGTCCTCGATCACGTTGCCGTCGCGGCAAAGCGGCATGGCGGCATACACGACGCCGTTGACGCCGTTGGCCTTGGGCGCGGTGAAGCATTCCTCCGTGGGCATATTCGGCATGTATTCCTGCCCGTCCGTGGTGACGTCGCCGCCCGCTTCCCAGATGTGGGTGTCCGCCAGCTCGACGGTCAGATCGGTGCCCAAGGAATTGGTGTAATGCAGCGATTTGAAGTGGTAGCCATTGAGGATTTTGGCGTGCTGATGCAGCCGCTTGGCATGGACGCGCCATGCTTCCACCGCCGAACCGTCGCCTTGGATGCGCACCGCCATGAAGATTTTCTCCCAAAGCGCCTCGACGGCTTCCGCCTCAGGCAGGTTGGGAAAGACCTTCTTTGCCCACTTGGGCGAAGAAAGCGCGCCGATGGACCACGGGAAGCGATTGGCGTTTTGCATGGCACGATAGTCCTTGAGCTTGGCGCCCGACGCCTTGTGCGAATTGAGAATGCGGTCGCTGTCCACGCCCAAAAGGTTTTCGGGATCGTCGGAGATCAGGTGCAAAAACGCCGCCTTCTCCGTTGCATAGTGCGTGAACATATCGGCGCGATACTGCGGGAAATCGGTGAACACCGCGTCCTCGGCATAAAGGTACTTGGCGCGGGTCATGTGATCGTCGCTCCAGATGGTGACCACCTCGCGGCAGCCGTCCTCGTAGGCGACGTCGGCGCACATCCGTGCAAATGCCGCATGCTCCACCGGGCAGAACAGCAGCAGCGTCTGTCCCTTTTGGATGTTGACGCCCACCTCTACCAGCAGGCGCGCATATTCTTGGAATTTGTTGTTCATGATTGGGTTGCTCCTTTTGCTTTTAATTGGGGGACGCCGCCATGCCCTGCACGATGGCGAGCAGGACGGTGGAAATCATGGTACATTGCAGCAGATCGCGGTCACGCTCGAAGGTCGGCGACCCGCTCGTCTTGGCAAGCGCGTCGATGGCGACAAGGCAAGCCGAAAACAGCCGCCGCTGGTTGCGCCCGATGCGCGCCTTGGAAAAGCCCGACGTCGCCTTGAGCGCCTCGTTCACCGCGACGATACGCTGTGCGGTTTGTGCAATCGGCGCGTCCAACAGGGTGAGGTACGCCAAAATGCCCACCTCCAGCGTGCCCTTGTTGCAAATGCCCGCCTCCCGAATCGCGTCGTACAGCGCTTCTGTATTTTGCGCGAACGACGCGGCATCCATGGGGGACATGGCGCAAATGTGCGCCGCCGTCTGCACGTTGTTGGTTCTGCCAAAGCGCACCGCCAGCCGATCGAACACAAGAGCGCCCTTGCTTTGCGCCTCTGTGCCGTCCACGCCGTACATCGCCATCAGCACGGCGAACGACGCATCCGTCCCGCCCGTGAGGGCGCGATGGGCGTGCCGCATTTCGAGGAAGTGGGTGCGCGCCGCTGCCGCAATCGCGTCACGGCGTTCGTGCTGCTTTGCCATCAAAAGCGCCGCAATGGTGAGATAGTCGGTGGCGGCAAAGCCTGCCGTCTTCAGCGAACGATAGTTGTCCTTTGCATAGTTGAGCCAATATTCTGCGTGGGGCGTGACCGAAAGCTTGGTGGCAATCGGCGCCATCGCCATCCCGCGAAACGCCGAAAACAGCCCCGTATTTTTGTGGAGCAGCTTGTTTCCGCGCCGCAGCCCGATCAGGTCGGCGTCATGGTCGTCCAAGCAAAGCAAAAGCGCGCACAGGCAATGCATCTGCGGTGGGGACAATCGATACACGCGTTCGACGCGCTTTCGGTTCTCTGAGAGCTGTTCACATCGCCTGATCATGTCCGCATCCATGGCTTTTCCTCCATCAAATCTGTTCCATCTTTATTATGCCACAAAACCGCGTCCTTGTGAACCACTTATTTTCGCGTTCTTCTGCATGGGACGACGAATTGGGACGGCTCCGTTCTGCTTTTGTCGAAACCGTCCTTCGACATGCTTCGTATGCTACACTGCAAAAAAATTCGGAGGCGCCCTATGAAACGCAAACGTGTGTTGCAGATGCTTTGGCTGTTGTTTCTCGGCACGGCTTGCGTGCTGCTGTTTCTGTGGCGGCGCGAGCCCACCAAGCAAGGGCAGGAAACGCTGGCGCCCGTGACGCAAACCGTCATGGCGGACGCCGTGTCCATCCCTGCGCCGGAAGCGTCCGCTTCCCCCGTCCCGTTTACCGTGCCGCCGACGCTGTCCGTCACCGTCGCGCCCACCGCCGCCGCGTCCACCGCAGCCGCAGCGCCGTCCGCCGTCGTGTCGCCCACGCCCGCAGGGGAACCGTTTTCCTTGATCTGGTTTTCGGACACGCAGTATTACGCCTACAAAAAGCCGGAAATCCTCGCGTCCATGGTGCTGTGGGCAAATTCCGTGCAAGCGGAATACCACACGCTGGCGCTGGTGCAGACGGGCGACATCGTGGACAACCACAACTACGCCCGCCATTGGGAAAATGCAAGCGCCGCCTTTTCGCAGCGCGCCGACACGCTGCCGCTGTACTGCGTCGCAGGCAACCACGACGTGGGCGCGGATACGGTCGATTACACCATGTATCAAACGTACCACTTCTGCGACGTGAAAGACCCAGACTGCATCTATCAAGACGGCGTCTGTTGGGTGCAGCCGCTGGACGAATGCAAGCTGTTGTTGGTGGGCATCGGGTGGCAGTTGGACGCGGATTACGCCGACTGGGTCAATGCGCGCATCGCCGCGTACCCCGACTATACCGCCATTGTACTGGTGCACAGCTTCCTACATGATAACGGTGCGCTGACCACCAACGGAAAGCTGGTGGAAAAACAGGTGCTTGCAAAAAGTCCCACTGTGCGGCTCGTGCTGTGCGGGCACAACGACGGGTCGGTGCAGTGGGAAACGACATACGAGGACGGCAGGGTCGTCCACGCGATTCTGTACAATTTTCAAGACGACACCAAGCATGGACTGGGCTACGCCCGCGTGCTGATGTTCAATCCCGCAACCCGCAACATCGCCGTCACCACCTATTCGCCGTATCTGGACGACTTTAATTATTGCAGCGACGAAGGCAAGGACACGTTTACGCTGTACGACGCGTTCTGAGACTGGGGAAATGCCTACGCGGCGCTGCCAACCTTTTGCGGGGAAACCCGTGTACGCCGTTACGTCAAAATTGAAACGGCGTCGGAGATGGTTTTTTCCATGGCTTCTCTGCCGTACTTGTCCACTTCCGCCTTGTTCTTTTCGCCGTGGGTGAGGCAGCCTGCGCCGCCGATGCAGCCGTTTTCGCACGCCATGCCTTCGATGAAGTTGGCGGGAAGCACGTCCTTGCTCTTTTTGAGCAGCGCGACGCGGCACGCTTCGATTCCGTCGCAGGTGCAAGGCTGATAGGCAAAATCCGAACCCATTTCCTTGAGCCCTTGCGCCACCGCGTCGGTCAGTCCGCCGCTGCGGGCGAAAATTCTGCCGTAATAGGAGGCGTTGTCCAGCACGCCCTCCTCCAAGGCGGTGATGTCCAAATCGCGGCTGTCAAACAGCGCCTGCAGCTCTTCGAACGTCAGCACCGCGTCGATGTACGGCTTGACCCGCTCCTGCTGCGCTTCTAATTTTTTGGCGGTGCACGGCCCGATGAACACCACCTTGGCGTCCTTTGCCGTGCCCTTGATGTACCTGGCGATGGTCGTCATGGGCGAAAGGTTGTGCGAAACGTACGGCTTCATGGCAGGAAACGCCTTGTCGATGTACGCCACGAACGCGGGACAGCAGGAGCTGGTCAAAAAGCCCTTCTCCACAAGCTCTTTGGATTCAGCCTGCGCCACCATGTCCGCGCCCAGCGCCGCTTCCACCACGGTGAAAAAGCCGAGCCGTTTCAGCCCCGTGACCACCTGCCCAAGCTTCGCATAGGTGAACTGGCTGGAGATGGACGGCGCCACGACGGCGTAGACCTTGCCGCTGCCGCTTGCGCTTTTTTTGAGCAAGTCCACTACGTTGAGCAGGTACGACTTGTCCATGATCGCGCCAAACGGGCACTGGTACACGCATGCGCCGCAGGCGATGCACTTGTCGTTGTCGATCAGCGCCGCCTTTTGTTCGTTCATGGAGATTGCCTTGACCTTGCACGCATTTTGGCACGGCCGTTTGCGGCTGACGATGGCGGCATACGGGCAGACCTTGGCGCACGCGCCGCATTCCTTGCACTTGGATTTGTCGATGTGCGCCACATGGTTGTGGTCAAACGTGAGCGCGCCGAAGCGGCAAACGTCCTCGCACCGATGCGCCAAGCAGCCGCGGCACGCGTTGGTCACCTCGAACCCGCCCACGGGGCATTCGTCGCAGGCGATGTCCAACACCTCAATCACGTTGGGATTCTCCTTGTCGCCGCCCATGGCAAGCTTAACCCGTTCCGCCAAGATGGCGCGTTCCTTGTAGACGCAGCAGCGCATGGTCGGCTCTGTGCCCGGCACAATCATTTTGGGAATGTCCAGCATCTTGTCGAACAGCGTGTCGTTCCAAGCCTGCCGCGCCACTTCCCGCAGCACCTTATACTTGAGGTACTGCACCTTGGTATCGAATTTTCTCATCGTTGCCCCCTAAAAATAACTGACCTTAATCCGCTTGCCCATCTGCTTGAGGCACTTGGAAAGCTCCTCCACCAAATTCATCTTGATGCTGAACGTGATGGGCAGATCGGGATTTTGATGGGCGGGGTTGATGGCTCTGCCCACATAAAAATTGATGTCCGTGGCGTCCTCAAACAGCATCCGTGCAATCAGCGATGCACCGTCGCGCTTGAATCCCCACTCCTCATAGCTTTCGTTGCTTGCAAGGTAATCCTTGGCGTAGGTCAACACCTTGTTGACGGTAATCACGCCCTCGGTCACCAAGTCTACGCCCTCGATCTCGGCGATGGGCGGCACGTCGCCCGTCTCAAAGGACAGGCTTGCCTTCAGCGGCTTATGCAGATACTTGGCGGCGATGGTGGAGGTCGTGCCGCCGCACACGATATGCTTGCCCGCCTTGGCAAAGAACAGCGACATCATGCGGTCGCAGTCGTCCCGATTGGCAGGCGGCCCAAACAGCATGTTGACCGCCTCGCGCTTGCGCACCCGCACCACGCAGGCGGTGGCGTCGTCGCCCGGTTCGCCGCCGTAGAGCTTGTTGCACTCGTCCACCAAAATGGTGGAGAGCGTCTTTGCCGTATAGCCCACGTCGTACAGGGTTTCCATGAACGAAACGATCTCCTCCCGCCGCCAACCGAAGTTGTACGCGGTGCCGATGCCGGCATGGGGACAGCCGTCGCTCATGGCGATGAGCATATCGCGCTCTTTAAGCTTGACCAGCGATTGCAGGATGCGCTTGCCGCCGATGTTGCGTTCCGTCACGGGATAGTCGTATTCCTTGCCGTCGCGCAGCAGGATCACCTTGGGATTGTCGTATTGGATGATCTCCACCGACTCGTTCTCGATGAGGTGCAAAATGGTGAACGTCGAATACGCCACGCCGCGCACCTTGCACACGGGCAGCGTCGCCGCAATGGTGGAAACGCAGTCCTCGATGGTGAGCCCTTCCGCCAGCATGGTGGAAATGATGCGCGACGTCAGCGTGGACAGAATGCTTGCCTTGACGCCGCTGCCCAGCCCGTCCGCCAACACCAGTACGGTGGAATCGTTGTCCTGCTCCACGACGTCCACATGGTCGCCGCAAAGCTGTTCGCCGTAATGGTTGATGCTCTTATACCCGACGTCGGTGCAAAGGTCATTCATCGGTGATGCTCTCCTTCAGCTTGGCAAGGGCGACCTTGGTCTCTGCCGCCGTTTCGCCCAGCAAAGACGCGATCTCCTGCACAATGCACATTTGTCGATCCACCACCTTGTCCGCCGTTTCGATGGTCTGCCGACTGAGCGCTTCCTTGCGTGCGCGGGCGTCCTCCTCGTCGGTCACGTCCCGCAAAATGCACACCAGCAGCCGATAGGCACGGTCGCATACGATGGTCTGCTCGACATAGCGGCGGTATTCCGCCAGATAGACGCGCTGATTCTTGACGTCCTTGCCCGTGCGCTGCACCGTCAAAAACACCTGTGGGTCTAAAATGCGAATGACCTGCTCGCCCAGCACGTCGGACGCGCTGCGAATGTTGAGAATCTGCATGGCGGATTGGTTGATTTGCTGCACCTCCAAATTGTCGTTCAGCACGATAAGCCCGTTGGGCGTGTTGTTGACAATGTTGTCCGAGAAGCTCTCCGCCTTTTCCTTGAGGTAGGGCAGGCACATGGAAATCTCCGCCTTGCCCTGATAGATGGCGACCGCCTTCTCGCGGCAGGTGTTGTAGCCGCAGGAGCCGCAGTTCAGCTCGTCCGACGGCTTCATCTTGCCCATTTGCCGCAGGATGGCGGCGATCTCCGTTTCGGACGGATGGGCGCACGGCACCGCGATGGGCGTCATGGGCTTGCGCAGCGCCATGGCGGCGGGCTGCTCGACCTCGAAATCTTCCTTGCCCGCATAGCGTGCCACCGCCAAATAATCCTGTACGGGCGAACGGTGATACTTCTCCATGATGGGGCCGCCCACGCAGCCGCCGACGCACGCGGACATTTCGATGAAGCAATGGTGGATGGCGCCGCTTTGGATGTCCTTCAGCGCCTCCATGCAGGTTTCCACGCCGTCCAGCGCCATGTAGGAATAGCCTTCCGCTTCCTTTGCCATCGTCTTGAGGATGCCGCCCGTGGTGGGGAAGAACCGTGCCAAGCTCTTTTCTTCGTGGTCGGCGCGCCGTTCCAAGTCGATATGCTCCGCCTTGAGCCACGCGGACAGCTCCTCGAAGGTCAGCACGGCGTCCACCACGCCCGCATAGCGGTGCGCTTCGTCCTTTTTGGAGACGCAGGGCCCGATGAAGACGGTCTTGGCGTTGGGGATGCGGCGTTTGACGTCGATGCAGTGCGCCTGCATGGGCGACTGCACATCCGCCAGCGCGGGCAGCACATCGGGATAGTATTTTTGGATGAGCAAATTGATGGAATGGCAGCACGAGGAAATGACCACGTCGCGCTTTTCTTCGCGCAGGATGCGTTCGTATTCCGTCTTGACCACCGTCGCGCCCAGCGCCGTTTCCTCGGCGTCAAAGAAGCCCAGCTTTTTGAGCGCGTCCCGCATGGATGCGATGCCCACGCCGTCGTAGTTTGCGATGAACGACGGGGCAAGGCTTGCCACCACGGGCGCGCCGCTTTGCAGCAGCACCTTGACCTGTTCGGTCTCGTCGGTGATCTCCTTGGCGTCCTGCGGGCAGACCACGAAGCAGTGTCCGCACAGGATGCAGGCGTCCTCGATGATGTGCGCCTGATTGCCCGAAAAGCGAATGGACTTGACGGGACAATGGCGGATGCACTTGTAGCAGTTTTTGCAGTTGGATTTCTTGAGTGTCAGACAGCTTGGCATACTTGCCCCTCCCCTATTGCTGCAGCGCGGGGATTACATGCGCCGCAAAGAATGATTGGAATTGTTCGGGCGTCACGCCCGGATACGTCACATCGTCCACGATGACCGTGACGCCCACGCGGTTGCAGTTGCCCGTGCAAAAGCTGCCCGAGAGCGTCACTTGGTCGGAATACGGCGCCACCGCGTCTTGAAACAGCTTCACAAGCGCTTCGGAGCCTTTGAGGTGGCACGCGCTCCCGACGCAGATTTGAATGATCATACCTTTGCCAAGACTTCGGTTTCGAAGAACGACTTGACCGTATCGGGCGACACGGAGAACAGCACGTCGTTCGCCGTGACGCAAACGCCCTGCTGGCAATGTCCCATGCAGAACGTGCCTTCCAGCGTGACTTTGTCGCCCAGCGCGTGCTGCGCGATGAGGGTTTGCAGCTGCTCCACGACGCTGCGAGCACCCTTCAGATGACAGGAACTGCCGATGCATACGGTGATTTTCATGTTGGATCCTCCCTTATTCGTAATCTACTACGTTGACCCAGGAAAGCAGGAATTCCCGTTCCTGTTGGTTGCCCTTGACCGACTGCGACGCCGCCACAATGGGCATCCATTTTTGCACATACTGCTTTTGCGTGTTGCTCATCTCGCAGAACAGCTCCAGATAGCGCTTTGCGCCGTCGATGTCGCCGTTGAGCCAGAACAGCAGATAGGTGCGTGCGGCGTCCGCCGACGCGTTGCCTTGGGTGGCGTGCGCCCAGTCCAAAATGTAGGGCGTGTCGTCGTCCGTGTACAGGATGTTGGACGGGTTGAAATCGCCGTGGCACAGCTTGTTGTGCTTGGGCATGCCCTCTAAGCGGGTGCGCAGATCGTACCGTGTGGTGGCGTCCAAATCTGCCATGCCGATCTTTCTGTCCATCTTATCCTTGAGCTTGCCGAGCAGCGGACAGCTTTGTGCGTGCACGAGCATTTGCAGCGCGACGAATTGTTCGAGATAGGCTTCCTTCGCCGCAGGGTCGTCCGCCATGCGCTGCGCCAGCGTCTTGCCCTTGATGAATTCGGACACGATTGCCCACTTGCCGTCGATGGTGGCGACTTCCAGCACCCGCGGAACGTGCAGCGCCGTCTCCTCCGCACGCGCTTGGTTGAGCGCCTCATTCAGAACGTCCGCCTTGGAATAATCGGCGTTGAATACCTTGATGCATTGCCCGCCGTCCCGATAAATCGTCTTTGCGTTTCTGACTGCCAAGATGCGATCCAGTTTCATAGCTGTTTCCTCCTTATGCGCGCTTGCCGCCGTGGGCGTTGGTGTAGGTCTTCTTGAAGTTGCCGACGTCCTCCGCCGCGCTCGATGCGGCGTTGGGAAGCGGAAGCTCGGTAAAGTGGTTGCCGTAGTACGCGTTCAAGTACATTTGCTTGATTTCCGACATCAGCGGATAGCGGGGATTCGCGCCCGTGCATTGGTCGTCGAACGCCTGTTCCGTCATATCGTCCAGCCGTGCCAAGAAATCTGCCTCGTCGACGCCGTAGTCGCGGATGGTCGCCTTGATGCCGACGCGCTCCTTCAGCGCATTGACCGCCGCAATCAGCGCTTCCAACTTTTCCCAATCGGTGTCGCCGCCCAGTCCCAGCGCATCCGCCACTTCGGCGTAACGCGCCAGCGTGTGGGGATGGTCGTACTGCGGGAACGTGCCCATCTTGTGCGGCGTCTCGCTTGCGTTGAAGCGCAGCACCTCCTCCAGCATCAGCGCGTTGGCGACGCCGTGGGGCAGGTGGTGGAACGCGCCCAGCTTATGCGCCATGGAGTGGCACACGCCCAAGAACGCGTTGGCGAACGCCATGCCCGCCATAGTGGCGGCGTTTGCCATCTTCTCACGCGCCTGCACGTCGTTTTGTCCGTCGTCGTAGGCACGGGGCAGGTAGGCAAAGATGCCCTTCAGCGCCTGAATCGCCAGCCCGTCGGTGTAGTCCGTCGCCAGCATGGATGCGTAGGCTTCCAGCGCATGGGAGACTGCGTCGATGCCCGACGCCGCCGTCAGCCCCTTCGGCGCGCTCATGTGGAAGTCGGCGTCGATGATTGCCATGTTGGGCATCAGCTCGTAGTCGGCAAGCGGGTACTTGACGCCGGTCGTTTCGTCGGTGATGACGGCAAACGGCGTGACCTCGGAGCCCGTGCCTGCGGAGGTGGGAATGGCAATGAAGTACGCCTTCTCTCCCATCTTGGGGAACGTGTAGACGCGCTTGCGAATGTCGGAGAAGCGCATCGCCATGTCCAGAAAGTCCGCTTCGGGATGCTCGTACAGCACCCACATGATCTTGGCGGCGTCCATAGCGGAACCTCCGCCCAGCGCGATGATGCAGTCCGGCTCGAACGCACGCATCTGTGCCGCACCCGCCTTGGCGCACGCCAGCGTGGGATCGGGCGCCACATCAAAGAACGTGGTGTGCGCGACGCCCATTTCGTCCAGCTTGTCGGTGATGGGCTTCATGTACCCATTATGATACAAAAATCGGTCTGTGACAAGAAAAGCTTTTGATTTTCCCAATACTTGTTTCAATTCGTCCAGCGCGACGGGCAGACAGCCCTTCTTGAGATACACCTTTTGCGGTGCGCGAAACCACAGCATATTTTCTCTCCTCTTTGCAACGGTCTTGATGTTGAGCAGGTGCTTGACGCCCACGTTCTCGGAAACGGAGTTGCCGCCCCAAGAGCCGCAGCCCAGCGTCAGCGACGGCGCCAGCTTGAAGTTGTACAGATCGCCGATGCCGCCTTGGGAAGCGGGCGTATTGACCAAGATGCGGCACGTTTTCATGCGTGCGGCAAAGGCGCGCAGCGTCGCCTGCTGCGTGCGCTCGTTCAGATAGATGGACGACGTGTGGCCGTAGCCGCCGTCCGCCACAAGCTGTTCCGCCTTTTGAAATGCGTCCTCGATGTCCTTGGCGCGATACATCGCAAGAACGGGCGACAGCTTTTCGTGCGCAAATTCCTCGGACAGCGCGACGCTCTCCACTTCGCCGATGAGGATTTTGGTGCCCTCCGGCACGGTCACGTTGGCAAACGACGCGATGGTTTTTGCGGTCTGCCCAACGATTTTGGCGTTCAGCGAACCGTTGATGAGGATGGTCTTGCGCACGCGCTCCGTTTCGTCCGCGTTCAAGAAGCAGCAGCCGCGTGCGGCGAATTCGTCGCGCACCGCTTGGTACACGCCGTCCAACACGATGACCGACTGCTCCGACGCGCAAATCATGCCGTTGTCGAAGGTTTTGGAATGGATGATGGAGTTGACCGCAAGCAGAATGTCGGCGGAATCGTCGATGATGGCGGGCGTATTGCCTGCGCCCACGCCCACCGCGGGCTTGCCGCTGGAATACGCGGATTTCACCATGCCGGGGCCGCCCGTCGCCAAAATGATGTCGGCTTCCTTCATCAAAAGGTTGGTCAGCTCTAAGCTCGGCACATCCACCCAGCCGATGATGCCTGCGGGTGCGCCTGCCGCCACCGCCGCGTCCAAAACGACCTTCGCCGCCGCAATGGTGCTGTCCTTTGCCCGCGGATGCGGGCTGATGAGGATGCCGTTGCGGGTCTTCAGCGCGATCAGCGTTTTGAAGATGGCGGTGGAAGTGGGATTGGTGGTCGGAATGACTGCGGCGATGACGCCGATGGGCTCCGCAATTTTGCAGACGCCGAACGCTTCATCCTCCTCGATGACGCCGCACGTTTTGGTGTTCTTGTACGCATTGTAGATGTACTCGGCTGCATAGTGGTTTTTGATGACCTTGTCCTCCACCACGCCCATGCCCGTTTCCTGTACCGCCAGCTTTGCCAAGGGCAACCGCTGCTTGTTCGCGGCGGAAGCGGCTGCCAAAAAGATGTGGTCAACCTGCTCCTGCGTAAACGCGGCGTACGCTTTTTGCGCGGTGCGAATCCTTGCGATGGCGTCTTCCAGCGATGCGACGCTGTCCACTTTCTGCATCATTTCTGTGTTCATACGGATCTCCTTCATTTATTGAATCTGTTTGCTGAGGTGTGCAAGGGATAACGGCAGGTTCTCCTGCCGCACGGCAACTTCGGGCGGGACGTGAATCCGTCCCGGTGCGAAGCTCCAAATCGCGGCGACGTGTGCGGAAACGAGTGTGTCGCATACCGCCTGCGCCGCTTCGTCGGGCACCGTCAAAATGCCAATCTTGACAGGGTGCGCCTGCAAAAAGGAGGGCAGCGCCGACATGGGATAAATGGGCTTGCCGGTTCGTTCCACCTGCGGGGAGGTTACCGCGCTGTCGAACGCCGCCACAATCTCCAAGCCGTATTCGGCAAACCCGTCGAAGGCGTACAGCGCCCTGCCCAGCTTGCCTGCGCCCACCAAAACCGCCGCAGTCGGCGTATCTACGCCGATGCAGGATTCCAGTTTGTCGATCAAATCGGCAACCACATACCCAATCTTTGGCTTGCCTTCGCCGCTGACCGCGTTCAAGTCCTTTCGCACCTGCACGTCGCCCAGCCCCAGCGCCTTGGACAGCGCCGTGGCAGAGATCGTCTGCGTCTTTGCGCCGCGCAAATGCGTCAGATACATGGGCAAGCGGCCCAGCGTGGCTTTGGATACGGTCTGCTGCATGGATTTGATCCCTCCTTGTTGTTTGTAGTGTACCCGAAATCCCTCGCGGACGGAATTGTAAATCAGGCATATCGATATTGTCTTTATCGATATAGCCCCGCCGCAATTTTTTTGCGCACAAAAAAACGGTGCGAAGGCGATTGCTTCGCGCCGTTTTGTGCAAAGGAATGTGGTTATTTGGCGTTGCGTTGGATGGTGCGCAGCGCGGCGGCGGCGACGTTCTCGCCGGTAAAGCCGTATTCTTGGAAGATGCGCGGTGCGGGCGCAGAGGCGCCGAAGCCCGAAATGGCGACGATCTCGCCGTCCAGACCCGTATACTGTGCCCATCCGAACGGGCTTGCCGCCTCCACCGCCACGCGGGCGCGGATGGCGTTGGGCAGGACGCTTTGCTTGTAGTCGTCGCTTTGCCGATTGAACAGCTCAAAGCTGGGCATGGACACGATGCGTGCCGTATAGCCCTGTACGGAAAGGATGTCCGCCGCCTTGAACAGCACCTCCACCTCGGAGCCGCTTGCCATCAAAATGACGTCGGGCGTGCCCTTGGGCTCGCGCAGGATGTAGCCGCCCTTTAGCGCGTCCTTGCCGCTCTTTTCGTACAGCGGCAGGTTTTGACGGGACAGTGCCAGCACCGTGGGGCAAGCGTTGGTCAGCGCGGCGACGAAGCCCGCTGCCACCTCTTTGGCGTCGGCAGGGCGGAACGTAATCACGTTGGGCGTGGCGCGCAGCGACGCAAGCTGCTCGATGGGCTGATGGGTGGGGCCGTCCTCGCCTACGCCGATGCTGTCGTGGGTAAGCACATAGATGACGGGCAAGCCCATCAGCGCGGACAGGCGCAGCGCGGGCTTGAGGTAGTCGGTGAACACGAAGAACGTGGCGCAGAACGTGCGCAGACCGCCGTACAGCGCGATGCCGTTGCACGCCGCCGCCATGGCAAATTCGCGGATGCCGAAATGCAGGTTCTTGCCCGCATAGTTTTCGGCGGAGAAATCGCCCATGCCTTTGAGGTTGGTGCAGTTGCTGGGCGCCAAGTCGGCGCTGCCGCCAAACAGGTTGGGCAGACGCGCCGCCAGTCGATTCAGCACTTCGCCGCCCGAAGCGCGGGACGCCTTGCTGCCCTCAAACGCCCAGAACGCGTCGTCGTTGCGCAAATCGATGGGAAGCGTGGGCGCGTGATCCAGCGCCCATTGGGACGCCAGCTCGGGGTACGCCGCCGCATACGCGGCAAACAGCTTGTCCCAAGCGTCCTCTTGGGCTTGGCAGCCCGCGGTCAGCTTGGCAAAATGGTCGTAAACGTCGGCGGGGATGTCGAACGCATCGGCGTTTTCCCAGCCGTAAAACTGCTTCATCTCGGCGATGTTGGCGTCGCCCAAGGGCGAACCATGCACCTTTGCCGTGCCTGCCATGGGCGTGCCGTAGCCGATGACCGTCTTGTAGATGATGAGGGACGGCTTGGCGGTCTCCGCCTTTGCCGCAGCCAGCGCCGCGCAAAGTGCGGGCAAATCTTCGCCGCTTTCCACCACCTGCACCTGCCAGCCGTACGCCTCGTAGCGGGCTTTGACGTCTTCGCGGAAGGTGATGTCCGTGTTGCCCTCGATGGAGATTTTGTTGCTGTCGTACAGCGCAATCAGCTTGCCCAGCCGCATCGTGCCCGCCATGGACGCCGCTTCGGATTGTACGCCCTCCTCCATGCAGCCGTCGCCCATGATGACATAGGTGAAGTTGTCCACGATGGGGAAGCCGTCGCGGTTGTATTTCGCCGCCATGTGCGCTTCTGCCATCGCCATGCCGACCGCCATCGCAAAGCCTTGCCCCAACGGGCCCGTGGTGGCTTCCACGCCGACGGTGTGGTGGTATTCGGGATGCCCCGGCGTGCGCGAACCCCATTGACGGAAGTTCTTGATGTCATCGAGCGTCAGCCCGTAGCCGAAAAAGTGCAGCAATGCGTATTCCAGCATCGACGCATGCCCCGACGACAGCACGAAGCGATCCCGCGCCGCCCAGTTCGGATCCTTGGGGTTGTGCTTCATGTGGCTCCAGACCGTGTATGCCGCAGGCGCGCTGCCGATGGCAAGCCCCGGATGGCCGCTGTTCGCCTTTTGAATTGCTTCTGCCGCCAACACGCGAATGGCGGTAATCGCTTTTTGTTCCATATGCAAAATCTCCTGACTCTAAATTCCTTTTCGTATTATATCAACTCCGTTTCCGCAATGCAAGCATTCCGCCAAATTGTGCCTGCCGCGTATACCGTGCCGGGGTTTTCCGTCGTCGGGT
>CAYRQM010000010.1:0-47090 GCA_964426415.1 uncultured Christensenella sp.
GTCCGCGCCGACGATTCTTGCGCCGCTCGCATTTTCGTGGTATACTGCAAGCAATTCGATTGAGGAGGGGCTATGCGGTATCGTTGTTTGGTTTTGGATCACGACGACACGGTGACGGACAGCACGGCGCACGTGCATCATCCTGCCTTCTTGGCGGCGATGCGCGAGATGCGGCCCGATGTTTCGATGTCGCTGGACGAGTACTTTTCCATGAACTTTTCGCCGGGCATCCAATCCTACTTTTCCGACACGCTTCGGCTTTCCGACGCTGAGCTGCGCCGCGAATACGACATTTGGCAGTCCTTTGTGCAGGCGCGTGTGCCGCATGTCTATCCGGGCATGGCACGCATCATTCGCCGCCAAACAGAGCAAGGCGGGTCGGTGTGCGTGGTGTCGCATTCCGTTGGCAAGAACATCCTGCGCGACTACCGTGAAAACGGCTTACCCGCGCCCGCACTGGTCTATGGATGGGAGCTGCCCGAAGCTTGCCGCAAGCCGTCGCCCTACGCGCTGCACGAAATCATGCGCACGCTGTCCCTTGCGCCCGAAGACCTGCTCGTGGTGGACGACTTGAAGCCCGGCTACGACATGGCGCGCGCGGCGGGCGTGCCCTTTGCGGCTGCCTGTTGGGCGCATCATGTGCCGTCCATCGTGTCGTTTATGCAGGCAAACAGCGACGTGTGCTTTTCCACACCCGAAGCGTTGGAGGCGTATTTGTTCGATTCATGATTTCCTATCAAGACTACACCATACAGGACATTCCCGTCACGCTGTACGGCGACCATGCCGAACAGGTCTTTTTGTATGTGCATGGCTTGGGCGGCGAACGCAAAGAAGCGGCACGCTTTGCAGCGCTTGCGTGTCCCATGGGTGCGCAGGTGCTGTCCGTAGAGCTTCCCAAGCATGGCGAACGGCAAAACGAGCCGACGCCCTTTACCGCTTGGACGGTGGGGGATGAGCTGCAGCTTGTGGCAAAGGAGCTGCGCCGCTACTGGAGCCGCATCGGGTGTTACGCCGTCAGCTTCGGCGCGTACTGCGTGCTGACGGGACTGGGCGAAAAGCGCTTTTTGCCGTTGATGCTGCAATCGCCCATGGTCGATTTGGCGGATTGGATACGCGTCCGCATGGCGCGGTATCACATTACCGAAGCCGAACTTCGTGCACAGGGCAGCATCGACACGCCCGCAGGCACATTGGATTTTGACACGCTGTCCCGTGCAAAGGCGGCACGTGTCAATTGCTGTTCCGACGCCTACATCCTTTGTGCAAAGGACGACGCCGAGATTGCAAACGACACCGTGCTTGCGTTTGCCAAGCAATTCGATGCGAAGTTGACGCTTCTGCCCGACATGGAGCATTGGTTTCATACGCCCACGCAGCTTGCGGCGCTTGCGGCGTGGGAGCGCGGCGTTTTGTGCGCCACATTGCAAAATGAGAACCCAACGAAAGGAGAATCGCAATGCAAATCGTCGTATTAGACGGCCACGCGGTCAATCCGGGCGACGTTTCGTGGGCGCCGCTGCAATCGCTTGGCACGCTGTCCGTATACGATCGCACCCATCCAGACCTTTTGGAGCGCAGAATGCGCGGCGCGGATGCGGTATTTGTCAACAAGGTACGGATCACCCGCGAGCTGCTCATCCGTGCGCGGCAGCTCAAGTTCATCGGCGTACTGGCGACGGGCTACGACGTGGTGGACACGGCGGCGGCAAGGGAGCGCGGCGTCACGGTTTGCAACGTGCCCGCGTACAGCACCGAAGCGGTGGTGCAGCTCACGATTGCGCTTCTTTTGGAGTTGGTGCAAAAGACGGCGCATCACGCCCGCTTGGTAAAGGAAGGACGCTGGTCGGCGTCGCCCGATTTCTGCTGGTGGGACACGCCGCCCGTGCTGTTGGCGGGCAAAACCATCGGCGTGATTGGCTGCGGACAAATCGGCAGACGCGTTGCCGAAGTTGCAAAGGCGCTTGGCATGCGGGTGCTGGGCTGTAATCCCTCCCGTTCGGACGCGTTTGTGGGAACCTACACCGATTTGGATACGCTGCTTGGATCGTCCGACGTGATTACGCTGCACTGTCCCGCAAAGGCGGACACCATTGGGCTGATCGATCGGGAAGCTATCGCCAAGATGAAAACGGGCGCGATCCTTTTGAACACGGCACGCGGCAGTCTGCTCAACGAAACCGATGTGCGCGACGCGCTGGTGCAAGGCAAGCTCGGCGGCTGCGGCGTAGACGTGGTGGCGAACGAACCAATCACGGTACACAATCCGCTGCTGTCCGCACCCAACTGCATCATCACGCCCCATTACGCATGGTCGCCCGTGCCGATGCGGCAGTCGCTCATCGACGTTTCGGCGCAAAACCTTTCCGCGTACTTGGCGGGGAAGCCGCAAAACGTGGTAAATTGACGACAAGCGTGCAAGGTTTGCAACACGTTTTCCGAAATGTCATAGCTATTTTTCATTTCGCCCTTGCAAAATGAAGCGAATGAGGGTATCATAAATACAATTATACTCGGAGTTGTGTATCCATGTATGTGTTGACCGAATCGGCATGGGCTGCAACGGGCGTGTTGCCTTCAGACGGCGCGCTGGTGGCGTGTTCCGGCGGTGCGGACTCCGTGGCGTTGCTGCTGGAATGTGTACGATACCGTGACGCAGGCAAGCTGCATCGGTTGGAAGCGGCGCATTTGAACCATGGCATTCGCGGTGCGGAGGCGGACGACGACGAAGCGTTTTGCGCAGCGCTGTGCCAAAAGTACCAAGTGCCGCTGCACACGGCGTTCGTCGATGTGCCGTCCCTTGCCGCCCAAACGGGCGAATCGCTGGAGCTTGCGGCGCGAAAGGCACGCTATGCGTTCTTGGAACGCGTCCGCGTCGAACAAGGGCTGGACTGCATCCTGTTGGGACACCACCGTGACGACCAAGCCGAAACCGTTCTGCTGCATCTGATGCGCGGTTCGGGGCTGAAGGGCCTTTGCGGGATGCGGGTGCGTTCGGGCAGGCTCGTGCGTCCGCTGCTTTCGGTAGAGAAGTCCGCATTGCGCGCGTATCTTGCCGAACGGGAACAGCCGTATTGCACCGATTCCACCAACCTGACGCCGTGCGCGGTGCGCAACCGCGTGCGCCAAACGGTTTTGCCCGCCATGCGCGCCATCAATCCTGCGATTTCCGAATCGTTGGCAGGGCTTGCTTTGCGGGCGCAGGCGGATGAAGCGTATTTGGATGCGTGCGCCAAGGAAGCGTTCCAAAAAACGGCGAACGACAGGCAAGCGCTTTCCGCTTTGCCGGACGCCATTCGGATGCGCGTGCTATGCAGCTTGCTCCCGTATGATTCCTACGACAGCGGCGATCTTGCCGCGTTGGATGCGCTGCTGACGGCGCAAACGGGTTCCACTCGCACGCTGAAAGCGGGCGTGACGGCATGGGTCGACAGCAAACGGCTTTTCGTGGGGCTGCCCGACACGCCGTCGTATCGGATGCCGTTGCCCATCGGCGCAACACGGCTGCCGCACGGCGTGATGCGGGTTCAAACGATTCCTTGCGCATCGTTTCCCTGCGGGGCAAACGAAGCGTATCTGGACGTCAACCGCATCCAAGGCGTGCTGACGGTGCGCACGCCCGTTGCGGGCGATCGGTTTACACCGCTTGGCATGCAGGGCGAAAAGCGGCTGAGCGACGTCTTTTGCGACCGCAAGGTGGCAAGGTTTCATCGGGACGTACCGTTGGTATGCGACGATGCGGGCATCCTATTCGTAACGGGCTACACCGTGGCGGAGCGGATGCGCATGACAAGCGAATCAAAATCCATACTATATTTGGTTTATGAGGAGGATGCAACAAATGTGGGGTAAAGCGTTCATGGATCAGAACATCGAAGAGGTTTTGCTCTCCGAGGAACAGATCGCCAAGCGCGTCAAGGAGTTGGGGGAACAGATTTCACAGGACTATCAGGACAAAGACGTCATCGTACTGTGCGTGTTAAAGGGCGCCTGCGTCTTCTTCACCGATCTGTGCCGTGCCATCACGGTACACCTCAAGATGGATTTCATGGGCATCTCCAGCTATGGCGACGCCAAGAAAACCAGCGGCATCGTGCGGCTCACCAAGGATATGGACGCGAGCATCACGGACAAACACATCCTCATCGCAGAGGACATCATGGACAGCGGCTTGACCCTCAACTATCTCACCAAGCTGCTTGCCGAGCGCCGTCCCGCATCCATTCGCGTGTGCTGCCTGCTCGATAAGCCCGAACGCCGCGAGTGTGAGATCACACCCGATTACTGCGGGTTCGTGATTCCCAACAAGTTCGTCGTGGGGTACGGGCTGGACTACAAAGGCGAGTATCGCAATCTGCCCTATGTGGGCGTTTTGAAACCCGAAGTCTATATGCCCAAAGCATAAGACAAGGGAATTGGGCGAAAGCCCCCAACGGAGGACAATTTGGAAAACAACCAAAAACCAAACATCACAAGACGCATCGTGACCTTCGTCATTTGGGCGCTCATTTTCGGTGCGCTCATCTTCATGGTCACAAACGGCTGCGCCTCATCGAACCCCGATGAAATCACCTTTGCCAAGTTCATCGAGAACTACAAGGGCGACAACATCAAGGCGGTGTACGAGGTCGTAGGCGGCGACACCTTCTATGGGCTGTACAAGGACAGCGAAGTCGCGGCAGACAAGCTGCCCGACAAGGCAGACTTCTATTTCACCTGCGACAACACGCTGTTCTACGATGAAATGGAAAAGATTGCTGCCGAGAAGCTGGGCATTGCAAACCCCACCACCGATCAGTACGGCTTTGAGATCGCGCGCGGTATGCCGGAAGGCGAATCTTGGCTCATCACCATTTTGCCGTACATCCTGCTGCTGGGCTCCATGGGCGTGCTGATCTTCTTCATGATCCGCTCCCAAGGCGGCGGCAAGCAAATGATGAACTTCTCCAAGTCCCGCGCAAGGCTGCAGGATCCGGGCAAGTCCCGCATCACCTTTGCCGACGTGGCAGGCTTGGACGAAGAAAAAGAAGAGCTCAAAGAGGTCGTCGAATTCATGCGCGACCCGAAGCGCTTTTCCGAGATGGGTGCGCGCATCCCCAAGGGCGTGCTGCTGGTGGGCCCTCCGGGCACAGGCAAAACGCTCATGGCAAAAGCGGTGGCAGGGGAGGCAAAGGTGCCGTTCTTCTCCATTTCGGGTTCCGACTTCGTTGAAATGTTCGTAGGCGTGGGCGCATCGCGTGTCCGCGACCTGTTCGATACCGCCAAGCGTTCCGCACCTGCCGTGGTGTTCATCGACGAGATCGACGCCGTCGGCCGTCAGCGCGGCGCAGGCTTGGGCGGCGGGCACGACGAGCGGGAGCAAACGCTCAACCAGCTCTTGGTCGAGATGGACGGCTTCGAAGCGAATACGGGCATCATCGTGCTGGCGGCAACGAACCGTGCCGACATCTTGGATCCTGCGCTGCTGCGTCCCGGCCGCTTTGACCGCCGCGTCACCGTGGGCTATCCCGACGTCAAGGGCCGTGAAGAAATCCTCAAGGTACATGCCAAGAACAAGCGGTTCGACAAGAGCGTCGACCTCAAAACCTTGGCGCGCCGCACGCCGTACTTTACTGGCGCCGACCTTGAAAACGTACTCAACGAGGCAGCCATCTTGGCGACCCGCGAAAAGCGCGACGCTATCGTCCAAAGCGATCTCGAAGAAGCCGTCACGCGGGTACAGATGGGCCCCGAAAAGCGCAGCCGCGTCGTCACCGACGAGGACAAGCGCGTTACGGCGTACCACGAATGTGGGCACGCCATCCTTGCCATCGAGCTGGAAAAGTGCGACAATCTGCACGAAGTTTCCATCATCTCCCGCGGGTGGGCGGCTGGCTATACCATGACGCTGCCCAGCGAGGACATCCACCATGTGCTGAAATCCCATCTGTTGGATGAGATTTGCATGACCATGGGCGGCCGCGTTGCCGAGAAGCTCAAGTTTGGCGACGTCACCACGGGCGCCGAACAGGATCTCAAGCAAGCCAGCGACATCGCGCGCAAGATGGTGGTCGAATATGGCATGTCCGAGGCGATCGGCCCCGTGTTCTTGGCAGGCGACACCGAGGTGTTCATCGCCAAGGAATGGGGACACGGCAGAAACTACTCCGAGGAGCTTGCAGCAAAGATCGACGCCGAAATGCGCTTCCTGCTGGAAGGGCAATTCGAACGCGCCGAAGAAATCTTGAGCAAAGCGTTGGATCGATTGGACGCCACGGCAGAGCTGCTCATCAAGTATGAGCGCGTCACGGGCGAACAATTCGAAGCCGTGTTCCGCGGCGCATCCACCGATACGGTCATGCAAGAGAAAGCGGCAAGCGCACCTGCTCCCGATGCGCAGCCCGCAAATGCGTAATACAATTTTCAAGGAGCAACGAAGGAACGACGATGGACGAGAACAGATTTGACCTGCACACCCACAGCATCATTTCAGACGGTACTTTCACGCCTGCGGAAGTGGTGCGCACTGCGGCGCGTGCCAAGATCAAGCTGTTGGCGCTCACCGATCACGACAGCATCTTGGGCGTCAAAGAGGCGGTAGAGACGGGGAAGGCGGTTGGCGTTCCCGTACTGCCTGCCGTCGAGATGGACAACGAGTGGCATCACGAGCTGCACATCATCGGCTTGGACGTCGATCCCGAAAATCCCACGCTGCTGCGCGCACTCGAGATTGCCCGCGCACGGCGCGAACGTCGCAACCGCATCATCTATTCCAAGCTCAAGGAGGCGGGCTACGACGTGCAGGAAACGGTGGGACGAGAGGAATCCACCACCACCAAGCTGCATATCGCCCATGCCCTCATCAAGCTGGGCTTCGCAACCGATGTGCGCGACGCGTTTGCGCGCTATCTGCGCCCCGGGCAGGTGGGCTACTACGCCGAACCACGGTTCACACCGCAGCAGGTCATCGACATCATCCACCTTGCGGACGGGTTGCCCGTGCTGGCGCATCCTTGCCACATCCGCGACAATCCGCACGGACTGGTGCGCGAGCTTGCCTCCATGGGGCTCATGGGCATCGAAGCGTATTACCCCACCTCCAGCCAGCGTCAAACCGAGCTGTACGTTTCCTTGGCGCGGCAATGCAACCTGCTCGTCACCTGCGGCAGCGATTTCCATGGCAATAACCGTCCCGGCGTGCCGGTGGGCTGCGCGTGGCGTCCCGTCGCCGCATTGGAGCGCACCTTTGAAACGCTCACCCGCCGCATGAACACCTAACCTCCGATCCAGCCTTGCACAGCCTCCTTCCACGGAGGCTTTTTCCATGTATCGGGCGCGGGCGGCATCCCTGCCGTGATAGACGACGCAGGCGCATCCTCTAAATACGGCGGACATTCGGGCGGCACTTCATCGTGGCTGTACGGCGGCTCGTCATACGGCGGGTACGGCTCCTCAAAGGACGGCGGACATTCGGGCGGCGGTTCGGGCAGCGGCGCATCGTTTTGCGGGCAAGGCGCAGCGGCTTCTTCCTCGTCAAGCGGGAAGTCCTCCAAGTGCACGGTCATACTCGCATAGGCTTCTTCACGCTCCGTTGCGCGTGCCAATTTGGGCGGCGGTGCGACCGCTTCCTTTTGCGGACGTTCGTACACCATCAGCGAGCGCTTGGGTGTGTCGGGGCTAAAGGAATCCTTGGTAAAGAGCATTCTGGTGTAGCCGAGCGTTTCCAGCTCCAGCAGAACCTTTTGGATTGTTTCGGGCGTGGTGTGAAAGCTGCGCGACAGCTCGACGACAGAGAAGTGCCAGTCGGGGACGCGGGACAGCATGCGCGTCAAGAGCCCGAGCGCCTCCATGGACAGACCGCTGTCGCGGCAGGTTCGGATGTCAAGGCACAGGTATTGGGCGCGGTTTCGTTCTTTTGTGATGGGCATTGGGTTGCCTCCTTTCTTTTCTGTCCCCATCATAAACGAGAAACTCTGCGCAAAATTCTACGGTTCATTTCACAATTCGGATGCGGTTCGAACAAGGGTGCAAGCACCGCAAAAGCCCCCGTTATGTTTGGTCGGAACCCATCCGCCGACACATGCTTACACACACGACCACACGAATAGGAACGCAATAAACGTCCGTCTGTCATCCTGAGGCAAGGCCGAAGGATCTCGCATGCAAGCGGGAGATTCTTCCTTGCTTCGCTTCGTCAGAATGACATCGCGGGGAGGGAAGCTTACGGGTTTATTGACATTTGCATTGGAACACCCGTGTACACGATTCTTGCGGTCACAGAAGTCAATACTAATTAAACACTATAAGAAAGATTGAGCTTGATTCAAAAGAAAAAGAGAGAGAGAATCCGCTCTCTATGATGTTTCACCCTACCTCTTAACTACACTCGATCTTACGTATTCTCTATACCCAATCCGTCAACCGTGAGCGCACACAACACAATCCGTGAAAGAAGGGATAGGAGGGCGGATAATTGGCTATTCTTCCAAACAGAACCGACTTTCCACAGGGAATCCACCGCAGGTGTGGAGATTTCCACTGCACGAGACGGCTTTTCCACAATCGGGGCTTGCAATTTGGTGCGGCATCGGTTATAATACGTCTGTTATATTGGCAAATTGTGAGGGAAACCATGCAAGATCGGATTTCGCGTTTACGCGCTGACATGGAACTCGCGGGGCTGGACGCCGTTCTTCTGAACAGCATCACCGCGATTCGCTACTTCTCGTCGTTCACCAGCGACGAGGCGACGGTTGTCGTGACCGCGTCCCGCGCCGTATTGCTGACCGACTTCCGCTACACCATTCAAGCCAAGGCGTCTTCGGGCGATCGGTTCGAAATCGTCGAGGTCGGCGGCGGCGCCAAGCACTTGGCAGCCGTCAAGCAGGTGCTGACGGACGGCAACTGCAAGCGTGTCGGCTTTGAAGACGACATCGTCTGCTTCGCCACCTACCAAAAATACGAAGCGTTCGACTGCACGCTGGTGCCTTTTTCCGCGCAGCTGCACAAGCTCCGCATCCTCAAAACGCCCGACGAAGTCCTGTCGCTCAAGAAGGCGCAAGCCATCGCGGACGCGGCGTACACCGAGCTTTTGCGCACCATCCATTCCGGCATGACCGAAAAGCGCGTTGCCGCAGAGCTTCTGTACATCTGTGCAAAGCTTGGCAGCGAAGGCCCGTCCTTTGCCCCCATCGTGGGCAGCGGCCCCAACGGCGCCATGTGCCACGCCATCCCGTCCGAGCGCAAGCTGCAAAAGGGCGATATGGTGGTGCTGGACTACGGCTGCTTGGTCGATGGATATTGCTCCGACATGACCCGCACCTTCGCGGTGGGCGAGCCGGACGACTTCGCAAAGTCCATCTACCAAATCGTCTTGGACGCCCAATTGAAGGCGCTTGACGGTTTGCATGCCGGCATCACGGGCAAAGCGCTGGACGCCATCGCCCGCGACTACATCGCATCCAAGGGCTACGGCGCGAACTTCGGCCATTCCTTGGGACACGGCTTCGGTCTGCTCATCCACGAAGCGCCTTATGCGTCGGTGACGGGGGAGACCACCTTGGAAGAAGGCATGACCATCACGGTCGAGCCGGGCATCTACATCGAAGACCGCTTGGGCGTCCGCATCGAAGATTGCTGCGTCGTCACCCGCGACGGCAAGCTCAACTTGGTAACTGCGTCAAAAGAATTGTTCCACATCGATTGACGTCGCAATACACAAACTCAACTATACTTGGAGGATTATCTTATGATTATGGCAGGCGACTTCCGCAAGGGCGTCACGGTGGAGATCGACGGCAACGTCTGGTCGATTGCAGACTTTCAGCATGTAAAGCCCGGTAAGGGCGCGGCATTCGTGCGGACGCGGCTTAAGAACGTCATGACCGGCGCCGTCTTGGAGCGCACGTTCAACCCGACGGACAAGTATCCCCGTGCGATCATCGAGACCAAAGACATGGAATACCTGTATTCCGACGGCGAACTGTACTACTTCATGGATCAGGAAACCTACGAGCAGATTCCGCTGAACTTCGACCAAGTCGAAGACGCCATCAGCTTCATCAAGGAAAACGACGCCGTGAAGATGCGTTTCTTCAAGGGCAGCCCGTTCTCCGTGGAAGCGCCCAACTTCGTCGAGCTGAAAGTGACCGAGACGGAACCCGGCTTTAAGGGCGACACCGCCACCGGCACCACCAAGCCCGCCACGCTCGAAACCGGCTACAAAATCTCCGTTCCGCTGTTCGTCAACGAGGGCGACACCATTCGCATCGACACCAGAACGGGCGACTACATGGAGCGCGTATAGCATCCACATCTCAACTTTACAACAAATAGGAGGCACAGTATGAGCAGGATTTCCGAAAAGGTTGCATATCTGGACGGTCTGATGGACGGAATGGATATCAAGGACGACAAATATGCAAAGCTGTTCACGGCGATCGTGGACACGTTGGACGTAATCGCAGAGGAGATGTCCGATCAAGAGGACACGTTGACCGATCTGGACGAGAGCGTTGACGAGATCTTCGACAATCTCGACGAGTACGACGCGCTTCTGTTTGGCGATGACGACGATGCGGACGAGGACGACGAAGACGACGACTTTGATGCGGACGATCTGGACGACGACTTCTTTGAAATCGTTTGCCCGTCCTGCGGCGAGACAATCTACTTCGACGAGGACATGCTGGACAGCCCCGACGGGCTCATTTGTCCCAACTGCAACGAACCCATCGAGATCACACTCAAAAAGGGCGAGTAATTGCCTTGCATAGCAAAAAGAGGGCGCGGGTTTTTCGCGCTTCTTTTTTTGCAAAAAATCATGCAGATTCCGAATACCACTATTACTTTGTATGATTGTACGGCAGTTTTGCATGATTGTTAGCAAGCACTGGGTGGAGCGGAAAAATTGTTTTTGCAAGTTCGTCACACAAATCTTGCATTTTAGGTTTATGCATCCGATGAATAAAGGGATTTTTTGCATATATTTTGCAATTTCCTCTTTACAAAACTTGAGAATTGGTTTAGAATGTACTTGTGTAGGGGTATGCCTACACAGTACGAATTCATTATTTTACAGGAGGACACTCACATGGCAAGTAAGTACGACGTTATCGTGGACCAAATGGAAGCAAAGCTCAGACCGCCGACAATCGGTTTGAAGCCCTACACGCCCAAAGTAATCCCCCTCACCACCGGTGAAGACATGCTGGTTCGTGAAGCATCTCCCGAAGAAATCGAAATGATCGTCGAGGGCATTCGTCCCTTGCTGGATCACCCGAAAGATTTCTATGACATCGTTTCTGCGCGTATCATTGCAGAGGGTCTTGGGATGCTCCGTCACCGTGTCCAAGACGAATACTTCTTCGTCGGCGCTGTGGATGGCGAGATCGCAGGTATCGTCAATGGCCGTATGGTCAACGAAAAGGTCGGTATGTCCTATCACACCATGACGCTGAAGCGTGGTGCGCGTGTCGGCGCACAGCTGTTCGCAGCAAAGATGGAGTATCACTTCGACTTCATGAATCAGGACGAAGTCTGGATCGTTGCAGAGTCGCCCAACGGCTTCCGTCGTTGGATGATCGAGTACGAGCTGGAAGATCGTCCCAGCGGCGTCCACGAGCTGGGCGGCGTCCCCACCTTTGTGCTTACCCGTGAACTGTGGGAGAAGCATAAGGAAAACAAGAACGTCGGTATTCGCCCGGCAGAAGAGCTGTTCCCCGAAGTCATCGAGGCGAACAAGGTTCTCCATATGCCCGCGAAGATCAGCGTGTAAGTTGCAACTATTGAATCAGAAAGGAATGTAAAAATGCGCGAAGTAGGTATTGTTGGCATCGGCCATACCAAGTTCGGTAAGTCGAAGGTTCCGTTCCTCGATATGTGCTGCCAAGCTGCACTGGAGGCAATGGACGACGCAGGCGCAAAGACCGGACGTGCAAACCACATCGACCAAGTGTTCGTCGGCACGATGGGCGCCGGCATGGTCAGCCGCATTAGCGGCGCGGCTTCTGCCGTGGTCGATACCCTGAACATTCGTCCCGCCATGGCGGAGACCGTCGAAAACGGTCCCGCATCGGGCGCATCTGCCATCAAGCTGGGCTATATGGCAATCGCGTCGGGCGTTGCGAATTGCGTTCTCGTCATTGGCGCGGAGGGCATGCGCGCCGTCACAGGCTGGGAGGGCACCGACTTTGTTGCCACCATGCTGCATCCCGACGGCGAATACAAATACGGCATTACGCTGCCGTCCTGCGCAGGTCTGTTCACGCGTCTCTGCATGGACAAGTACGGCGTCACCAGCAAGGATCTTGCCATCGTATCCGTCAAGAACCATGCAAACGCCTGCCTGAACCCTGTTGCACACATCCAGAACAAAGTTGTTCTTGCCCGTATCACCGACCCGCGTATCATCAATGCGACGAACCCCTTGGTCGCCGATCCGCTGCGTCAGTTCGATATGTGCCCCGTCTCCGACGGTGCTGCCGCCGTGCTGCTGGTCGCAAAAGACAAGCAAGACGAATACGGCTTTGGCGCCAAGAAGTTCGTCAAGATTGCCGGCGTAGGCTCTGCAACCGACACTCACTATGTGGCTGCGCGTGCCGTCCCCACCGACCTGTTGGCGGTTCGTCTCTCGGCACAGATGGCATACAAGATGGCGGGTCTTGGCCCGAAGGACATCGACGTTGCCGAGCTGCATGACGCATTCCAGATCCTTGAGATCGTCGAATCCGAAGAAGTCGGTTTCTTTGCCCGCGGCGAAGGCAATGTTGCTGCCCGCGAAGGCAAGACGGAGATTCACGGCGAGAAGCCCATCAACACCTCCGGCGGTCTGAAGGCAAAGGGCCATCCGCTGGGCGCAACGGGCGTTTCGCAGGTCGTCGAGCTGGTCAAGCAGCTTCGTAACGACGGGTCCGCAGGCGAACGTCAAGTTCCGAACGCGAAGGCTGGTCTTGCGATCAACTTCGGCGGTTTCGGCAACAACGTCTGCGCAACGATTCTGACAGTCGAGTAAGGAGGCACGAGAATGGAACAAATGTATATGTACAAGTGCAAGAAGTGCGGTAAGCTGCATCATCCTCGCTATGTCGTGTGCCAGAACCCCGATTGCGACGGCCGCGAATTCGAACAGCTCCCGTTGGAAGGCGAATGCACGCTGCTGACCTGGACGCGGACATACAACCTGCCGGAAGGCTATATGTGCCCGTGGCTCAACTTTGGCATTGTCGAGTTCCCGAATGGCCTGCGTGTAACGGGTCAGATCGGCTTCGACGACGGCATCGAAACGGGCATGAAGCTCAAGACGACGGTCGGCGTTGTCAAAGAAAAGGTCATCAAATACAAAGAGACGGTCGACGAACCGCAGTACGGGTTCATCTTTGTTAAGGCGTAAGCCTTAACAAAGATGTTTTTGCGTTTCTATGGCTGAATCTGCAAAGAAAATCTGCAAACGCCTCCACGCCTACCTCAAGATGGACGGGTATCGCGGCACGGTGCAGTCCGTGTTCGCCAACGCTGTCAACATCGTTACGCCCATCGGGTTGGTGTCCGTCCTCTCCAATGCGCACTGTTTGCATCCGTATTCGATGGTAATCCAATCGGTCAAACCGTTTACGCAGATGGGCATACAAGAAGGGCAAGAGGTGCTCCTTGCGGATGAAACGCTGCAGATTCCCGCCTGCGCATGCAGCATCGACTATCGGCAAGCCACCGATTTAGATCTGTCGATCGGGGTGATGCAAACCCTGTTCATCCCGATCGACCTTTCGATTCGCACGCGGCACTTGTACCGTGTCATCGAAGGGTGCGGCTCGTCCGACGATCTTTCACCGCTTGTGACAGAAGCCAAAACAAACCCTTATTGCGACCTGATTCGTCCGCGGCTGCCCGCACTGTGCGATGCGCTCAACGAGCAAGACATCCTGCTGTGCGAACAGGCTGCCGCAAGGCTTGCGGGCTGTGGCGTCGGGCTGACGCCGTCTTCGGACGATTTGCTCACAGGCTATATGTCCGCCTACGCGGCGCTTTCCATGGCGCTGGGGCGTTCCCGCGATCGCGTGCTGCCGCTGACCCGTGCCATTGCGTCGGGTGCAAGCGCCCACACCACCGATCTATCCGCCGCGTTTTTGCTGCAAAGCGGGGAAGGGCTGGTTTCGGAAGATGTGTTCGCACTGCTGCGCAGCATCTTTTCCGACGTCTCCTATCCGACAATGGTGGCGCAAGCCACCAAGGTGGCAGCGTTCGGCTCCACCAGCGGCACCGATATCTTAACCGGCATGTATCTTGCCATCATTCATCACTATGGAGGGAAAAACATTGAATAAACTCGAAATCAGAAAAAATGCGTATTATGATTCCGTCACCCTCATGATCATCTCCAAGGACGTGAAAAAGCTGGACGGCGTGGAAGAAGCGCTGGTCGGCATGGGCACGGATCTCAATCGTGAGATCGCGCACAACATCGGCCTTGCGACCCCGGAGTTCGAGGATGTGACGGCAAACGATTTCTTCGTCGCCGTGCGCTGTGCCGACGAGGCAGCGTTCGAAGCCGCGATCGCCAAGGTCGATGAGCTGCTCAACAAAAAATCCGAAGCCAAAGAAGCAACGTATTACCCGCCCACCTTGGAAGGCGCGCTCAAGATTGACCCCGACCTCAACATGGCGGTCATCTCCGTGCCGGGCAAATTCGCGGCGGATGTTGCGCAAAGCTGCCTTGACAACGACATCAACGTCATGCTCTTCTCGGACAACGTCACCATCGAAGAAGAACGTGCCTTGAAAGAATATGCGGCGAGTAAAGAGCTGCTCGTCATGGGCCCCGACTGCGGCACCGCCATCGTCAACAACATTCCGCTGGCGTTTGCCAACGTGGTCAAGAAGGGCAACATCGGCATCGTCGCCGCGTCCGGCACCGGCACGCAGGAGATTTCCTCGATCATCGACCAGTTGGGCGGCGGCGTTTCGCAGGTGCTTGGCACCGGCGGCAGAGACCTCAAAATTCAAATCGGCGGCATCATGATGAAGCTGGGCTTGGATGCGCTCATCAACGACCCCAATACCAAAGTCATCGTGCTCATTTCCAAGCCGCCTGCCAAAGAAATCGCCACCGAAATCCTCAACATCGCCAAGAACGCAGGCAAGCCTGTGGTGGTCAGCTTCATCGGCGGCGACCGCAAAGAAATCGAATCCTTCGGTCTGACCGCTGCGGTTTCGTTGGAAGACGCTGCACATAAGGCAGTCGCCATCTCCAAGGGCGAACAGCCCGTCGATTTTGTCGCGTTCACCATGGGCGCCGACAAAGCCGAAGCGCTTGCCAAGTCCGAAGCCGAAAAGATGGCAAAGTCTCAAAAATACGTCCGTGGGTTCTACACCGGCGGCACGCTGTGCGACGAAGCCATGAAGCTGATGATTGGCGATCTGGGCCACATTTACAGCAACATTCCTTTGAACGCCTGCGACAAGCTGGCAGACGCCCGCAATGGCGCCAGCAAAGAGCATACGTTCCTCGATTTCGGCGATGACGAGTTCACCGTCGGCCGTCCGCATCCGATGATCGATCCGTCGCTGCGCGCCGAGCGTGTTGTGACCGACGGCAAAGATCCGTCCTGCGCCATCATCATGTGCGACTGCGTCATCGGCTACGGCTCCCACGAGGATCCTGCCGCCGACCTGTCCGACGCGATCAAAGCCGCCAAGGCGGAAGCCGCCGAGAACGGCCGTTATCTCTGCTGCGTTTGCGCGGTCTGCGGCACCGAGGGCGACCCGCAGTGCCTGTCCAAAACCCAGAAAAAGCTTGCGGATGCAGGCGCGATCGTGCTGCCGTCCAACGCACAGGCAACGCGGTTCGTCACCCGTGTGCTTGCCAACTTGAAGTAAGGAGGAACGCAACATGAGTCAAGTCAACGAACTGTTCAACAAACAGCTGCACATCGTCAATTTCGGCATTGAGTCCTTCTACCAAGACCTTGTCGGGCAGAAGGAGCCCGCCGTACACGTCGATTGGAAGCCCATCGCAGGCGGCGACAAGGAAGCCATCCAAAACCTGCGCAAGCTCAAGAATCCCGCGCTGTATGCCAAGATTCAAGAAGCCAACAAAGAGGCGCTTCGCCGTATCCTTGCCGCACAGCCGACGCTGGTGGGCATGGGCATCGCGGGCGAGGTCATCCCCGGCATGACGAAGGACACCATCCTCCATGCAGGCCCGCCCATCACTTGGGATCGCATGTGCGGCCCGATGCGCGGCGCCATCATGGGCGGTCTCATCTTGGAAGGCAAAGCGTCCAACCTGCAAGAAGCCGAAGCATTGGCAAAGAGCGGCAAGATCCAGTTCGACCCGTGCCATATGCACAATGCGGTCGGCCCCATGGCGGGCGTCATCACGTATTCCATGCCCGTGTGGATCATCGAAAACAAGGCGTTCGGCAACCGTGCTTACTGCACGATGAACGAGGGCTTGGGCAAGGTGCTGCGCTTTGGCGCGTGCGATGAAGAGGTCTTCACCCGTCTGCGCTGGATGCGCGACCATCTGTATCCCGTCATGAAGGAAGCGCTTGCCATCCATGGCGACATCGACCTTAAGACCATGATCGCACAGCTTTTGCAGATGGGCGATGAAGCCCACAACCGCAACAAAGCGGGCACTTCGCTGCTGTTCCGCGAGCTGACGCCGTCGGTTTTGCGCACCAATTTCCCCGAACAAGAAAAGATCGCGGCGTTGGAGTTCATCAACAACAACGACCACACCTTCCTCAACATCTCCATGCCGGCGTGCAAATCGACGATGGATCCCATCTTCGACATCCCGTACTGCACCGTGCTTGCCACCATGTGCCGCAACGGCACGGACTTTGGCATCCGCATCGCAGGATTGGGCAAGAACGCATGGTTTGCGGCGCCTGCCGAGATGGTCAAAGGGCTGTATTTCCCGGGCTTTTCCGAGGAGGACGCAGCGCCTGACCTTGGCGATTCCTGCATCACCGAAACCACGGGCATCGGCGGCTTCTGCATGGCAGCGGCGCCTGCCATCGTGCAGTTTGTCGGCGGTCAGGTTGCCGACGCAATCAACTACTCCAAGCAAATGTACGAGATCACCGTGGGCGAAGGCCAAGCCTACAAGATCCCCGCGCTCGATTTCCGCGGCGGCCCCACCGGCATCGACATGATGAAGGTCATCGAAACGGGCATTCGCCCCATCATCAACACGGGCATCGCGCACAAGGACTATGGCGTCGGGCAAGTCGGCGCCGGGCTGGTCAATCCGCCCGAAGACTGCTTCAAACAAGCGTTGGCAGCTTGCGCCAAGGCTTGGACAAACTAACGCCCCATTCGGCGAATATTTCCTGCGGGAAATTTCAAATACCCAAATATACTACATTAGGAGGACAACAACATGGCAAACTGGAATGACATCAAGATCTACGAGCTTTCGATCCCCATCGGCGTCAACACGCCGCCGTGGCCCACCTACGAACCCCTTCAAATGAAGTTCTTTAAGCGCCTCGCGCCCAACGGCGCCAACGGCCAGCTGATGACCCACTCCAATCACGTCGGCACCCACTTGGATGGCCCGCTGCATTTTGACACCGCAGGCCGCGATATGGCTTCCCTTGAGCTGACCAAGCTCTGCCATCCCGGCGTCGTGGTCGATCTGTCCGACGATCCCGAAATCAGCCGCGATTGGGGCATCTACACCCCCGAAGACATCGAAAAGCGCTGCACCGTCAAGGAAGGCGACATCCTCATCATCAACACCGGCTACCACAAGTATGGCTGGGATCAGCCCGAAGCCGACGAGCGCCGCTACATGCTGCGTCACCCCGGCCCGTCGCTGGACTTCATCCAGTGGGTACGCGACAAGAAGCTGGCATGGCTGGGCGTTGACTGCGGCTCTGCAGACCACCCGATGAACACCAAGATCCGCGATTGGGAGCCCATGGAAGCTGCCAAGTGCGACAAGATGATGCAGGAGCGCTACGGCAAGACCCTCAACGAGATGTATCCGTGGCCCGAGCGCTATCAGGCAATGCACCTTGAGCTGTTCTGCAAGCCCTATGAAGCAATCCATGCGGAGTGCCTCGGCGGACAAATCGAAGAGCTCTCCAACAAGCGTGTCGTCATCGGCTGCTTCCCGTGGAAGCTGGTCGGCGGCGAAAGCTGCATCGCGCGTATCGTTGCCTTCGATGGCTTCGACGACGTGTAATTCCCAAATGGCTTCTTGCAGGCGACCGTGACCCGGTCGCCTGTGATGCTCTTTATACGATATTTTTTGAAAAGAATAACGTATTCTTTCCCACAATACACACAAAGGAGGCAACCACATGAGAGAATTCGAGTACCTGCGTCCGAACACGATTGCGGAGGCGATCTCGCTGCGTCAGCAGTACGGGTCAAAGGCCGTCATCTTGAACGGAGGCACCGATATCGTCATTCAGCTGCGCGAACGTCTGATCGCGCCTGCGTATGTCATCGATATCAAGCACATCCCCGACCTGAAGGAAATCACCTTCGACGAGCAAAACGGGCTGACCATTGGCTGCGGCGTCACGATGAACGCCATCGGCAACGATCCGATCGTGCGCAAGTACTATCCGTACTTGGCGGATGCGGCGCTGTCGGTGGGCAGCAAGCAGGTGCGCAACCGTGCCACCTGCGCCGGTAACATCATCAACGCGTCGCCGCTGTGCGACACGGGTACGCCGCTGTACTGCATGGACGCAAAGCTCGTCATGGAAGGGGCAGAGGGCGTGCGCGAAGTGCCGATCCGCGAGTTCATCACCTTCGTCCGCCGCACGGTCTTGAAGCCGGACGAGATTGTGACCGCGATCAAAGTGCCGTATGCGCCTGCCGCAAAGGGCATTTTCACCAAGGTTTCCCGCCGCAAAGAGGTCGACCTGTCCACCATCTGCGGCACGGTCGTGCAGATTGGCACATCGTATCGTCTGGCGTTCGGCGCCGTCGCGCCCACGCCCGTTCGGATGCCCAAGACAGAAGCCCTGTTAGAAGGTAAGCCGCTGACCGAAGCGCTGATCGAAGAAGCTGCAAAGCTGGCGCGCACCGAGGTCTCCCCGATCTCCGATGTGCGTGCGTCCAAGGAATACCGTCTTGACGTGGTCGAGGTCATCGTCAGAAGAAGCCTCACCGCCTTTTTGAAGGAGGCAACCGCATGAAATATCGTGTCAACTTCTTTGTCAACGACGAACCCGTCGAGCTGTATGTCGATGCAAACCGCACCATGCTCAACGTCTTGCGTGAGGACTTGTGCCTTACAGGCTCCAAAGAGGGCTGCGGCGCAGGCGAATGCGGCGCATGCACCGTCATCGTAGACGGGCTGCCCGTCAATGCGTGTCTGGTGCTGGCGCCTGAGCTGGACGGCATGCACATCACCACCATCGAAGGGCTTGCCAAGGATGGACAGCTGTCCGTTTTGCAGCAAAGCTTCATCGACCACACCGCGCTCCAATGCGGGTTCTGCACCCCGGGCTTCATCATGTCGGGCACTGCGCTCCTGATGGAAAATCCCGATCCGTCCCGTGAGGAGATCGTCCGCGCCATCAGCGGCAACCTGTGCCGCTGCACCGGATACGTTCGCATCATCGAAGCCATCGAAGATGCGGCAAAACGCATGAAAGGAGGCGTCGAATAATGGAAGAACTGAAACATGTCGGCAAGGCCTATCCCAGAAGCGACGCCGCCCGTAAGGTAACAGGCACGGCGGAGTATGTAGACGACATCCATATGGCAAGAATGCTCCACGCCTACTGCGTGAGAAGCCCCTATGCGCATGCCCGCATTCTGTCCGTCGATACGTCCGCTGCCGAAAAGCTGCCGGGCGTCAAGTGCGTGATTACGGGCGAAGAATACAAAAAGCGTGTGGGCCTGTATTTGGAAGATCGGTACTTCATCCCCAAGGCGGGCGATACCGCCAAGTACATGGGCGAAGCCGTCGCCGCAGTCGCCGCCGAATCATTGGAAATTGCGCGGCAAGCGTGCGATCTCATCAAGGTCGAATACGAAGAGCTGCCCGCCGTGACCAACGCGTTGGAGGGCATGAAGCCCGACGCGCCCATCATCCATCCCGATTTGGGAAGCTACAAGGTCGCGCCGATCTTCTATCCCGAAGCGGGAACCAACATCTCCCACCATTACGTACTGCGCAAAGGCGATTTCGAGCAAGCCCGCAAGGACGCCGATTTCGTGTTCGAGCACAGCTACTACATCCCGCATGTGCAGCACGTTCCGCTGGAGCCCCACGTTTGCGTGGCAAAATACGATCCCGACGGCAAATGCACCGTTTGGGCAAGCTGCCAAAGCCCCTATGCCGTGCGACAGGTCTTGAGCGTGGCGTTCAATATGCCGCTCAACAAAATCCGCGTCATTTCGCCCACCGTGGGCGGCGGCTTCGGCTCCAAAGCGGGCACGACGCTGGAAGGCATCGTCATTGCCTTGGCAAAGCATTGTCAAGGTCGCCCCGTCAAGCTGGCTTACACCCGTGAGGACGAATTCATCAACGCCTACGTTCGCCAAGGCATGCACGCCACCATCACCACGGCGGTGCGCAAGGACGGCAAAATCTTGGGCGTCAACAACAAATACGTCTGGGACGGCGGTGCATACACCGAGTATGGCGTCAACATCACCAAAGCAGGCGGATGGGCGTCCGCGGGCCCGTACGACATCGACAACGTTTGGACGGACAGCTATTGCGTCTACACCAACCATCCCGTCGGCGGCCCGTACCGTGGCTTCGGCATGTGCGAAATCCACTTTGCCATCGAGCAGAACATCGACGAGATTGCCAAAGAAATGGGCGTCTCCGAGGTCGAGATTCGCCGCATCAACGGGCTGCGTCCCGGTGGATTCACCGGTATGGGCGAGCATATGGACGTTGCGGGCTATCAAGAATGCCTGGAGACCGTTCTCAAGGACATTGACTACGATACGCCCAGCGTACAGCCTGCCGACCCGCACAAGGTGCGCGCCAAGGGCATTGCAGGCGGTTGGAAATCGCCGTCCATGCCTACCAATGCAGGCTCCGCAGCCATCATTCGTATGAATGAGGACGGCACGTTCTTCTGCATGAGCAGCGGGCAAGAGATCGGGCAAGGCGCCGCGACGGTGCTGCCGCAGATCGCCGCAGAAGTGCTTTCCGTTCCGCCCGACAAGATCACGTTCATTTCGGGCGATACCGATTGCGCGCCGTACGAATGGCAGACGGTTGCAAGCCGTACCACCTACTGTGCGGGCAACGCCATCAAGCTGGCGGCGGAAGACCTGCGCGACAAGATCCTCGACCTTGCCCAAATCAAGATGGGCGCGGTCAAGCGCGACCTCATGTTGGAAGACGGCTACGTCGTGCATCGCATCTACCCCGAACGGAAGGTTCCGCTGTCCGAGTTCGCGCTGGGGCTGTCGTTCCCCGACGGTTCGGGCTATGGCGGGCCTGCCATTGGCGTCGGCACGTTTACGCTCGAGAACAACATCAACACCGACAAGAAAACGGGCGTCGCCAAGCATCATCCGGCAGCGTTTTGGACGATGGGCGTCAACGGCTGTGAAGTCGAGGTCGATACCGAAACGGGTCATGTCAAGGTGCTCAAGATGGCGTCCTGCTTCGACGCAGGCAAGGTCATCAACCCGGCGCTGTTCTGTGCGCAAAGCGAAGGCGCTATGATTCAAGCCTTGGGCACGGCACTGTTCGAGGAGCTGATCCTCAAGAACGGCAAGTGCCTCAACAAGAGCTTCGTCGACTACAAGATCCCCACGGCGGACGACATTCCCGAGCTGATTGTCAAGTATGTGGAGCATCCTGAGCCGACAGGCCCTTATGGCGCGCGTGGCGTCGGCGAGCCGCTGATGGTGCCCGGTGCCCCGTGCATCGCAAACGCCATCTACAACGCAATCGGCATACGCTTTACCCGTATGCCCATTACGCCCGACGTCGTGCTGGCTGCCCTGCGCGTGAAGAATGAAAAAGAAGACAAATAAGTCCATATTCCCAAAAACCGCCGCGTACAGCTTTGTGCGCGGCGGCTTTGCATTTTGTGAAAATTAGGACGTCAGCTTTTGAACAGCGTGCCGTTGCGGGAAAGCAGAAACAGCAGCGCCATGCCAAGCACGCCGCAGGACAGCACTTCGCCCGCACCCACCGTCAGCATCAAGAAGGGGACGGAGTCGGACACGTCGTAGCCGTATGCCAGTACGAACGGGACGATCAACGTGTTGGCGACGATGGGCGGCACGGGCGCAAGCCATTTCCATCTGCGCAGCAGGTAGGTGCCGACGGCGCCCAACAGCGTGGCAAGCGTGCCAAAGAGCACATCCCAAATCATCACGCCCGATGTGAGCAGGTTCGCCAACAGGCAGCCCAGCGTCAAGCCGGGAATTGCCGCTGCGGAGAAATAGGGGAGAATGGTCAACGCTTCGGACACGCGCACTTGAATGACGTTGGTGCCCGAAAGCCCAAACTGTGCCGAAAGCAGCGTCAACACCACATACAGCGCGGCAATGATGCCCGCCGTCGTCAGATCGCGGACGCCGATGCGCCGCTTTTTTTGGTAATGTTCCATTGCATACACTCCATAGTTTTGATTATCGTGAGGATGGTTTCGAACTCACGTTGGGTAGTATACTACATCATTTCCCAAAGCGCAACCTTTGCGGGCAACCTCGCGTATCCGTTTTCGGGCAATGGAACGCGAAAACGTCCCTATCCCGTAGGGCCGGATAGTATCCGCCCGCCCGTATTTTCACGCGCCCATGCGCAAAAACGATCCTTTGTCATCCCGCGCTTTGGCGAAGGATCTCGCGCATAAACGGGAGATTCTTCGGCACTTCGTGCCTCAGAATGACAACGGGGGAGCTGCGGGCAGATGTGTTCTGCCCCTACAAAATGACCACGCGTGGTATGAAGGAAAGAATGTCCCAACGCCGGCGGGCATTTCACATGGCAAAGCCATATATCACTTGCGCAGCAAATTTCACAAATCCCATGATGGATTTCTTTCACTGAAAAACACACCACTGTTTTTGACAATGGTGTGTTTATCTGGCGGAGAGACTGGGATTTGAACCCAGGGTTCCTTACGGAACACAGCATTTCGAGTGCTGCACCATCGACCTCTCGGACATCTCTCCATGGCGCTCTGTCAGTATACCGCAACCGTTTGCAAATTGCAACTAAAAATTTTGTGTGCGCTTCTCTTGAAAAAACTGCTGCAGCAGCGCCTTGCATGCGTCCTCCAACACGCCGCCGATGGTTTCGATGCTGTGATAAAACCAATGGTCGCCAAGATCCACCCGTGAGCCGCAGCAGCCGCACGTTGGGTCGAACGCACCAAAGACAAGGCGGGGGAGACGCAGCGCAAGCAACGCGCCCGTACACATGGCGCACGGCTCCATCGTCACATACAGCGTGCAGCCCTGCAGCGATCCGAGCGCCTTGTACGCTTCCCTTGCAGCAAGAAATTCGGCGTGCGCGGTGGGGTCGCTGTTCTTCTCGCAAAGGTTATGCGCACGGGCAACCACCTGTCCGTCCTTGACGACGACCGCGCCGACGGGTACTTCGTCCTCGAAAGTCGCTTGCTGCGCCTCTAAAAGCGCCAAACGCATCCACTTCGCATCACACACGGGAAAGTACCTCCTGCGTGTCAAAATCGGGGTATTGCACCCTTTTTAGCGTCAGCCCGTGGGGCGGCGCCGTCGCGCCCGCATCGGTGCGCTTGCCGCTGCTGATTGCCGTTTCCATGTCGGAGACGGGCCGCTTGTGTGCGCCAATCTCTAACATCGTGCCCACAAGGATGCGTACCATGTTGTATAGGAAGCCGTTGCCTGCCACCGTATAGCGCAAAAAGCAGCCGTCCTGCGTCCACTCGGAGCGCGTCACGGTGCGCACAGTGTCCTCGATGGTGGTGCCGGCGGACATGCATGCGTGAAAGTCGTGCGTGCCAAGCACCGCCGCTGCCGCCTGCTGCATGGCAGGCAAGTCAGGAACGGTGTGCAGCTGCAGCGCGTATCTGCGTGAAAAGACGTCGGCGTGCGCGCCCAAATGCACCGTGTAAGTATATTCCTTTTGCTTGGCACAAAACCGTGCGTGAAACGCGGGATCGCAGGTTTCGGCATACAGCACGCGAATGTCGTCGGGCAAATGCGTGTTGAGCGCAATGGCAAATTTGTCGGACGCCATCCGCGCTTCCGTATCGAAATGCGCCACCTGTGCGGCTGCGTGTACGCCGCTGTCGGTACGCCCCGAACCGTGCAGCGCGGTGCGTGCGCCCGTCACCTCGAACAGCGCTTTTTCTATTGTTTCCTGCACGGAGACGCCGTTGGGCTGCGTCTGCCAGCCCACATAGTCGGTGCCGTCGTAGGCAAGAATCAAGCGAACACGTTTCATCAGAACACGACCTTTACGACAATGAGTGCGCCAAGCGTGACAAGGGTGATGAGCGCGCCGAAAAGATCATAGCGGGAGAAGCGCAGCTGCCGCATACGGGTTCTGCCTTCGCCGCCGTGGTAGCAGCGCGATTCCATGGCGATTGCCAACTCGTCCGCTTTGCGAAATGCGGAGACGAACAGCGGAATGAGAATGGGCACCATGCTCTTGATGCGGCGAAACAGATTGCCCGATTCGAAGTCGGCGCCGCGTGCCATTTGCGCTTTTTGAATCTTGTCGGATTCCTCCATCAGCGTCGGAATGAACCGAATCGCAATGGTCATCATCATGGCAAGCTCGTGGGCGGGGAAGCGGAAGACCTTGAGCGGCGACAGCAGCCGTTCGATGCCGTCGGTGAGCAGCAACGGCGATGTGGTCAGCGTCAGCATAGAAGAGCCTGCCACCAAAAGCACGATGCGAATGGTGATGAATACGGATTGGTAGATTGCCGAGAACGTGAGCTGCCAAAAGCCCCAATCGAAGATGACGTTGTCCCATGTCCAAAACAGGAATTGGAACGATTCGCCCTCGCTGTCGGAAAAGAACAGGTTCAGCACGAACATAAAGACCAGCAGCAGCCGAATGGGTTTGATGGACTTCCAGATGTACGAAACGCGGATGCCCGAAAGCAGCAGTGCGAAGACGAGAAACGCCAGCGGAATGGCAAACGCCGCAATGGTTTCCGCCAAAAACGTCATGACGATGTACACCAGCATGATGCAGATTTTGGTGCGCGGATCCATGCGGTGCAGCGGGGAATCGCCGGGAATGAATTGACCGAGTGTGACGTCACGCATGGGCAAGCCTCCCCTTCACCCACGCAAGGAACGCTTCGGTGGTGCAAATGTCGGTGGGTGCGTCGATGCCCTTTTGCCGCAGCAGCGTGCAAAGCATGGTGGCATGGGGGACGGAAAGATGCAGCGACAGCAGCGTATCCACCTTGGCAAACACCTTTTTCGGCGTATCGTGCAGCGCGACGCTGCCGTTTTCCAGCACCAAAACCTCGGTGCAATGCTTGGCAATGTCGTCCATCGAATGGGAAATCATGAGGATTGTGGCGCCTTGCTCCGTGCGGTAGCGCTCTAAAAGCGCCAAAATGTGGGCGCGTCCCAGTGGGTCAAGCCCTGCCATGGGTTCGTCCAAAACGAGATATTTGGGGCGCATCGCCAGCACGCCCGCCAATGCGGCGCGCCGCTTTTCACCGCCCGACAGCTCAAACGGCGACTTGTTGCGAAACCGTTCAAAGTCCAGCTCGACCAGTTCCATCGCTTCTTTGACGCGGCGGTCGATTTCGGCTTCGTCCAGCTTGAGATTCTTGGGGCCGAACGCCACATCGTCATAGACGGTTTCCGTAAACAGCTGGTATTCGGGATATTGGAACACCATGCCGATGCGTTTTCTGCCCTCTATGCGCTGCGCCTTGACGGAAAGGTCGAATTCGTCCACCTTGACCGCGCCGTTCGTACACGGAATCAGACCGTTCAGATGCTGCACCAGCGTGGTTTTGCCGCTGCCCGTGTGCCCGATGATGCCAAAGAACGCGCCTTCGGGCACGACAAACGAGACGTCGTGCAGCGTCGGCGTGGACAGCTTGCCGCCGTCGGTATAGGCATAGGAAAGATGCTCTACAACAATGGACATAACGCCTCCGCAAGTGCCTCGGTGGTCAGAATCGCATCGGAAAGCGGCAAGCCTTCCGCCCTGAGTGCGTTGCGAATCTTGACCGTTTCGGGCACGTCCAGCCCACATTCGTGCAGCAGCGTTTCGTCGGAGAACACGCCGACGGGCGTATCGTCCTTGACGATGGCGCCGTCTCGCATCATGATGACGCGATCACAGCCCACGACTTCTTCCATGTATTGGGTGACCATGACGATGGTGATGCCCTTTTTATTGAGATCGTGCATGGTGGCGACCAGCCCCGCACGCCCCTTTGGATCCAACATGGCGGTGGCTTCGTCCAAGACCAGAATGCTCGGATTCAGCGCAAGCATCCCCGCGATGGCGATGCGCTGCTTTTGCCCGCCCGAGAGGCTGTGCACGGCACGGGTGGCATACGCCGTCATGCCGACCTTTTGCAGCGCGGCGTCGACATTTTTGCGGATTTGTTCGGGCGCAACGCCCACGTTTTCGGGCCCGAACGCCACATCCTCCTCGACAATGGTCGTGACGAGCTGGTTGTCGGGGTTTTGAAAAATCATGCCCACCATTTGACGAATGGGCAGAATGTTGTCTTCATTTTGGGTGGTCATGCCGTTGATGGTCACTGCGCCCTTGGTGGGCAGCAACAGCCCGTTGATATGCTTGGCAAGCGTGCTTTTGCCGCTGCCGTTGTGCCCGACGACGGCGACAAACGCCCCTTCGTCGATGCGAAGGCTTACGTCGTCCAAGGCGCAGCGCGTAGTGCGTTCGTATGTATAGCTCACATGTTCAAATTGAATCAATGTCGCACCTCTCTATTCCATGAAATATTATTATACAGTACCCCTATACAATTTTCAAGCACTTTGTTATAATAATCGGCAGGAGGATGCTATGACAACTTTATTGCGCAATGTAGATACCGTCGTGACCTGCGACGCCCAAGACACCGTGCTGCGCCACACCGACGTTTGGATGCAGGACGGCGTGCTGATTGGCTTTGGCGCACAGCCGCTGACCGCCGACGAGACCTTCGACTGCTCACGGATGTTCCTGTATCCGGGGCTTGTCAACACCCACCATCACCTGTACCAGTTCTTTACCCGCAACCTCAAGCAAGTGCAGTCGTTCGAGCTGTTCGACTGGCTTGTGGCGCTGTACGAAATTTGGAAGAACCTCAACGCCGACACGGTGCGGCTGAGTTCCACGGCGGCAATGGGCGAGCTGATGCGCTACGGCTGCACCACCTGCTTCGATCACCATTATGTGTTCCCAAAGGGCGCAGGCGATTTGATCGGCGCGCAATTTGCGGCGGCGGACGCGCTGGGCATTCGGATGCACGCGTCGCGGGGCAGCATGGATCTTTCCCGCAAGGATGGGGGACTGCCGCCCGATTCCGTGGTGCAAACGGTGGATGAAATCCTTGCCGACAGCGAAGATTTGATTCGTCGTTACCACGATCCGAAGCCGTTTTCCATGCATCGCATGGTGTTGGCGCCGTGTTCGCCGTTCTCCGTTTCTGCCGCGCTGCTCAAGGAAAGCGCCGTTTTGGCGCGTCAGTACGGCGTCGAACTGCACACGCACCTGTGCGAAACAAAGGACGAAGAAGCCTATACGCTGGCGCACCATAGGATGCGTCCCTTCGACTATATGGCTTCGCTCGGTTGGGTGGGCAGCGACGTGTTCTATGCCCACGGCATCCACTTCAACGACGACGAGCTGAATCGCATTGCGGAAACGGGCACCAAGATTGCCCATTGTCCCTGTTCCAATATGAAGCTGTCCAGCGGCATCATGCGGCTGCCCGACATGCTGGAACGCAACATTCCCGTGGGGCTTGGCGTGGACGGCTCGGCAAGCAACGACGGCAGCAACCTCATGGATGAAATGCGCAGCGCGTACCTTCTGCATCGGCTCACTTGGGGCAAGCGCGCCCCGTCGGGCTACACGCTGCTCAAGCTGGCGACGGCAGGCGGCGCGCAGGTGCTTGGCAGAACCGACATCGGCTCCATCGAAATCGGCAAAGCGGCGGACGTGTTCGCCATTCGCTGCGACGCACCCGATCTGCTGTGCGCAGGTCTTGACCCCGCCACGCTGTTTGGCAACGTGGGCTATCACCGTCCCTGCGATCTCGTATTCGTCAACGGCGTATGCACCGTGAAGGACGGCAAGCTGACCCGCATCGACGAGGAACGCCTTGCCCGCGACGGCGAGCAAGAAGTGGCACGCCTCCTAAAAAATGCCTAAATTCGGCGGGTTTTGCGCGTTTGCACAATTGGGGCGATTGCGTCGAAGCAAAAGATATTGTGTTCATACATTGTTCATAACCCAACATATAGTGTCTATGAAATTGTGAACGAGATTGAAACAATCTTAATAAAGATTCGGTTCATACAGCAGAAATACAGCGCGTTTTGTATAAGCAGCAGGAACGTCGTATTTTAGAAAGCGCCACAGGGGTGGCGTTTTCCTGCTTTTGCCACAGTTTCCACAGGAAATATTCAGTGTATATTCCAAATGTGCGCAACATATTGTATTCAGAAATCGGGGTTGACACCATATCTTGTGATGAGGTATACTGCAGTTGCATCAGAAACGAGGAGGAAATCCGAATGTTAACCAAGATTAGAAAGCGCGACGGACGGGTCGAACCGTTCGACAGAGAAAAGATCAAGAGCGCGATTTGGAAGGCCGCCCAAGCGGTGAACGGCACGAACGAAGCGTTGGCGGATTCGCTGACGGACGACGTGGTACGCATTGCGGAAGCGCGTTTTACCGATCAGATTCCCGACGTGGAATCCATCCAAGACATCGTCGAGAAAGTCCTGATCGAAGCGGGTCACGCCCGCACCGCGAAGGCGTACATTCTGTACCGTGAAAAGCGCAGAGGCACCCGCGAGATCAATGCCATGATCGGCGCCACCATCGACATGTTCAGCGATTATCTCAAAGACAAGGATTGGGGCATCAAAGAGAACGCCAACATGCAAAAGAGCGTCAACGGGCTCAACAACTACGTCCGCGAGGCGTTCACCAAGAAATACTGGCTGTACGAAATCTACCCCGAAGACGTGCGCCGTGCCCACGAAAGCGGCGACGCGCACATTCACGATTTGGGCTTCTTTGGCCCGTACTGCGCCGGCTGGGATCTGCGTCAGCTCCTGATGGAAGGCTTTGGCGGCGTGGAAGGCAAGGTCGAATCCCGTCCTGCAAAGCATTTGCGTTCCTTCTTGGGGCAAGTGGTCAATTCCACGTTCACCACCCAAGGCGAAACGGCAGGCGCGCAGGCATGGTCCAGCTTCGACACCTATTGCGCACCGTTCCTGTACTACGACAAGATGGATTTTGATTCCGTCAAGCAGTGCATCCAAGAATTCGTCTTCAACATCAACGTACCCACCCGCGTTGGCTTCCAGTGCCCGTTCTCCAACCTCACCTTCGACATCAAGGTGCCGAGCACGCTCAAGAACGAGCCTGTCATCATCGGCGGTGAGTACAAAGAAATGACCTACGGCGATTTCCAAGAGCAGATGGACATGTTCAACCGTGCGTTCTGCGCCGTCATGCTGCAGGGCGACGCCAAGGGCCGCGTGTTCACCTTCCCGATTCCCACCATCAACATCACCAAAGATTTCGAGTGGGACAGCCCCGTGGTGGACGATTTCATGCGCATCACCTGCAAGTATGGCATTCCGTACTTCGCAAACTACGTCAATTCCGACCTCAGCCCCGAGGACGCGGTTTCCATGTGCTGCCGTCTCCGTCTGGACAAGCGCGAGCTGAGAAAGCGCGGCGGCGGTCTGTTCGGCTCCAACCCCATGACCGGTTCCATTGGCGTTTACACCATCAATCTGCCGCGCATCGGCTATCTTGCCACCGACAAGCAAGACTTCTTCAACCGTCTCGAAAAGATTGCCACGCTGGGCAAGGTTTCCCTTGAAATCAAGCGCAAGATCATCGAAAAGCAGACGGACGAAGGGCTGTATCCGTACTCCGCATTCTATCTGCGCAACATCAAGGCGCGGACGGGCGAATATTGGTACAACCATTTCAACACCATCGGGCTTGTGGGCATGAACGAAGCGTGCCTCAACTTCTTGGGCAAGGACATCGGTTCCGAAGAGGGCTTGGCGTTCTCGCTGGAAATCATGAACTTCCTGCGCGATCTGATGGTCGCCTTCCAAGAGGAGACGGGTCACAGCTATAACCTCGAAGCGACGCCTGCCGAGGGCACCAGCTATCGGCTTGCGCGGCTTGACAAGCAGCGGTTCCTCGACATCATCCAAAGCGGCGTAGAGGAGCCGCAGTACACCAACTCGAGCCAGCTGCCCGTCACCTACACCGACGACATCTTCGAGTGCATGGACTTGCAGGATGAGCTGCAGTCTCTGTACACGGGCGGCACGGTGCAGCATCTGTACCTTGGCGAGCGCATTGAGGACATCAACACCGCCAAGACGCTCATCCGCACCATCTTCGAAAAGTACAAGATGCCGTACATCTCGCTGACGCCCACGTTCTCGGTGTGTCACGAGCATGGCTACATCGTCGGCGAACATTTCACCTGCCCCGAGTGCGGCAGAAACACCGAGGTTTGGAGCCGCGTCGTCGGCTACCTGCGCCCCGTGCAAAACTACAATCCCGGCAAGCGCGAAGAGTACATGCTGCGGAAGAAGTTCGTCATCTGATCCCAAATTCAGCAAATCGGGGAAGGCGCAAGCCTTCCCCATCTTTCGGAGTACCATATGTTGATTGCAGGCTTTCAAAAACTATCCATGGTCGATTATCCGGGGCAGCCGTGCGCCGTGATTTTCACGCCGTACTGCAACATGAACTGCACCTACTGCCACAACTATCACATCTTGGGCAAGGATGCGCAGCTCATCGAGGAGGAAACGGTGTTTTCCTATCTGCAAAAGCGCAAAGGCATGCTCAAGGCGGTTGTGGTTTCGGGCGGCGAGCCTACCCTGCAGCCGAAGCTACAAGAATTCCTTGCAAACGTGCGGGAACTGGGCTATCAAATCAAGCTGGACACCAACGGCGGCAAGCCCGACGTTCTCAAAACGCTTTTGGACGCGCATCTTCTCGACTACGTCGCCATGGATCTCAAGACGTCGCCCGCCGAGTATGCCGCCGTCACGCGTTCCGCCGTATCGGTGGAGGACGTCAAACGAAGCATCTTTTATCTGCGCAACAGCGGCATCGACCACGAGTTTCGCACCACCTTCGCGCCGCAAATCTCCAAGGAGGACGTTTTGGCGGCGGTGAAGCTGATTTCGGGCACGCAGCACTACTATTTGCAGCAGTATCGCAAGCGCTTCGACGACGACCCCGAGCCGCATAAGCCGTCCTATGTGAACGAAACGGCAGACGCCGTGCGGGAAAAGCTGGGCGTTTGCACCGTACGCGGCATGTGAATACAAAAGCGACTGCAATGCAAGCCGCTTTTTTGTACGTTCGTATACGAAACAGCATACCACGCGTTGCCATTCTGCAGGGGCGGATAGTATCCGCCCGCCGAATGAAACTTACGTTCGAGATCCTTCGCCGAAGCGCAGGATGACAACGTGAATGAAGAATGAAGAATGAAGAAATGAAGAAAACTTGGTAATGACGGCGCTGCCGTCATTTTGACTATAGCCCCTCGTGGTCATTCTGTAGGGGCAGATACCATTTGTCCACCATCACCCGTCGTCATTCTGACGCAGCGGAGCGAGGAAGAATCTCCCGCTTCCGCTCAAGACCCTTTCCGTCAATCGCAGAACGTCACTTCGCCGCGGGAGAGGGAGCGGGTCGTGCCGTCCGCAAGGCGCACAACGAGGCGAAACGAGTCGTCCAAATTGCAGGCGACGCCCATTGCGTCGTGTCCCGCATCCGAGAAAGCAACGCGCCGTCCGTACACGTTGAGGTTTTTGCGATAGGTTTCGAAAAAGTCGATGTGAGGCAGCGCATCATAGTGCGCAAAAAAGTGCGCCAAAAAGGCGGACAGGAACGCTTCCCGCAAGTTTTCATCGACGTCGCCCGCAAAGAGCGAAGTAACAGAATCCTGCAATTCGGTTGGAAAGCCCGCCTTGGGCGCGAACAAGTTGACGCCGACGCCCACAATGGCGTAGGTGAACCGCCCGTCGCTTTGTGCCGCGCCTTCGGTTAAAATGCCTGCCGCCTTTTTGCCGTTTCGGTACAGGTCGTTGACCCATTTGATGGATGCGGGCACGCCGAACGCTTCTGCCGTTTCCCACAATGCCGCAGCGGCGAGGCAGGTGAGCGCGGCAGGCGAAACGACAAACGCGGGGCGCAGCAAAATGGAACAGTACAGCCCGGAGGCGGGGGAGACGAACGTGCGTCCGAACCTTCCACGGCCTGCCGTTTGCCTGTTTGCCACCAGCACCGTGCCCGCCTTGGCGCCCGCCTTTGCCAGTTCTTTTAAGCGCGTGTTGGTGGAATCGACGACGTCCAATCGCAAAATATCATAGGGCGGCGTCATGGGCGTGTCACCTTTTGCACATAGGGCGAGGTGGACGCGGCAAGCAGCGCGCCGTAGTCCAAGCGGAAGGACAGCACGTCGCCCACGGCGTAGTTTTGCGGGTTTTTCATATGCAGGATCAGATGGTCGGAGCTTGCGCCCAAAATCGATACATCGGGCGCACAGGGCGTCAGACCGTCGAGCAGCACGTCTTGCCTGCCGACGGCGCAAATGCCGCGCACGATTTCGCCTTGGTCGGCATAGGAAACCGTTTCGCCAAACGCATTTTTGCTTTGCACGCCGATGGGGACGGAGGGCTTTTGCTGCAGCTCGACCAGCACCGTTTCCAGCGTAAAGACGTCTTGAAAAAAGCCCGCAATCGGCGTATAGCTTCCCGGCACGACGCCGCACATCACCGATTCGCCAAGGCGCAGATGGTTGATGCCCTTTGGCAGCGTGCCGTTTTGCAGCATCGCAAAGGAGGAGCTGTTGCCGCCCGAAATGAGCGGAATCGGCGCGTGCAGCGTGCGCCGCAGGTCTTCCGTCAAGGATACAAGGCAGCGCAAGTTTTCGGTATCGGGCAAAATGGAGCCGTAGCAGGTGAGATTGACGCCCGTGCCCAAAAGCGCCAGATGGGACGCTTCGCAAACGAAGCGCGCCGTCTTGAGAATCGCAGCACGATTGCGAAAGAACAGCCCTTCGCGCAAATCACCCAAGTCAATCATCAAAATGACCTGATGCACACGGTTTTGCGCCCGCGCCGCGTCGTTGAGCATTTGCAGCGTGCAAAGCTCGCTTTCCAAGCTGATATCGGAATCGCGCACGATGGCTTCGGCGTCCTGCGGCATGCCGATGCGCAAAAGCAGCTTTGGTAGCGAGGTGTGCATGGCGCGCAGGTTCAAAAGCCTCGAATCGGCAATCATGTCCGCGCCGCTTTGTTCGATGCAGGCGACGACCGCGTCGTTAGCGCAGGTGACCTTGGAAACCAACGCCACGGATACGCCCTGCCCGTGTGCCAGCGCACAGGCGGCGCGCATATTGTGCAGCAGCTTTTGGGTGTCAATGCAAAGCCTTGGATATGTCATAGGTGTAAACTCGCTTTCAAGAGGCGCAGCGCGCCTTCGGGTTCGCTTTTGCTGAGAACGCCCACGGACGCGGCGATGTAGTCGTGGTCGAACAGCAGCTTGACCGCACCGGGACGCGGAAACAGCCGCATATGGTTGGTGTTGCAGTCGGCAATCTCGCGCAGGATGGCTTCCCGATGCGGCAGCCTCGTCAACGCGCCGCCCGTGCCGATGAGATACCGAATTGCGGACAGGTCTTTGCCCTCCGCGATGGTGCGCCGCCCTTGCGGCGTATACAGATGCCGCAGCCGTCCCGCATGGCGATCGAGCGCGACGCGGCCAGCCTCCAGACAAAGCCATTCCGTCAGCCGCATTTGGGCGTCCGTTAGGGGAATGGGGCGATACGATGCCATCACCGCATCGGTGTCGATGGAAAGTTCCCGATTGAGAACGTCCTTTCCGATGCGCGCCACCAAATTGTGCGCGTTGATGTAAAGCCCCAAATCGCCCTCCACGGTGCGCTTTGCACGTGGTTCGGGCGCGGTCAAAAGCGACGCAAACTCGTCGGAACCGTCGGTGACGGAATGCACGTCGGTGGTGGCGCCGCCGATGTCCAGCATGCAAAGGTCGCCAATCTCGTCCGCCAAAAGCTGCGCCGCAAGCATCACGCTGCCCGGTGTGGGCAGGATGGCGCCGTTGACCAGCGCGCGGATGTGCGTCATGCCGGGTGCGCGGACGATGTGCGCTTCGAATTGGGTGTGAATGCACGCCCGCACGGGCGCAATGTTCAATTCGTCCAGCCTTGGGTAGACGTTTTCGGTGACGGACAGCGGCGCGTCGTATGCTTTTGCAAGCCGTTGCACGGCAGTTTGGTTTTGGAGGTTGCCGCAGTAGATGATGGGCGTTTTGACGCCGCTTTCGTAGAGGCGCGTGAGGTTTTGCATCGCCGTTTCGCGTTCACCGTAGTCGGTGCCGCCCGCAAGCAATATGAGGTTGACGCGGTCGGCTTGCAGCTCTTCGATGTCCAAAGGCGTCAGAAGCCCCGCCGTGGTGCGCACCACAATGGCGCCTGCGCCCAAGGCGGCGGCTTGCGCGGCGCGCACCGTCATATCGGGCACAAGCCCATGCACGCTCATGCGAAGCCCGCCCGCGGCAGAGCCGGTCGCCAGCATGGTGCGATACGAAAGATGCGGTTCGCCAAGCGCGGCGCACAGATCGTCCATGGCTTGCTGTAAGCCGATGCACACGTCGCCGTCCAAGACGGTGGTGGGCGACTTGCCTTGCCCCAAAAAGCGCGGGGTGGCGCCGCCCAGCCCGTCAAAAGCGTTGACGATGGTGGTTGTAGAGCCGATTTCGGCGACAAGGACGTCGATTTGCATTTACGGTTTGGCTCTCCGTTCGCGCTCCTTCACCAAGAACGTGGCAACCTGATTGCCGTGCGTGCCGCGGCCAAAGCCTGCGTCCGCACCCGCTTGACGTGCGCCTTCGTCGGTCACCTGCGTGCCGCCTGCCACATAGAGCAGCTTGTCGCGCACGCCCATTTCACGGGCGATGCGATCGACCTTGGCGATGTTTTTGTAGTGGATGTCGTCGTGGGAAATGACGGTGGAAGACAGCATGGCGTCGGCGTTCGTCTCGATGGCAGCCTGCACCAGCTTTTCGGGCGGTACGGACGTGCCGAGATAGATGCATTCGATGCCGTATTTCTCGATGCCGCCATGCTTGATGTTGAGAATCTCGCGCAGACCGACGGAATGTTCGTCGTCGCCAATCGTGCCCGCCACAATGCGCATGGGCTTTTGCTCGATTGCCGCCCAAAGCGCTTCGTCGGACAGCACATCGGGGACGGTGGGCAGGGTCAGCTCGTCCAAATTGATGGAGAAATCAACCTTGCCGCGCAACTCGATGCGCGTACCTTCTGCCCGCTGCATGATTTCACGGTTGATGACGGCGCAGTCCGAAAGATGCATCCGTTTGCCCACCTCTAACGCTGCCGCTTCCGCGTGGCGCACATCGGTGGGGAAGAACATGGTCAGCATCACGGTGCCGTCCGCAAGCCATTCCATTTCGGGCTTGATTTGTTTGGCGTCGGGGCCCGCAAAGGGCTTCACGTCGTCCATGCGCAGATACACGTTGTCGGTTTCGTCCAGCTCGTCGATGAAGACAATCTTGTCAGGGTTTTCCAACGTGCAGCCGCCGATGAGCTTGGCGGGATTATCCACCGCGTCTGGGTCGTATTGCGCGACGTTGTTGTAGCCGAAATGTGCCGTAACGGGCGCACAGTAATCGGGTTCGCGTTTATAGACGGTTCCTGCGCCGATTCCGCCGTCGATGGCACGGGAAATGCCGTCGCCGTTGCGTTCGGGGAACATGCCGCTGTCTACAAAGAAGCCTTCTTCGACGGCGCGGAAGTAGCCGCCAAGCGCCTGCATGTTTTCCAAGAACAGCACGGCGCGTTCCTTGAGCTCACGCGCTTTTTCGCGGAGGTAGCCGTCCTTTTTCAGCTCGACCATGTCCATCAGCCCGTCCAGCCCAATCAGCGCCTGTTTTGCCGTATCGCAGGCTTCGATGTTGTAGATGTGCCACGGCACGTTTCTGCCCTCGTCGGGCGTGATCGTGCTTTGGATGTCGGCGCTGGTGAGCTTGGAGATGACCATGTTCAATACATGGGTGACGGTGGCTTCGCGGGTGGACGCCTCGATGTATTTGGTGTTCATCTGTGCGCGCATCCGATAGCCCTTGAACAGCTCGCGCAGCGCCACTGCATATGGCAGATCCATATACACGCACGGCGCGGGCGTCGCGGTGGGCGGCACGGTCGAAAGGCAGATGTTTTCTTTTTTGATGCCGACCTTGTACGACAGCAGCGCATTGATGCCGTGCTGCACCATCAGCTCGGGCATGACCTTCCATGCGTCGCGGGCGGTGGCGTTGGCGTTGTGCGCGCCGTCGATCTGCGCCATGTTCGCCCAAGCCATCACGCGCTTGGACTCGCAGGCGTCCACAAAGGAGCGCACCATATTGATGTTGCGGTAGATGACGTTGTACTGCGGGTCTTGATGCGCGCCGTTGACGCCCTCCTCCGCAAACATGACGGCGATGTCGGGGCCTGCCACACCGGAAACATAGCTGTGGAAGTTGATGGGACGACCCACTTCGTCTTCGATGAGATCCAATGCTTTTCGCTGGGCGCGCACCTGCTTGCGCGTCACGGGAACGCCGCCGATGCCTTGGGGCGTGCCCTCGATCAGACCGTCGAAGTGGCTTTGCCCCGCGGTGCGAATGACCATGATGTGGTCTGCGCCGTGGTGCGCCGCCATCCGCATACGGCGAATGTCGTCTTCAAATCTGCCCGATGCAATTTCCGTCGTGATGACGGGCAGCGGCTGCGGGTCAATGTCGCCAAAGTAGTGGGCAGGGGGCAGCCCCACGCTGTCCTTCAGCGGCTTGGACGCTTCGCGGTAGGTGAACGCGCCCATCTTGAGATCGGGCACCGGCTCGCGCCACGTCCAACCGCGTCTGCGCGGACGATAGGAAGCAAGGTCTTCTAAGATGGCGGCAACGTCGATGCGTGCATCGGGCGGCAAGGTGTAGGTACTCATGCGGTTGCACCTCCCATAAAGAGCGATGCGGCACGTGCCCACGCGTCCGTTTCGAGAAGATGAAGTCCTGCGGTGCGCACGTCGGTGCCGTCCGCCAAGGACAGGCGATAGACCACGTTGCCCGCGCCGTATCCCAAGAGCCCATGCTCGATGCAGCCGCTGACAAGCTGCTTGGCTTCCAGTGACGAAAAGCCCATGCGCAGCAGCACGCTGCGTTCGATGGCAGGCGTCGTGTTCTCGTAGCCAAGCTTAACAAGCGGGTCGGTCAGCTCGTCAAGGAGCGACCAAAATCGTTCCGTCAGCGCATCGTCGGACAAGGGCTTTAGATGCGCACTGCGGGTTTCAAAATCGTCGGCTCGCTTCATAGCAAATGCTCCTTTACAAAGGTCAAATCGGTTTTCGTTTCTGCCGCAAGGAAAGCCAGATCGGCTGCGGTGGGCGTATGGTCGCTGAACTTTTGCGCGTTGTGAATGAGCGAGGCGCGCAGATGCGTCATGTCAGCATCCTCTGCGTGGATGAGGCGCGGATGCGACGGCAAAATGATGCTCTTGCCGGGGACTTCCTCGGCAGGATTGCCAAAGCGCACGTCGATGCCGTTGTTGCGGGCAAAGCTGAGCTGCGCGTTGACGTGCTTGCCTGCGCCCGTGTATTCGGTTTCCTGCACGACGATGCAGGCGTTGCGATCCATTTGCTGCGCCAAGGAGAACGCCGCGGCAAGCGACGTGTTGCCCGCGGGCCCCTTTTCCATGCCTTCCAAGACGGCAAGCATTTCGGTGGTATAAAAGACTTCACCCTGATGCACGGTGACGTAGCGATCCATGTAGCGCAGCGGACGCGCCGCACTTCTGGGCACGTCGGAGCGGTCGGGCCAAGTGGAGAAGGGCATGCCAAATCCGGTGTGCCCCGTGGTAAAGGATTTGAGATTGAATTGGGTGTCGCTTGCCATATGCAGCCCTGCAAGATTGACGCTGGCGGCAAACACGTTGGCGTTGCAGCCCGCCTTCATAAGCCCACGCGCCGTGCCCGTCAGATTGCCGCCGCCCGCGTTGGTGCAAACCACCGTGTCGGGGTCTTTGCCATATTGCAGACGGAACTGGGTCGCAATCTCGTAGCCGAGCGTTTCGATGCCTGCCACGCCAAAGGGCGTATACAGAGAGGCGTTGAAGTAGCCCGTTTCCTCTAACATGCGCAAAAACATATAGAAAAGCTCAGGCCCTACCGTAAGCTGCACGACCTCGGCGCCCAAAGCTTCGCACTTGCGTGCCTTTTCGACGATTTCGGGCTGCCCGACGCCTTTGGAGTCGAAGCATTCCTGCACGACGATGCATTTCAGCCCCGCTTTTGCCGCACAGGCTGCCACCGCAGCGCCGTAATTGCCGCTGGTTGCGGAAAGTACGCCGCGATAGCCCATGCGTTTGGCATGGTAGATGCTGGTGGCGGCGCGGCGTACCTTGAAGCTGCCCGACAGGTTGGCTGCCTCGTCCTTGACGAAGATGCGCGCACCTTTGCCCGCAGGCGTAAGGCTTCGCGCCAACGCCGTGATGTTCTTGAGCTCGATCAGCGGCGTGTTGCCGATGTGAAATTCGTCCAACTGGAGCGTGCGCACCTTGTCCAGCGTGTAGCCCGTGGCTGCCATCATCGCTTCGTAGTCGAAGGCGATGGAACCGCTTTCAAAGGCGTCGTAGTCCATGCCGACGGCACGCTTCATGATTTCGTTTTTGCGCGCCATGACGGCGGTATAGCTGTTGTCAAGCATGGGATTCACCTCCGAACACCAATTCTTTGACCGTGTCGTCGATCTTCATCAATTCGGGGATGAAATCGCCAAACGAGTGCGTGTAGCAGGGCCGAATGGCGCACAACGTGCCTTCTACGGTGCGTCCCGTGCGGGTGGTGACGGTCACAACGTCGCCAAGCGCGGCAGCTTCGTTTTGAAGCTTGCCCTTCACCCACATCTCAAGCGGGACGTGGCGCGTGTCTTCGGGGATGTTCGTTGCCCGTTCTTCGGGCTTTAAGACCACGATGTGGATTTGTACCCAATCGTTTTGAACGGCTGTTTGTTCCATCTTGCACCTCAATTACAAAGATAGTCTCGCATATCGCCCATGATGGCACGCGGAACGGGAAGATCGAGCATCGTCTTGAGCCCTGCCGATGCGTTGAGGACGTGCGGAATCATGTTGACGCACATGGCAATCGTGCCAATTCCGCCGTTGACCTCGGGCTTGATCTGCATGTTGACGTTCGGCGAGCCCGTAAGTGTGATGTAATCGCCCGTAAACGTGCCCTCGGCTTCGGGCTCGATCTGCTGCGGGTGGATCATGTCAATCAGAACGGTATCGCCCGCATAGCCTTGCCCCGTCATATTGACGCCCGCCACGTCGCCCGCCTTGGCAAACCCGTAAGGCGACTTGCGATCGACGGTGGTGATGATGGGCTGCATTTGCTGTTCAAAACGGTCGATTTGGAAGCCAAGCGCCTCGGAAATCATGCCGACGGATTCGGCAAAGCCTACATGACCCGCCAACGTGCCGTCCTTGCAGCCCATTTCAAAGGCTTCGGGCGAAAGCCCCACGCCTTGTTCCTCCATGACGGCAGGGCCAAAGGGGGAGAGGGAGTTGACCCGCTTGCAGGTGACGTGCGTCACGTCGGTCATGCAGCCCGAAAGGCAGACCGCAAGCAAGTCCATCATCAGCCCCGGATTGATGCCCGTGCCCAAGATGGTGACGCCGTTTGCCTTGGCAAGCCGATCCATTTCGTCGGCAAGCGCGGGATTTTGCGCCCGCGGATAGCTCATTTCTTCGGCGGTGGACAGGACATTGATGTGCTGTTCCACCAAATGCTTGATTTTGGGAAACGCTTTTTGGGTGAAGGAATCCGTCGCCAATATGCAAAGATCGGGCTTGGGCGAAAGTGCCGTGTCGATGTCGGGTGTGACAAGGACGTCGGGCAAATCGCCGCGCTCGATCTCTAAAAGACGAAAGATGCTTTGGTTGACGCGCTTGGGATGTACGTCGCAAACGCCCGTAATCCGAACGCCCTTCTTGCGCAGCAGAACCTTTGCAATTCCGCTGCCCATCGCACCGAACCCCCAAATAGCAACCTTGATATGTTCCATGCAAACTACCTCCACAAAATGCTGTTTCCATTATAATACAGAACCGCACGAAAGGCAAGCAGCGCCGCACTGTGAACCTGCCATTTGCACAACAAAAAAGAGAAGTCAAGCGACTTCTCAAAGGCGGGAAATCAAGTTAGGAATGGTTGTCTTTTTGGAATTCGGTTTTGCGGACGTTGCGTTGGAACAGCATGATGATGCCCCAAACGCCGCCAAGACCCACGATTACATAGAGAATACGGGCCGAGACGCTGCTCGCGCCGAAGATCCATGCAACCAGATCGAAATGAAACAGACCAACCAACAGCCAGTTCAATGCGCCAACGATCATCAGTAACAGCGCTGCAATGTTCATGGAATCACTCCTTTCGCCGTTTAGTATGCGATTGGATCGGTGAAACCATGCTTCTTTTTCTCGGGGATGATTTCCAATTCGAAAGAATCGAACGGAATCGTGTCGATGAAGTCGCTTTTGCGAAACACGGTGCGGTTGAATTTTGCCAATTCGTTGATGTGCTTTTGCAAAACGACGGGGCGTGCAAGATCCAATGCTTGACAAAGCGCGTGCAGCATCGGCGTCCAGCCCGCAATATCAGACGGTCGTGCAAGAGCGAACTCCTGCACGACGTCTGTTTTGATCTTGTGATCTTGTATGATTTTTGCCCAAATACGCATGTTATGCGTTGTAGCAGAACCAAGCCACGAACAGCGGGGCGGCTGCGTCGCCTTCGCCGTAAGCGCCTGCGTAGCTGCAATAGATACGGTACTTGCTGCCAATCTTGTCGGCAGGCGTCCACTTGGCGGACATGTTCATCATGTAGATGGTTTCGCCCGTCTTGGCTACGGTCATCTTGACGTAGGTGTAATTGCCGACCGTTTCAACCGAAACGATGGTCGCAATCACGCGGAAGCCATATTCGTTGGTGGCGTAGGTGTCGCTGCTTGTCGTGAGCTGCGTCATGGTCATGCCGGTATTGATCTCGTAGTACTTCTTGCCGTATGCTTTGACAAACGCGTCTTTGTCCTTGTAGATGCGGGTGACGATGACCGACTTGGAAGCGGTTTCCGCGCCCTCCTTGGTGGCGTTGATGGTGATGTTTGCCATGCCGTAGAAGGTGTTGTCCATCGTGACCGTCATGGTGAACGCACCGTCCGCGCCGACAGCCGCCGTGCCGCAAAGAACGGTAGCGGTGTCGCTGGTGCCCGTGACGGTGGCGCCCGCAAGCGTCGTGCCCTTGACGACGACCTTGCCGGAGGAATCGGCACGCAGGTCGGAAATGCTGTCCGAAACGGTGAGCGCCATGGCTTCGGGTACGAAGACGTACGGCTCTGCCGTGATGGTTTGGGTGGCGGTGACGCAGTTGTTCTTGGTCGCCACAATGGTGATGGTTTCGGATTCGCCCGTCGTCATGGTGTAGTCCATCATGAAGATGCCGTCGGTGTAAACCGTGGTGGCGGTGCCGTTGATTGTGACCGCGACGGTGTGATCGTCCACCGTGCCGTTGATGGAAACGACGTTTTTCTCGTTTGCCATGATGACGCCGCTCTCATCGGCGACAGGCGTCGTCAGATTGATGCGCAGCGACGGGAACGTTTCGGTGTAGGACGGGATGGTGACAGCCGTCTGTGTGCCCGCTGCATCGGTGATGTACGCTTCGGGCGTGACCGTATAGGCGGCAGCGTCCAACGGCGTTTCGGGATAGTAGACCGACTTGGGAATGTTGACGTCGTAGGACTTGTCTACGTCGTTGTCGTTGGCGACGACGTGATTGTCCTGATGCGGCAAAACAAAGGTGGCGGAACCGTGTGCGGGGACGGACAATGTAATCACAACGCAGTCCACACCGTCGATGGTGGTTTCGGTGAGGGTGGGGGCGGAAGGATCGGTCGGCACATCGGTGACGGTGGCGTCGGGTGCATCGGTGGCTTTGCCGCCAATGGCAGGCACCGAGCAGTTGAGGTTGGTGGAGTTTTTGAAGAAGAGCAGGTAGGCGCCTACGCCCAAGATGGCGACGATGACCACGATGATCGCCACAAGCAGCACCCAAAACAGCGTGCTGTTCTTTTTGCCCTTGCCCTTGGACTTGGGCGCGGTGGGCTCGTATTCATAGGCGTCTTCGTCGTCAAAGGCTTCTTCGTCGTTGTACACTTCGTCTTCGTCCGCAAACGACTGCGCAGCGGGCGCCGGACGCTTCCATGCGGGCGCTTCGGGCGCTTCATCTTCGGCTTCGGGCTCGGAAACTGCTTCCGGCTCGTCGACGGGCGTCGGTTCGTCTGCGGGAATGTCCCTAACGGGCGCTTCGGATTCTTCCGAAGGTTCGTCTTCTATGGGAGAAGGCGCTTCGGGCGTTTGCTTCGCGTAGGTTGGGACGCTCCAGTTGGGACGCGAAAACCGCTGTGCAGGCGTTTCCGCCTCCGCAGGTGTTTCTTCCGCTGTGGGCTGTGCCGCAAGCGTGTCGTCCTTCAGACTGGCAGCGCAGACCTTGCAATACGTCGCATGATCGGGATTGTATGCTCCGCACTCCTTGCAAATCATAAAAATTCCTCCTCAAAGTAATTCCTGTATAGTCCTTGTATTATACCATAAGATTTCGCCATAACGTGACGAATGTGTAAACAAATTATGCAGATTCTATGATTCTTCCTTGTAAGTTTTTCCGTTGTGTGGTATATATAGATGCGGATTTCAATACGGCTGCATACTATAAGGGTAAGAATGAAAGACGGATGGCAAAAGCATGATCTATTTTGACAACAGTGCAACGACGCGCACGCTGGATGCGGCAGCCGATACAGCGCGTGATGCGATGACAGAGCTGTACTTCAATCCTGCCGCTGCGTACAGCGCGGCGTATGCGATTGAAAAGCGCGTGAACGCCGCCAGAGCGTTCGCCGCAGGGCTGCTCTTTTCTAAGCCCGACGAGATTCTCTTTACATCGGGTGGAACCGAGTCCAACAACATGGCGATCTTTGGCACGCTTTCCGCCGTCCGCGGCAAAAAGCGCATCGTCACCACCGCCGTCGAGCACCCGTCCGTGTTCGAAACGATCCAAGCGGCAGGCAAGCTGTTTGACGCCGAGGTCGTGTATGCGCCGCTGAACGATGACGGAACGGTAAACGTTTCTCGCTTGCCCGAAGTGCTCAACGCCGACACCGCGCTGGTGAGCGTCATGCACGTCAACAACGAGCTGGGCGGCGTCAACGATCTCGAGTCGATTGCCATGCAGATACGGCGCTTTGCGCCCAACGCGGTCTTTCATTCCGACGGCGTGCAAGCGTTTCTCAAGCTGCACCCGCAAAAGCTGCCCGTCGATCTGTATTCCGTTTCCGCGCACAAGTTCCACGCGCCCAAGGGCGTCGGTTTCCTCTATGTGCGCAGCGGCGTCCCGTTTGCAGGCGGGCAGATCGGCGGCGGACAGGAACAAAATCTGCGTTCCGGCACCACCAACGTTCCGGGCGTCTTGGGCATGGAAACGGCGATGCGGCTGTACCGCGACAACATGACCGAATGGCACGGCAATCTGCGCGCCGTCAAAAAGCGGCTGTATCAAAATCTCATGCAGATTTCGGACGTCGTGTTAAACGGCCCGCCCACCTTGGAAGGCGCGCCGCACGTGCTGAACCTTTCCTTTATGGGGGTGCGCGGCGAGGTGCTGCTGCACGCGCTGGAGCAGCAGGGCGTCTGCGTTTCCACAGGCTCGGCGTGCGCCGCACGGAAGGCGGGGAAGAACCGCATCCTCAACGCAGTCGGCATTGTGGGCGCACGGCAGGAGGGCGCGCTGCGCTTCAGCTTTTGCCCGTTCAACACCACATCGGAAGCGGACGTCGCCTCCGAAATCATCGCGGCACAGGTGCAAATGCTGCGCCGTTACAGAAGGAGATAACATGGAACAGGTTTTATTGGTTCGTTACGCAGAAATTCATCTGAAGGGGTTGAACCGCCCCTACTTTGAGCGGATGCTGGTGGAGCGCATCAAATCGGCGCTTTTGCCGATCGAAGCGCATGTCGAGCGCGAGCAGGGACGCGTCTTCGTGTATGGCATTCCGAGCGACAGCATCCAAGCCTCCATTGAAAAGCTGCAAATGGTGTTTGGCATCCATTCCATCAGTCCCGCCGCGTGCGTCGAAAAGGATTGGGACGCCATTCGCGCCGCCGCCATCAAAATGACGGCAGAGGCAGCGGACAAGCCCACCACGTTCAAGTGCTTTGCGCGGCGTGCGGACAAGCGGTTTGTGTTCACGTCCGAACAAATCTGCCGCGAGCTGGGACACGACCTTTTAGAAACGTACCCGAACCTCAGCGTGGACGTCCATCACCCGCAGCTTCGCGTCACCGTCGAGGTGCGGCAGCAAAACGCGTTTGTCCTCACCACAGACTATGCGGGCGCAGGCGGCATGCCCGTCGGCTCCAACGGCAAATGCATGCTGCTCATTTCGGGCGGCATTGACAGCCCCGTTGCGGGCTACATGATTGCAAAGCGCGGCGTGTCCATCGACGCGGTACACTTTTACAGCTATCCCTACACCAGCGAACGCGCACGCGACAAGGTGGTCGCGTTGACCAAGCTCATTTCGCGCTACGCGGGCAAGATCAATCTATACTTGGTGCCGTTTACCGACATCCAAATGACCATTTACGACAAGTGTCCGTCGTCCGAAACCACGGTGCTGATGCGGCGCTTGATGATGGAGATTGCCGAGCGCATCGCAAACAGCTGCGGCGCGCTGGCATTGGTCACGGGCGAAGCCATCGGACAGGTTGCAAGCCAAACATTAGAAAGCCTTGCCGTCACCAACGACGCCGTGAAGCTGCCCGTGTTCCGTCCGCTGATTGGCTTCGATAAAGAAGAAATCATCGAAAAGGCGCAGCGCATCGGCACGTTCGACACGTCGATTCTGCCGTATGAGGATTGCTGCACCGTGTTTGTGCCCAAGCATCCCGTGACCAAGCCCAAGGTGGACAAGCTGCGGGAAAGCGAAGCATTGGTCAACTTTGCACCGCTGATCGACGCCGCCATCGGCGCGACCGAATGCGTTACAATTTCTTCGGAACTGTGACATGAAACCATGTCCAAACGGATAAGCTGTTGAAAGGAGTGCTGCATAATGAAACTGTTCTTTCGCATTGTGGGCATCGTCGTCGTCGTCCTGATCTTGGCGGCGCTGGTGCTGTATTTTCTCAACAAAGAGGGCTTTTTGCCCGAACCGCTGTCGGAATGGGTCAACAACATGACCCTGCATTGCACGGGCGCAGCCAACGACACCAAAAAGACCTATGAGGAGATCGTGCATGACGCGACCGATACGCCGCAGCCCACGATCACCCCAACGCCCACCGACGCGCCTTCCGATTCGCCGGACGCGGCAAACTGACAAGCAAAAACGAGCCGTCCGATTCGTCGGGCGGCTCGCGTTTTATGCGGTTAAATGCGGGCGACGCCGCTTGCTCTTGCGGCTTCTGCCACCGCTTTTGCAACGGTTGGGCCGATGCGCGGGTCGAATGCCTGCGGCATGATGCAATCTGCGTTCAGCTCCTGCGCAGAGACGAGGGAGGCAATCGCTTCGGCGGCTGCCAGCTTCATGGATTCGTTGATGTCGCTTGCGCGCACGTCCAACGCACCGCGGAAGATGCCCGGAAACGCCAAGACGTTGTTGATTTGATTGGGATAATCGCTTCTGCCCGTGCCGACCACAAATGCGCCCGCTTCCTTGGCAAGCTCGGGCAGGATTTCGGGCGTCGGGTTCGCCATGGCAAACAGGATGGGCTTGTCTGCCATGCTGCGCACCATGTCCTGCGTGATGGTGCGTGGCGCGCTGACGCCGACGAACACATCCGCGCCAAGCAGCGCATCCTTGGCGCTGCCCGTTTTGTGCTGCGGGTTGGTGACGGCGGCAATCTCTTGCTGCGCCCAGTTGAGCCGTTCGTCGCCTGCAACCAAAATGCCCTTGACGTCCACATAGGTCAAGTCCTGCACGCCCGCAGAAAGCAGCATTTTGCCGATGGCAATGCCCGCGCTGCCCGCGCCTTGGATGACCACCTTGATGCGGTCGATGGATTTCCCAACGACGCGCAGCGCGTTTTTGAGGGCGGCAAGCACGACGACGGCGGTGCCGTGTTGGTCGTCGTGAAAGATGGGAATGTCGCAAATCGCCTTGAGTCTGCGTTCGATTTCGAAGCAGCGCGGCGCCGAGATGTCCTCCAAATTGACGCCGCCAAACGAGCCGCAAAGCAGCGACACGGTTTGGACGATCTCGTCCACGGACTTGGAACGCACGCAAAGCGGGATGGCATTGACGCCGCCGAACGCTTTGAACAGAACGGCTTTGCCCTCCATGACGGGCATTCCGGCTTCGGGGCCGATGTCGCCAAGCCCAAGGACGGCGGTTCCGTCGGTGATGACGGCGATGGTGTTGCCGCGTCCCGTCAGGGTGTAACTCTTATCGGGATCCTTTTGAATTTCAAGACACGGCTGCGCCACGCCGGGCGTATACGCCAAGGACAGCGCCTCGCGGGACTTGACTTCCATCTTGGGCACGATGTCCAGCTTACCGTGCCATTGCTCGTGCAAACGGAGCGATTCTTCCATATAATTCATACAAGCACCTCTTTCGCGTAGAGTATAGCAGATTCCGAGCAGCCGTGCAAGAACCCTTTCCAACGTTGACCGTGTCAAGTTGTTCCGGGTGAATTAGGAGCAGAAGGCGTTGGGAACGGCAGAAAGGGATTTTAGGAGAAGATAGCGTCCGTTGACCTTGCCAAAGGTCTGCGGCGTGGGCTCGAGGCAGCTCCAATCTCGTT
>CAYRQM010000011.1:0-28258 GCA_964426415.1 uncultured Christensenella sp.
CGCCGTTCCCAACGCCTTCTGCTCCTAATTCACCCGGAACAACTTGACACGGTCACGCGTTTTGACGTGGTTGCATCTGTCGAACAGATATGATACAATATAGAATCGAATAGAGTGACGGGAGGATACACACTTGCGCGTTTTGAAGCGATTGATTCCGCTGCTGCTGATTTGCCTGCTGCTGATCGGCGCATTGGGGTGCGGAAAGAAGGGGGCTGCCATCGCGGAAGGCGGCACCACATTCGACTTCTCCAAGGTCGCCGCAAACGGGCTTCCCAGCGGGTGGACGATCACTTCCTACGAAAACCAATACACGGCGGAAACGGTTGACGGCGTGCTGATGCTTTCCAGCACGATTGCCGACGATTGCCGCTTGACCAAAGATTTTTCCGTCACGGGCGGTACGCGCTATGTGTTCACCGCCGAGGTGCGCACCGAGGGCGTCAAGGACGGGCAGGGCGCTACGCTTTCCATCGACAATTACGGCTCGGACGGCTGCTTCCTGTATTCGGAGTCGCTGTACGGCGACAACGACTGGACGACGGTTGTGCTGGCGTTTATCCCGGACGCATCGCAGGAATCGGTCAAGGTCGCCTTCCGCATCGGCGGGTACAGCAGCGTCACCAGCGGCACGGCATGGTATCGCAACGGACGCTTGGTGCAGTCTGACACCGCGCCCGTCGATTTCCAAACCATGACGGTATCCGCCACGGAGGACACCGCCACCGAAGACACCGGCACCACGGCAGATTACGAGAATCTCTTTTCGCTCATCTTCTGGCTGCTGATTGCCACCTTCCTACTGCTGTTCGTATTCCTCTATCTGGGACGCAGCCAATTTGCAAAGAACGACCCCAAACGGTGGCAGCAGCTGCTTTGGTTTGTGGGCTTCCTCATCATCGGCGCAGTGCTGCGCTATCTGCTGTGCGCCAAGTACCAAGGGCACGACTACGACATCAACTGCTGGCGCGCATGGGGCTCCCGCATGAGCAGCGGCGGCATGGCAAACTTCTATTCCGACTCCACGTTCTGCGACTATCCGCCGCTGTATATGTGGATTTTGGGGCTGGTTGACCGCACCGCAACCGCGCTGAGCGGCCACCTGTCCACGACGGGTACGCTGTTTTTGTACATGGTTCCCGCGTTTATGGCGGATGTACTGTTGGGCGCCATCGTGCTGCTGTATGGCAGACGGCTAAAAGCATCCAACGGCATCTTGGTCGCGCTGTGCGGCTTCGTGATGCTCAACCCTGCGCTGCTGTTCCTTTCGGGCGCATGGGGGCAGATCGACTCCATCCTGACGCTGTTGTTGGTGGTGTCGTTCCTCCTGCTCAACGAGAGCGACAAGCGCCCGTGGCTGCGCATCCTTTCGGGCGTGGTGTACGCGCTGGCAATTTTGCTCAAGTGGCAGGCGCTCATCTTTGGGCCCGTACTGGCGCTGGTGTTCCTTGTCACCTGCTTCGACGTCAAAAACAAGCAAGTCCGCACCCGTGCGCTTTTGATGACGGTGGCGGCGGTTGCGGCGGCGTTTGTGGTGCTGTGGATTGGCGCATGGTCGGCTTCGGGCTGGACGTTCGGCGCGGGGCTTTCCGCCTCGCCGCTTGCTTGGCTGTTCAAGCAATACCAAAGCGCCTCGACGGGCTATCCCAAGGCGTCCGTCGAAGCCTACAATTTCATGGCGCTGCTGGGCGGCAACTGGCAGCTGGTCTACGGCAACCTGTTCGGGTTCGCCACGGGCGACGCGGCAATCGCGGGCTTTGGCGATACGATCGGCGCTCTGATGACCGTGTTTTCCAAGGTTTCCGTGGTGATTGCGCTGCCGGTGCTTGCCTACGAAGCGTTCAAGTACAGCATCAAGGGCGTGACTATCTCTGCATCCGCACCCAAGCGCAAGCGCGGCGCGGAGCCGACGCCCACCGAATCCCACTACACCGACAAGCAGCCGCTCAAGATTTTCCTGCTGGCGTTTGGCGTTTGTCTGCTGCTGCATTTCATCTATGTGGGGCTGCCCAACTTCTCCGACAAGCTCCAAGGCTTGGGCGACTATCCGCTGTACGGATTCGTGCTGTGCGGGTTCTTGGCATGGGCGATCTCCTGCCGCATTAAGCGGGACAAAATCACCCAAGAATCCCTGTTCGACAGCACGCTGCTGCGCGGCGCTGCCGCCATCGGCGCACTGCTTGCAATCCTTTGCATCACCCTCGTTGCCCACGCCGCCACCATGTCGCAGATTGGGCAGGACACGGGCCGCACCTATTTGCAGGACGGCGTCGAGGTCACGCGCTATTACGGCGGGCTTTCCTATGAGGGCTTTGGCGTCCTCATGATCGGGGTGGGCATCGTGCTGACCGTTTGGCAATGCCTGCTGTACCGCAAGAACCACGTCAAAGCAAAGGTGCCGCTGCTCCAAAACAAGGGGTTGGTGTTCCAGCTTGCGGCGTTCTTCATCGTGTGGCTGTTCACCTTCGGACACTATATGCACGAGCGCTACATCGTGCCCGCGCTGGTGCTGCTGGTGTTCGCCTACCTCTTCGACCACGACAAGCACAAGCTGTTTACGGCGTGCGGGCTCACCGCCACCGTGTTCTTCAACGAGATGATGGCGCAATACGTCGTCTCTAAGCCTGCCGACACCTTCATTCGCGGCGGCACGATGCACAACGAGCTGTTGGCGCTGGGCGCCATGCTGACCGTCGCGCTCTGTATGTACTACGCGGCGAGCAGCATGCTGTTCGCTTGGCGTTCCGTTCCCAAAGCCCAAACGGCAAAGAGTGACACGCCTGCCGTTCGTCAGTCCAAACAAGGAGGCCGTGCCAAATGAGCAAGCAGACCGGTTCAAATCCAAAATATGTGCGTGTAGGCAAGTCGCTTCTCGTTGGGGAGCGCACGCTGCGCGAGCAGTTCACCATGGAATCGGGGCGGCGGCTCAATCGGTTCGACTACGTCGTGCTGCTGGCGCTTTTGGTGCTGTATTCCCTGTTTGCATTCACCAATTTGGGTTCGCTCAATTTTCCCACCACCGTTTGGACGGCACACGCCGCCGACGAAAACCGCATTCTCATCGTCACCTTTGGGCAGGACGTCACGCTGTCCAAGGTGCGGTTGAACGGCAACATCGCAAACGGCACCATGGACGTTTTCGACGACAGCGCCATCGACGAGGAGGGGCGGGTCGATCTCGAATCGCCGCTGTTCACCTACGAACAGGAATACGGCAATATGTTCCGCTGGAAGGATCAATCCGTTTCCACAACCACCCATCTCTTGGTGTTCTATTGCAAGAGCGGCACGATCTCGTTCAACGAGCTGGCGTTCTACGACGCTTCGGACAATCAGCTTGCGGCGGAGGTTTACGAGCCGACGGGTTCGCAAGCGTGCGCGCTGGACGAACAAGGCACCGTCCCCGAAACGCCGTGCTACTTGGACGGTATGTATTTCGACGAAATCTACCACGGCCGCACCGCCTACGAAATCATCAACAACGACAATCTCAAGGCTGCGGGCGGCGACGTGCAGGCGGACGGCTACTCCATCTATGAGTGGACGCACCCGACGCTTGGCAAGCTGTTCATTGCACTGGGCATTCGCATCTTTGGCATGACGCCGTTCGGCTGGCGGTTTGCGGGCGCGTTCTTTGGCGTGCTCATCCTTGCGGTGCTGTTCGTATACGGCAAACGGTTTTTCAAGCGCACGAGCTTCGCGCTGCTGACGGCGGCGCTGTTCACGTTCGACACCATGCATTTTGCGCAAACGCGCATCGCCACCATCGACGTGTACGCGTGCTTCTTCACGCTGCTCATGTTCCTGTTCCTGTACGACTACATGGTCGCGCTGTTTACGGGCAAGAAGCTTTGGCAGCGCTTGCTGCCGTTGGGGCTTTGCGGGCTGTCGTTCGGGCTTGGCATCTCCAGCAAATGGACGTGCCTGTATTCGGGCGTCGGGCTTGCGGTGCTGTTTTTCGGCGCATGGATTGCACGTCTTGTGCTCTGGATCAAAGACCGCGTCCAAAAGACCAACGACGGCGACCGTCCCATCGTGCCCTTCAATTTCCTGATGCTGCTGCCGATTGCGGTGCTGTTCGGGGTGGCAGGTCTGTTTGCCGTCGCCAAGAAGGGCGTCTTCTCGTCGGGCGTGTTGGCAGACTGGTTCGATTACAAATGGTACGAGCTGTTCGACGTGCAGCACGGCGAGGTCAAGGCAATTTGGATCGTGCTGATTGCACTGTCGGTGCTGGCGCTGGCGTCCGACATTGCGCTGCGCATTTGGGTGAAGCGTTCGCCCAAGCGCGAGCAGATTGACATGGGGCTGAACGACCAGTTCGCCACGCTGTTCTACTGCTGCTGCTTCTTCTTGGCGGTTCCGTTCTTCCTCTATTACGGCACCAACTACTGCTACTATCTCAAAGAAGGCTATGTGGGGCTCCACGCAAACGGCACGCCCATCACCTTCTCCGAACGATTGGGCTGCCTGTGGAACAAGCAAATCTCCATGTACAACTACCACAAGAACCTGACGGCGACCCACCAGTGCCAGTCCACTTGGTATCAGTGGCCGTTGGCACAAAAATCCGTTTGGTTCTATTCGGGGGCAGCGCCATCAGGGTTCCTTTCTCACATCGTCAGCACGGGCAATCCGGCGCTGTTCTACACCACGGCAGTGGGCGCCGTCTGTATGCTGGGCTATTGGTTCCGTGAACGCAAGCTGCCCATCGAGAATGCCGTCATCTTTGTCGCCATCCTGTCGGGGCTTTTGCCGTGGGCGCTGGTGACGCGCTGCGTGTTCCAATATCACTACTTCTCCACCATTCCCTACATGCTCTTGGCGACGGTCATGCTGCTGTATCTGTTGGAGCAGCGCTACCCCAAGCTCTACCCGCTCAAATGGGTGTGGCTGGGCGTAGTCGTGCTGGTGTTCTTGTTCATGTATCCTGCGGCGTCCGGCTTGCCCTGCACCACAGGTTGGGCAAAATTTATCGAGAACTACATCGCGGTGTTCGGAAAGGTCTATTATGCAGGCGTCTGAGAAGAAGCGCACCTTTGGGCAGCTGGTCAAGTTCGTCTTGGTGGGCGGCAGCAACACGCTGGTGGACATGATCGTCCATACCGTCCTCAATATCGTGGGCGTCCCGATTTACTTGGCAAAGTGCATCGGCTATCTCTGCGGCATTGTCAACAGCTACTTTCTCAACAGCGGCTGGACATTCAAAAAAGAGCGCAAGCGCGACGCCCGCGAAATCATCCTGTTCCTTGTGGTCAACGCGGTCACGCTGGGGCTGTCCCTCGGCATGATTGCGCTGTTCAAAAATGTGCTTGGCTGGGACGCTTGGTGGAATGCGCTGGTGGGACAAGGCTTCCTTGGCAAGGTCGTCGACGGGGAACGGTTCTGTTCCCTTTGCGCCACAGTCATCGCGCTTCCCATCAACTTTGTGCTGAATAAGCTGTTCGTGTTCCGCGGCGGCAGCACGCCGCCCGACGCGGCGTCCGCTTCCGACGAGGCGACCGACGAAAAGGAGTAATCCATGCTGGCAAAGGTGCGAAGCTACGGGCTGACGGGGCTGCTGGGGCAAGCCGTCACGGTGGAAACGGACATCATGGAGGGGCTGCCCGCCTATGAAACGGTGGGGCTGCCCGACGCAGCGGTCAAAGAGTCGCGGGAACGTGTCCGATCCGCGGTGCGCCATGCCGGATTTTCCTATCCCACCGCCCACATCACGGTCAACTTGGCACCTGCCGACCTCAAAAAAGAGGGCACGGTGTACGACCTGCCCATTGCGCTGTCCATTTTGGTGGCAAGCGGCGCATTAAAGACCATCGACCCGTCCGCCATCGTGCTGGGCGAATTGGCGTTGGATGGCACGGTGCGCCCGATTGCGGGCGTGCTGCCCATGCTCATCGATGCGTATGCAAAGGGCTTCACCACCTTTTATGTCCCGCAGGAGAACGCGGCGGAGGCGTCCTACATCCAAGGCGCCACGGTCTATCCCGTGCCGCATCTCAAGGCACTCGCGCTGCATCTGCGCGGCGACGCGCCCATCGCGCCGCATCCGACCCAAGTTTTTTCCAACGCCGATTGCCGCTGTGCGGTCGATTTTTCCGATATTCGCGGACAGACGGCGGCGAAGCGCGCCGCAGAAATTGCCGTCGCGGGCAATCACAACATCCTGCTGTGCGGCACGCCCGGTTCGGGCAAGACGATGCTCGCACGCGCCATCCCGTCCATTCTGCCCGAAATGACCTTTCAAGAGGCGTTGGAGGTCACCAAAATCCATTCCATCACGGGCGCGCTGAAGGGCACGGAAGGGCTCATCACCGAGCGTCCGTTCCGTGCGCCCCATCACGGCGCCAGCGCCAGCGCGCTGGTGGGCGGCGGCACAAAAGCCAATCCGGGCGAAATTTCCTTGGCGCACAACGGCGTTTTGTTCTTGGACGAGTTTCCCGAATTTCACCGCGACGTATTGGAAGCGCTGCGCCAACCGCTGGAGGACGGCGAAGTGACCGTGTCGCGTGCGGCGGTGACGGCGACGTACCCTGCCCGCTTTATGCTGGTGGCGGCAATGAACCCGTGTCCCTGCGGCAACCGTGGTTCGCGCACCAAGCCGTGCGTGTGCAGTCCCGCCCAAATCAAGCGCTATGCCAACCGCATCAGCGGGCCGCTGCTGGATCGCATCGATCTGCACATCGAAATGACCGAGGTCGGCTACACCGAAATCACCGATCGGCGCGGCGCCGAACCTTCCGCCGCCGTGCGCGCCCGCGTCACCCGTGCGCGGGAGCTGCAGCGCGTGCGCTTTTTGCAGGACGGCATCCGCACCAACGCGCAAATGGACGGCAAGCTGCTGCGCAAGTACTGCACGCCCACGGGCGAAGCGGAGCAAATGCTGAAGAGCGCGTTCACCAAGCTGCGCCTTTCCGCACGCGCCTACCAACGGGTGCTCAAGGTCGCCCGCACCATTGCCGATTTGGAAGGCGCCGAGCAGGTGCAGCTTGCCCATTACGCCGAGGCAATCCAATATCGCAGCATGGAGCTGCTGTCCGAGCTTTAACGGTTTCACGGCAAAGCAGCCTTTGCGGGCTGTTTTTTCGTAAAGAAATTGCAATCTGTTTTCAACCATGTTACAATCCGTCCAAAAGCATGGGTTGCATTTCGAAAAAGACTATGTTATCCTATACTCTATCATCGGGAAATGTGCGAATAAATAGGAAGAAAAGGGAACGGCATGGACGAGACGACACGACAATGGCTGTGGCTGAACTATGCGACCAACCACCATCCGCGGATGTTCTACGAGCTGCTGTTCCGCTTTGACGACATTTCCGAAGCCTTCGAAGCGGCGCTGCACGGCGAGGCGGATGCGTTTTCCGACGTGAAGGGGCTGGACGTAAAGCGGCTTTTGGACGCGGCGCAGCCGTCGTTTTTGGATCGCTATGTGGGCTGGATCGAGCGAAACAACGTGCAGGTCTGCACGGCGGAATCGCCCGAATATCCCACGCTGCTGCTGGAGCTGGAGCCTGCGCCGTCGCTGCTGTTCTATCGCGGCACGCTGCAGGCGGACAGTCGGCTTCCCATCGCGGTGGTGGGTTCGCGGGTCTGTTCCGAGTATGGCAAAAGCGCGGCAAGGCGCTTGGGGCAAGGCTTTTCCGAGCAGGGCGCCACGGTCGTCACGGGGCTTGCGGCAGGCGTGGACAGCTTTGCGGCGTGGGGCGCGCTTGCGGCAAAGGACAATGCGTTTCCCGTCGTGGGGGTCATCGGCTGCGGCATCGACCAAGTGTACCCAAGCGGCAACGGCAAGCTCTACGACGCGGTGGCAGAGCGCGGCGCGGTCGTGTCCGAGTTTCTGCCCAAAACGCCGCCCATGAAGCAAAATTTTCCCATGCGCAACCGCATCATCAGCGGGATGTCGCGGGGCGTAGTGGTGGTCGAGGCGATGGAGCACAGCGGCACCGCCATCACGGTAGACTGTGCGCAGCGGCAGGGCCGCGAGGTGTACGCCGTGCCGGGGCGCATCACCGACCCGCTTTCGGTGGGTACGAACCGCCTCATTTTGGAACGGATGGCAAAGCCCATCACCTGCGCCAACGACGTCATCAACGACTTGACGGGTTCGGCGCTCGCGTCCACGCTGAATCCAAACGCCAAAACCGTCGCGTTTGCGTCGCTGGATGAACGCACGCGCAACGTGTACATGGCGCTTTTGCGGGGCGAACGCAATGCCGACGAGCTGATTGAGCTGGTGCAGTGCAGCGCATCCGAGCTGAACGCAACCCTGACGTCCATGCAGTTTGCCGAGCTGATTACGCAGTCGCCCGGACGCATCTACACGCTGGACACGGAGCATACAACCGTAACATTCGACTAAAGGAGAAACAGACAATGGTAGACACGCTCGTGATCGTGGAGTCGCCCGCAAAGGCGAAAACGATCGGCAAGTTTTTAGGAAACAAGTATAAGGTGGTGGCGTCCAACGGCCATGTGCGCGACTTGCCCAAGTCGCAGCTTGGCGTCGATGTGGAACACGACTTCAAGCCCAAGTACATCACGCTGCGGGGACGCGGCGACGTATTGGAACACATCCGCAAGGAGGCAAAGGACGCCAAGAAGATCCTGCTTGCCACCGACCCTGACCGCGAGGGCGAAGCCATCTCGTGGCATCTTGCGGAGATTCTCAAGCTGGACAAAAGCAGCGCGTGCCGCATCGAGTTCAACGAAATCACCGCCAACGCGGTCAAGGCAGCCATCAAGAAGCCGCGCACCATCGACATCGACCTGTTTAACGCGCAGCAGGCGCGCCGCATCTTAGACCGCATCGTGGGCTACAAAATCAGCCCCATCCTGTGGGCAAAGGTGCGAAAAGGGCTGTCGGCAGGTCGTGTGCAGTCGGTGGCGACGCGCATCATCTGCGATCGGGAGGACGAGATCAACGCGTTCGTGCCCGAAGAATACTGGACGCTCACCGCCACGCTGCCGTCGGGCAAAAAGACGTTCGACGCCAAGTATTACGGCGAGGCGGGCAAGAAGGTCGATCTCAAGACGGCAGAACAGACCAACGCGGTCAAAGCGCGGGTCGAACACGCCCCGTTTTTGGCGGCTTCCGTCACCGTAACCGAAAAGAAAAAGCACGCGGCGCCGCCGTTTACCACGTCGGGCATGCAGCAGGACGCATCCCGCAAGTTGAGCTTTACCACCAAGCGCACCATGATGGTGGCGCAGCAGCTCTATGAGGGCATCGAGCTGGGCAAGAAGGGCACCGTGGGTCTGATCTCCTACATCCGTACCGATTCCGTGCGCGTTTCTTCCGAGGCGCAGCAAGCGGCGCGGGACTACATCGCCGAAACGTATGGCGCACGGTATGTTCCCGAAAAGCCCAACGTCTTTCGCGGACGCCGCAACGCACAGGACGCCCACGAGGCGATTCGCCCCACCGACGTGCGCAACGACCCCAAGTCCATCAAGGCGTACCTGTCCAACGACCAGTACAAGCTGTATAAGCTGGTGTACGAGCGCTTTTTGGCAAGTCAAATGAACGACGCCGATCTGCTGGTCACATCGGTCGTGTTCGACGCCAACGGCGCCACGTTCAAGTCCAACGGGACGCGCACCGTGTTCGACGGCTTTACGGCAATCTACACCGAGGGACGCGACGATGCCGGCGAGGACGAGGTGCAGCTTCCCGCCATCTCGGAGGGCGAGTCCTTCCTTGCCAACAAGCTGGACGCGCAGCAAAAGTTCACGCAGCCGCCACCCCGCTTCACCGAGGCAATGCTGGTGCGCGCCTTAGAGGAAAAGGGCATCGGACGCCCGTCCACCTATGCGCCCACCATCTCCACCATCGTGGATCGCGGCTACGTCGCCCGTGAGAAAAAGCTGCTGGTTCCCACCGATCTTGGGTTCATCGTCACGCAGCTGATGAAAAACAGCTTCCCCAACATCGTGGACGTCGCGTTTACCGCCAACATGGAAGAATCGCTGGACAGCGTCGAAAACGGTTCCATCGAATGGCACAAGCTGCTCAAAGAGTTCTACGGCCCCTTCATGGAATCGGTGGACACCGCCATGAAGACGGTCGAAAAGATTCAGATTGCCGACGAGGTGAGCGACGTGCAATGCGACAAGTGCGGCGCTATGATGGTCTACAAGGATGGGCGGTTCGGACGGTTTCTGGCGTGTCCCAACTTCCCCGAATGCCGCAACACAAAGGCCATCGTCGAGAAAATCGCCGTGCCGTGCCCCAAGTGCGGAAAGGCAATCATCAAAAAGCGTACCAAGAAGGGCAGAACCTTCTATGGTTGTGAGGATTACCCCAACTGCGACTTCACCAGTTGGGATCTGCCGGTCGAGGACGTCTGTCCCCAATGCGGCAGCATGATGGTACAGCGCAGAGGGCAGAACGGCGCGTTCATCGCCTGCACCAACAAAACGTGCACCTACATTCTGCGCAAGCCCAAACGCGCCGAAAGCGAGCAAGATGAAACCGTCTGACGTCACGGTGGTGGGCGCAGGGCTTGCGGGTGCGGAAGCGGCGTATCAGCTGCTCAAGCGCGGATTTTCCGTGACCCTGTGCGAAATGAAACCGCAAAAATACAGTCCCGCACACGGGCTTTCCACCTTTGCCGAGTTGGTCTGTTCCAACTCGCTGCGCTCCGACCGCATCGAAAATGCCGTAGGGCTCCTAAAGGCGGAGATGCGCACGCTGGATTCGCTCATCCTGCAATGCGCCGACGAAACCCGCGTTCCCGCAGGCGGCGCGCTGGCGGTCGATCGAGAGGGCTTTTCGCGGCTTGTCACCGAACGGCTGGCGGCATTTCCCAACCTGACCGTGCGGCGGGAGGAAATCACGCAGATTCCGCCCGATCCGGTCATCATCGCCACGGGGCCGCTCACAAGCGACGCGCTATCCGACGCGATTGCGGCGATGGCAGGGGAGGAGCTGCATTTCTACGATGCGGCGGCGCCCATTGTCACCTACGATTCCTTGGATCACGACAAGGTCTTTGCGGCGTCGCGGTACGGCCGCGGCTCCGACTATCTCAACTGCAGCATGACGCGGGAGGAATACTTCGCGTTTTGGCTCGCATTGGTCGAAGCCGAAACGGCGCCGCTGCACAGCTTTGAAACGCCGCGTGTGTTCGAGGGCTGCATGCCCGTCGAGGTCATGGCGAAGCGCGGCGAGCTGACGCTGGCGTACGGGCCGATGAAGCCCGTGGGCATTGAAACGGGCGGCAAACGTCCGTTCGCGGTGGTGCAGCTGCGGCGCGACAACGCAGAAGGCACGCTGTACAACATCGTCGGGTTTCAAACGAACCTGCGCTTTGGCGAACAAAAGCGCGTGTTCGGCATGATTCCGGGGCTGGAACGGGCGGAGTATGTCCGCTACGGCGTGATGCACCGCAACACCTTCCTCCAATCGCCCAAGCTGCTGAATCCCGATTATTCCATGCGAACGCGGCCGCTTTGCTTCTTTGCGGGGCAAATGACGGGCGTGGAAGGCTATGTGGAATCGGCGGCAAGCGGGCTTTTGGCAGGCATTGCGATGGCGCGCAAGCTTTCGGGCGCGTCGCCCATCGACTTTACAAGCAAAACGGCGATCGGCGCGTTGGGACGGTATGTATCCGCGTACAACGGCGGCGATTTTCAGCCGATGAACATTACCTTTGGCATTATGGATCCGCTGCCGATGCGCGTGCGGGGCAAGCAGGAGCGCTGTCAAATGTTGGCGGCGCGGGCGATGGAGCAAATTCACGCCATGCAATCGGATTTGGAGTGAGCCGCGTTTGCGGCAGAAACGGAGCATTTCATGGAACAACTCAAGGGCACGACCATCGTTGCCGTCAAGCGGGACGGCGTCACGGCGATTGCGGGCGACGGACAGGTCACGCTGGGCCAGCAGGCGGTGATGAAGGCGACCGCCAAAAAGGTGCGCCGCTTGTATCACGACCGCGTGGTGGTCGGGTTTGCAGGCTCGGTGGCGGATGCGTTTTCGCTCTGCGATCGGTTTGAAGCCAAGCTGGAGCTGCACGGCGGCGCGTTGAAGCGCGCAGCCATTGCGCTGGCACAGGATTGGCGCAGCGACAAGGTCATGCGCCAGCTGGAAGCCATGCTGCTGGTGGCAGACAAAGAAAATCTTCTCATTCTGTCCGGCACGGGCGAAGTCATTGAGCCGGACGACGGAATCGCCGCCATCGGTTCAGGCGGTCTGTACGCGCTGTCGGCGGCAAAGGCGCTGCTGCGGCATACGTCCCTGTCCGCCGAGGAAATCGCGGTGGAATCGATGAAGATTGCAGGCGACATCTGCATCTTCACCAACGGCAATATCCATGTGGAGGTGGTCTGAATGATGACGCCAAAAGAAATCGTCAACGCGCTGGATCGGTACATCATCGGGCAGGACGCAGCCAAGCGCGTCGTCGCCATCGCGCTGCGCAATCGGTATCGGCGCAACCAGCTTTCGCCCGAGCTGCGTGAAGAAATCACGCCCAAGAACATCATCCTGTTGGGGCCGACGGGCGTCGGCAAAACCGAAATCGCACGGCGGCTTGCCAAGCTCGTGGATGCGCCCTTCATCAAGATCGAAGCCACCAAGTTCACCGAGGTGGGCTATGTGGGACGCGATGTGGACAGCATGATCCGCGACTTGGTCGAGGAATCCATCCGCCTGACCAAAAACAAGCGCATCGAAGCGGTGCGAGGCGCCGCAGAAGCGGCGGCGGAACAGCAGCTTGTAGACCTTTTGCTGCCGTCTGCCCGCAAGAAAAAGAAAGAAACGGCAGTCAATCCGCTGCAGTTCCTTTTGGGCAGCGGGCAAACCGAAAGCGAAGAGCCCAAACAGTCCGAGGAGGAGATTGCGGCGCATCAGAGCCTGCGCGCACAGACGGAAGAACGGCTGCGCGCCGGTCTTTTGGAGCAGGAGATCGTCGAAATCGACGTCGAGGAAAGCGGCGGCGCCGCCCTGATGGGCATGGGGATTGAGATCGGTCTGGGCGATGTGCTGGGCGATATGCTCCCCAAAAAGAAAAAGCGCAAACGCATGCCCGTTTCCGGCGCAAGACCCATTCTCATCCAACAGGAATCCGAATCGCGCATCGACATGGACGACGTCAACCGTGAGGCACTGTACAACGCGGCGCAGAACGGCATCGTGTTCTTGGATGAAATCGACAAGATTGCGGGCAAGAACAACAACACGGGCGCGGACGTGTCCCGCGAGGGCGTGCAGCGCGACATCTTGCCCATCGTGGAGGGCACGACGGTATCCACCAAGTACGGACAAATCAAGACGGACTTCATCCTGTTCATCGGGGCGGGCGCATTCCACGTCGCCAAGGTCAGCGACCTCATTCCCGAGCTGCAGGGGCGATTCCCCATTCGCGTCACCCTGAACGACTTGACCGAGGACGACTTTTACGCCATCCTCACCCAGCCCGACAACGCCATCACCAAGCAGTACGCCGCCCTGCTGCGGCCCGATAACGTCAATTTGTCGTTCACAGAGGACGCACTGCGCGAAATTGCCAAGTTCTCCTTCCGCGCCAACGAACAGCATGAGAATATTGGTGCGCGCAGATTGCATACTGTAATAGAGAACTTAATGGACGACATCTCCTTCAACGCCAACGGACAGCACCCCATGATCGATGTGGTGGTGGACGCCAACTATGTGGACGCGCACCTGCCGGCGGAGTGGGGAGAGGACAACATCACCAAATACATTCTTTAGGACGGGCCATGGGCGCGTCCGGAAAGGACGCACCATGAAACGACTGCTCCCGTTCCTGTTGGCAATTTCGCTGCTCTTTGTGGGGCTTTGCGGCTTTGGATACGCCGAGGAGGCGCCGGACGAAACGCCCATCGAGGTCGTGTTGACGCCCGTGCCTTCTACGCCCAGCCCCGAACCGCTGCCACTGCCGACCGATGCGATTTTGGAGGTCTTCGAAACGTTGGAGACGTTCCACGCCACCACCAAGCGCATGGCGCCGCTGTCCCGCTACGCACGGAACATCACCGTGACGGAGGACGATTTGACGTTGGCGGCAAAGGTTGCCTACTTCGAAGCGGGCGGCATTGACGTGGACGCGTATCGCGCCGTGCTGTGCGTGCTCTACAACCGCTGCGTGGCGTCGCGCTTTGGCGGCGGGTACACGGACATCCCGACCGAGGTCTTTCGAAAAGGGCAGTTCTCGGTCATCCATCACGACGATTTCGATACGTTCACACCGCCGAGCGAAATCGTCGAATGCGCACGCGACATCTTCGTCTTGGGCGAGCTGTCCCTGCCCGAAAACATCTTGTTCTTCTGCGCGGAGCGGCTGGGCGAGCATTGGGGCGGACGAAAGCTCTACAAGAACATCGGCGGCAACCTATTCTTTTACGGAAGTACAGACTGACCGTGCCTTCCTTGGCGCGGTACACATACAGAAAGAGGAAACTATGCAATACAAACTCAAAATTATCCCCCTTGGCGGCGTCGGCGAGATCGGCAAGAACATGACGGTGATCGAATACGAAGACGACATCATCATCATCGACTGCGGCCTCATCTTCCCCGACGACGAAATGCCCGGCATCGACGTGGTCATTCCCGACATGACGTACTTGGAACACAACAGCGGCAAGATCCGCGGTATGTTCATCACCCATGGCCATGAAGACCACATCGGCGCCATTCCCTACGCCATGACCAAATTCCGCTGCCCCATCTACGGCACGCGGTTCACCAATGCGCTGATTCGGCATAAGCTGGACGAGCATCATCTAAACGACGTCACATTGAACGACGTCAATCCGGGCGACACGATCAAGCTGGGCGGGTTCCGCGTGGAATTCATCAAGACGGGTCACTCCATCGCAGGCGCCGTGGCGCTGGCGGTCAGCACGCCGCTTGGCACGCTGATTCACACGGGCGACTTCAAAATCGACCTGACGCCCATCGACGGTGAGCCCATCGACATCAATCGGTTCGCGTATTATGGCACACGCGGCGTGTTGGCGCTCATGTCCGATTCCACCAACGTGGAGCGCGCGGGCTTTACCCAGTCCGAACGTGAAATCGGCAAGACGTTCCAACACTGCTTCGACACGGCGCAGGGCCGCGTCATCGTGGCGTCGTTCGCGTCCAACGTCTATCGGCTCCAGCAGGTGGCGGACGTCGCCATCGCCCACGGGCGCGTGGTGTGCTTCCAAGGCCGCAGCATGGAGCAGGTCGTCAAAATTGCGCAGGAGCTGGGCTATATGCACATTCCCGCCGACAAGATTGTGCGGGTCGAGCAGCTCAAGCGGCTGCCCGATGCGCAGGTGTGCGTCATGACCACGGGCAGCCAAGGCGAGCCCATGAGCGGGCTGTTCCGCATGGCAAATTCCACCCACAAGCTGAACATCGGCAAGGGCGACACGGTCATCATCTCCGCGTCCGCCATTCCGGGCAACGAGCGCGGCGTGTCGCGCATCATCAACGCACTCTATGAAAAGGGCGCCGACGTGGTGTACGATCGCATGGCGGACGTGCACGTATCGGGGCACGCCTGCCGCGAGGAGCTGCGGCTCATGCTGCAAATCATCAAGCCCAAGTATTTCATCCCCGTGCACGGCGAAGCGCGGCATCTGCGGATGCACGCCGATCTGGCACAGGAGATGGGCGTATCCGAAGCCAACACGTTCATCGCGCACAACGGCGCGGTCATCGAGCTGACGGCGCGCAAGGGCATCATGAAGGAAACGGTGCAGGCGGGCAGCGTCATGGTGGACGGGCTTGCCAACATCGAGGACGTGGTGCTGCGCGACCGCAAAGCGCTTGCCGAGGACGGCTTGGTGGTGGCGGTGGTCACGATGGACGGCGAGACGGGGCGGCTGTGCGCACCGGTTGAGCTGTTCTCCCGCGGATTCGTCTATATGCGGGAGTCCGAATCGCTCATCGCCGAGGCGACCGAAGTGGTGCGCGGCGAGGCGCGTCGATTCGAAAATGTGGGCAAGAACGAATACCCCAACATCAAAGCCGCCGTGCGGAACAAGCTCAAGAGCTACTTGTACAACAAGACGGGGCGTTCTCCCATGATTCTGCCCATCGTCATCGAGATTTGAGGCGTCTATGACCTACGACAACGCACGAAAACTGGCGGACGATCTGCACAACAGCGCGGAGTACGCGACCTTTTGCACCGCACGGGATGCGGCGTTCGAAAGCGAAGCCACCAAGTCGCTGCTGACCGAATACCACAAGCTGCAAATGAAGGCGCAAGCCGCCATGATGGCGGGCGACCGCAACGAGGAGCTGATGCAAAAGCTCCAAAAGATGGGCGAGCTGCTGCAGTTTGACAACGCCGCCGCCGCGTATCTGCTGGCGGAATACCGCCTCAACACCATGCTGGGCGACGTGTACAAAATCTTGGCAGAGGCGATTGACGTGGATCTGTCTGCGCTGGAAGGTTGAAAAAACCAAAGGGACATGCTATACTGAAGCCATGAAACGGAACGAGAAACGAGAACCGACCGCCGTCACGAAGCGCTGGCAGCGCTTTTGGCAGGTTGCACGGCCATTTGCAACGTGGATCATCAGCATCGTGCTGGTGGTCGTGATTGCCGTGGTCACGGTACACTACGTCGTTTCCAACTACGTTTCCGCCGTCAATCCCGACGACCCGACGCCGTATCAGGTGGTCATTCCGCAAAACGCCTCCGCATCCAAAATCGCAGGCATTCTGTACAATGCGGGCGGCGCGGGCGCGGACGGGCTCATCGTTTCGACGGCGTCCTTCAAAATCTACGTCGATTTTGTGGGCAAGGCGAACAGCCTCAAGGCGGGCACCTATCTGCTCTCCAAAAATATGACCATCCCCGAAATTGTCGACATCCTGTGCGAGGGCAATCCGGCGCGGCAGACCATCAGCTTCACCATTCCGGAGGGCTACACGGTCGAAAGCATCGCGCAATACTTGGTGCAGCAGGGCGTCATCGACGACGCGCAGGGCTTCTGCTCCCTGTGCCGCGACGCCGCATCCTTCTCCAAATACCCGTTCCTTGGCGAAATGAGCAATGTGGCAGATCGCAAATACGCATTGGAAGGGTACCTGTTCCCCGACACCTACCAAGTCTATGTGGACGCCACCTCCGAGGAAATCATCGAAAAGATGCTGACGCGGTATTACGAGGTCTATTCCGACGAGTACATCGCCCGTGCCGCCGAGCTGAATTTGACCCGCGATCAGGTGCTGACGCTGGCGTCCATCATCGAGCGCGAAGCGCGTGACCCCGAGGATTTCGCCAAGGTCTCCGCCGTGTTCCACAACCGCTTGGCGCAAGGAATGAAGCTGGAGTCCTGCGCCACGCTCAGCTATATCACGGGCACGACGCGGTACACCTTCACCAAAGCCGAAATGGAAATCGTCTCGTCGTACAACACCTACCTCAACACGGGACTTCCCGTGGGGCCCATCTGCAATCCGGGCGAAGCTGCCATTGCGGCGGCGCTGTACCCCAACGAGCAGTACCTCATGGACGGCTACCTCTACTTCTGCAACGGCAACCCCAACGAAAGCAGGGCGCTGGTCTTTGCAAAGACCTACGAGGAGCATCAGCAAAACGTGGCAAAGTACGAGCAGTATTGGGATTGATGGTCTGATTCTACGTTTTTCGACATACCCTTTTCCGAGGTGAAAAGGGTATGTTGTCTGTTTTGGCGCTGTTGTTTCAAGCAATCTGCCTCATCGGGTCGATTGGGGCGGGCGGCTCGTTTCCCAAGCCGCTTTCAAAGGAGGAGGAGCAGCGCTACATTGCGCTGCTGATGCAGGGCGACGCCGAGGCACGGGAGAAGCTGATCCTGCACAACCTGCGGCTGGTGGCGCACATCGCCAAGAAATTTCGCCAAAACGGCGTGGAGCAGGAGGACTTGATTTCCTGCGGCTCCATTGGGCTGATCAAGGCGGTGTCCACCTTCAGCGAAAAGAAGGGCGCGCTTTCGGCATATGCTGCGCGGTGCATCGAAAACGAGATTCTGATGAGCCTGCGCAGCGAACGCAAGCTGGTGCAAACGGTTTCCATGGAGGAGCCCATCGGCGCCGACAAGGAGGGCAACGAGCTGCAGCTTGCCGATTTGGTGGCGACGGAGCCGGACAGCATCTTTGACGCGGTGCAAACGCGGTTGGACGCCGAGCTGATCGGGCGCACCATGCAGCGCGTGCTGACCCGCCGCGAACGGCTCGTCTTGGCGATGCGGTACGGGCTGAACGGCACGGTGGCAATGCCGCAGCGCGAGGTGGCAAACGCGCTGGACATCTCCCGCTCCTACGTCTCGCGCATCGAGAAGAAGGCAATGGAGAAGATGCGGGACGCGTTGGGGGCACAGCCATGACGCAGCGAAAGAAACGTGTTTTGCGGCGGCTTGCCTTGGTACTTGGCGCGATTGTTCTGCTGTGCGCGGTGGCGGTTTTCTCCATCAACCGTTCGCTGCAGCCGATGCTGGAGGGGCTTTCCAAGGCGCGGGTGGAGGCGGTGGCGGCAAAGGCGATGAACGACGCCATCTTGGACATTTTGCGGGACGAGTCCGTAACGGAAATGCTGCTCAACGTCTATGCCGAGAACGGCTCCGTCTACCTTTTGCAAGCCAACAGCGGCAAGCTCAACACCCTTGCCGCAGACTGCGCCATCCGCGCCCAAGAGCGCATCGCAAGCCTTGGCGAGCAGGGCATCTCCATCCCGATTGGCACCGTGTCGGGCATTTCGCTGCTTGCGGGACGCGGGCCCAAGATTCATGTACGGTTCACACCTGCGGGCGCCGTGCAGTCGTCGTTTTCCAGCGAGTTTCGCAGCGCGGGCATCAATCAAACCATGCACCGCATCACGCTGACGCTGACCACCACGGTGCGCATCGTCCTGCCCGGGCAAACGTACACCGTGACCATCACCGCGCAGGCGCCCATTGCGGAGAACATCATCATCGGCGACGTGCCCGCCGCGTACACCGACGTGAGCAACGAGGACGATTTGCTGAACCTCATCCCGAAACCGTGACCGTTCCGTTTGCCTATCGCATCAAAATGAAACCCGTATGGGGCAGGCAGGAATTCTTTTTCGAATATGGTTGTGCCGCGTCGGTTGTTGTGGTATACTGAGCTTGGCGTGAGCCAGAGTATTATCGGTGAGGTATCAAGATGTATTCGGGAGCAGGGATTATCAAGATTTACGCCGGCAGGACGGGCCGCACGTTTGCACAAAAGATGTGCAACTATTTGGGCGCTCAGCTTGGCGACGCAGAAACGATCATGTTTGCAGAGGGCAACATCTTCGTGCGGATCAACGAGTCCATACGCGACAAGGACGTCTACATTGTCCAGCCCATCGGCAGAGAGCCGAACGACGAGTTTACCGAGCTTCTGTTTTGGATCGACGCATTCAAGCGCTCCAGCGCCAACTCGGTCACCGCCATCATCCCCTATTTTTCCTATGCAAAAGGCGACAAAAAGGACGAGCCCCGCGTATCCATCCGCGCCCGCGTCTGCGCCGACTGCATCGAGGCAATCGGGGTAGACCGCGTGATCTTCATGGATTTGCATTCGCCGCAGGTGCAGGGCTTCTTCAAAAAGCCCGTCGATCATCTGTCCGCCCAGCCGCTGCTGTGCGAATATGTCCGCCGTCAAGGCATCATCGACGATGGGCTTGTGGTGGTTTCGCCGGATGCAGGCAGCGCAAAGCGCGCCCACACCTTTGCCGAGGCGCTGCACTGCTGCGTCGCCATCGGCGACAAAACGCGATTCGACCACACCTCCGACGCCAAGGTGCTCAACATCATCGGCGACGTGCGCGGCAAGAACTGCCTTGTGGTGGACGATTTCTCCATTACGGGCGGCACACTGGTGGACATTGCCCGCGGCCTCAAAGAAGCGGGCGCCGAAAAGATTTACGTCGCGCTGTCGCACAACGTCATGAACGCCACTGCGCTGCGCCGCATCCAAGACAGTCCCATCGAGTGGTTGGTGGCAACCGACACGGTGGAATGTCCCGAAGCCGCGTCCTTCAACAAAATTCACACCATCTCCGCCGCGCCCATGTTCGCGCAGGCGGTCAAGACCATCCACGATCGCGCCCCCATGAGCACCATGTTCGATCAACGCTTCCTCAAGCGCCTGATGGACATGAGCTTCGACGAGCAGCCCACCTTATTCCAATAAAAGTTCCTCGGACGCAGACAATCCTGCGTCCTTTGCAACCAAACCGTTCGCCGCACGGTATTGCAATCAAAAGGAGGCGTCAAGATGAAACAAATCATTGTCCAATCCTACAAGCCCAACTATCCCCAAAAGCCTTGGCTCAAGGCGGCAGTGTTGACCACGGCGGCGGTCGCCGCGCTGGGCGCCGCAGGATGTCAACCGCTTGCAACGAGCGGCTACGCCTATACCGACGATCCCGCCTGCACAACGGAGCCCACGGCGGAATCTGCCGCCACGCCCGACCCCACCGACAACGTGCTTTTGATGGGCGATGTGGCGTACGACCCCGACGACGAGGGCGCGTTGCTGCCCGACGGCGCGGATGATACGCAGCTCACAGGATATGTGGCACAAGAGCCCACCAACGAACCATGAATTTCACGCTGCATCTCACCGAAGACTGCAATTTTGCCTGTCGCTACTGCTACGAAACGCACAGCGCGGCGCACATGACGGAGGACGTCGCCGATCAGGCGGTCGACCTCCTTTTTTCCTATGGCCATCCAAAGAACGGCTTTTCGCTGTTCGGCGGCGAACCGCTTTTGGAACGGGCGCTGATTATGCACATCGCGGAGCGTGCGGCGGCGCAGGCACAAGCGCGCGGCGTTTCCGTTCGCTACAAGCTCACCACCAACGGCAGCCTGTTGGACGCATCCTTTTTGCAGGCGGCGCAGCGGTACGGCATCGAGGTGGCGCTGTCCCACGACGGGCTGCTGCAAGACGTGCAGCGCGTGACGCCGTCGGGCAAGGGCACGCTTGCCATGCTGGAGCCCAAGATCGACCTGCTGCTTGGCTATCAGCCCAACGCCATCGCCATGCTGACGATTCCGCCCGAAAACGTATCCATGTTGGCGTCGTCGGTGCAATGGCTGTACGAACGCGGATTCTCGCGGATTTTGACCACCATCGACTATCGCAGGGACGCCGCGTGGGACGACGATTCCATGGCGGAGCTGGCGCGGCAGTACGGCGTCATGGCACAGCTTGCGGATGCCCACTACGACGATGCGCGGCCGCTGCATCTTTTACAGTTCGAATCCAAGATTCAAGCCTATCTCAACGACCGCCCCTGTATGCAGTGCAAGCTGGGCGTGCGGCAGCCCTCCATCACACCCGACGGCAAGCTGTATCCGTGCAACCAGTTTGTGGGCGTCGCGGCGTTTTGTATGGGCGATGTGAAAACGGGCGTCGACCAAAAAGCGCTGCACCGCATCCATAAGGAGGCAAGCCTTCAAGAGCCCGACTGCGCAGGCTGCGCCATTTGGGATCGATGCCGCCACCATTGCGCCTGCTTGAATTACAGCATGACGGGCGATCTGCACACCGTTTCTCCCGTGCAATGCACCCACGAACGCATCCTCATTCCCATTGCGGACGCGCTGGCGGAATCGCTGTACCAACGCAACAGCCTGCGCTTTTTGCAGCAGCTCCAAGAGGACGACCTGACGTGACGTTCGTGCATCCCAAATTTTCCGTGCATTTCGTGTTTTTTCCAAAAATAATGCTTGACACAATAGTTTTCCTGTGATATTGTAAATTTTTTATTTGACAGAACGCCCCTCTTTCCGTTATAATGGAATCACAGTAAGAATGAGGGGGTATGGTTTCGTGTTTCAAATTGGCGATCTCGTCTGCTACCCAATGCATGGCGTCGGCGTGGTGGAAGCGATCGAGGCGCAAACGGTATTGGGCGAGACGGCGCAGTATTATCTGTTGCGGTTCGTCATCGGGCGCATGACGGCGATGGTTCCGGTCAAGATGGCGGAACAGGTCGGCTTGCGTGCCCTTGCCGATTCCGAAACGTGTGAACAGGTCGTCGATTTCCTCAAGACCGAGGATTGCTCCGCGGAGAGCGACAATTGGAACAAGCGATACCGTGACAACCTTGACAAGCTGCGCGGCGGCAACATTCTTGTGGTGGCGGACGTGGTCAAGTGTCTCATGCACCGCGACCGCGCACGGGGGCTGTCGGCAGGGGAACGCAAGATGTACCTGACGGCACGACAGGTTTTGGTGGCAGAGCTTGCGGCGTCCACGGGCAGAGCGGAGTCCGAGTTTTTGCCTTTGGTGGGCGAACAATAATCCTGTTTTGGCTGCGGGCGGGAAATCCGCCCATTTTTTGTGCGCGGAACGCAAATTTCCCTTGACAAACCGCGCCGTTACCCTCTATAATAAGCAAGGTTAACTTGGCGCTATGCGCCATAAGATATTACAATAAGTGAGGTGTAAGATATGGTACAGACCTATCAGCCCAAGAAGAGACAGCGCAGCAAGGTACATGGGTTCCGTAAGCGGATGGCAACGACCGACGGTCGCAATGTACTTCGCCGTCGTCGTGCAAAGGGCCGCAAAAAGCTGAGCGCATAACCTGCTCGGTGGTCATTGCTTCAAACAATGGAAATTAAGCGCTTGCGGCAGGCATTTCGCTTGCCGTATGTTGCTTTATAGGAGTGTTCCGCGTCTTGAATCGGTCCTACTCGCTGAAACGCCATAAAGAGTTTCGCTACACATACCGCGTAGGGAAGTCCGCAGGCGCTCGTCTGTTCACTCTGGTCTATGCAAAAAGCCGCGGAGAGCAGGTGCGCGTCGGCTTTTCTGTGTCCAAGCGTGTGGGAAACAGCGTACAGCGAAATCGTGCAAAGCGCCGTTTACGGGCATGCTTGACGCCGATGCTGCCGCATCTCAAGGTGGGGCACAATCTCATCTTCGTGGCAAGGCAAGACGTTTTGACCGAGCCGTTCCCTTCGATGCAGGCGCAGATGGCAGACGTTTTGCACCGCGCAGGCATGTGGGACGAGGCGGCAAAGTGAAGCGCATCCTATTGGCTTTGCTGCATTTCTACAAAGGCGCGATTTCCCCGTATTTGCCCAACGCGTGCAAGTACACGCCCACCTGTTCCGTGTACGCCATGGAAGCGATCGAGCTTCACGGCGCATGGAAGGGTTCGCTGCTGGCAATTTGGCGCATCCTGCGCTGCAATCCTTTTTCACGCGGCGGATACGACCCCGTTCCCGAACCACACCACAAAGAAGGAGCCACGCTATGACAACTTCGTTCTTTCTCACCAAATGGCTGTATCTCGCCATGTCGTGGGTATATGACAGCATGTGCAACCTGTTCGCCACCTCGAGCGGCGGATGGGTCGTCGTCCTCACCATTCTCATCTTCACCATCGGGATCAAGGGCATCACGCTGTTCACCGACATTTCCTCCCGCAAGTCCTCCATCAAGATGCAGGCGATTCAGCCCGATCTGGACAAGCTCAAGAAAAAGTACGGCGACGATCCCCAACGTCTCAATGTCGAACAGCGCAAGCTCATGAAGGAGCGCGGCGTCAGTTCCTTTGGCGGCTGTCTGCCCATGCTTTTCATGTTCCCGCTGCTCATCATGTTTTGGAACGCATTCCGCGCATGGTCCAACGCACAGACGCTGGATCTGCTCATCCAGATTTACAACGGCAACGGCTTGGCAACATTCGAGGGCTACAAATTCCTCTGGATTACCAACATTTGGCAGCCCGACAATCTGGCGGCAGGCGGCACGCTGATGAACGCATCCACCTTCTGGAGCACGTTCACATCCACCTATCCGCTGCACAACTCCATTTTCTACGAAAAGAACGCCGACATCCTCAACGAAATCCTCTACAAGCTGCATTTCCTAACCCGCAGTGCAGAGGGTGAGCTAATCTTTGCCAAGGACGGCGGCGCCGCGTTCCAGACGGCGTATGCGTCCTACGTTTCCGTCATCACCAACAGCATCAAGGGCGGCTACGAGAATATGTCCAACGGCATTGCAATCCTGCCGCTGCTGGCGGGCGCATCCTCGTTCCTGTCCGCGTTCATTTCCCAAAAGAACAACCCGCAAGCCCAAGCCAAGGACAAGGACGGCGAAAAGCCGCAGGGCGCCGGCATGACGAAGGCGATGATGTATGTCATGCCGCTGATCTCCGTCTTCTTCTGTTACCAGTACAACGCCACATTCGCGTTCTACTGGACGTTCTCGAACCTCGTTTCGCTGGGCGTGACGGTGGTTCTCAATCACACCATGTTCAAGAAAAAGCCCGATAACGGGGAGGTAATGAAAAAACTATGAGAAGCGAACAATTTTCCGGAAGAACCGTCGATGAGGCAATCTTCCACGGCTTGAACGAGATGGGCGTCTCCATCGACGAAGTCATTGTGGAGACCATCCAAAAAGAGAGCAAAGGTCTGTTTGGCATCGGCGCGAAGAACGCCGTGGTACGGCTGACCGAACGCGAAGTGCCCGTCACGCCCGTATTTGACACGCAGCGTGAGCCGCGGGAACCGCGTGAGCGCAGAAACGACCGTCCCCGTGACGACCGCAATGGCAGAGGCCGTGACGACCGCAGCAGAAGCCGCGACGACCGCAGCAGAAGCCGTGACGACCGTCCGCGTGACGACCGTCCACGTGAACCGCGGGAAGAGCGCAAGCTCCCCGAAATCCCGTACAGCGACGAGCTGGCAGCCACCAACGAAGCGGCACAGTTCCTTGCCGCGCTGCTCGACGCCATGAAGATCAAAGCCACCGTGCAGGCTGCCGAAACGGAAGATGGGCTCAAGCTCAACATCCTGTCCGAGACGGACGGGCTGCTGATTGGACGCCGCGGCGAAACGCTGGACGCGCTGCAATACTTGGTGTCGCTGTACCTCAACAAAGACCGCAAAGAAGCGGGCTATCGGCGCGTTTCCGTCGATACCGAGGGCTATCGTGCGCGCCGCGAGGACACGCTGCGCCGCTTGGCAAGAAGAAACGCCGTGCGTGTGGCAAAGACGGGCAGAGCCGTTGCCATGGAGCCGATGAATCCGTACGAGCGCCGCGTGCTGCATTCCGCACTGCAGGGCTTCCGTGGGGTTTCCACCCACAGCGAGGGCGAAGAGCCCAACCGCCGCGTGATCATCACGCCCGCCGACAACACCGAAAAATGACCATGAGCCGCCTTACGGGGCGGCTTTTTGCACAGACGTATGATTGCATCCAACGACACCATCTATGCCCCTTCCGGCGCCATCGGCGGCGCCATCGTCGTCATCCGCGTTTCGGGGGACGACTGCGCACGCATTGCCAAATCCATCTTGGATCGCAATGTGACCAAGCACCCCCAAATGCTGCTGCACACGTTGATTTTGGAAGCGGGCGAACCCGTGGACGACTGCATGGCGGTGTTCTTTCGCGCGCCGCGTTCCTATACGGGCGAGGATATGCTGGAGCTGCATTGCCACGGCGGGATGCAGACGGTGCAAGCCGTTCTGCGCTGCTTGGCGGCGACGGGCGCACGGCCCGCGGCGGGCGGCGAATTTACCCGCCGCGCATTTTTGGCAGGCAAGATGGACTTGACCCAAGCCGAAGCGGTCATGGACGTCATCAACGCCGAAGCGGAGGCGGGGCTGAAGGCGGCGCTTTCTCAGCTTGGCGGCAGCGTCAGCCGCACCATTCACGCCGTAGAGGATCTTTTGCTTGATGCGCGTTCCGCCATCGAGGCGGCAATCGACTATCCCGACGAGGCGGAGGCGGACACCTACGCGTCGCTGCCCGCATCCCTTTCCGAGGCGCAAGCCAAGATTCGGGTGCTGATTGCGGACGGGCGCAAGGGCCGCGTGCTGCGCGACGGGCTGAAGCTGGTCATTTTGGGCAAGCCGAACGTGGGCAAATCGTCGCTGCTGAACGCGCTGCTGGGCGAGGAGCGCGCCATTGTCACGTCGGTTGCCGGCACGACAAGGGACGTTTTGGACGAGCATCTTTCCCTGCGCGGCGTCCCCGTGCGGCTCATCGACACGGCAGGTCTGCGCGACACGGGCGACGAGGTGGAGCGCATCGGCGTGTCGCGTGCCAAGCAAATGATGGAGCTGGCGGACGTGCTGCTGGTGGTGTTGGATGGCACGGACGTGTCCGACGTCGACCGCACGCTGCTTGAACAAACTGCGGGACGCAACCGCATCGTCATTTCCAACAAAGCCGATTTGGGCGTAACAACCGACGCCGACGTTGCCGTCAGCTGCAAGACGGGCGCGGGGATGGACGCCTTAATCGACCGCATCGTCGCCATGGCGACGCCCGACCTGCAAGACGGCGTCTGCATCACCAACGAGCGCCATATTCACGCCTTGGAATTGGCGGAGCTGGCGTTGGAGCACGCGCAGGCGGCACAGGAGCTGGACTGCATCGCCACCGATTTGCGCGACGCGCTGCAGCACTTGGGCGAGATTACGGGAACGGACGTGGACGCGGCGGTCATCGACCGCATCTTCGCCAACTTCTGCGTGGGGAAATAGTGGATTTGGAGGGTACGACACCATGATGAATCGCGTTTTGGTCATTGGCAGCGGCGGCGCGGGCAAGACGACCTTTGCCAACCGCTTGGCGAAGCTGACCGGGCAGCCCGTCATCCATATGGATCATCTTTGCTATGACAAGGCGGGCAAACGCCGCCCCGAACAGGCGTACGCCGCGCTGCTCAATGACGCGCTGGCACAGCCCGAATGGATCATGGAGGGCAACTATCTGAACACGTTTCCAAAGCGGCTCGCCCGCGCCGACACCGTCGTGTTCCTGCGCTATTCGCGGGCAACCTGCGTGTTGGGCGTGTTGGGACATTGGATCAAGGGCGTCTTTTGCCCACGCGACGCGGCGGGCTACCGCGACAAAGACCTGTTTCGCCTGCGCTTCTTGCACTGGGTTTGGCAGTTCAACCGTTCCGAAGCCGACGAAATGGAGGAGCTGCTGCACGGGCACCACGACAAGGAACTATTCCTGTTCCGCCATCGCCGCGACGCACATTACTTTTTCAAGAAAATCGGCGAATAGCGCCGCGCTCGCTTCGGCTGTCGGCAAAATTGCCTAAAGATCAAAAACGAAGGAACACCATTTTTCCTTTCTGCAAACGCCATTCAGAAAACATCTTACAGTCTGATTTCAGATAATTACGCGTAAAAGTGAACAAAACGTGAAAACGGGAAGCTTCGCCACAATTCCGCTTTTTGTGGTTGGCGTGCCAATTTTGCGCGTGATACAATAGGGGCAATCGAAGGGGAGATGCTCCCGGGAAGGAAAAACAAATGAAACGAGTACGGTGGACGGAGGCTTTGTTGAGCGTGGCGCTGCTTTGTGCGATGGTTCCGCTGCAGATTGCGTCGGCGGCGGGCTTGACGGTCACGCGGACGTGGAACGCAAGCGGCACGGTCTTGACGACCACGGGCAGCGGCACGTTGACGGCGACGGTCGATGACAGCACCTTGGCGACGGTCACGGTGGACGGCGACACGGCGACGGTGACGGGCGCAGAGGGCGCAGCGGGCATTGTGACGGTCACGCTCACCCGCGACGGCGTCACGTTGGAAACGGAAGTGGCGGTGGGCTACACGACGTTCGTGTTTGACGGCGATTCGGTGACGGTCTATGCGGGCAGCGGCTCCAACTATGAGGTTGTGGGCATGAACGCTGCGGACGAAGAAGATCATGCGCTGACGACGGAAACGTTGGAGGACGGCGGCACGCGCTACACGAACACGGCGGACGCCACGCTTTCGGTGAACATCAAGAAAAAGGGCGGCACCTATCTGTTCGCGGGAACGTGCAGCGACGGCGCCATCAGCGTCAAGAAAGAAGCGACGGCGGCAGCCGTGCTGCTGTTTGACACGGTGGATTTGACCAGCTCCTTCACGTCGCCCGTCACCATCAAGAAGGATTCCACCTCTACGGTGACGATCAAGGTGTTGAAAGGGACGACGTCGAAGCTGACGGACGCGGCGAACAACAACGCGGACGTGTACGGGGCCACGGCGGACGGCGGCGATGGCAGCAACCAATACTTTGCCGAAAGCGCGGTCATCAAGGGCAAGACTTCGTCCAACCTCACCCTATGCGGCACGGGCACGCTCATTTTGAAAGCCAACGCCAAGAACGGCATCAAGCTGGGAGAAAGTTCGCAGCTGACCATTTCGAATTTGACGCTCGTCATCGACAGCGTAGACCACGGCATCTCGTGTGAGAACCTGCTGACCATCCAAGACGGCGATTTCGACATCACCTGTGCGGACGGCGCTTCCAAC
>CAYRQM010000011.1:28358-46357 GCA_964426415.1 uncultured Christensenella sp.
GCTGACCATCCAAGACGGCGATTTCGACATCACCTGTGCGGACGGCGCTTCCAACACCGCATACAACAAGGACGACGCCAATACGCCAAGCGCCAAGGGGCTCAAGGCGGAAGGCGCGCTCACCGTCAACGGCGGCACGTTCGTGCTGGATACGGCGGACGACGCCATTCATGGCGGCGCGAGCGTCACCATCTTGGGCGGCACGTTCGACATCTCCTCCGGCGACGACGGGATGCATGCCGATTACATCATGACCATCGGGCAAAAGAACGGCGGCAGCACCACGCCGGACATCTATGTGCGCACCTGTTACGAGGGCATTGAGGGCGCGGCGATTCACATTTGGTCGGGCAAGATTCGCGTCTATTCCGAGGACGACGGCATCAACGCCGCCAACAGCGATCTCAGCCAGTATTCCTTCTCGGTCAACATCTACGGCGGCGACGTCAAGGTCTATGCCTCACTGGGCGACGGGCTGGACGCCAACGGCGTGATGAATATTCGCGGCGGCGAGGTAGAGGTCTACGGCGGCATCGGCAATGAAGCCAACAACGCCTTGGACTGTGACGGCGCGTTGAACCTGCTGGGCGGCACCACCATCGGCGTGGGGCAGTCCCAAATGGTGGTTACGCCCACCACGGGCGTCTATGTCATGTTTACCAATGTGCGGGTATCCAGCGGCACGACCATCTCCATCCGCGATGCGTCGGGCACGGAGCTGTATGGCACGACGGCGTATTGGAACAGCACGGTCAGCGGACGGTACGCCAACCATATCCTGTTTTCAAGCGCGTTGCTGACGTCGGGCGAAAGCTACACGGTGTATCTGAACGGCAGCGCGTCCCAAAGCGCGACGGCGGCAGGCACGCAAGTGGAATATTACGATTGGGTGAACGTTTCCCAAAGCGCGAACTACGTGCGTTCCAACGCCATTGAGGCGGACGCGGCGTACATTTTGACCGATTCGACCTCCACCGCATCGCTGACGGGCGGCAGCACGCTCGGCACGGCTGCGGTCACCGCTGCGGGCAGCGCACTCTATACGCTGACGGGCGTCGTCGCGGGCAATACGTGGACGGCGGACGCATCGGGGCACCTGACCCTTACCGTGGGCGCCGCAACGTACTACCTCACCTATCGGCAGTCGGGCGGCAGCACCTACGCGCTGACCGTTACGACCGCAGCGCAAAGCGCAGCAACGTGGCAGTACGCAAACGGCAAGCTGTCCGCAACGCTACAGCAGGGCGGCATGGGCGGCAACCCGCCGGGCGGCGCGACCCGCGCCATCTATCTCACCTATTCCAATGGTGCGTTTGGCGTGAGCACCACGGGCAGCACTGTCTATGCCTATACGCCCGCCATCGCCCAAGCGGCGCTGGTTGGCGAAACGAGCTTCACCATCACCCAAGGCGAAGCGTTGACCCTTGCCGACATCCAACAGGAGGTGAGCGTGCTGTATCGCGCCAACGCCGCAGCGGGCAAGGAATCCTTGCTCTGGAGCGATGCGCGCATCACCACGGCGTGGGATACCGCGTTTGACGCCACGCAGGTGGGCGTGTACACGCTGACCGTATCGTTTGACGGCGTCGCCATCGGGTCGATCGTCGTCACCGTGCTGGAAGGCGACATCCCGACGCTCTTGGCATCCGCCGCCGCCGTTTCCGTCCTCAAGGGCGAAAGCGCGATCGTCGGGCTGTCGTTGAGTAAGACGGACTGGTCGATCACAAGCGTGTCGGCGACAGCGCTGTCGGGCGCAGCGTCGGTGACGGCAAGCGGCTTAACGGGCGTTACGGTGACGGGCGTCTATCGCGGCAGCGCCAAGGTCATTGCGACGGTCGTCGCCAAAAATTCGCTGGGCATCTCCATCACGCTGCAGGTGACCATCGAAGTGACCGTGACGGAAACGGGATCCGATCTGCTCTACGGCGATGCGAACTGCGACACCGTCGTCACGTCGGCAGATGCGTCGGCGATCCTGCGGCAGGTGGTCGGGCTGGAATCGCTCACCGCACAAGGCAAAATCTTGGGCGATGTAAACGGCGACACCGCCATCACGTCGGCGGACGCCACCGAGATTCTGCGCTACACCGTCGGCGTCATCGATCATTTCTCCGTCGAGGAGTAACCAAAGCCTCTGCGCTTGCATGCAAACAATCAGGGCGGGTCAATCGACCCGCCCGTTTTTCGCTACCAACCTTTTGTGGGAGCACCCGCGCACACGTTTCTCGGAAATGCAACGCAAAAAACATCCATCTGTCATCCTGCGCTTCGGCGAAGGATCTCGAACGAACAAAACAGATTCTTCGGCGCTTCGCACCTCAGAATGACCACGAGGGACGGAAGCATACGGATTTGTTGACATTATCATTGGGATACCCTCGTACACGTTTTTCGGGGAAGGAACGCCATAAACGCCCTAATTCCGTAGGGGCGGATAGTATCCGCCAGCCGTGTTTGCGCACACGCTGCTCGGGAATGCAACGCAAAAAACACCCATCTGTCATCCTGAGGCAAAGCCGAAGGATCTCGAACGAACAAAACAGATTCTTCGGCGCTTCGCACCTCAGAATGACCACGCGGGGCGGGAAGCACGCGCTTTTGCGCCCCTTTCCCAAAGCGCTCGCAATAAATCCAGTAACAAAAAAGCCCCGAACGGATCGATGTTCGGGGCGGGGGTTCATTCCGTTACGCCTGCACGATGGCGGAGAGCAAGTCCAGTGTGGCTTGCAGCGCGTCGCGGTGGGTGCGCTCATAGCCGTGGGTCTCGCGCACGCCGGGGCCGATGAGCGCATGGCGCACGTCATAGCCTGCCCGCAGCGATACGTCCGCATCGGAGCCGTAGCGCGGCAGCATCATGTCCAGCGCGTAGGGGATGCCGTTTTGCTTGCACAGCTCCACCAGCTCGTTGGTCAGCACGGTGTGGTAGGGGAACGAAGCGTCCTTGGTGGTGATGGTGACCTTATGCTCGTCGCTGTCGTGGTCGGTGCCCATGCAGCCGATGTCCACGGCGATCAAATCGCGGGTGTCGGCGGGGATGCCGACGGCGCCGCCGTGCCCGATTTCCTCATATTCGGTGAACAGCAGCGACACCTTGCGGCTCAGTTGGATGCTGCCCTTTGCCACCCGTTCCGCCAACCGAATCAGCGTTGCGGCGCTTGCCTTGTCGTCCAGATAGCGGCTCTTGATGAAGCCTGCGGGCGTTTCGACGTAGCGGGTTTCCACCGCCACTTGGTCGCCGCAGGTGATGCCGAGCGCTTCCACGTCGCTGCGGGAGGCGACGTCCTCGTCCAACAGCAGCACCAAATTGGTGTCATAATCCAACAGCCCGTCGCGTTCCGATTCGCTCATCAGATGGACGCTTGGGTTCTTGCGGCGCATCGTGCCGGTGTAGACGCTGCCGCTGCGGGCGTAGATGCGGCAGTTCCAATCTTGGGCATAGAAGGGGTGCAGACCGCCGACGCGTTCGACCACCAGCGTGCCGTCCGCGTTGATGCGGCGCACCATCAGCCCGATGGCGTCCACGTGCGCAGCAATGCAAACGGGGTCGCCTTCGCCGCCCAACGACCAGCAAACGCCGCCCTTGTTCAGCTGCGTTGCCGCAAAGCCCAATTCTTCGGCACGGCTCAACAGGTATGCATCCATTTCCGGATAGAATCCGGTGGTGCTGTCAATGCTCATCAGAGCGCGCAGGGTTTTTAGAAGCTGTTCCATAAATCCTCCTCAGCCTACTTTGACCTTTTTCCAAGCGTCGTTGAACACTTCGACGAAATCGCCCAAATCGTGGAACACCGTGCAGCGTGCCAGCGTCTCTTTGGACGGGTTGTAGGTTTCGCTTTCGGTGAAGTACGGGTCGAGCCGATCCATCGCCGCTTGGTTCGGCGTGGAGTAGTAGATGTATTCGGTGTTGCGGGCGGCGATCTCGCCGTCGTTCAAGAAATTGATGAATGCATGGGCGGCTGCAACATTGGTGGCGTTCTTCGGAATGACCACGTTGTCGAACCAAACGTTGCTGCCCTCCAGCGGGACGGAGAAGTCGAGATCCGCGTTGGCGTCCATGCAGCAGAACGCATCGCCCGAATAGATGACGCACAGCGCGGCATAGCCGTTGATCATTTCATCGCGCATGTTGTCGGTGCCGTAGCCCGCAAGCAGCGGCCGTTGGGCGATGAGCGCGTCGCGTGCCGCGGCGACTTCGTCCGCGCTGCGGGTGTTCAGGTCGTACCCAAGCCGCAGCAGCGATACGCCGATGGAGTCGCGCACGCTGTCATACATCCAAATCTTGCCTGCGTAGGTATCGTCCCACAGCACGTTCCAGCTTTTCACCGCTTCGGCGTCCACCATGGTGGTGTTGTACAAAATGCCCACCGTGCCCCACATATAGGGCAGCGAATAGGTGTTGCCCGGGTCGAACGTGTTGGTGATTTCCAGCTTGTCGGCGGCGATGTTCTTGCGGTTGGGAATAAGGGAAAGATCCAGCGGCAGCAGCAGGTTGTCCGCAATCATCTGCTCGATGATGTATTCGGACGGGAAGCACAGGTCGTAAATGCTGTCGGAGGAACGCAGCTTGATGAGCATTTCCTCATTGCTGGTCATTTCGGAGTAGGTGACGGTGACGCCCGTCTCCTGCTCAAACAGCGTAATCAATTCGGGGTCGATGTACTCGCCCCAGTTGAGGATGTTCAGTTCGCCGCCGATGTAGTCGTACTGGTCGCCGTCGGCGTAGGTGGCGGAGACTTCCTTTGCGCCGCAGCCCATGGCGGCAAGCAACAGCACCGCGAGGCAGATACAAGCAAGTTTTTTCATGTTGGTTCCTCCTATTTCATTTTGACCTTTTTGTTTTGAATCTCGTATTCCCGTTCCTTGCGCATCCGCAGCACGTTGATGACCACCAGCAGCGCCACCAACGGCACGAAGATGATGGTGGCAAGCGCAGGGTTGATGCCCTTGCGGATGACGTGGGAATAGATGTAGACCGAAAGCGTTTTGTATTTATCCGCCAAGAACCATGTGACGACGAAATCGTCCAGCGACATGGTGAGCGCCATCAAAAAGCCCGACGCCACGCCCGGCCAAATGTCGGGCAGCACGACGCGTAAAAGCGCCTGAAGCGGCGAGCAGCCAAGGTCGAGCGCCGCCTCGTACAGCAGGTTCGAGCTTTGCTTCAGCCGCGGCATCACCGAAAAGATGACATACGGGATGGAGAAGGAGATGTGCGCGATGAGAAGCTTGAGCAGCTCGGGGATTTTGTTGCCGCCCATGTTCACCAGCAGCGTGTTGACGAACGTAAACAGCATCATGAACGTGATGCCCGTAACCAAGTCGGGATTGACCATGGGCAGCTGCGAGATGCCCAAAATCAGCGTGCGGGGGCGCTTCCGCATGGAGTTGATGCCGATGGCGGCAGCCGTGCCGATGATCGTCGCCACCACGGCGGTGACTGCGCCGATGAGCAGCGTGGTCAGCACCGCCTGCCCCGCGTCGTCTGCGAATACGGTTTGGTAGTTGGACAGCGTAAAGCCGTTCCACGCGCCGTAGTTGGAGTAGCTGACGCGCCCCGTGGCGGAGCCTGCCGCGAAGTCGTTGAACGAGAACACGATTAAGTACAGGATGGGCAGATACAAAAACAGCAGAATCAAGCCAAGATAGACGTATTTGAGCGAACGAGAGAACCGTTTCACAGCAGATTCCCCCCTTCTTGTCCCTTGTCAAAGTGGTTCATCACCAGCGTGCTGATGAGCACGCACACCAACAGGATGATGGCAAGCGTACTGCCCGTTGCAAAGCCGCCATGGGCTTCGCCGACGGTCTTGAAGGCTTGCTCGATGAGGTTGCCGTAATAGGATTCCTTGCTGTTGCCGATGATAACGGGGACGGTAAACGCCGTGATGGCGGGAATGAACACCATCGTAATGCCCGACACGATGCCCGGCACCGACAGGGGCAGCACCACCCGCAAAAAGGTGGTGGCGCCGTTGGCGCCCAAATCGCGGGACGCTTCCAATAGGCTCTTGTCCATCTTGGACAGCGTGTTGTACAGCGGCATCACCATAAACGGCAGGAAATTGTACACCAGCACCAGCAGCACCGCGCCCGTTGTGCCAAGCAGGGCGGGCGTATGCAGGAGGCTCGGCAGTGCGCTCAAGATTGCCTTCCAAGCGTAGGTGCGCAGCACGAAATTCATCCACATGGGCACAAAGAACAGGATGGACAAAAAGCCTGCCACGGTCTTTTTCATGTTGGACAGGATGTACGCCACGGGATAGCCCAACAACAGACAGATGACCGTCGTCGCGCCTGCCACCAGCACGCTCTTGCCCAGCACCTGCCAGTTGGAGGCGTCCTTGAGCGTTTCAAAGCAGCGCGTCATGGAGAACACGCCGTTGTTCGTGCCGATGTAGTAGAACAGGAACAGCATGGGCACGACGATGAACAGCACCATCCAGACGATATAGGGATATGCAAAAACCTTTCGCTTCATCCGCAATTACTCCGTTTCCGTCTCCTTGGCGGTCAGCTCCATCTTGTCGGCAGGCACCAAAATGCCCACCTCTTCGCCGTCCTCCATGAAGTCCTCCGTATGGGCGATCCAGTCGTTTTCCTTGCAGGAAACGGTGATTTCGTAGTGCGTGCCCAAGAACATACACGCCTTGACAGCGCCCGTGAGCAGGGCGTCCTGCGGCGCGACAATCTGTACGTCCTCCGGCGCGATGCGCACGATGGCGGCGTCCTTGTTTTCAAATTCGTCCAGCCCGTCGCACACAAAGCCCACATCGTCGATGTAGAGCTTGCCCTCGGAAGGCCAAACCTCGGCGTCGAAGATGTTGTTGGAGCGCGTCTTCTTCATGATGTGGATGGCGTCGGGCGGGATCGAGATGCCCACTTGGTCGCCAACATGCGCCACCTCCGTGGTATGCACGACCCATTCATAGCCGCCGCAGTCCACGCAGACCTCGTAATGAACGCCCATGAACACCACGGACGCCACGTGCCCCACAATGCGCGCCTTTTGCGGCTCCACTATGTCGATGTCCTCGGGCCGAATCACCACGTCCACCTCGACGTTTTTGCCAAAGCCCGCGTCCACGCATTTGTAGGCAAAGCCGTTCATCCGCACGCGATAATCGTCCAGCATCAGACCGGGGACGATGTTGCTTTCGCCGATGAAGTCTGCCACAAACGGGTTTTTCGGCTCGTTGTAGATGTCGGTGGGATGGCCGATTTGCTGAATCACGCCGTCCTTCATCACCACGATGGTGTCGGACATGGTGAGCGCTTCTTCTTGGTCGTGGGTGACGTAGATGAACGTGATGCCAAGCTGCTGCTGCATCCGCTTCAGCTCGACCTGCATCTCCTGCCGCAGCTTGAGATCCAGCGCGCCCAGCGGTTCGTCCAAAAGCAGCACCTTGGGCTCGTTGACGAGCGCCCGCGCAATGGCGACACGCTGCTGCTGCCCGCCCGAAAGCTGATCGATCCAGCGCTTGCCGTAGCCTTCCAAATTGACCAGCGAAAGCATCGCTTCGACCTTTTTTGCAATGACGTCCTTGGGAAGCCGCTTGATCTTCAGCCCAAAGGCGATGTTGTCGAATACGTTGAGATGCGGAAACAGGGCGTACTTTTGGAACACCGTGTTGATCTCCCGCTTGTGGGGCGGCACCTTGGCGATGTCCACGCCGTTCATCATGACGCGTCCCGAAGTGGGCGTGATAAAGCCCGCAATGATGCGCAGCATGGTGGTCTTGCCACAGCCCGACGGCCCCAAAAGCGTTAAGAATTCGCCGTCGTTGATGTACAGGTCGACGTGCTCCAAAGCCACGTCGCCGTTATAGTCCTTCGAGATGTCCAGCAGCTCGATGAGATGATTCTTGTGTTCCATGCGCCCTCCCTAAAACGACGGCGGTGTGGAAACCCACAGTACCCGCGCCGCACTTTTGCCGTTGTTCAAAAGATAGTGTACACCCGTTGGATGAAAGTAGAAGCTGTCGCCCTTGCGCACCCGCACCTTGCGGTCGCCGTCGATGAGCGTCACGGCGCCTGCCAGCACATACCCAAACTCCTCGCCCTCGTGGGGATCGTCCTCTTGGGAATGCCCACCGCCGTTTAGCGTGACCAAAATCGGTTCCAACGCGTTCTTTTGCGCGTCGGTGACCAGCCAGCGAATGCAAATGCCCGCGTCCTCGTCCTCCTTTTCGAACATATCCTCGGCGGTATAAACCACCCGCGCATCGGCATGTTCATTGAAAAAGGAAGCGATATCGGTGCCCAGCGTCTCCAGAATGTCCATCAGCGTGGCGATGGAGGGCGACGCAATGTCGTTCTCCAGCTGCGAAATGAACCCCTTTGTCAGCTCGGTGCGCGCCGCAAGCTCCTCTTGCGTCAAGCCCAGCCGCAAACGCAATCGTCGGATCTTCCGCCCGATTTCCGGTCTGCCCGTTTCCATCGTGTCTACCCTTTCTAAACATAAAGTTTATCAACACTAAACTTTCCGACGAATATAGTGCCATATTCCGACACATTTGTCAATAGGTTTTTTGCGCCGAAACAAGCCTAATATTTGTCTTTAATTCCTGTTTTGCTCGATGGTTCCGATATTTCGGGACGATTGGGGCAATAGAATGAAAGGATGCAAAGCCTCACCGCACACGGCTTGCCGCGTTACTCCGAATCACTCTCGTGCGGAACGAACTCGCCGTCGTGCGCACGAAAGAATTCATGCAGGGTGCGGACGTTCTCCAACTCCGTCCAATGTGTGGGCGCGACGGGACGCTTGTCCATGTCGTACAGCTTTGCGCCGCGCAGGCTTTGCAGAAAGGGGGAATGGGTGGAAATGATGAACTGGCAGCGGTCAAAACGGCAGGCGTTCTCCAAAAAGAGCGCCAACTCCTTTTGCGAGTCCGCCGACAGGCTGTTTTCGGGCTCATCCATCAGGTACAGCCTGTCGGGACGAATCCGTGTGAGAAAGTACAGCAATGCGCTTTCCCCATTGGAATGCGTGCGGATGTTGGCACTGAGGTTTTCCCGCACATAGGCGGATTTGGTGCTTTTTCGGCGTTGGTTGCGATCCGCCAGCGCAAAGTAGTCGTCCATGGAGCGCAGCTGAAAGCCGTCAGGCTCAGCGCCGCGCACGGCATACCAACGTTCGACCAGCTCCTTGCGCCGTCCGTCCACGCCTTCGTTGAAATCGCGCAGATTGAAGATGAAGTCGAACACGTCGTCGCTGGTGATGATCTCCACGGGAAAGGGGAGGGTGCAGCGCGGGTCACGCATATAGCGGCAAAGCCGCACATAATCGGGGAAGAGGGGACTGACGTTGAAGGGCGCGTTGCGCTTGGCAGCCAGCTTTTCCGCAATGACGTTCAGAGCGGTCGTTTTGCCGCTGCCGTTTCCACCGCAAAGCAGGGTGATGGGCGCAAAGGTGAGCTGTTCCAAACCCATGTCGGGAAAGAAGGCAAAGGGGTAGTAGGTACTGTGGTAGGTTTCCAATATATCATTTATAAAGCGCTCGTCCGTTCGCCAATCCAAAAACTGAAACTGTTTCAAATAGAGCATTCGTTCGCCCTCCTTTTGACAGTATAGCACGATATGGGCGGCGGGGGAACAAGTTTCTCACTTCGCCCAAAACGTGCCCCAATTCGCATATTTTTTGCTTGACACCGCCATCGCGTTTGTGCTATACTCCGAAGGTTTTTGTTGTTCGGACAAGGTTCGGACAACGGAGCGAAAAAGCGAAAGGAAGAAATGTAATGAAAACCACCGTTTCTCGGGGTGTTTTTGCACCCATCGTTCGTTCGGGCGACAACATTGTTGACATCGTTGTCTCGTCCGTGCTCCGCGCATCCAAGGAGGATGGCTTTGCGATAGAGGATGCAGACGTGGTCTGCGTCACCGAATCGGTCGTCGCGCGCGCCGACGGCAACTATGCCACCATCGAACAGATCGCCGCCGATCTGCGGGAAAAGTTCCCAAGCGGCACCATCGGCGTCGTGTTTCCCATCCTCTCTCGAAACCGCTTCGCCGTCCTGCTGCGCGCCATTGCACGCGCCGCAAAGCGCGTGGTGGTGCAGCTCCAATACCCGTGCGACGAGGTCGGCAACCAACTGGTGGACGCCGACGCGCTCGATGAAAGCGGGCTCAACCCCTACACCGACGTGCTGGACGTACCGACGTTTCGGAAGCTTTTCGGACGTCCGCTGCACCCGTTTACGGGCATGGACTATGTGGACTACTACCAAAGCATCATCCGACAGGAGGGGGCGGAGGCGGAGCTGATTTTCTCGAACCGACCCGAAACCATCCTTGCCTACACCGACTGCGTGCTTTGCGCCGACATCCACACGAGAAGCCGCACCGCCCGCAAGCTGCAAACGGCAGGCGCACACACCGTATACACCCTGTGCGACATCCTGTCCGCACCCCGCGACGGCAGCGGATACCACCCCACCTACGGCCTGCTCGGCTCCAACCGCGCAGACGACGATACTGTAAAGCTCTTTCCGAAAAACGCCCAGACTGTGGTCGAAGCCATTTCGGAGGAGCTTTTTCTACGCACGGGCAAGCATGTCGAGGCGATGGTCTACGGCGACGGCGCGTTCCGCGATCCCGTGGGCGGCATTTGGGAGCTGGCAGACCCCGTGGTCGCGCCCGCGTTCACAAAGGGGCTTACAGGACAGCCCAACGAGGTCAAGCTCAAATACCTTGCCGACAATGCCCTAAAAGACCTTTCGGGCGACGCGCTGGAAGACGCCATGCGGGACGCCATCCGCAAAAAGTCCCAACAGCTTGGCATGACCGCCATGGGCACGACGCCGCGCCGCATCACCGACCTTTTGGGCTCCTTGTGCGATTTGACCAGCGGCAGCGGGGACAAGGGCACCCCCATCGTGCTGGTGCAGGGCTATTTTCAAAACTACGCCGACGCATAACGGCGCCGATTCCACGCGTGCGGTCAACCCCCGCACGCTTTTTTGCGAAAAATGCAAAATGCCCCTTGACACGGTATACTATGCGGTGTATAGTATCGGACGAAAGGAGGCTTTGCGATGGATATTCAATTGAAGCGGGGGCTATTGGATGTTTGCGTGCTGGCGTCCATGCTGCACGAGGACACCTATGGATACAAGCTCATCAAGGACGTGTCGCCGTTCATCGAGATTTCCGAATCGACGCTGTACCCCATTCTCAAGCGTTTAGAAGGGGCAGAGCTTGTCACGGTGTACACCGTGGAGCACAGCAGCAGGCTGCGCCGCTACTATCGCATTACGGACGCGGGCAAAGCGCGGATCGCGGAGTTTCTGCAGGAATGGGAAAGCGTCATGGGCGTATACAAGTACATTGAAGGAGCATGGGAACATGAATAAAAAGCAGTTTTTGAGCAGGCTCAACCGCGCGCTGCACAAGATGAAGCCGGCCGAGCGGAGGCAGTCGGTGGCATACTACGCCGAGCTGATCGACGACGGGATGGAAAACGGGCTGTCCGAAGCGGAAGCGGTGGAAAAGTGCGGCGATGCAGACCGCATCGCGGAGGAAATTCTGTCGGACGCGGGCATGGCGGACACGATCAAGCCCAAGGGCGACACGGCAAAAACGGTGCTGATTGCGGCGGGCTCGCCGCTGTGGATGGTGTTTGCGTGCGCAGCGGCAGCGGTGCTGTTGGTGCTGTACGTCACCATGTGGGCGGTGCTGATTGCGCTGTATGCGGTGCTGGTCGCCGTCTTTGCGGCAGGCTTGGCAGGCGTTTTGCAATTTGTGCTGCAGCTCCTTGCGGGCGCGCCCGCAACGGCGTTTATGATGCTGGGCGCAGGGCTCATCTGCGTGGGCTTGGGTCTGCTGCTGACGGCGCCCATCGTTCAGCTTTCCAAGCTGTTCGTCAAGGGAACGATATCGTCATGGAAATGGGTATGGAACAAGGCAAAAGGAGGAACATCAAAATGAAAATGAAAGCTTTGATTTGGACGGGGCTTGGCATCTTTATATCGGGCGTCATTCTTTGCGGCGTCGTGCTGCTTTGCGTCGGCTGCAGCTTTTCCAATCTCTCCACCGCCGAACCGCCCGTCTATGCGGAGCAGACCTTTTCGGCGGCAGAGGTTGAAAAAATCGACATCAGCGTCCTGACCGACGATTTGAACGTCATCGTGTCGGAGGACGACGCCATCCACGTCGGCTATTTCACCACGAGCCGATCCGACTATACGCTGGAGCTTTTGGACGGCACGCTGTCCGTCAAGAACGTGTATCTCGGTTGGGAGACGAACTGGCTCCAAACGTTGACGAGCGTGGACTTTCGCGGCGACGCCGTCTGCACCACGCTTTCGCTGCCTGCGGATCTGATTGCAGACCTGTCGCTGTCCGCCACCACGGGCGACGTCAAGGCTGCCGACTGCACGGTTTCCAACTTGGTCGTTTCCACCAAAACGGGCAGCGTCCGCCTGACCAACATCGCTTCGATGGGCGATGTGACGGTCACGGGCACGACGGGCGACGCCACGCTGGAGCAAGTCACCTGCCAAAGCCTGCAACGCAGCGCATCCACGGGCAAAAGCACGCTGCACGGCGTGCGCTGCAGCACGTTGACGGTGCACGGCACGACGGGCAGAATCAACATGGACGACGTGACGGTTGACGGCGCGCTCACCGCAGAATCCGAAACGGGCAACGCCACGCTGCAAAACGTGACTTGCTTGACGCTTTCGCGCAGCGCGACCACGGGCGAAACAACGCTGAAGACCGTGCAGTGCGACGCGCTGACGCTGTCCGCCTCGACGGGCAACGTAACGCTGGACGCGGTGGACGCCAAAGCGCTGACGATTCGCACCACGACGGGCAATGTGAAGGGCAGCCTTTTGGGCGGGCAATCGGCGTACGCCTTTGCCATCGAAACAAGCACGGGCAACTGCAACCTGCCCATGGATTGGCAGGCGGGCGAACGGCAGCTTGCAATTTCCACCACCACAGGCAACATCCACATCACGTTCGCATAAGGACACAACAAAATACTGCGCTCCCGTCAGGCGGGGGCGCAGCTGCATTTTTGGGCACGGGTCAGACCGTTTCCTTTGGGAGATCTTCCACAAGGCGGTACTTCGAAAACGAGGTGCAGCGATAGTAAATGAAGACGGCGACGCTGCACACGAGCCAGCCTGCGGGATAGCCCATGGCGATGGGCAGGACGGTGGGGGAGACGAAGTTCCACATAATGTATAGGTAGATTTGGCGGAAAACGACGAACGACGCCAGCATGATAATCATGGGGGCGCGGCTGTTGCCTGCGCCGCGCAGCGCGCCCGCGTAGACTTGGTTGAAGCAGCACAGCACATAGAATGGGCTGATGTAGCGCAAGAACAGCGTGCCGTAGCGCACGATTTCGGGGTTTTGGTTGAAGATGCGCACCACATACGGTGCAAAGATTACGATGGGGATGATGAGCAGCACGGTGGAACACATGGCAAGCGCCAACGATACCCGCACGCCCTTTTTGCTGCGTTCCACCAGCCCGCGGCCCAAGTTTTGCCCCACGAACGTGGTGGAAGCCAAGGATACGGACTGCATCGGCAGCAGCGCCAACAGGTCGATCTTGGAATACGCCGTCCAGCCGCCCATGACGTCGGCGCCAAACCGCGTGATGTAGTTCATGACGAAGATGTTCGAAAAGGCGGTGATGGACATTTGCAGCGCGGCGGGAATCCCGACGCGAATGATCTTCCAAAGCGTTTGCCAATGGATGCGAAGCGCCTTCAGCTCTACGCGGACGCAGGACTTGGTGCGAAACAGCAGCCACAGCACCAGCACGGCGGAGATGGCCTGCGACAGGATGGTGGCGTACGCAACGCCCTCCACGCCCATGCCGAACGCCAGTACGAACAGCAAATCCAGCCCCATATTGAGCAGCGCGGACAGCACCAAAAACACGAAGGGCAGCCGCGAATTGCCGATGGCGCGCAGGATGGCAGAGCCAATGTTGTACAGCAGCAGCCCCGCAATGCCTGCAAAATAGATGGAAAGATACTGCCGCTGTTCGGGCGCGACGGTGTCGGCGGGCGAACCCAAAAGCCGCACCATCAGCGGCGTCATGCAAACGCCCACCACGGTGAACACCACGCACAGCGCCAGCGTCATCAAAAGCGCCGTATGAACGGCTTGCTTGACCTTGTCATATTGCTTTGCACCGTAGTATTGAGAAATCACCACGCCCGCACCGCTGGACAGCCCCATAAAGAAGCCAATCAGCAAATTGACGATGGGCGCAACGGTGCCCACGGCGGAGAACGCGTTGTCGCCGACGAAATTGCCGACGACCCAAGTATCCACCATGTTGTAGAGCTGTTGAAAGACGTTGCCCAGCAGCAGCGGCAGCGCGAACTGCAAAACATGACGGAAGATACTGCCTTCCGTCATATCGACTTCTGTTCGTTTGCCGCGGAAAAACCGCACGAAGCGGCTGCCCTGAACCTGTTCCATAGATGCGGTTTTGCGCCGCTTAATCTCCTTCCGGATCGGAGAATCCGAGCCCGTATGCTTCATCGACGGTGGTAAGCATCACCATCGCCTGTTTGTCGATTCGATTCACGATCTGTCTTGCGTGGAACACCTCGGACTTGGAGCAGACGCACAGCATCATACTGTGTTCGTTGCCCGTATACGCGCCGCGCACCTTTGCCAAGGACACGCCGCGCTCCATTTCGGACCCGATGGCGGCGGCGATCTCCTCGCCCTTGTCGCTGATGACCAACAGCATCCGCTGCGCACCCGAACCGTACATCAGCTTGTCAATGATGGTGGTGCTGACAAACGTCATGAGAACGCCGAACAGCACCGCATTGATGTTGCCGAACACCAGCCCGCCCAAGAAAATGACGCAGCCGTCGATGGCAAACGAGATGGTGCCGATGGACAGGTGGGGGAACTTCTTGCGCACGCTCATGATGATGAAATCGGTACCGCCGGTGGAGGAGCCGCGCATATAGATGAGCGCCAAGCCTGCGCCCGAAAACGCGCCCGCAAACAGCGCCGCCAAAAGCTGCTGCACCGAGCCGACCTCCACGGGGTAGGTGGGGAACAGGGGAAAGACCAAGTCCATGAACAGCGCCGAGATGATCATGGTTTTGATGGACTTGAGAAAGAACCCGCGCCCCAGCGTGCGATAGCAGATCAACGCCACGGGGATGTTGAGCAAAAGGGACAAGAACCCGATGCGCAGGAAGGGGACGTAATGGTTGATGATGAGCGCGATGCCCGTGATGCCGCCCGGCGCGAAGCTCGCTTGGGAAGCGAACGTATAAATGCCCAGCGCAAACAGTATGCTGCCAATCGCGTCATGGACGAGATCCCGTAAAAACGGCTTGACAGACGGATACGGAAACAGACTGCGCAAAAACTTTTTTGCCTTCATACGAACCCCCAAAAATTTGGAACGCATTCATGATACACGCCCCGTGCGGCGTTGTCAAGCGAAACAGCGGCTTACTTTTTGAGGACGCGCATGGCGTTCAAAACGGCAAGCAGCATCACGCCCACGTCGCCCACCACGGCAATCCACATGCCCGCAAGCCCCAACGCGCCCAACACCAAGAAGCAGACCTTGACCGACAGCGCAAACACCACGTTTTGCACCACGATGCGGTGCGTCGCCTTGGCAACCGCGATGGCGGTGAGCAGCTTTTTCGGCTCATCCGTCATCAGCACCACGTCCGCCGCTTCGATGGCGGCGTCCGAGCCCAGCGCACCCATCGCCACGCCCACGTCGGCGCGTGCCAAGACGGGCGCGTCGTTCACGCCGTCGCCTACAAACAGCAGTTTGCCCTTTTTGGACGAGGTTCCATGCAGCGCGTCCAAACATGCCACCTTGTCGGCAGGCAGCAGCTCGGCGGCGAAATCGTCCAAGGCAAGCGCCTTCGCAGTGGCTTCTGCCACGGTGCGGTCGTCGCCCGTCAGCATGACGAGCTTTTGCACGCCCAAGCGCCGCAGGCCCTGTATCGTTTCGGCACTGTCTGCCTTTAATGCGTCCGCAATGACGATGCAGCCGCGATACTGCCCATTTTCGGCAAGATAGACCTTGGTGCCGATGGCGTCCACGGCGGGACACGAAACGCCCGATTCCTGCATCAGCTGTTCGTTGCCCGCAAGCAGCGTGCTGCCGCCCACCGAGGCTTCCACGCCGCGTCCCGCGATCTCGGAATACGCGTCGGCAGCCAAAATGTTGTCCGCAACGCCCGCTCTCTTGCGAATGGAAGCGGCGATGGGGTGGTTGGAACCGCCTTCCGCAGCGGCAGCCAGCGCCAACAGCGCGTCTTCGGAAATGCCTGTTGCGGGCAAAATCTGCCGCACCGCAAAAACGCCTTCCGTCAGCGTGCCCGTCTTGTCAAACACCACCGTTTCCACATGGGTCAACGCTTCCAAATAGTTGCCGCCCTTGATGAGCACGCCCTTTTTGGACGCGGCGCCCAGCCCGCCAAAGAACGTCAGAGGAACCGAAATCACCAGCGCGCAGGGGCAGGAGATGACCAGCAGCACAAAGCTGCGTTTCAGCCATGTCAGCGGGTCTTGCCCAAACACGAGCCAAGGCACCAGCGTCAGCGCCGCCGCAAGGATGACGACCGTCGGCGTATACCAACGGGAGAAGCGCGTCAGGAAGCGTTCGCTTGTCGCCTTGTGCGACGCGGCGTTTCGCACCAAGTCGATGATGCGCGACGCGGTGGAATCGCCAAAAGTGCGCGTCACCCGAACGTGTAGGACGCCGCTGAGATTGACGCTGCCCGAAAGCACTTCGTCGCCGCCATGCACCGTGCGGGGCGCAGACTCGCCCGTCAGCGCGGCGGTGTCCAAGGCGGAATCGCCCGAAAGAATCACGCCGTCCAGCGGAACGCGTTCGCCCGCTTTCAAAATCAGCTCCTCGCCGATCGCCACCGTATCGGGCGCAACCGTCACGGCAGCGCCGTCCCGCAAAACCGTCGCCGTGTCGGGACGAATGTCGAGCAAAGCCGAGATGGAACGCTTCGAGCGCGCTACCGCCAAATCCTGCAGATATTCGCCCACCTGATACAGCAGCATCACCGCCACCGCCTCCGGGTATTCGCCGATGGCAAACGCGCCCAGCGACGCAAGCGACATCAAAAACGCCTCGTCAAACGGCTTCCCGTGCAGCAGGTTCTTGAGCGCCGTCCAAAGCACATCGTATGCGACAATGCAATAGGATGCGACAAAAAACGGCAGCGTCCAATACAGCGGCAGCCCGCACAGATGCAGAATCAAGCCGGGAAGGTACAGCGCCGCACCAATCAACAGACGGATGCGCTTGCCCTTTGCTGCGTCGGCGGACAGCTCCCCGTGCGCATGCCCACAGCCGCAGCCGTCGTCCGCGCCACCGTCGTGTTCGTGGGAACAATCGTGTTCGTGTTCGCAGCCGTGTTCGTGTTTATGGGATTTGTTCGGATTCTGACGTTTCATAACGTCCTCCTTCAAAGCATTTGTTGCGCAACTATTCAACAAGCAAGGCAAAAGAAGAGCTGCCTGCGCCGATCACTCGTGCAGGTGCTCCAAGCCGATGTCCAAGATGGATTTGACGTGCTCGTCTGCCAAAGAGTAGTAGACCACTTGGGCTTCCTTGCGAAACTTCACCAGATTTGCCATGCGCAGCAGCTTGAGCTGATGGGACACGGCGGATTTGGTCAACCCAAGCAGGTTGGCAAGATCGCAGACGCAAAGCGCGTGCAGCTCCAGCGCGTGCAGGATGCGTACCCGCGTGCCGTCGCCAAACAGCTTGTACAGCGACGCCAAATCGAGATATTCCGTTTCGTCGAGCATACGGCTTGCCGCAGCTTCGACGGCGTCGGCGTGAATGACCTCACAGTCGCATACGGGAATCCTGTCCATGGGAACGCCTCCTTGCATTAGTTGAACAACCATTCAATAACGTTAGTCTACCCCGTATTTTTCTTTTTGTCAAGGAATTTCGTGGTTGGTGTAAAATAGTTCCGGGTAAAAGTGAGGGAGGATTGCGTGTAGGGGGA
>CAYRQM010000012.1:0-35170 GCA_964426415.1 uncultured Christensenella sp.
GAAACAATAGTGTACCACGTCCGTCCGCGCCGCGTCAACCGCAACCGCACGCCGATGCCCGCGCCGCACCTTCGCCACACAAAAAGCGGCAGCGCTGTCGCTTTTTATGTTCGTGCCATGTAATAGTGGTATGGGTCACATTGTTGCAATGGGGAAATGGATATGATAAAATAGCGACCGAATAAATTCGGAGGCAGGAAAATGGCTGAGTATGTGATTCTTTCGGACAGCGCGTGCGACTTGACAAAGGCGCTGCGCGAACGGTTTGGCATTGCGGACGTGGTGCTGGGGTATCTGATTTACCCCGACGGGCACAGCGAAAAAGCGAATATGGACTGGGAAAATATGTCGCCTGCGGAATACTTCGGCGGCATGAGCGATAAGAAAAATCTTTACCGCACCCAAGCGCCGGGGCCCGACGAGGTTGCGACCTACTTCGAGCCATATTTGGCGAAGGGCAAGGATGTGCTGTTTGTGGCGCTGTCGAGCGGCATCAGCTGCATCGGCAACAACGGGCGTTTGGCGGGCGAGCTGCTGAAGGAAAAGTATCCCGATCGCAAGGTGGTGGTCGTCGATTCGCTGCGCTATTCCACCTCCCTTTCGCAAATTTGCATCCATGCGAGCGCGCTGCGCGACGCGGGCAAAACCATCGAGGAAACGGCGGCGTGGATCGAAGCGAACCGCACCTGCTTCCACGAGATGGGGCCTTTGGACGACCTGTTCTTCTGCAAGCGCATGGGACGCGTTTCGGGCGGCGCCGCGGTGATGGGCACGCTGGTGGGCATCAAGCCCATGGCGGATTTTGACAACGAAAAGGGGCTTTCCAGCGTCATTGGCAAGGCACGCGGCTACAACAAGGCGTTTGCCGCCACCATCGGCTACATGAAGCAGACCATTGTCGATCCCAAGGAGCAGATCGTGTTTGTGGCGCATTCCAATCGACTCGAAAAAGCCGAGAAGCTGGCGGAGATGATTCGCACGGAGATCGGCGTCAAGGAAATCATCCTCAATTCTGTGGGACAAAGCTGCGGCGCGTCCATCGGCCCGGGGCTGGTGGCGGCGTTCTACTTCGGCAAGCCCATTTCCGACGGGCTGGTCGAAGAAAAAGCCATCCTTGGCGCGCTTCTGTAAGGAGGCTGCATGCTTGCACTTTGGATTGCGCTGGGCGTCCTCGCGGTGGTCGTCGTTCCGCTGGCGCTCACCTACGCGCTGACGCTCCCGTTGGCGAAGGACATCTATGAAGACCTTTTGGTGCGCACGTCCCCCGAAAAATGGACGCGTGCCGAAAGCTGCACCACCGACGACGAATACAACGCCATGTACCAAGAGGCGCTGGCGTGGGGCGAGCGCTATCAAGACCGCACGCGTGAGTACACCATCGAACACGACGGGCTGAAGCTCGTGGGGCAGTTTGTGGACTTTGGCAGCACCAAAACCGCCATCCTGTTGTGCGGCAGAGCGGAAGGGCTTTTATACAGCTACTTCTATGCCGAACCGTATCGGCAGGCGGGCTGCAACATCCTCGTCACGGACACCCGCGCCCACGGAAACAGCGAAGGCAAGTACAACACGCTGGGCGTCAAGGAATCGGGCGACGTGCTTGCATGGATGCAGTTTTTGACCACACAATGCCACACCGATAAGATTTTGCTGCACGGCGTTTGCATCGGCGCCGCCACCTCCGTCTATACGGCGGCAAGCGAACATTGCCCCGCAGCGCTGGCGGGCGTCACGCTGGACGGGGTGTATTCCTCCTTCCATCGCGTGTTTTTGCAGCGCATGAAGCTGATGCACAAGCCCGTTTTCCCCGTGCTGGGCGAGATCGAGCATTACATCAAGAAGAACACGGGCGTGGACATTCAAAAGCAGTCGCCCTACCATGCGCTGCCCAACGTGCAGGTGCCGACGCTGTTTTTGCAAAGCAGGGCGGACGTTTCTTCGCTGCCCCAATACACGCCTGCACTGTTTGAACGGTGCGGCAGCACAAAAAAGCAGCTGGAATGGTTCGAGCAGGGCGCGCACTCCCATGTGCGCTATGTCAACAAAGCGCAGTACGACCGCGTGGTGCGTGCATTCGCCGAATCGGTGTAACCCGCCCACCCATCCGCATACAAACCAACGACGCACCATAGGGCGCGTCGTTTTTCGCACACACTTTTTCGGGGTACGCAGGAACACAACGGGAATGAAGAAATGAAGAAGTTTTGGTAATGGCGTCTGCGCCGCCATTTTGATTGCAGATCCGCGGTCATTCCGTAGGGGCGGATAGTATCTGCCCGCCGTTCACCCGTTGTCATTCTGAGGTACGAAGTACCGAAGAATCTCCCGCTTTCGTTCGAGATCCTTCGCTGAAGCGCAGGATGACATGGGAGTGTTGTTTGCTCGCCTTTTCCGAAAATCGTATATGCCGACGATGGGTCGTTTTTGTCCGCCAAGTGCTTGCATCTTGGCGCGGGGCATGCTACAATAAACTATCAAAGTATGGGGTTTTAGGTGGAATGGGTGCAACAAACACGGTGGTGTTGATCCCCGCTTACAAGCCCGAGCAGGTTTTGGTTTCTTTGTGCGAAGCGTTGGTGCAGGAGCAAGTGGACGTTGTCGTGGTAAACGACGGCAGCGGGGCAGGCTTTCAAGCAATCTTTGCGGCGTGCGAGCCATATGCGACGGTTTTGGGGTACGAAAAGAATCACGGCAAGGGGTATGCCATCAAGCATGGTCTGTCCTATATTCGTGCGGCGAATCGCGGCTGGACGTGCATTGTCACGGCGGATGCGGACGGGCAGCACGCGGTGCAGGACATCCTGAAAACGGGCGAAAAGGTGCGCGAAAAGCACGGCTTGGTGCTGGGCGCACGGGCGTTGAAGGGCAACATCCCCGCGAAATCCCGCATGGGCAACTGGGCGACCCGCGTCGCGTATGCCGTCGCCTGCTCCAAGTATCTGCATGACAACCAAACGGGGCTGCGCGGGTTTCCCATCGACGATCTGGACTGGATGCTCTATGTCAGCGGCAATCGCTACGAATACGAGCTGAACGCGCTGCTGTACGCGGGCAAGCGCAATCTGCCCATCTACGAGGTGCCGATCGAGACGATCTACATCGAGAACAACCGTGCTTCCCACTTCGACCCCGTGCGGGACACGCTGCGGCTGCATGGCAAAATTTTGGAATCGTCGCTGGGCTCTATCGTGGCGATGCTGCTGTGGTACTGCATTGCGATTCTGCTGTTCTATTCGTACCGCGTTGGCGTCGAGCAGCTGACACTGCGGATGTTGCTGCCCGTGGTGTTCTATGTGTGGCTGCCCATCGAGCCGATCCCGTTTGCGGCGGAGCTGTTTCCGTACGCGTGCGTGGCGCTGATGAGCATTTGCTTTTCGGGCACGGCGTTTGTGCTGAACACCTGCAGCAGCTTTTCCACCGAGAAGCGCGGCCGCCGCTTGACGGTACACGCGTTTCTTTCGGCGCTGTCGCGGGTCGTCTTGACGCAGGTGCTGTTTATCCTGCTGTTCGGGCTGTGTAAGCTCCCGTTTTTCCTGTCGCTCCTGCTGGCGGTCGTGATTGAGATCGTGCCGCAGTATGAGCTGCAAAAGCTGTCGGCGCACGGGCGTCGAGAAAGAGGTTGAGATGGAACTTTATCCGATAGAAGCGGTCGAAAAGCTCAAGGGCGCGGGAAGTCCCGTTCGCTGCTTCGACACCGAAATCCTTGTCAAGGAAGCGCCCGACGGACGAATCGGCTCGCTGGATCGCTATGAATATGCGCTGGACGTCATTCCGCGCACGAACTACGGCGCGACGCTGGAGGGCATTCGCCGCTCCTGCGGGTGGACGAACCGCAGCGTCAACACGGTCGAAATCTTGACCGACGTGTTCTCCGTTGCGGTGGGCGATACCACGGCGCGCGTATGGACGTACCGCAGGCGAAAGCCCTACGACCGACCCGCCCGCGTGGGGCTCATTTACGCCCACGGCGGCGCGTTCGTGGCAGGCACGCCCAACATCTGCGCCAACACGCTCAAGTACATCGCCGAGCTGTCCGACTGCGTGGTGTTCAGCGTTGAATACGGGCTTGCGCCCGAGCATCCCTATCCGTCGGCGGTGGACGCGTGCGAAGCGGTGGTGCGCCATGTGCACGACCATGCCGAAGCGTTTGGCGTCGATCCCGACAAGCTTTGCGTGGGCGGCGACAGTGCGGGCACCATCTTTATGCTGTCCGTCTTGGCACGCGGCACATGGTCGTTTGTCCGATACGCTGCGCTGTACTATCCCTGCATCACCTTCGACTATGAGCATATGCCGTTTACATGGCGGCTGGACGCATACGACATCGACCCGTCCCAACGCGAACGCATCGAGCCGCGGCTGAACATCGGGCGCAGCGACGGCGGCGGCAATCTGCAATACCAAGTGCTGCTGCGCAGCATGTACTTGGCAGCGGGCGGCGACCCCACCGACGCGGACGTCAGCCCTATCTATGCAGACCTTAACAAAATGCCCAAGACGCTGGTGCTGATGGCGGAGTTCGACGGGCTGCGCCAACAGGACGAATACCTTGTGCGCAAGCTGCGCGACGCGGGCGTGGAAGCGCGCGGGATTCGCTATCAGGGCTTGTTCCACGCGTTTGCCGAAAAGATCGGCGTCGTGCCCCAAGCGGCGGACGCCTGCCGCGAGATCGCCAACGATTTGCGGCTGTTGGACGGGACGGAAACGCTATGACGCAGCTGCACATCGGATGTCACCTTTCTCCCGCCGACGGACTCTTGGCAATGGCGAAAACCGCCGACGCGCTGGGGGCGGACACGTTCCAATTCTTTTCCCGCAATCCACGCGGCAGCCGCGCAAAGCCGATGGATTTGGACGACGCGGACGCGATGCACGCCTATCTGCAGGCGCACGATTTTGCGCCCGTGCTGGTGCATGCGCCCTACACGCTCAATCCTTGCGCCGAAAAGCCCGAGGTGGCGGCGTTTGCCGAACAGGTCATGGCGGACGATTTGGTGCGCTGCACGCAGATGCGCGTCCCGTTTTACAATATGCATCCCGGCAGCCACGTCGGACAGGGCGAAGCGGTGGGCATCGAAAAAACCACAGCGTTGCTCAATCGCATTTTGGACGATTCCACCGACGTCACCGTTCTCTTAGAGACGATGGCAGGGCAGGGCAGCGAGATCGGCAGCACATTTTTGGCGCTTGCCGCCATCCTGCAGGGCGTCAATAAGCCTTTGCGCATGGGCGTCTGCTTGGACACCTGCCATGTGTTTGCCGCAGGATATGACGTGGTGCACGATTTGGACGGCGTGCTGATGCAATTCGACCAAGCCATTGGGCTGAAGTGGCTGCGGTTTGTGCATCTGAACGACTGCAAGTTTGGACCGGGACAGCACAAGGATCGGCACGCGCCCATCGGCGCAGGCGAGATTGGGCTGACGGCATTTTCATACATCGTCAACCATCCTGCGCTGCGGGATTTGCCGTTTTGCTTGGAGACGCCGCATGAGGCGCTGTCCGAATACGCGGAGGAGATCCGCCTTGTGCGGAGTCTGCGCACATGAAATACGAAGCGGTATCCATCGTCCCTTGCGCAACCTACGAAAAGGAGACGGTCAAGGCGGCGCTCTTGAAAGCGCTTTTGCCGATTGGCGGGCTCGATTGGGTCAAGAAGGGGATGCGCGTGGGGCTGAAGGCGAACTTGGTCTCCTTTGCAAAGCCCGAAGCCGCCGTGACGACCCATCCGGCGGTGCTGGTGGCGCTGACCGAGCTGCTCTTGGCACGCGGCGCGTCGGTTGTGGTGGGCGACAGTCCGGGCGGGCTGTGGACGCCCGCGTACGTCAATCGCATCTATGCGGCAAGCGGCATGAAAGAGGTCGAAGCGGCGGGTGCAACGTTGAACCACAACTACGAAGAACGGGTGGCAACCAATCCGAACGCGGTGCAGGCGAAGACCTTTTGCTACACGGCGTACTTGGACGACTGCGACGCCATCGTGGACGTATGCAAGCTCAAGTCCCACGGCATGATGGGGCTGTCCTGTGCCGCCAAAAATATGTTCGGCGTGGTGCCGGGCATCATGAAGCCCGAGTACCACTATCGCTACCCCGATCCGAACGACTTTGCGGACATGATTTTGGATTTGGACGCGTACTTTCCGCCCGTGCTGTCCATTGCGGATGCGGTGGTTGCGATGGAGGGCAACGGTCCGACGCAGGGGACGCCGCGGCCGCTCAACTGTCTGCTGGCGTCCAAAAGTCCCCATTGTCTCGACTTGGCGGCGGCGCGGCTCATCGGGCTTGCCATCGAGGACGTCCCAACGCTTGCGGCAGCGCTGCGGCGCGGGCTGATTCCCGATTCGCTCGATAAGCTGACCGTGCACGGCGCGTACCAACCGCTTTGCGTGCGGGATTTTCTGCTCATCAAGAATCACAACAGCCTGCTGTTCCACAAGAACGATACGCTGTTTGAGCGTTCCAAGGGTTGGGTGCTGGAGGCGTGCTTGGGCGCCAAGCCGCTTCCGCAAAAGACCATGTGCATCGGCTGCAAGAAGTGCGCCAACATTTGCCCCGCCAAGGCAATCACGATGCAAAGCGGCTTGCCGGTCATCGACCGCAAGCTGTGCATCAAGTGCTTCTGCTGTCAAGAGTTTTGTCCAACGGGCGCGATGCAGGTGTATCGCCCCTTGGTGGCGCGCATCATCAACAAATAGGAGACAACATGAAATCATCGCGTTTGAAACGCATCCTGTCGCTGCTGCTGTGCCTTGCGTGCATGGCGGCGGTGTGCGGCTGCCGTACTGCGCCTGTCGCATCCCACGACAAGCCCAAGGTTGTGGCGACCATCTTCCCCCAATACGATTTCGTTCGCGCCATCGCAGGCGATCTGGTCGAGCTTGAAATGCTCATCGATCCCGGCAGCGAGGTACACGGATTCGACCCCACGTTTTCGCAAATCGAGGACATCGTGGGGGCGGATCTGTTCGTCTATGTGGGCGGCGAATCCGACGCTTGGGTGGACGGCGTATTATCGAAAAGCGGCGCAGCGTGCCGCACGCTCAAGCTGGTGGACTGCGTGACCCTGCTCAACGAAGAAACGGTGGAGGGCATGCAGACGGAGGAGGGCGAAGCGTGCGAACAGGATGCGTTCGACGAACACGTTTGGACAAGCCCGCAAAACGCCATGCGCATCGTGGAACGGCTCACCGAGGAGCTGATTTTGCTGCTGCCTGAGCAAGAAGCCACGCTGCAACAAAACTGCGACGCCTATCTTGCCAAGCTGTCCGCACTGGACGAGGGCTTCCAAGCGGTCATGCAAAACGCGGCGCGCACCACGGTGGTGTTTGCGGAGCGATTTCCGTTTTTGTACCTGTGTCGGGCGTACGGAATCACCTACTACGCCGCGCTGAAGGGCTGCTCCAGCAACGAGGAGGTCAGCCTCAAGACCATCGCCTTCCTCATCGACAAGGTCAACGAGGAACAGCTGCCCACCGTATTCTATATCGAATTTTCTTCCGAGAAGGTGGCAAACACCATTGCTGACGCGACGGGCGTCGAAACGCTGCGGCTGCATTCGTGCCACAACGTGTCCAAAGCCGACTTTGACAACGGCGTCACCTATCTCGACCTCATGTGGCAAAACGTAGAAAGTCTCAGAAAGGCGGTGTCCTAAATGGCATTGGTGACCTTTGAAAACGTGAATCTCGCCTACGACGGCGAAAACGTGGCGCACGACGTCTCGTTTGCCGTGCAGCAGGGCGAGTTCTGGGGCATTGTGGGCGAAAACGGTTCGGGCAAGTCCACCCTGATGAAAGCACTCTTGGGGCTGATGCCCTGCGCATCGGGCCGCATCCGCATGGGAGAGGGGCTGAAGCCCACCGAAATCGGCTATCTGCCCCAGCAGAGCGCCATCCAAAAGGATTTTCCCGCGTCGGTGTATGAGGTGGTGCTGTCCGGCACGCTGAGCTATCGGGGGCTGCGCCCGTTCTACGGCAAAAATGAGCGCGCCATGGCGAAAAAGAATATGGAGATGCTGGGCATTACCGCGCTTTCGAGGCGCTGCTATCAAGCGCTTTCGGGCGGGCAGCAGCAGCGGGTGCTGTTGGCGCGAGCGCTGTGCGCCACGCAAAAGCTTTTGGTGCTGGACGAACCCACCGCAGGGCTTGACCCCGTGGTCACGGCAGAGTTCTACCGCGTGCTGCACACCATCAACGAACAGGGCATGACCATCATCATGGTCTCCCACGATATGCAGGAAGCGGTGCGCGACTGCACACACATCCTGCATCTCAGCTGCCATCCGCTGTTCTGCGGCACGACGGAAGGCTACATCCAAAGCCCCGTGGGCAAGCGCTATCTTTCGGAGGTGGGCGTATGAACGTGCTGCAAGGCGCCATCGGCGCAATGTTTCAGAATCCGTATATGGCGGACATTCTCACAAGATCCATCGTGGTGGGCGTGCTGGTTTCGCTGTGCGCCAGCCTTTTGGGCGTCACGCTTGTGATGAAGCGCTTTTCCATGATCGGCGACGGGCTTTCCCACGTCGGGTTTGGCGCGCTTGCCATTGCGACGGCACTGGATCTTGGCGACTACTCCATGGCGGTGTCGCTGCCCATCGTGCTGATTGCGGCGGTGCTTTTGATGCGGTTGTCCGAAAGCCGCAAGATGAAGGGCGACGCGGCAATCGCCGTGCTGTCCACGGGCGCCATCGCCATTGGGACGCTGCTGTTCAAGTTCAGCAACAACCAATACGCCGACATCTGCAATTCGCTGTTTGGCTCGTCGTCCATGGTCACCCTGTCCAACTTGGATTTGATTGTAACCATCGCCGTATCGGTGGTGGTGGTGACGCTGTTCATCCTGTTCTTCACCCGCATCTTCTCGGTGACGTTTGACGAAAACTTTGCCAAGGCGACGGGCGTGCGCGCGGGCGTGTACAACCTGCTTTTGGCGTGCTTGACCGGCGTCACGGTGGTGGTGGGCATGAAGATGGTGGGCGCGATCATGGTATCGGGTCTGATCGTCTTTCCCGCGCTGTCCGCCATGCGGGTCTGCAAGCGGTTTTGGACGGTTGTGGTGACGTCGGCGGCGCTGTCGCTGGTGTGCTTTGCGGGCGGCTTTGCCATGTCGCTGGGCGCGGACGTCCAGCCAGGCCCCGCCATCATCACCGTGCACGTCGCGGTGTTCATCCTGTTCGTCCTCTTGGGTGCAGCGGTGACCGCCGCACGCAAGGCAAACAGCAAAAAAATCGTCGTAGAATAGCGAACCGTTCGCTATATCATAGAGACAGTGAGGAGGAATCTAATGAAAAAAATCAACGAAACCGAAGCTGCAAAAAAGACCAAGGGCTTTTTCGACGACTTCAAGGCATTTGCCTTTAAGGGCAACGTGGTGGATATGGCGGTCGGCGTCATCATTGGCGGTGCGTTCGGCGCGATCGTATCCTCCCTCATCAACGACATCATCATGCCCGCCATCGGCGTGCTGATCCGTGTCGATTTTTCGCAGTGGTATGTGGCGCTGGACGGCAATACCTATGCCAGCTTGGAAGAAGCGCAGGCGGCAGGCGTCGGCATCCTCCATTACGGCAACCTCATTTCCGCCGTGGTGTACTTCCTGCTGGTGGCGTTGAGCATCTTTGTTGTGGTGCGCGCCCTGCATCAGGGACGCGAAAAGTACGACAAAAAGCACGCCCCCGCACCCGCGCCCGAAAAGAAACCGCGCCTTTGCCCGTACTGCTTCTCCGAGATTCACGACGAAGCGACCCGCTGCCCGCATTGCACCAGCGAGCTACCCAAGTAAGGAACAAAATAAGCACACAGTTTTGCACGGGCGGATCGTATCCGCCCGTGTTCGCGCCCGCGTTTTTCGGGAAAGGACGCCAAAAACGCTCATCTGTCATCCTGAGGCTGTGCCGAAGGATCTCGCGTGCAAACGGGAGATTCTTCCTTGCTTCGCTGCGTCAGAATGACGACAGGGAACGGCTGGCGGATACCATCCGCCCGTGTTCGCGCCCGCATTTTTGTTGGGGCGGATACCATCCGCCCGTGTTCGCGTACGCATTCATCGGAAAAGAAATGCAAGCATCGATCCGTCTGTCATCCTGAGGCTGTGCCGAAGGATCTCGCGTGCAAACGGGAGATTCTTCCTTGCTTCGCTGCGTCAGAATGACGACAGGGAACGGCTGGCGGATACCATCCGCCCGTGTTCGCGCCCGCATTCATCGGAAAAGAAATGCAAGCATCGTTCCGTCTGTCATCCTGAGGCTGTGCCGAAGGATCTCGCGTGCAAGCGGGAGATTCTTCCTTGCTTCGCTGCGTCAGAATGACCGCGTGGGGCGGGAAACACACGGACTGATTGACATTTTCATTGGGAAACCCGTGCACACGGTTACCCCTTCACTTCGCCTTTTTCTTTGTGACGGCGCGGAGCAGGGACACGACGCCGATTAACAACAGCATCACGACAAACGTGCCCAGCATCCCCTTTGCCAAAATCGGAAGCGTTTCCCCGAGCAGCGTGCTTAGGTCAAACTGAAATACAGTGGATGCAAACAACATGGTTCTACCTCCTACAGCAATGGTTCCACCAAGGCAATCAACAGCCCGCCCGCCACGACGGAGGCGATCTGTCCTGCCACATTGGCGCCTGCCGCGTGCATCAGCAGGTAATTGTTCGGGTCTTCCTTGCGCCCCATTTGGTGAATGACCCGCGCCGACATCGGAAACGCCGAGATGCCCGCCGCGCCGATCATCGGATTGATTTTTTTCTTGCAGAACAGGTTGAGCAGCTTTGCAAACAGCACGCCGCCCACCGTATCAAAGACAAAGGCAAACAGCCCAAGCCCGATAATCAGCAGCGTATCCCATCTCACAAAGTCGGCAGCCGTCATGCGAAACGCAACCGAAAGCCCCAACAGCAGCGTCACGAGGTTCGCCAGCTCCTTCTGCGCCGATTCGGACAAGCTGTTCAGCACGCCGCATTCGCGCACCAGATTGCCGAACATCAGAAAGCCGATCAGCGCGGCGGATTTGGGCGCGATCACGCCTGTGACGAGCGTGGTGAGGATGGGGAAGAGGATGCGCGTCAGCTTGCTCACGTCGCTTGACGCGTAGTCCATGCGGATGCGCCGTTCGTTCTTGGTCGTGAGCAGCCGCACGACGGGCGGTTGGATGATGGGAACCAGCGCCATATAGGAGTACGCCGCCACCAAGATGGCGCCTTGGTAGTTGGAATGCAGGTATTGCGACACATAGATGGAGGTGGGGCCGTCCGCCGCTCCGATGACGGCGATGGAAGCGGCGTCGAAAAGCGCAAACCCGCAAAGCCGTGCAAGGCACAGCGTAAAGAACACGCCAAACTGTGCCGCTGCGCCAAAGAGCATCAGCTTGGGATTTGCAAGCAGCGGGCCGAAATCAATCATGGCGCCGATGCCGATGAACAGCAGCAGCGGAAACAGCTCCGTTTCGATTCCGGCGCGGAACAGCGTTTCAATCGCCTCCGTATTGACGAAGGGCAGATTGACCAAGATCGCGCCAAAGCCCATCGGCAGCAGCAGCGCAGGCTCCATCTTGTGCCGAATCGCCAAGTAGATCAACACCAGTCCAATGACGAGCATGACGCCCTGCTGCCATGTGAATTGGGTCACGTTTGAAAACAGGCTCAAAAATTCGTCCATACATCCTCCTTGTAATAAAAAAATCTTCGCCACGAAAAGAATCTCGTGGCAAAGATCTTACTTCAAATCGAAAAGGATTTGCAGTGCTGCGGGGTTTCCCCGTCCTGACGCAGACACACACGCCGAAGCGTTCGTTACTCCTCTTTGCGCCATGATCGTACCATATTCAATTTCCAAATACAAGGGGTTGCAAAAAAATATTTTTGGCGATTGTGCGACCTTCAAAGTGCGCAAAACGCACCCACAACTTGAACAATCTTGGAAGGGGTTGCAAAACGCCTCCCGATTTGATAGAATGGTGCGCATAAAAGGGGGACTATACCTATGGAACGAAACGCGTATGACATTTTAGAGGAGCGCGGCTTTTTGAAGCAATGCTCCCATCCCGAAGAGCTGCGGGCGCTGCTGGGCAAGCAGCCCGTCACCTTCTATATCGGGTTCGACCCGACCGCCGATTCGCTGCACATCGGGCATTATGTGGCGCTGATGACGATGGCGCATATGCAGCGGGCGGGGCATCGCCCCATCGCGCTGCTGGGCGGCGGCACGGCGATGATTGCCGACCCGTCGGGCAAGACGGAGCTGCGCAAGCTGCTCTCCGTAGAAGAATTGGATCACAACGCGGCATGCTTCCAAAAGCAGATGGCGCGTCTTGTGGAGTTTGGCGAGGGCAAGGCGATCATGGTCAACAACGCCGATTGGCTGCGCAACCTCAACTATATGAACTTCATGCGGGAGATTGCGGTGCATTTCAACGTCAATCGCATGCTTGCCGCCGAGTGCTACAAGCAGCGCTTGGCGACGGATGGCGGGCTGACCTTCTTTGAAATGGGCTACATGCTGCTCCAATCCTACGACTTTCTCATGCTCAACCAAAAATACGGCTGCGTGCTGGAGATGGGCGGCGACGACCAGTGGAGCAACATGCTGGGCGGCACGCTGTTGATTCGGCGCAAAGAGCAAAAGGACGCGTTCTGCCTGACGACCCAGCTTCTCACCAACTCCGAAGGCAAGAAGATGGGCAAAACCGAAAAGGGCGCGCTGTGGCTCGACGAAAACAAGTGCAGCGTATTCGATTTCTACCAATACTGGCGCAACGTCGACGACGGCGACGTCGAGCGCTGCCTGTCGCTGCTCACCTTCCTGCCGATGGACGAGGTGCATCGGCTGGGCAGCCTCAAGGATTCCGAAATTAACGAAGCCAAGCGCGTGCTGGCATTCACGCTGACCGAGCAGGTGCACGGCACCGAAAAGGCGCTGAAAGCACAGCAGGCGGCGGAAGGGCTGTTCTTGGGCAAGGGCGACACGTCCTCCATGCCCACCAAAAAGCTGACCGACGCCGAAGTCGCCGAAAGCGGTCTGCGCATCCCCGATTTGCTGGTTCTGTCGGCGCTTTGCTCCTCCAAGAGCGACGCCCGCCGCATGATTCAAAGCGGCGCGGTGTTTGCAGACGAGCATAAGGTCACCGACTTTTCCGAAACGCTGGACGAAGCCGCTTTACAGGGCGACGGCGTCATTCTCAAGAAAGGCAAGAAAGGCTATTGCAGGATCTGCCGCTGACAGCATACCGCACCGTAGGCAAAGATGCCGAAACGGAAACCATCCTTCATCGCTCCCGCTTCATCGGCCGTTGTTGGCGCATCGCCGATGAATCGGAGGCGCTTGCCATTTTGGAGCGCATCCGAAAGCAGCATTGGGACGCCACTCACAACTGCTATGCCTATGCGTTAAAGGACGGCACGGCAAGGTATTCCGACGACGGCGAGCCGAGCGGGACGGCAGGCATGCCGATGATGGAAACCATCAAGCACATCGGCGTGACCGACGTATTGGTCATCGTGACGCGCTATTTCGGCGGGATTCTTTTGGGTGCAGGCGGGCTGGTGCGGGCATATGCCCACAGCGCAAGCGACGCCGTGAAGGCGGCAGGCGTGGTAACCATGCAGCCCTGCACACAGTTTTCCGTCACGGTTCCTTATCCCTACTGGAGCACGGTGCAGCGCATCATCTCGCAGTATGCAACAGGCGTCGAAGCGACGTACGCCGAAACAATCACCTGCACCTGCTGGGTGCGGGACACGGACACCGAATCGTTTTTGACCGCCATGCGCGAACGCACGGAGGCACGGATTTTGCCCATTTGGGTGGGCAGCGATCGATTTCCCTTTCAGGAGGCGGAGACGCTCGAATGAAGCGATGGACGGCATACATTCTCATAGGGCTTTTGCTGGCAGGCACGTTCGGCTGGATCGGGCCTTTTGCGGCTGCGCAAACCGAGCATCCCATCACCCTCACCATCACACCCGACCCTGCCGCCGAGCTGGAAGGCGACGGGACGGTTTCTTATTTGACCTTCACGCTGCATAACAGCAGCGCCAAGGCGTACACGCTGTACAGCGCCAAGCTGACGGGCGGCTACGAGAACGAAACGCTCGTGCTGGACGACGCCATTGTGGTGCTGGGCGGCGAGAACCGCGAGTTCACGTTGCAAAACGTCGCGGTCAAGGACGCGCAGCTCAATACCGCCGTCACCTATCGCCTGACGTGGGAGGAACGCACCACCACGACGGACGAATTGGGCAATCCGACCACCACAACGGCACAGCGCAACACGTCCGCGTCGGTGACGATTCCGCGGTTCATCCCGCCCGAATTGTCGGTGACCGCCGCGTGCGCCGCCGCGCTGGTGCGAGCAAACGAGCCGTTTTCCGTCACCTACACCATCACCAACGACACCAAATTCGACATGAGCGGATTGACGCTTTCCGACCCGACTTCGGGACGCACCACGGCGATCGAGCTGCCCAAAACCATCCTGCTGTCGGGCGAAACGCTCACCGTGCCCGTCGAGTACGTCATGGGCGAGACCGACCTGTCGTTTTGCCCCATCGTGCGCTACACGGCGCGGCAGCGCGAGATGGAAACAACGGCGGCGACCACGCTCACCGTTGCGTCCTTCGTATTGAACGTCACCATCACGGTGCAGCCCTATGCGGCGGACAGCGAGGGCAACCGATACGCCGTCACCATCGCCAACGAGGGCAACCAAACGGTGACCGGCTTGCAGCTTTACGACGAGATCAACACCGCCGTGGACGAACCGTTCGACTTGGCGCCCGCGCAGCGCAAGGTGCTGTCGTTCTCCGTGCCGTACAGCGTATCCAGCGGCGTCATCCGCAAGGTGCAGTTCCATGTAACGGGCGTCGATTGCTTGGGCGGTTCGTTTTCCTACACCGACCCCAACGTGTACGACGCCGTGCCCTTCGTCGATTCCGAAACGGTCAATATTTCCCTGTCGGTCGAGCTTGTCAACGCCTATTACGACGCCAACGGCAAGCTGTGCGGCAAGCTCCAAATCACCATCCGCAACTATTCGCAGGTCACGCTGACCAACGCCTCCGTCACGGAGCTGACGCTGTTCGGAACGGTCGCCACCTACAACGAGCTGCAAAAGGGCGAAACGTATTACACCGTCGTCTATCAGCTGGACGGCGTGCAAAAGCTGCAATTTTCCATCACCGCCTACGACCCGGCAGGCACGGCGCACACGCCGCCCACCATCCAAGAGCTGGATCTTTCGGGGCTTGCGGCAATGGCGGCACAGCCCGAATCCTCCACCATTGTCTACAACAACAACACCTTTCTGCGCGACTTGATGAACAAGATTCGTCCCGTCGTGCAAATCGTCGCCATCGCCATCGTTGCGGTTGCCGCGCTGTTGGGAATCCTCTGCCTTGTGCTGTTTGGCAAGGAGCGCAAGCTCAAAGCCAAGCTGCCGCCCGATTGGGAACACGACATGGACGCTGCCCGCAAGGCAAACCGCCCAACCGTCGAGGACAACCTGTTTGGCGACGCGCCCACCGAGCAATTCGGCTATACCGCGCCCGCCAAGCTGCGCCGCTATGGGCAGCTTTCCCCCGAGGAAGCCGCCGCCCGCGCCGCAAAGGAATCGCCAAAAAGCGCACTGTCCGAACAGGCTTCTGCCGTTGACGCCGCAGTCGACGACGATACCCACGCCGTCCCCGTTGTGAACGAAACGGACGACGCCCCAATGACCGATACGCGCCCCGTGCCCGTCGTATCGGAAGCGGAAAACGCTGCCGTGCCCGATGGCGCAACGCGGTTCGTTCCCGTAGTGAAAAAGGCAACGCCGCCGGTCGAAGAACCGCCCGAAGTGCAAGCGGAAGAACCCATTTTGGAACAGCCGCCCGTCGAGCAGGAGGAAGAACCTGTCTTGGAACAACCGCTCGAAGTGCAAGCGGAAGAACCTGTTTTGGAAGAACTGACTGTTGAGCAGACAGAAGAACCCGCTTTGGAACAGCCGCCCATCGAGCAAGCGGAAGAACCCATTTTGGAACAGCCGCCCGTCGAGCAGGAGGAGGAACCCGCTTTGGAACAGCCGCCCGAAGTGCAGGCGGAAGAACCGGTCTTGGAAGCGCCCGTCGAGCCGACGCCCATTGTGGCGCCACTCATCACGGCGCCGTCGTGGTTTCGACAGAAGCCGACCTTCGCGGCGGTTGAGAGGACGACCAAGACGCCCAAGAGACGAGGAGACGCGGCGCCCAAGGCACTGCCGCTGCAGCCGCACAGGACGCGGCGGGAGAAGCAGCCGATTCAGATTGTGAGGATGTAAGATGCATTGGTATTGGATTGTATGCATCGCGGTGGGGGCTGCCGCGCTGCTGTACGCGGCGATCGGCGTGCTGCTGTTCTTTGCCGCATTTCGCAGGTCGCCCAAGATGGACACGCTCGCTAAGGGCGCAGAAAACACGCACTGGGCGCCGTATATTCCCCGCATGCGCGAGACGCACAAGCGGATGCAGACGCTGCCCCACACCACCGTCACGCACAAATCGTTTGACGGCGTGATGCTCTATGGCGATTATTACGAGCAGGCGCAAAGCGCGCGCATCGTCATCTTGGTGCATGGGTATTACAGCTTGCCATGGTGGGATTTTTCCGTCATTTTCAACGCCTACTACGACGCGGGCTATTCCGTCTTGGCGGTGGAGGATCGCGCCCACGGGCGGAGCGGCGGACGCTTCGTCGGCTTTGGCGCGCTGGACAGCCGCGATGTCGAAGGGTGGATTTCCGATCTTTTGGAAAAGCATCCCAACAGCCGCATCGCGCTGCACGGCGTTTCCATGGGCGCATCGACGGTGCTGCTCGTCACGGGCGACCAACCATCCGATCGGGTGGTGTGCGCCGTTTCGGACTGCGCGTTCTCTTCGGTGGGCGCAGTCGCAAAGCACCTTGCCAAGCGTTCGCACCTGCCGCTGCTGCCGTTTCTTTGGATTGTGAATCTGTGCTGCCGCCGATTTGCGGGATATTCCATGTACACACCCGCCGCCCAAGACGCGGTGCGCCGTTCGCATACGCCGACGCTGTTCGTCCATGGCGACAAGGACGATTTCGTCCCGTTTGCCATGATGCAGCCGTTGTACGACGCTTGCACCGCTGAAAAGCAATGTCGGGTCTTTTCCGATGCGCAGCATGGCGAATCCAGTCAACGCTATCCGCAGGAGTACGCCGACGCGGCGCTGTCGTTTGTCAACGGCTATATGGAGCGGGCAGAAGCGCTTGCATGTCCGCAGGGATCGGCGACGTAAAGCAAAGCCATTCGCCCGCCAACGGGTGCAGCAGCCGCAGCGATTCGGCGTGCAGCGCGGGACGGTCGATCGCTTCGGAGCGCGTGCCGTACAGCCAATCGCCCACCAACGGACATCCGATTGCCGCCAGATGCACCCGCAGCTGGTGCGTGCGCCCCGTATGCGGAATCAGCTTCACGAGGCTCATCCCGTTCCACGAATCCAACACTTCATATTCGGTAAGGCTTTGCGCACCGTCCTTTGACGTCGTGCGCGCATAGGTCGAGCCGTGCAGCGGCGCAATGGGCAAATCAATCATGCCGTGCGTTTGCGGGGGACGTCCCAGCAAGATGGCACGGTATTCTTTTTGGAACGCGTCGGTGTGCAAAAGCGCCTTCAAAAGCGTATGGGCGTAGCCGCTTTTTGCGACCGTCATCAGCCCCGTGGTGTCCTTGTCGAGGCGGCTGACGGGGTGCGGATTGTCCGTGCCGCCCAAATACGCAGCCAGCGCGTTTTCGATGGTGGCTTCGTTGGGGTCGCGGGCAGGATGGACGGCAATGTGCTTGGGCTTGTCCAAGATCAAAAAATCTTCGTCCTCGTACACGATGCAAAGGGGCATGGGGATGGGGCGCAGCGGCGATTTTTCGGGATCGCCCACCGCGATTTCCAAGCGGTCGCCCGCTTTTACGCGTTCCACCACATACACGGGCACGCCGTTCTTTTGGATGCTGCCGCTGCGGCGCTTGAGCTTCGCGCAAAGCGCGCCCGAAATGTGCAGCGTGCTGCGCATGACATCGGCAACCGTGCTGCCATCCTGTGCAATTGTGACGACGCATTGAACTTTTCGCATACAAATAGTATAGCAGATTGACAGCGCTTTTGCAAAGTGGTACGATGCCGTATATGGAGAAGTTTTATGCATTATCTGATTGACTATATCCGCGCCAACAAACGCGTGCCGCGTGCCGTCGAGCCGTTCAACGAGGTCGATATGCTGGCGTTCACCTGCATTCCATTTTTGGCGTTGGACGGCATCGTGTCCGACAAGTTTGCCGACGAGGACGTGACCTTTGCCGAGGCGGGCTGGCAGTATCGCCTGTTGTACGAGAAAAAGGGCGACAATCTGGGCTTGCTCATCCCCAAAGAGTTTTGCGATATGTTTTTGGAGATGGCGGATTCGGTGCGCTACGGCGATCTGCTGCTGTATGGCTTTTCCCGCGAATTCGACGCGGCAACCGAGATGCAGTTTGGCGGCGTCTGCTTTGGCGTGCCCGAGGGCTATTCCATCGTGTCCTATTCGGGCACGGACGATTCGCTGCTGGGCTGGAAGGAGGTTCTCAATCTTTCCCTGCACGGCGTGATTGCAAGCCAAGCGCGTGCCGAACGCTACATCAACGATGTGATGCTGGCGCGCAGCGAGCCGATCACCATTTGCGGCACGTCCAAGGGCGGACATCTTTCCGTCTATGCGGCGGCGAAATGCTTCGACCACAGCCGCATCGAGCGCGTGTTCGATTTTGACGGGCCGGGCTTCACCGACGAATTTCTCGATTCCGAAGCGTTCTTGGATATTTCCAATCGCTGTCTGCTGATTGCGCCGCGGTATTCGGCGGTCAGCCAAATGCTCAACAACATCCCCAACTATGTGGTCACGCGTGGGATGCGGCGCGGGCTGTACCAGCACTACTGCAACCGTTGGATCGTCGAGGGCAGCCGCTTCGTCCGCGAGGCGGATTTTGCGCCCGACACCTACGTCTTTCACCGCGAGTTCATGCAGATGATGCAGGACACGACGGAGGAGGCGCGGCAGCTTTGCGTGGATACCGTGTTCTCCATGGCGCAAAGGACGGGCGCCAAAACGCTGTACGACTTTTGGAAGGATCGGCACAATTACGTTCCCGTCATCATGGCAGAGTTCGGCAAGCTCGATCGCAAAACCCGCCATGAAACGGTTGCGCTTTTGCAGCGATTCCTGCATATGATCGTCAAAAACTATAACGTCAAGCGCTGAATTGGACGCGCACGGGGCGGCGAAAGCCGTCCTTTTTGTTGCGCAAAAAGCGGGAAAATGTGAAATGGATCGTAGAATTTTGGCGGGATGTTTCGCGGTATACTGCTCTTGTCAGGAGGAAAGGAGACAGTATGACACAAAACACCTATGCGATCCAACTGGATCTCAAGCACCGAACCCCGACGCGCAAAATCACGGTGGTTTCGGACGACACAGGCGTGCAGTTCGCAATCACGCTGACGGACGACGGCACGCCCGTAGACCTGACGGATGTGACGGTATGCGCAGTCTTTTGTTCGGGAAAAGGCACGTATACGCAGGACGCATCCCACGGGTTGACCGTCACAGACGCGGCGGCGGGCGCGCTGACCATTGCACTGTATGCAGAAAGCATCGGCACGGGCGCGGTGCTGTGCGAAATCCAGCTGTACAGCGGAACCAATGCGGAAACGCTGGTCACCAGCGCCCGATTCGGATTCTATTGCGTGCGCGCACTTTCCACGCAGGACGACGTGGTTTCCGACCCGTCCTATCCCATGCTGGTGGCAGCCACAAGCCATGCCATCCAAGCGACCAACGGCGCGACGGCGGCGGCAGAAGCCGCACAGCTTGCCGCAAGCGCAGCCGATTTGGCAGCCGCGTCGGCACACGCGGCAACCGCTGCCATGACGCCCCTTGTGGCGACGACCGACCCAATCAACGGCACGACGGAAGGGCTTTTGGGACAGCTTTGGCTCAACACGGTGCAGCGCAGCTTCTTCTGCTGCCGCGACGCGGAGAGAAAGCTGTGGAACAGCATCAACGCACGCATGGTCGAATCCGCCGCAAGCATCACAGGGAATGCGGTACAGCTGGGCGACGTCGCGTACTTCGACAGCACCAACGGCATGGCGTTTTTCGACGGCGACGGCTGGCGCGCCCTCAGCGTGGATACGACGCAGAGCATCAGCGCAAGTTCCACCCATGATTATCTGCCCACGGCAAAAGCGGTGGTCGACTTTGTGCAGGCGGCAATCGGCACAGCGATCGGAGGGCGTTACTGATGGCAAACAAGCATGCAACCCTTTCCGATTTGTTCACAGCCATTGCCGACGCCATTCGCGCCAAGACGGACGATACGGCGGCGATCACGGCAGACGATTTTCCAACCGCCATCCAAACCATTGTGCCCGCTTCGGCACTTGCACGCGGCACGATCACGACGATTACGGACAACACGGTAACGTCCATCCGCCGCTATCTGTTTGAATCCTGTTCCAAGCTGACAAGCGTCCAAGCGAAGGCGTGTACCACGGTGGGGCAGGGCGCGTTCTCGCACTGTTCGTCCCTCCAAAGCGTCGATTTGCTGGGCGGGTACATCGCGTACGACGCATTCAGCGTTTGCCGCAGTCTGGACACGCTCATCCTGCGCAGCACCACGGGCGTTTGCAGATTGGCGGACAGCACCGTGTTTCTCGGCTGCCAGATTGCCGCCGGCGGGACGGGCTATGTCTATGTGCCGCGTGCGCTTTTGGCGTCGTATCAGACCGCGGCGAATTGGAATACATTCTATTATGAGGATCTTGACACGGGCGAAATGGTCAGCCAATTTCGCGCCATCGAGGACTATCCCGCCATCTGCGGAGGCACAGCATGAGCGCCTGCGATGCCTTCATGGCGCTGCTTGACGCGCAGGTCGGCGAAGGCGTCTATGTCTGGGGCGGCGATGGGGAAGTGCTGGACACCATGGCGGACGCCGAAGGGTGGATTGCACGGCACGAAACGACCGAGGACAATGCGGCACGTGCCGTCGCGCTGTATCGCAAGCGGAAGAACAGCGGCGTTACGCCGATTCGGGCATTCGATTGTTCGGGGCTGGTCTTTTGGGCGCTGCACACCCTTGGACTGCAAAAGAGCGACGTTTCTTCACGCGGGCTGTACGCACTCTGCAAAGCCATCGAAGAGCAAGCGCTTACAAAAGGCGATTTGGTGTTTCGGCACAACGGAACACAGATTGTGCATGTGGGCGTGTGCGTGGGCGACGGCAGCACGGTGGAATGCCGCGGACGGGCGTACGGCGTGGTGCGCACCCGACGCAGCGGCTATTGGAATCGGTTCGGAAGGCTTTGTTCACTGCACGAAACCGCCGAAGCCGCGTCAGACGGCGCGACGGTCGTCATTTTGGGTCGTTCCGTTTCCGTGCGCAGCGGCGCTTCCACCGCATATCGCAGGGTGGGCATCGCCCATCGCGGCGAACGATACCCGCTGCTTTCCCGCGCAGACAGCGGTTGGTATGCCATCCCGTACAAGGACAAAACGGCGTATGTGACAAACTGCGCACGCTATACGGAGGTGCAAAATGGCTGAACGCACCGTCGCGGAAATCATGGAGGCATTGGCGCGCATTGAGACCAGCGTAGACACCATTGCAAAAAACGGCGCCGATCACGAAACGCGGCTGAGGGCATTGGAAACACGCGGCTCGAAACGGTTTGACGCGCTGTCGCTGACGTTGCTGTCGACCTTACTTGTCGGCGTTCTGGGCTATTTCTTGGGCAAGCTGTTTTAAAAGGAGGATAAAATGGAACTGCAAAGTCGCGCAAAGAGCGTTTTGTTCTGGATTGGCATGGTTTCCACCGTGTACGAAGCGGTGGTGGCAAGCCTCGTTTCCGCAGGCGTCGCCATGCACCCCGTCGTGGGCGCCATCGGCGTAGCGCTGGCAACCGTGCTGATTTTCTGCAACGGCAACAATCCGTCGCTCAAAACGTACTGAAAACCAACAGGAAAAAGGGTCGCCCATCTCGGCGACCCTTCTTTCATAACCCTTGCTCTTTGCAGATCGTATTGAACAGCGCGTCGCGGTTTTCGACGTCGATGTAGTAGCATTTGCAGTTGGGGTGGGCGCGCACCGCATCCAAAAAGGGGGAGGGGCGATCCCGCACCGCGGCGAGTACCAAGGCGTTTGGGTCGTCCAAAATGGCAAGCACCGCACGCTGAAAGCGCAGCGCGTCCCGTTCCATCACACCCAGCTCATCCAGCACCAAGACTCCCGTGTGCGGCAGCTGCTCCAAATGGGGTGCAAACCGTTCAAAGGCGGCGGGGAAGGCGGTGCTTTTTTGGTTTTGGCAGCTTCCGATGCAGTTTTCCGGTGAATATTCGGGCGGTTGTCCGATGGCGTGGATGTAGACGGGGCATACGCCCGCTTCGCTTGGCGCTTCCTTGCGGGAATAGCAGCCCGAAACGGGCAGCCCGATGCGCGCCGTCAGCTTGCGAATGAGGGTGGACTTGCCGACGCCGTTGCGCCCGACGATGAGAATGTGCTGCATAAACGCCTCCTGTTCATTTGCCAGTATACTCTATTTTGCGCCGCAGCACAAGCGCGTTCTTCTTGCAAAAGGATTGCGTCGCGGTGGAAATTCTGCTATACTCAAAACGGAGGGCATGCCTATGAAGCAATGGTCGAATCGAAAACGAAACGCGACGGTACTGATCGTACTGTCCGTGCTGCTGCTCCTTTGCATGTTCGCGTCCTTTTTCATTGGGCGTTACGCCGTTTCCTCCCCGATCACCGTGGTGCGGGTGCTGCTTTCCAAGGTGTTTCCCATCCAACAAACGTGGACGGACGCCGAGGCTGCCATCATCCTGAACGTGCGGCTGCCGCGCATATTGCTTGCCTGCTTGGTGGGGCTTGCCCTTGCCGCAGCGGGCGTCACCTACCAAGGCGTGTTTCTCAATCCGATGGCGTCGCCCAACGTGCTGGGCGCCAGCCAAGCCGCAGCGTTTGGCGCAGCGCTGGCAATCCTTTTGGGGCTCAATCGCGTCAAGATTGGCTTCTTTTCCTGTGCGGGCACGACGCTGTTTGCGTTTTTGGCAGGCTTGGCGGCGGTGGCGCTGGTCTATGTGGTGGGACAGCGCGCACCGGGCAAGGGCATCGTCAATCTCATCTTGGCGGGCATCATGGTCAGCTCGCTGTTTTCCGCAGGCACCTCGTTCATCAAGCTCATTGCCGACACCGAAAACCAGCTTCCCGCCATCACCTATTGGATGATGGGCAGCTTGTCCGACGCCAAAATGGAGCAAGCGGGCTTCCTGCTTCTCGTCATCGTGGCGTCAGGCGTCCCGCTGATGATTCTGCGGTGGCGCATTAACCTGCTTTCCTTGGGCGATGAGGAGGCGTGCACGCTGGGTGTGCGGCCGGCCGTCGTGCGGCTTTTGTCGGTGGTGTGCGCCACGCTTTTAACGGCGGGCGCCATCTCGGTCAGCGGCATGATTGGCTGGGTGGGGCTTGTCATTCCCCACCTTTCGCGCAAGCTGGTGGGCAACGACAACCGCATCCTGTTTCCCACCACCGCGCTGTTTGGCGCACTGTTTTTGCTGGTGGTCGACGACGTTTCCCGCACGCTGCTCGTCACCGAAATTCCCATCGGCATCCTCACCGCATTCATCGGCTGTCCCTTCTTTCTGTACCTCATTATGCGAAAGGAGCAGGCCGCATGATTACCGTGACCGATTTGTCCTTCTCCTATGGCGCACGCACGGTGCTGGATGAGATTTCCTGCACCGTTTCCGACGGCAAGCTCACCGCGCTTTTGGGCAAGAACGGGGCGGGCAAAAGCACGCTCTTTCGCTGCATTCTTGGCATTCTTGCGCCGTCAAAGGGCGTCATCTGCATCGACGGCGCCGACGCCGCGCAGCTTTCGCCCATGCAGCTTGCCCGCCGTATCGCGTACATTCCGCAAAAGAGCTATCCGTCGTTCAATTATTCCGTGCTGGACATGGTGCTGATGGGCACGACCAATCAAACGGGCACGATTCGCGGGCCGCGGGCGGCTCAAAAGACGGTCGCCATGGACGCGCTCCAATGCCTTGGCGTGGCGGATTTGGCGCCGCGTGGGTATCGCTATTTGAGCGGCGGCGAGCAGCAGCTGGTGCTGATTGCCCGCGCCATCGCCCAACAGACCCGCACGTTTTTGATGGACGAGCCAACGTCCGGGTTGGACTACGGCAACCAAATCCGCGTGATGGAACAGGCGCGCCGCCTTGCAAAAGAGGGCTACACCATTTTGCTTTCCACCCACAATCCGCAGCACGCGCTCTCGTATTGCGACGACATGATTGCGCTCTGCGACGGCAAGGTGACGGCGACGGGCACGCCAAAGACGGCGATGACCGGTGCGCTGATTCAGCGCTTGTACGGCGTGGACGCCCAATTCGTCGATTCGGCATATGGGCGGCTCATTGCGGTGGAGGCAAAATGAAACCGTTTTTCTTTTGGGACGATGAACGCATCCGCTTCTTTGACGACGCCGCAAGCTATGGCGACTATTATGACCGTTTGGCAAACGCGCTTGCCCCGTGGCTGCAGCCTGACGATCACGTTTTGGACGCAGGCTGCGGGCTTGGGTACCTTTCCCAAGCGTTATCGCCCTACTGCGCGCAAGTGACCGCGTTGGATCAAGACCCGTTGGCAATCGAATCGCTGCGCCTTCGCAACACCTGCCAAAGCGTGCATCCCGTTTGCGCCGATGCGTTTACCTATGCGGCGCAGTGCGACACGCTGGTCTGCTGCCGATTTGGCGGCGCCGATCAAGCACTTGCGCTCAAGGCACATTTCCGTGCGCAAACGCTGCTTCTCGTCACGCGGCAGGAGGCGCACCATCGCTTCTCCAATTCGACATGCAGCCGCCGCCGCACCGTCGCCACCGCTTGCGCCATCTTGGACGCCGCCCACGTCCCCTACACACAGTTTTCGCTCGAACTGCCCTTCGATCAGCCGTTTCGCAGCCTGTCCGACGCGATGGCGTTCTTTCAATCGTACCGCGGCGACGACACGGCAGCAAGTGTCACCGCCGATGCGGCGGCAAAGCGGCTGCAAACAACGGGCGACGCCACCTTCCCGTATCTGCTGCCCGTCACAAACCGACTGGGCGTCTTGGTTGTTAAGGAATAATCGCGCTTGCGGGAACACCCGCGCACACGCTTTTCGGGGAAGGGAACACAAAAGCGTCCCAATCCCGTAGGGGCGGATACCATCCGCCAGCCCGTGGCATGGTGTTGCTTGCATATGCACTGCAATCAAAATGGCGGCAGCGCCGCCATCTCATTCACCGTTCACGCTTCACCCATCGGCCCCTTACAGCAACGCGACACCTCCACAAAGGCGGCGCCCACTTTTTGCGTGGAACGGTCATAGCTTAGCAGCCCGTTTTGCTCCTCCTCGACGTCGGAAACTTGGGTGTAGATGGCGGCGCAAAGCCCCTTACCAATCGCGGGCAGAATCTCGTCGGCGTACAGCCGCACCAACGCGGCTTCGTATGCCGCCTGCGTTTTGAAAAAGCGATAGCCGTACCGCTTGCCCGTGTCGGTCGAATAGGCGTAGCCGCCAAACTCCGACAGCACATAGGGCTTCGCGCCAATGCGCGGACGAAAGCGGCGGAAATACACATGTCGGCTGTCTACGTCCGAGCAGGTACGCCGAAACCAACCGGAGGTCGCATCCCAAATGCGGGTGGCGTCCTTTTTTTTGAAGCGGCGGTACGCATCGTCGGCGCAGAACTGCCCCCAACCCTCGTTGAAAATTGTCCAATAGAGAATGCAGGGCGCATTGTAAAGATGGTCGATTGTGCCGTCTGCCGCCTGCAAAAAGGCTTGACGGGACGCGCCCTTGTGGGCATTTTTATCGGGCAGGCGCTGCAAGCCCAGCGTGGGCAGCACGGTATCGTGGAAAAAGCGGTAGTCGCCGTTGTTGACAAAATCTTGAAAGACCACCATGCCGAGCCGATCGCAAGCCGCATAAAAGCGCAGCGGTTCGACGCGGATGTGCTTGCGCAGCGTATTGAACCCAAGCGCCTTCATGGTGGCAATATCCTGCTCGTAGCCGTCCGCATCGGGCGGCAGGCAAAGCCCGTCCTGCCAATAGCCTTGATCCAACAGCCCATGAAAGAAGTAGGGCTTGCCATTGAGCAGCAGGCGCGGGACGCCGTCCGCCACGCCCGTTTCGATGGTGCGCAGCCCAAAGTACGCGTGTACCGTGTCTTCTAAATACCGAAAGGAGACGGGGTAGAGGGTGGGCTGCTCGGGCGACCACAGACGCGGATTGGGAATCTCCACGGTGCAATCGTCGCCCGTACAGACGGCGTGCAGCGCGCCGTCGGGCGTGTCCACGGTGAGTTCGATGGGGGCAGGCGCACCCATGCGCACAAACGAAAACGTGACGCTGTGCAGGGTGGGCGTGATTTTTGCGGAACGCAGATAGTCGGAAGGCACGCATTCCAGCCAAACCGTTTGCCAAATGCCGGAAAACGGCGTGTACCACATTCCACCGTTTTGCACCTTTTGCTTGCCCCACGGCAAGCGATGATCCAGCGCATCCACGGCGGCGACGACCAAGGTGTTCTCCGTTTGCAGCGCGTCGGTGACGTCCAAGGTCAGCGGCAAATACGGCGTATCATACCTGCCCACTTCCCGATCGTTCAAGAAGATGCGGGCGGTTTGGTCGATGGCGCCAAAGTGCAGCAGCACGCGCTTGCCCAAGGTGGACTCCGCCACGCGAAACGTCCGCCGATACCACATGGTGTCGGTGGCGGCGATGCGGCGTCCAATGCCCGAACGCTTGGATTCGGGCGGGAAGGGAACCAAAATCTGTTCGGGATATGCCGCGGGCGGCGCATCGGAGCCAGTGGCAAATGCCCAAACCCCGTTTAAGCATTGATAGCTGTCACGCCGAAACTGCGGGCGGGGATAGGCGGCGTGCGGAAGCTGCTCCATCAGCGCGCCTCCAAGGGCAAAGCGCGCGCGCCGTATGGCACGACGGACAGGACGCTGCACGCTTTGGGCGCGAGCAATCGGTCGATGCCTTGGGAAAAGGCGGGCAGCAGGTCGTTGGGCACGATGCAAAGGATGGTGCCCGCAAAGCCGCCGCCGTGTACGCGCACCGCACCGCGTCCTTCCAACAGATGTTCCGCAACGTGCAGCGCGTACGCCACGGGCTGGCAAAGGATGGCGGCGGGCGGCGTGACGTTTTGCAGCAGCGTCCAACTGGAACGCCCCGAATCGCGTACCGCCGTAAGGAAGGCGGAAAAGTCGCCGCACTGCAGCGCATGGCGCATGACGCGTACGCGGCGATTTTCTTCGTAAACGTGCATGGCGCGCAGCACGGCGCGATCGCCCACCGCTTTGCGCAGCGCGGGAAGCTGTCCATAGAACAGAGACTCGTCCACCTCGCGCAGCACGGCTTTTCCAAAGAAGGCGCACACGCTTGCCAATTCCTTGGGAATGGCGGCATACGCATCGGTCAAATCTGCATGGTCGGCGCCCGTGTCCACGATGCACAGCGTGTGGCGATAGGCGGCAAAATCGACGTCAAGCCGTTCCACCAAGGGGTGTTCGGGGTCTGCAAAATCGAGATAGGAGAGGTTTCCTTCGGCGCAGGCAAGCTGATCCATCAGCCCGCAGGGCTTGCCAAAGAAGCGATTTTCGGCGGTCTGCCCAATGCGCGCCAAGTCTACGGGCGAAAGGACGGCGCCCTGCCAAAGCGCGGAAAACACCGCACCCAGCAGCACCTCCAATGCCGCAGACGAGGAAAGCCCGCTGCCGCAAGCCACATCGCTTTGCACCAAAAGATCCAGCCCAAACGGCGTGCCGCCCCGCGCCGCCACACCCGCAGCCACGCCGCGCAAAAGCGCTTGGGTCGTGTTGTATTCGGACGCGTCGATTGTAAGCGCGTCCAAGGAGACGGAACACGGCGCGAAGCCCACGGAATGGAGGGTCAGCGTGCGCGTGCCGTTGGGCGCTGCCAAGGCGGTCGCCATGCGGTCAATGCTTGCCGCCAGTACGACGCCGTGCTGGTGGTCGGTGTGGTTGCCGCCGATCTCGGTGCGCCCCGGGGCGGAGAATCGATGGGTGGCGGGATGGGAATAGAGCGACAAGAACTGCGATTCTAAGTCTTGCTTGTGCATGGCTTGCTCCCTTCATAGGTGAATCGATAGGCGGTTTCGGAGGAGAACAGCGCGCCTTTTTTGAGCAGCGCCGTGGGGAAATCGGCATGGTGCGGCGCATCGGGCGCCGCCTGCGTTTCGAGACATACGCCGTGGCGCGGCGCGTATCGAACGCCGTCCTTGCCCATGCGCGGCGTGAGCGCGTTCGCGGTGTAAAGCTGTACGGCGGGACGGTCGGTGGTCACATGCAGACACACGCCCGACTGCTCGCCCGCCAGCACGATGGCGTTGTCGGGCTTCAAAAACAGGCAATGGTCATAGCCGTGCCCGAATCGGAGCTGTGCATTGTCGTCGTCGATGCGGCTGCCGATAGACGCGGTGCGGCGAAAATCAAACGGCGTGCCAAGCGTCTCGATAAGGTCGCCCGTAGGCAGCGTTTCGTCGTCGATGGGCAGCATCCAAAGGGCGGCAAGCTTCAGCGTATGACCCAGCACATCGCCCGCGCCGTGGCCGTTCAGGTTCCAGTAGACGTGGTTGGTGGGATGAAACAGCGTGTCGCCGTCCGCCATCGCCTCGTAGCGGAGGGACAGCGTATCGTCGTCGGACAGCGTCACCGTCACCAAATAGGACAGTGCGGCAGGATAGCCCTCCTCGCCGTCGGGAGAGGTGCGGGCAAAGAGGACGCTGTTGTGCTGCGTGCGGGCGGCATGGACGTATTTGCCGAATCCGCGTACGCCGCCGTGCAGGTGGTTTTTGCCGTCGTTGGCGGCAAGGGGATACGTTTTGCCGTTCAGGTCGAAGGACGCGCCGCGAATGCGGTTGGCAAATCGCCCGATCACCGCGCCCAAATAGCCGTCGTGCGCTTCGTATTCGGCGATGGTGTCGTAGCCCAAGCAGACGTCCAACGCGCCATCCTTGTGGGGCAGGACGACGCGGCGCAGCGTGCAGCCGTAATCCAGTACGGACACCTGCATCCCGTGCAGGTTGGTCAGCACAAATTCCGTAACGGGCGTTCCGTCACGCAGCGTGCCAAAGGAATGTTGTTCGATCATAGACGCCTCCGTTTGTCGTTATTATATCAAATGCATCCCTTGGACGCAACAAAGAAGGCGACGCGTTTTGCGCCGCCAATTGGGTTATTCGGATTCGCCGAGGTCACGCATCACGGGAACCTCTACGGTGGAGTTGTAGCAGGCAAAGGCGGCGTCCACCTGCGCCTTGTCGGGCTTGGGCGTGAGCAGGCTCACGAGCGGCACCAAAATCAGTCCTGCCACCATGGTGAACACGCCGCAGTTGATGGACGACTGCAGCCAAGTGGGGAAGAACGACTTGCACACCATGTTGAGCACCATGGTGACCGTGCCGAACAAAAAGCTCGTCCAAACGGCTGCTTTCGTGACGCGCTTCCAGTACAGCCCGTACAGGAACGGCGCCAAGAACGCACCCGCCAGCGCGCCCCATGACAGTCCCATCAGCTGCGCGATGAAGGAGAAATGGTACTTGTACTGCAAAATTGCGATGACGGCTGAGATGAGAATGAAGACGGCGACGAAAATCCGAATCAGCAGCAGCTGTCCGCGCTCCTTCAAGTCCTTGACAAAGTGTCCCTTGATGAGATCCAGCGTGACGGTGGAGCTGGAGGTCAGCACCAGCGACGACAGGGTGGACATGGACGCCGACAGCACCAAAATTACAATGACCGCAATCAGCAGGTCGGGCAGCGTCGCCATCATATTGGGAATGATGGAATCGTAGCCGGACACGGCAACCGTTTCCGGCGTGGCGAACAGCCGCCCGAATCCGCCCAAGAAGTAGCAGCCGCCTGCCACGACCAGCGCGAACAGCGTGGAAACGACGGTTCCCTTTTTGATATCGTGTTCGCTGCGGATGGTGTAGAACTTTTGCACCATTTGCGGCAGTCCCCAAGTGCCCAGCGAAGTGAGAATCACCACGCACAGCAGGTTGAACGGTTCAGGCCCAAAGAAGGACGCAAACGCGCCATTCAGTTCCGGTACGGCAGGATCGGTCACCTGACTGAGCGCGGCCAGCGATTGGGAGAAGCCGCCATTTTGGCTCAGCACGGCGGCAACCACCGCCACAATGCCGACGAGCATGATGATGCCCTGGATGAAATCGTTGATGGCGGTCGCCATGTAGCCGCCTGCCACCACATAGATGCAGGTGAGTACCGCCATGACGAGAATGCACACGATGTAGTCCACGGAAAACGCCATCGCAAAGAGGCGGGAAAGCCCGTTGTACAGCGAAGCGGTATACGGAATCAAGAACACGAAGATGATGATGGCGGCGGCGATCTTCAACGCTTCACTGCCGTACCGCTTGCCAAAGAACGCCGACATGGTGGCGGTCTTGAGATGCTGCGTCATGACGCGTGTGCGCCTGCCCAACAGCACCCAAGCCAGCAGCGAGCCGATGAACGCGTTGGCAAGCCCAATCCAAGTGGACGCAATGCCGAAATTGAACCCAAACTGCCCCGCGTACCCCACAAAGATGACCGCCGAAAAGTACGACGTTCCATACGCAAACGCGGTCAGCCACGGGCCCACCGAGCGTCCGCCCAACACAAACCCGTTCACGTCCGTCGCGTGGCGGCGGCACAACAGCCCGACGCCGATCATGACTCCAAAGAATACGACCAATAAGATGATTTTGATTGTCATACGCCCCTCCTACATAAAAAATGCACAGGCGAACCTGTGCATGAGATTGTGAAAACGGTTGCACAAGAACGCTATTGGCAGAACGCGCAATAGCGGTAATACTTGTACGCAACAGTCGTCAACATATGGAAACCCTTTCCTTAGAAACTATATGATATACTAACCGATGTTTCGCCGCTTGTCAACTCTTTTTTTCGTCGGGCTGTTCTTCGCGCTTGACATACTGCACAAAGGCGTAGGTGGAATACTTGGCGACCTTTTCGGTGATGAACTGCTCACACTGCGCTTTGAGGGCGCGCTGGGCTGCCTTGGGCGAAAGCGCGGGATCGGGGAAGAACGGCTCGCTGAGGAACACCGTGCGCCGCGGCGTCTTGAAAAACGGCAGCCGCCGCTTTTGATAGGTGACGGCGACAGCGATGCAGGGCGCGTGAAACTGGACGGGATAGCGGAACGCACCATCGCGGAACGGGCGGACAAAGGTGCAATACTGCCACAGATGCGCTTCGGGGAAGATGCTGATGCAGTTGTTCTCGTCGATGCGCTGCTTGACGGCGTCCAAGAACGCGGGCATGGCGGCAAGGGTTTGGGGGATGGGCACGGCGCCCAACGCCTGCACCAGCCAGCGATGCCTTTGATGGAAACGGTGTCGGGGCTGACCAGCACGAATGCACGCTTGGGGCACGCCACAATCGGCGCAAGGAAGGCGTCGGAAAAATGGGTGTGGTTGGCATAAAGGAAGTAGCCGTGCTTTTGAATGGACTTGCGCGCTTTGCGGTTTTTGACGCGGTAACCCGCCACGAGGTAGCAGTAGAACGATACCAAGGGCATGGCGATGCAGGTGTACACAAACCAAGACGTGACGCGCCAAGTGTGCCGCGTGGGGGCAAAGTCGAACTCCTTGCCGACGGTCTTGGCGTCGATGTGCGTGCCCGCGTAGTCCTCGTTGGCGGCGTCGGAATAGTAGACGATGCGTTCACGCGCCATGGGAGTTGCCCTTTCGCCGCGCTGCGGTGGTGCGAATCATGTCCTCCATCGCCGCCATGCAGTTGTCAAAATCGTATTGCTGGGCGTAGCCCTGATAGCGCTTGCTGCACGCCGCACGTTCTTCGGGATGCTCGATCCAGTAGTCGATGCGGGCGGCCAAGTCGTCGGCGTCGTTGCAGCGGAACAAATTGCGCGCGTCCAAGGCAAAGAAGCGGGTGGCGCTGCGGGGCGAATCGCTGATGACGGGCACAAGCCCGCAGGAGATGGCCTCCAAACAGGCAATCGCTTCGATTTCGATTTCGGCGGGATGCACATAGAGATCGGCTGCGTTCAGCTCGTCCACCAACTCTTCCCGCGAGAAGAAACGGAAGATGGGCGGATTGGGCAGCTTGGACGCATAGCGGATGAGCTTTTTCTTTTGCGGGCCGTCGCCTGCAAATACAAGCTGAATCTTGTCCCGATATTTGGAGCGCGCTGCGCCGCGAATGAGGACGCGATGCGATTTTTCTTTGCTCATGCGCCCCGTAAAGTGGATGACGAAGCGATCGGCAAATTCGGCGGGACGCGGCACGTCGCGCTTGCAAAACAGATGGTTGACGCCGTTGGAAATGACGTAATGGTTGGTGGGCTGTGCGATCGCCTTTTCGAAGGTGTCGCAAATGAACTGCGTCGGATAATGGATGCAGTCCACATAGCGGTAGACGTTGTTCCAGATGGTGCGATAGAACAGGAAATTAACCAATCGCGCATTCATCAGGCAAATGTGGGTGGTGAAGTTCTCGGCTTGGCAATGGAAGCCCGCCGTGATGGGAATGTTGCTCGCCATCGCCATATGGATGGCCTTGCGGGACAGGGTAAAGGGCGTCATGATGTGCAGCGCGTCCGCACCGTCCAGCGCCCGTTCCAAAACGTGTACATCCGCCCGCGCCAAGATGACGCCATTTTCCGCAAGGTATGGATCGAACGGCCAAAGGTGCAGCCGCGGGGTCACAAAATAGCCCGGCTCGTTTTGTTTGTCCTCATCGGGACAGACGACGCGCACGGTGTGCCCTTGTTCCGTTAGGTATCGAATCAGATTCAGCGCGGCGATCGTCGAACCGTTGTTGGCACGCCCCAAAACGTCGCATACAATCGCAATTGTCATAATCCCTTCCTTATCACAACCCCATTATACAGGAAAAATAAAATAACGCAACCCCTTGTGCACCAAAAAGCGGAATAGACCGCGCCGCGGTCTATCCATGCCTGTTTTATAGGGGGGAGGAAATGAAAGGTGGGGTATCCTTTCACATACAACACCAAAGGATGCGGTGTTTGGTTGCAAGCAAAACAAAAAACGTCGCAAAATTGGGAAATTCCAAAAAGGATGGCGGCAGCGTCCGCACGTTGTGCAGAAAGCGGAAAAAAGGCACGGGCGGTGTTCTTGGAAAATTGCATGGATTTGTGCTTGACATCCAACGGCGGCTGTTGTAAAATAATGCCCACGGGGATGTAGCTCAGTTGGTTAGAGCGCTGTGTTCACATCGCAGAGGTCCACGGTTCGAGCCCGTGCATCCCTACCACCAAAGCGCACGTTTGTCGTTCGGCAAAGGTGCGTTTTTTTGTTCTCAAAAAAACACGTCGATCCTTGAAAATTGTGCTTGCATTTCTGCAGAAAGCGAGTATGATGCATCTTATCAAAATGATTAGAGGAGAAGACACATGGATGATGATTTGGATGTTCCGCTTCGGCGCAAGGTAATTGCGCTGGTCTACAATCTCAAGAAAAACATTGCTTCCGCCGCAGTTGATGCAGAGGCGGAGTTGGATTCGATCGAGACGGTGCAGGCGCTGACCCGCGTGTTCGAGAGCAAGGGCTTGAGCGTTCTTCCGCTCGAAGCGGACACGCATTTTTCTGAGCGCATCGCCGCCGCCGCCGTAGATTTGGTGTTTAACATTGCCGAGGGGATTCACGGACGCGGGCGGGAGGCACAGATTCCCGCGATCCTCGATATGCTGGACATTCCCTACGTCGGCTCCGACGCCACCGCACTGGGACTGTCGCTTGACAAGGCGATGACCAAGCGCATGGTGGCTTCCTATCACATCAAAACGCCCCATGCCGTGCTGGCTTGCCCCAACGAGCCGCTGCACCTTGGCGGGCTTTCGTTTCCGCTGATTGTAAAGCCCAACGCGGAAGGCTCCGGCAAGGGCATCGGCGAAAACAGCGTCGTGCGCGACCGCAAGCAATTGGAAGCGCTGCTTGCACATTCCTTCGCGCTCTACCATGAGCCGATGCTGATTGAATCCTACATCGCGGGCCGCGAATTTACGGTGGGCGTGCTGGGCAACGGCGAGAACCTGCGCGTCTTCGAGCCAATGGAAATCGAGTTTCTGAAGCCCACACAGGATTCCTACACGGTATATAGCTACAAAGTCAAGCAAGAATATCAGCATTTCGTCCGTTATCACTGCCCTGCCGAGATTTCGGCGACGGTGCGCGAAACCTTGCTGCGCGATGCGAAACGGGTGTTTCGCTGCCTTGGCTGTCAAGACTTTGCGCGGGTGGATTTTCGCGTGGCGGAGGACGGCACGGTCTACTTCATCGAGATCAACCCGCTGCCGGGGCTTGCACCGCAGTACAGCGACTACCCGATGCTGGCTGCGTTTTGCGGCGTCTCCTACGACGCGCTCATCTACGAGATTCTTTTGGCAGGCGCGAAGCGCTTGGGGCTGTCCCTGTAATCGCACAAAAAGCAAACCTCGGTCGTGTCAAAGCGACCGAGGTGTTTGTTTTGGAAAAGGGAAGGGGATCGGCGCAATCAGGAGGGAACGTCTTGCAGCGCCGCCTTTGGCTTTCGAAACTCGGCGTATGGGTCGATGTGGGACAGACGCCGGCTTGCCGCCATCAACAATGGCAGCGCGGTAAGGAACAGCGACCAATAAAAGAACGGTTGCTGCAAGCAGTCGGCGCCATCACGCAGCACGATCAAAACGATCCAAACAAGAAAGCATCCGCCGCACAGCAGCAGCGGCAGCGTGTAAAGACCCGTCTTTTTGCGGATTGGCTTTCGAAAGAGCAACAGCAGCACACACAGCGCCAGCGTACCGAGCAGGATGTAATCGAGGACGGAAAGAGGCAGGTTCGTGAAATAGGACTCGATCAAAACATTCGCCGCCGCCATCACACAAAACGCCAGTAAAAGCCATTCTGCCACTTGGAACATCCGTCCGCCAAATGCGCTTTTGTTGCGATTCAGATCTGCGATTATGCAGCTTATGGCAAAGAGAACCAGCAGTACATGCGCGACAAGAAACACAATGTCCTCAAACGGAACCCGGCCAAAATCC
>CAYRQM010000012.1:35270-45506 GCA_964426415.1 uncultured Christensenella sp.
CAGTACATGCGCGACAAGAAACACAATGTCCTCAAACGGAACCCGGCCAAAATCCTGCGCTGCGTCATCGGCTCCGAAACCATCACGCCGTGCACCCACGGCCCGCGCTACACCTATGTGCTGGATACGGACGGGATCGACGTGGGGGCGGATTACCTCATCGTCCTCAACAACGGCGCAGCGCTGCGCGCCATCGGCGATACGGGCTCCACGCAATCCGACATTACCGGAATTTACCCGTGCAGGTGTCCGAAAGCACCACCCTTGTGCCCACCATCACGGGCGATTTCGACAACTATCTGTATCGGTTCACGTCCACGAGCACTTCCGCCATCCGACATGTGGCGAGCGGGAAATATCTGTATTCCAACGCCAAAAACGCGCTGAGCCTGTACACATCTGCGCTCCAGTACACCATATCCTCGAGCGCCGGCTTGTATTCCTTCTACGTCAGAAAAGGAAACAGGATGCAGTACATCGCGCTGCACGCGAATACCAATCTCTTCTCCTTTGTGTATGATGACAGCTTAACAAGCGGCAACGAAGCATTTGCGCTGTACCGCCGCGTCGAATCCACCCCGACGCCCACCATCGCGCCCACGGCAACGCCGACGCCTGTACCCACCGCAACGCCTACCGTAAAGCCCACCGCAACGCCGACCCCGACGCCGACCCCGACGCCGACGCCTACCGTAAAGCCCACCGCAACGCCGACGCCGACGCCCACGCCGACCCCAACGCCAACCCCGACGCCGACGCCGACGCCCACCGCAACGCCTACTGCAACGCCCACGGCGACGCCGACCGAAACCGCCACGGCAGGTACGGGCACAGGCATTACGATCAAGCAGGGGACGCCCTCCTACTATTATGTCTATACCGCAGGTGTTCTGAGCGGCATAAGGGGGTATTACGTTTTGACGACGGACGGCACCGTCAGCGGAACGTACACCATCACATTCCCCACCACGCCGTACAGCAGCTACTACGGCCAATACCCGTCCGCGTCGTTCGAGGTCACCTTGGAGCCGAACAAAACGTACAACTTCTCCTATGAGTACGCCGTCCATAGCGGCAGCAGCACCATGAACCACACGCTGTCCGTAGCGGGCGCAAACGGAACCGCCACACTGACCTTCCGCAATCCAAGCGGCTACTACTTGGTTGCGCTGCAGCAAGAATCCCGCTTTGCCATCGGTGCAGGCACATAACCCACACGGCACATCCTTCGCCGCTCCCATCCTTGGGGGCGGCGCTTTTCATTTCCAATCGCCAACCCAAAAGAAAACGCGGGAATAATCCGAGCACATGACGAAACGTGCCATGCAGGGTGAGACATATTTGTCCCACCCCGTTTGCGCATCCCTGCTTTGACAAACGTCGCGGAATCTGCCATTTATTCGCAGTCGCACGCTGTTGATACGCGAATTATCGAATGGTATACTTGTAACAATACAAAATAGACCAATAGATTGCGCGAAATATGGCAAATATCCAAGGGAGGACGCCATGCGGGAACAGGCAGAAGAAGCGAAGCAAACGAAGAAAGGCAAGCGTGTGGCGGGCGTCGTGTCCACGGTTTTTGTGGTGCTGGTGGTGGGGCTGGCGGTCTTGATGCTGGGCGTGCGGGTGGTGGGGTTACAGCCGTATGCCGTGCTGTCCGGCTCGATGGAGCCGCAGATTCCCGTTGGTGCGCTGCTGTACGTCAAGCCGTGCAGCGCGGACGACGTGGCGGTGGGCGACGTGATTACGTTCGTGCTGAACGAAGACTTGATGACTGCGACGCATCGGGTGGTGGCAATCGACACGGAAGCGGGCACGTTTACCACCAAGGGCGACGCCAACGAAACCGAGGACGGCGCGCCTGTCTCGTTTCAAAATCTCATCGGCAAGCCGCTGTTTGCCATTCCGCTCGTTGGGTATCTGTCTGCGTATTTGTCCACTTGGACGGGAAAGATTGTGGGCATTGGGACGGTTCTGTTGCTTTTGTTGATTCTGTTTTTGCCGGAGCGCATCTTTTTCGGCAAACGCAGACCCGTTCGCGCATCGGCGAACGCCAAGTAGGGATTTCCCCAAGTGGGTTTCCAAATATACCGGTTTGCAGTAAGGAGTGAAAACATGAAGAAGAAACTGGTTCTATCCGCGGTTGCGGTGCTGGTGGTTGCGATGCTTGCCGTCGCGGGCACACTGGCATGGCTGACCGCACAGACCGACGCGGTGCGCAACGTCTTTACGGTTGGCAACATCGATTTGGCGCTGACCGAGACGACGGGCACAAGCTACCACATGGTTCCCGACGTGGAGATCGACAAGGACCCCACCGTGACCGTCTTGGGCGGCAGCGAATCGTGCTGGGTCTTTGTCCAAGTGGACAAGTCTGCCACCTTTGACGCGTACCTCGACAGCTCCATCGACGCGGGCTGGACGCTTTTGGAAACGGGCGTCTACTACCGCTTGGTGGATACGTCCGACGTCGATCAATCGTTTGCGGTGCTGACGGGCAATCAAATCGTCACCAAGAGCACGGTGACAAAAGCGGACATGGACGCGCTGGAAGCGGAAGGCGCGATTCTGCCCGAAATTACCTTCACTGCATATGCCATCCAGTCTGCCAAGTTCGATACGGCGGCGGCAGCTTGGGCGGTTTTGCATCCATAAAGAAACGGAGGAAAAAACATGAAAAGAAAATGGATTCTTGTCGCAGGCGCGGCGCTGCTGGTTTCGGTGATGGCGATGGGGCTGACCCTTGCCTTCCTGCGCGATCAGAAGCAGGTCACCAACACCTTTACCGTGGGCAACGTCAAAATCACGCTCACCGAGCCGCTTTGGGAACAGCCCGAAACGGTGGAACCGGGCGTCGCATATGCGAAAGACCCGACCGTCACCAACGTCGGCGCGAACGACGCATGGATTCGCGTGAACGTCACGGTGTCCGATTGGGCAGCGTTTCAGACAGCGGCAGCCGCACATGGGCTGACCGACCTTGGCGCCATCTTCGGCGGCCATGACGAAGCGCTTTGGACACGCGCCGCCATCATCGAGAATGCGGACGACACGGTGACCTATTCCTACTACTACAACACCATCCTTGCGGCGGGTGCAACCACGGGCGCGCTCTTTACAAGCGTCACCGTTCCCGCCTTGTTCACAAGCGAAGAGATGGAAGCGTTGGGAAACGACTTCTCCATCACCATTACGGCAGATGCGATCCAGGCAAGCGGCTTCTTGACGCCTGCGGATGCGTTTGCAGCATTTGACGCCTAATTCGCGTCGTATCGTGTGCGTCGCTTGCCAATGCGGGCGACGCCACCCCATTTTCAGGAGGGCAAGCAAATGAAACGAAAGATTCCATTGGCGATGGCACTGGTCGCACTCGCCGTATCCATATTGAGCGTGGGCACATTGGCGTTCTTTAGTGTGCGCGATCAAACGATCAACCGCATCACGATGGGAAATGTCCACGCGGAACTGATTGAACAAACGAAAACGGAACAGGGCGTCGTGCCGTATCCTGCGGAGACGGTGACGGGCGTCATGCCGGGAGAAGCTTTAAGCAAGATTGTCTTTGCGAAGAATACGGGCGGCAGCGCCATCTGGGTGCGGATGCGTGCCGTTGTCACCTGTACCGTCACGGATGATAACGGCAAGGACGCGGCGGCAGACGCTGCGGGCATCACGCCGCAATACAACACTGCCGATTGGACGGCGGGCGCGGACGGCTGGTACTATTACAACGCCGCGCTTGCGCCCGAAGCGGTGACGCCGCCGCTGTTCGAAACAGTGACCTTCTCCCTCGATTTGGGCAACGACTATGCCGACGCAAAGGTGCAGGTTGCCGTTTCACTGGAGGCGGTGCAGTCGGTGAACAATGGCGCGTCCGCACTGCTTGCCGCAGGCTGGCCCGCCGCGTGAGGTGTCTATGAAGAAACTTGCATCCATCCTACTCTCCTGCGTTCTGTTTTTGTCGTTGGCGCCTGTGTCCGCATGGGCAATCAGCGGCACGCTGCAAGGACAGGTGGGCGATCCCATCGAAACCATCGCGCCCGCACTTCCGGTCAAAACCGAAGCGCCCGCAGAGACGGCGACGCCGCTTGAAACGGCGGTGCAAACGGACGCGCCCATTGATACGGACGTGCCTGCCGACGAAACGCCAAAAGCGCAGCCGTCCGAAGACGCCGCATCGCCTACGGCAGAATTGCCCGCACAAACGGACGATCCGAACTTTACGCCCAATCCCGACGCATCGGACGAACCGACGGAGTCGGAAACGCCCACCGAAGAGCCGGTCTATTACGCATACAAGCGTGTCGGGCGGCTGCGGCCCGCCGTGCGCATTGCGGGGCTTGCGGTATCGCCCAATGCAAGCTTTCGCAAGTCGGAATCCGATGTGGAAGCGGCAAAGCGCGTCAGCGCGGCAGATGAAAACGGCGTGTACACCCTGACGCTGGAAGCGTATGCCACGGGCAAGGTGACCGTCACCACCGTGTATCAGGCGACGCCCTGCGACATCGTGCTGGTGCTGGACACGTCCAAAAGCATGAGCGGCGCGTTTGGCTCCACCACGCGTATCGCAGCGCTCAAAAATGCCGTAAACAACTTCATCGACGCGACGGCGGACGACGCGGACAATTACAACGTCAGCCACCGCATTGCCATCGTGTCCTTCAACAGCGACGCAAGCAATGTGACGGGCGGATTCTTGGCGGCAGGGGAGAACCGCGCAAGCCTGAAGTCGACGGTGACGCAGCTGTCCCAAGGCACGGGAACGTACACCCACAGCGGGTTGAGCGCGGCGGTGAACATCTTCGCGTCCGACACGCCGCCTTCGGGCGAGCGCAAGCGGGTCGTGATCCTGTTTACCGACGGGGTGCCGGGCAGCCAAGCGAACACGTTCAACGAGGGCTTCGCAAACAGCGCCATCGGCTATGCAAAAACGCTGAAGGCGTCCACCGAAAGCGGCGGCTACGGCTGCACGGTGTATTCCGTGGCGATCTACCCCGACGCCGATCCCACCGCAGCGCTGCCCGATTATGCGGCGGACAACACGATGGCGGAGAAGATCAACCGCTTTTTGCACTATGTTTCCTACAATTTTCCAAACGCCGCAAGCATGGCAAGCGGCGGGTCGGGCGGCAACAGCGGGTACTATCTGACGGCGGCGGATCCCGGCGATTTGAACGACATCTTTTCCCGCATCGCCAATCAGGTGCAGTCGGGCGGCACGACCTCAACCCTTGACGCGACCGGTGAAATCCGCGACGCAATCGCCGACAGCTTTCAACTGGCGACGGGCGACGCGGCGGACGTGTCCGTGTACACCTGCGACTATTTGGGCAGGGCGGGCAACGACAGCGCGGGCGCAAGGCTGTGGGGCGCACCCGTTCCGTATACGAGCGGCGCCTGCACCGTCGATGCCGAAGGGCAGACCGTACTGTTTTCGGGCTTTGATTTTTCCGCGCAGTATGTGGCGGACGTCGTAGACGGGGCGTCGGGCGCAATCACGGGCCATCGCGGGCAAAAGCTTGTCATCACCGTGCGCATCGTGGCGGGCGACACCTTTGGCGGCAACAGCATCCCCACCAACGAATCGAGCAGCGGCGTGTACCTTAGCGGCGACACGACGGCGCTGGAACCGTTTCCCGTGCCGACGGTCGATTTGCCCATCGCCTACGAGGCGGACGCAAACGATCGCTCCCTCTATTTGGGCGACACGGTGGACGCGGGCACGCTGTTCCAATATCAGCTGCCCGACGGAAGCAACAACGTCGCCGTCAACATCACCTATGCGCTTTTCGCGGGCGATACCGCCGTGGCTTCGCTGACGGTGGCGGCGGGAACCGTGTTCGACGCGTCGCAATGGGTATCGGAAGCCGGCGAATCGCGTTTGCGCACGCCAAGCGCTTGTTCTGTTTTGCGGCTTGCCATCACCGTCACCTCCGTTGCGCAAAAGGAGGAGAATTCCGCCATCTACAACGAAGCTGCCCTCGCGCTGACGTCGCTGGTGCATGTGTTCCGTCCCACGGTTTCGTTCTCGGACGACGCCGTGTACATGGGCGAACACGCGGATATCACGGACAATGTGCAGCAAGTTGCCTGGGCGGACGCTTCCCACAATGACGCGCCGCTGCCCGACGGCGATCCGCCCTCGCTCACCTTCACCTACGACCACGGCGATTCCGAAATTTACTTTGCGGAAACGCCCATCACGGTGTTGTCCGTGCAAGCGGGCGATGCGGACGTGACGGCACATACCGTTCTGGTCGCGGACGACGATTACCCAAGCGCCCATTTCGTGGTGTATGTGGAAGGCTGTTCGCTGACCGTTTGCAAGAGCGGCGCGGCGGGAACGAACGAAACCTTCCGCTTCTTGGTAACGCGGGCGGGCGACGAATGCATGGCGCCGTGGAGTTTCTATGTGGTGGTGCACGGCAACGACAGCGTGACGGTGACGACGCTTCCCATCGGCACCTACACCGTCACCGAGGACGCCGCATGGTCGTGGCGCTATGGCGTCACGGCGGCAAAGACCACCGTGCTGTCCGAACCGCAGCCCGACCAAACCGTATCGTTTGCCAACCGCATCGCGCAGCCGTATTGGCTGGACGGCGACAGCTTTCTGGTAAACCTGTTCCGCTTGCTGGGCGCAGCGGGAGAATAGGAGGCACACCATGAAACACAAACGAATTTGGATTTTGACCCTGTCCGTGATGGTGCTGCTTTTGGTGGGCGTGGGCGCGACGCTTGCGTTCCTGCTCAGCTCCACCGATGCGCTGACCAATCGGTTTTTGCCGTCCCAAGCGGGCTGTCGGGTGATGGAGGAACGCTTTGACGGCGTCAGCAAGCAAAACGTGACCGTGCAGAATACGGGCAACGTGGATGCGTATATGCGGGTGTCGGTCGTCTGCAATTTCTTGGACGAGGACGGCAACGTGGTGGGCGTGATTCCGCACTTGGGGTTGGATTACACGCTTGCCTGCAACACTGCCGACTGGTTCCTTTGCGGCGGGTTCTACTATTGCAAACGCAGCGTCGCGCCGGGCGAGAACGCGCCCGTGCTGTTTACTCAATGCGACGTGCTGGAAACCGACGCCGCCAAGGCGTATCGGCTGAACATGGACTTTGCGGCGCAGTGCATCCAAGCCAATCCCGCAAAAGCGGTGGAGAGCGCTTGGAAAACGGTGACCGTCGCCGCAGACGGAACGCTGACGGAGGTGACGGAATGAAAAAGCGAATCGTGTGGCTGCTGTGCGTTGCACTGGTGTTGTGCCTCTCTTTGCCGTCTTGGGCGGATGAATCCGTGGTGCGCTTTGCGGGCGAGGCGGAGAAGTTCGTCTATCTGCCCGAGGACGGCGACCTGTTCACCGACTTCAAGGGCGTGATGCCGGGCGACGTGCGCACCCAAACGGTGGTCGTCACCAACGCGTACGCCGAAAAGGTGGACATCTACCTGCAGGCGGAGGGCGCAAGCGAAGCGGACAAAGCGTTCCTTTCCGCGCTGAAGCTTGCGGTCGTTCAAGGGGAGCGCGTGCTGTTCGACGGCACGGCGGATGAATCCGATGGACTGAGCGCCCGCACGCTGCTCGGCAGCTTCGAAAAGGGGCAATCCGCCACGCTTCTTGTTACGCTCACCGTTCCCGCGACGCTGGACAACGCCTTTATGGATGCGTCGGGCGACGTGATTTGGACATTTTTTGCCGAACAGCAGGCGGTGCGGACGGGGGACGACAGCCGTCTTCTGCCCTATGCAATCATTGGCGGCGTGCTGCTTTCGGTGATGGTAGGCACAATCGTGCTGCAAGTCGTCCGCAGAAAACGAAACAGGACGCCATGAAACGACGGTTCCCAAGGCGGGGCAACGCCCTGCCGCTTGCTCTCATCCTGCTCGGCAGCGTTGGACTTGCCGTCTGCTTTTTGCGGGCGCTTCCAACGCTGTCGGAGCGTTTGACCGCCGCACAGGTGTATGATACGCTGCAACGGGAAGCGGTCACGGTGCAGGCAAGGTCGCCCGAACCGACGACCCTGCCCCAAACGGTTTCGAATCGCGCCGAGGCGGATGTGCCTGCCGTCACGCCGATTCCCGAACAGATTCGCTTGTGCCGCGCACAGTCGGTGGACTTTGACGCGCTGCTTGCCATCAACGCGGATACCATCGGCTGGCTTTGCTGCACGAATACGGAGATCGACTACCCCGTGGTGTATTCCGCCGACAACGCCTATTACCTGTCCCATCTGATCGATGGCACAAAGAACCGAAACGGCACGCTGTTTGTGGACAAGCGCAACAGCCGCACCTTTTCCGACCGCAACACCGTACTGTATGGCCATTGCATGAAAAGCGGCAAGATGTTCGGCAAGCTCGCAAACTTTGCAAGCCAACGGTACTTCGACGCCCATCCCGTCTTTTTCCTGTATACGCCAAGCGGCGCTTATTGCGTCGAGCTGTTTGCCGCATACACCACCCGTTCCGACTCGTTTGCCTATACGTTCGTGTTCGACGACGACGCTTCGTTTTTATCGTTTTTGGAGGAGGCGCGTGCGTGTTCCGCGGTCGAAAACGACGTGATGCCCAATGCCCATGATCGCATTCTCACCCTTTCCACCTGCGCATACGCGTTCGCGGGCGCACGATTTGTGCTGCAAGGGCGGCTGATCCCCCTTGACGGATCCGCATAGCGTGTTATACTTGCAAGAAAACGAGGCGCAAGCGGAACCGAGGCAGGGATGGGCAAACAAAAGAGAAGAAAACAGCTGACGCAGGCGATGCAGTTTATTCTGCTGCTTGGGATTGTGAGCCTGCTGTCCGACATGACGCATGAGGGCGCATCGGGCATTCGCGGCGCGTACTTGGCGCTGCTGGGCGCGTCCGCCGCGACGATCGGGTTCGTTTCGGGCTTGGGCGAGCTGGTGGGCTATGGGCTGCGCTTTTTGTTCGGGCGGCTCACCGACAAGACCAAGCAGTATTGGACGCTGACCATCGTCGGATACGCCATCGACGTGCTGGCGGTTCCCGCCTTGGCGCTGGTGCATGAGGACGGCTGGATTTGGGCGTGCGCGCTGCTTATTTTGGAGCGTGTGGGCAAGGCCATCAAAAAGCCTGCCAAGAACACCATCTTGTCCTTTGCCGCCTCCCAAGAGGGGGTGGGCAGGAGCTTCGCCATCCAAGAGGCGCTGGATCAGATCGGCGCGTTCTTGGGGCCGCTGATGCTGTACGTCGTGCTGCTGTTCCAAAAGAGCGGCACCTACGACGCCTATCGGCTGTGCTTTGCCGTGCTGGCGATTCCCGCCGTGCTGACGATGGCGGCGCTGTTGTTTGCCAAAAAGCGCTTTCCCAATCCGGAAGCCTTCGAGCCCGAACCGCCTGCCGACGCAAAGTTTCGGCTGCGTCCCTCCTTTGTGCTGTATCTGGCGGCAATCGGGCTGTTCGCATTCGGATTCCTTGATTTTTCGCTCATCACCATGCACGTTGCCCGCAGCGGGATGCTGGCGGACGCAAGCCTGCCGCTGCTTTACGCGGGTGCGATGCTGGCGGACGCCGTGTCGGCGCTGTTCTTTGGTCGGCTGTTCGACCGCATCGGATTTCGCACGCTGATTGTGTCCACGCTGCTTTCGGCGTCGTTTGCACTGTTCGTGTTTGGGTTCAATGCCACATGGGCAACCATCCTTGGCGTGCTGCTTTGGGGCGTCGGCATGGGCGCACAGGAATCCATCCTCAAGGCAGCCGTTGCCACCATGGTGCCAAAGAACAGCCGCGCAGCGGGTTACGGCGTGTTTGAGCTGTCGTTTGGCGTCTGCTGGTTTTTGGGCAGCTGGCTTTTGGGCGTGCTGTACGACGTCTCGCTGCCCGCGCTGATCGCCGTGTCCATCGGCGCACAGCTGCTGTCCGTGCCATTCTACGCCATCTCCGCCCGCAGACAGCGCATCGAAATCGCGCAGGACGCGCTGCCCAAAGCGTAGCATATTCCACATCCTTTCGCGGGAATACCCGCGTACACGCTTTTCGGGAGGGGTCGCAAATGTTGCCGCATTCGTATCGCGGGAACACCCGCGTACACGCTTTTCGGGCAATTGGATGCCCAAAACGCCTAAATTTTGCAGGGGCGGATGCCATCCGCCCGCCGAGTTTTTCGCACACGTCCATACGAATAGGAACGCAAAAATGTCCATTGTCATCCTGAGGCTGTGCCGAAGGATCTCGCGTGCAAGCGGGAGATTCTTCCTCGCTTCGCTTTGTCAGAA
>CAYRQM010000013.1:0-45223 GCA_964426415.1 uncultured Christensenella sp.
CAAAACGCGTTTTCGATATGGCGGATCTGTCCGCTGTCCCGATACACCTCGACCACGTCGAACCGCGCCGCCCGTTCCAGCAGATTGTTTTGCTTGAGATACGACAGCGCCGCCAGCCGCAAGAAGCGCTGCTTTTGCACGGTGACCGCCTCGCAGGGAAGCCCAAAACCGCCTTCTGAGCGCGTCTTGACCTCGACGAACACGACCGTGTCGCCGTCCTTTGCAATCAGGTCGATCTCGTGACGCCCCGCCGTGAAGTTGCGTTCCAAGATGCGGTAGCCCTTCTTTTGCAGGGCGCGTGCCGCCATGCGCTCGCCCGCGTCGCCGCGCCGCTTCGCTTCGTTCATAGCCGTGTGCAAAAGGAGCGTCGATGCAGCGGCGTCAAGCCGAACGTGCGAATCGCGTCCATGTGCGCCTTGGTGCCGTAGCCCTTGTTTTGCGCGAAGCCGTAGGCGGGATACAGCGCGTCCTGCGCGATCATGTAGCGATCCCGCTCGACCTTTGCCACGATGGACGCCGCCGCTATGGAATAGGAAAGCGCGTCGCCATGCACGATGGCGTGCTGCCGTGCAGAGATGGAAAGCCCCGTCAGCGCGTCGATCAGGACATCGGTCACGGGCGTCTGCATCTTCGCAAACGCCTCCGAAAAGGCGCGCTTGGTGGCTTCTAATATGTTGATTTCGTCGATGACGTCTGGCCAAACCCACGCCGTTTGCGCCTCGATGCAGGTTGCCAGAATTTGATCGTACAGCAGCGCACGCCGCTTTTCGGAAACCTGCTTGGAATCGTTGACGTAGGAAAGCAGCGGCGTTGGCGGCATGACGACGCAGCCCACCACGACGGGGCCTGCCAAGGGGCCGCGCCCCACCTCGTCCATGCCTGCCACGATGACGCCGTCCTGCGTCCAAAACACGCGATCCCGCGCCGACAGCGCCAACAGGCGCTCGGCTTCATTCTGTCTTGCCATGGTCTGCCTCCGACGGCGTTTCCAGCGTGACGCGCGCGATTTTGCCGCCGCGGAATTCGTCCAGCACGATGCGCGCCGCCCGTTCGGTGTCGTACACGCCGCCGCGCAGGATAAACCCGCGGCTGCGCGCCACCGCTTCCAATAATTCGGCGTCCGCTGTGTCCGCTGTAATCTTTGCGTAGCGTGCCGACAGCTGTTCGGGTGCGAGCGTCCGAAGCGTCACCAAAAGCGCCTGTGCCAGCTCCTCGATGCTGAGAATCTCGTCGTTGATGGAGCCCAAAAACGCCAAGTGCGTGGCGAGCCGATTGTCCTCTAACTTGGGCCAAAGCAGACCGGGCGAATCGAGTAGCTCCAAATGCGGCGTCACCTTCACCCATTGCTTGCCCTTTGTCACGCCGGGACGATCGCCCGTTTGCGTACGGTTTTGCCCCGCGATGCGGTTGATGAAGGTGGACTTGCCCACGTTCGGAATGCCCACCACCAGCACACGGACGGTTTTTTGGATGCCCTTTTCCTGCATCCGCGCAACACGCTCTGCCGTCGCTTCTTCGATGAGGCGGATGGCTTGCTGCTTGCCGCTGTTGGAGGTGGAGGTGATCTCGCACGCTGCCACGCCCATGGCGCGATAGGCTGCCGTCCAGCGCTTGTTTTGCACGGGATCGGCAAGGTCTGCCTTGTTCAGCAGCACGACCCGCGTCTTGTTGGCGAACAGGTCGTCAAAATCGGGGTTGCGCGACGCCAGCGGCGCCCGTGCGTCCACCACTTCCGCCACCACGTCGATAAGCTTGAGATTCTCTTGCAGCATACGGCGCGCTTTCGCCATATGCCCCGGATACCAGTTGATTTGCATAGTGTTCTTCCCATTCTGCCGTTTTTTCTATTATGCACGTTTTTGGGTGAAAATGGAAGTGCCAATCCGCACTTTCTTCTCGCCGCTTCTGACAAAAAAGAGACGGTGCAAAGACCGTCTCTGAAAAGTTTGATGGAATTACTTTTCCCGATTATCCACGATGCGCTCGCGGATCTTGGCTGCCTTGCCGCTTCTGTCGCGCAGGTAGTACAGCTTGGCTCTGCGGACGACGCCGTGACGCACGACCTCGATGCGGCCGATGCGCGGGCTGTGGTACGGGAAGGTACGCTCTACGCCGATGCCGTAGGACATACGACGAACGGTGAACGACTTGCGCACGCCGCCGCCTTGGATCTTGATGACGATGCCTTCGAAGTTTTGCAGTCTCTCACGAGTGCCTTCAATGACCTTAACGAAAACGCGGACGGTATCGCCGATTTCCAGTGCGGGCAGATCGCTGCGGAGCTGCTCTTTTTCGAGTTCACGAATGATGTCTGACATGGTTAATTTTACTCCTTTTGATGTTGAATCATAGGCGTTCACGATCAGATTCGTCGGCGGACCGCCCAATGTCGCAAAGCGCATTATAACACGCGCACGCGCAGATTGCAACCCCCATTTTTCAGGGATTTTGCTGTTTTCCGAAGGTTCCGAGCAGCGCGGGACGCATGGCGCGCGTCTTTTCGATGGACTGCGCTTTGCGCCAGCTTTCGATCTTGGCGTGATGGCCGTTGAGCAGCACGTCGGGAACCGCCATCTCGCGGAACACGGCGGGACGCGTGTATTGCGGATACTCCAATAGCCCGTTGCTGTGGGATTCGTCCTCGGCGCTCTCCTCGCTGCCCAAAACGCCCGGCACAAAGCGGGACACGCAGTCCACCAGCACCATGGCGGGCAGCTCGCCGCCCGTCAAAACGTAGTCGCCGATGGACAGCTCCTCGTCGATGACTTGGGAAACGCGCTCGTCCACGCCCTCGTAATGCCCGCAAAGCAGCACCAGGCGCGGCTCCTTTGCCAATGCGCGGGCGCGTTCGGGCGTCAACAGCCTGCCCCGCGGCGTCAGCAAAATGCGATGGCACGGCGCGTCCATAGTTACCGCTTCCATGCAGTCAAAGATGGGCTGCGCCATCATCACCATGCCTGCGCCGCCGCCGAAGGGGTAGTCGTCGGTTTTCTTGTGCTTGTTGTCCGCATAGTCGCGGATGTTGTGCAGATGGATGTCCAAAAGCCCGTTGGCTTGCGCTCTGCCCAGCATGCTGGCGCCGAACACGCCGTCGAACATTTCGGGAAACAGCGTGAGAATGTCAATCTGCAAACAGACCCACCTCCTGCAAAATCGCCGCGTCGAACACGATGCGCTTGTTTGGCGTGTCCACCTCGTGCAGCACGCGCCTTAACGCCGGAACCATCAGCTTGCCGCCGTCGATTTCGTACACGTCGTTTGCGCCCGTTTCCAACACGTCGGTCAGCTTGCCGTAATCGTTGCCCGCGGTGTCGCTGACTTCGCAGCCGATGAGGTCGGCGACGAAATAGGTGAATGCGGGCAGCTTGACCGTATGTGCGCGATCCACGCACAGGTAGACGCTGCGCAGCGCCTGCGCCTGTTCGGGCGTATCGTAGCCTTCGATTTGCAGCAGCACGGCGTCTTTAGAAAGGGACGATACCGCAAGCTGCACGGGGACATAGTGCCCGTGCAACTCTAAGTATGCCGTTTGTAAGCCGCGAAAACGGCGGAAGTCGTCGGTCAGCGGTTCGACCTTGACCGCGCCATGCACGCCGTGCGGCCGTGTGATGACGCCGATGCGCAGGAATGGGGCGTTCACAGAATGTCGACAACGACCTTCTTTTCGTCGTTGATGGACGCCGCCTTGACGACGGTGCGGATCGCCTTTGCGATCTTACCCTGCCTGCCGATGACCTTGCCCGTATCTTCGGGATCCACCGTCAGCTCGATGACGATGCTGTCCGGCTCTTCCCGCTTGGTGACCTGCACCGCTTCGGGATGGTCTACAAGGCTCTTGGCGATGTATTCTACCAATTTGTCCATTGCAGTCCTCGGATTATTCGATCGCGCCGCTCTTCTTGAGCAGGGAACGAACGGTCTCGGTGGGCTGTGCGCCCTTCTTCATCCAATCCGCTGCGCGCTCGTTGTCAACCTTCAGGGCAACGGGTTCGCTGGTGGGATTGTAGTAGCCCAGTTCCTCGACGAACGCGCCATTGCGGGGCGCTCTGGAATCGGCAACGATGATGCGGTAGAACGGCGCCTTCTTTGCGCCCATTCTTCTGAGTCTGATCTTCAACATGTGGTTATTCCTCCATTTTTTGTTGTGTCTCTATCGAAATCGGCGAACCGTTTTCGTCCTTAAAATCGGAAGGGCATCCCGCCGCGCCCCTTCTTGCGCTTGAGCTTGCCGCCCGTCATTTGCTTCATCATTTTGCGGGAGGCTTCGAATTGGTTCATCAAGCGGTTGACGTCTTGGATGGTGGTGCCGCTGCCCTTGGCGATACGCCTGCGCCGCGACGCGTTGAGCACGTCGGGATTGTTGCGCTCCTGCATCGTCATGGCTTGGATGATCGCCTTTGTGCGTCCCATCGCCTTTTCGTCGATGGAGACGTTGCCCAGCTGTCCGCTCATGCCCGGCACCATCTTGAGGATGTCCTCCATGGAGCCCATGCCGCTCATCTGCTCCATTTGGTCGAGGAAATCGTCCAGCGTGAAGCTGTCGGTGCGCATTTTCTTTTCCAGCTCGGCGGCTTTTTTCTGGTCGAACGCCTGCTCCGCCTTCTCGATGAGGGTGAGCATATCGCCCATGCCCAAGATGCGGCTTGCCATGCGGTCGGGATGGAACGGCTCCAAGTCGGTGAGCTTCTCGCCCACGCCCGCCAGCTTGATGGGCTTGCCCGTGACCGCACGCACCGAAAGCGCCGCGCCGCCGCGGGTATCGCCGTCCAGCTTGGTCAGCACCACGCCCGTCAGCGGCACCGTTTCGTTGAACGCTTTTGCCACGTTCACGGCGTCTTGCCCCGTCATGGCGTCCACCACCAAGAGAATCTCGGCAGGTTGACACGCGTCACGAATGCGAATCAGCTCCTGCATCATGTCGCCGTCGATGTGCAAACGGCCTGCCGTATCCACAATGACCACGTCGCGGAAGGTGCGCTGCGCCTCGGCAATCGCCTCTTTGACCGTCAGAACCGGGTCTTGCGTGCCATGCTCGTAGACGGGCGTTTCCGCCTTGGCGCCTACGACCTTGAGCTGCTCGATGGCGGCGGGGCGGTAGATGTCGCACGCGCAAAGCAGCGTGCTTTTGCCATATTGCTTCTTGAGCAGGATGGCGAGCTTGCCGCACATGGTCGTCTTGCCCGCGCCCTGCAGACCTGCCATGAGGATGACGGCTGGCTTTTTGGAGCCGAACTCCAGCTTGGCGTTGGCGCCGCCCATCAGGGACGTTAATTCTTCGTTGACGATTTTGATGATCATTTGCCCCGGCGAGAGGCTTTCCAATACATCGGCGCCGACGGCGCGTGCTTCCACACGCTTGACGAAATCTTTGACGACAAGGAAATTGACGTCCGCCTCCAAAAGCGCCAGCTTGATCTCGCGCATGGCTTCGTGGACTTCTTTTTCGCTCAGCCGTCCTTTGCCCGTCAGCTTCTTAAAGACGCTTTGCAGCTTGGATGCGATGCCTTCAAATGCCATCTTCGTCCTCCCATGTCCCAAGAAGGGATGCAATGTAGCCATTGAGCGCCGCCCGTTCCCCGTCGGGGATCGGTGCGCTTGCAACATACCGCGTCATGCGATGCAAAATGGTCTGCTGCTCGCTGCGCGTTTGGATAAGCCCAATGGCGTCCTCCAACGTGCGCAGCTGCTGCTCGCCGCGATGCAGTGTGTCCCGCACGCCTTGCCGCGAAATGCCTTCGCGCTCGGCGATCTCGGAGAGAGAGCAATTCTCGTCCGCATATTGGCTCATGATGCTCTGCTGCCGCGCCGTCAACATCGCGCCGTAGCAATCCAACAAAGCCCCCAATTCGAACAAACGCTCCATACGCACTCCATGGTGTAAAGCGTTATCCCTTTACACTTCGCTTATTATACCCGACTTTCGGCGTTTGTCAAGAGGGGTGATGAGAAAAAGTTTGGGAAGGATCGCCGTGCACATGCAACCCCGCAAAGAAATCCAAGCAGCCTCAAGTATCGTGTACACGGGTTTCCCAATGCAAATGTCAACAAATCCGCGTGTTTCCCGCCCCGTGTTGTCATTCTGTAGGGGCAGATACCATCTGCCCGCCGTGTGCAGCTTGCACGCGAGATCCTTCGGCACAGCCTCAGGATGACAAATGGGTGGTATTTGCGTTCCTATTCATAAGGTCGTGTGCACAAGCACGGGCTGGCGGATGGTATCCGCCCCTACAAAATGCGGGTGTTTTGGGAATCTCTTCCCCGAAAAGCGTGTACACGGGTGTCCCCGGAAAAGGAAACAGGGCGTTTTGCGCGCCCCTCCCCGAAAAGCGTGTAAACGGGTGTTCCCGCAAAAGGTTGGTAGCGCCGCAGTCGCCCCTTCCCCGAAAAACGTGTAAACGGGTGTTCCCGCAAAAGGTTGGTAGCGCCGCGTAGGCGTCGTGAGGGCGCTTGCAACCGAACAGCCGAAGCGAGCGCGTGACCTTTTGCGGAGAGGCGGCGCGACGGAGCAGACGAACGGCGCTTTCCGCAGAAAGTGCCGTAAGTTACGCGAAGTCCGCGCCGACGAGCGTGACCTTTTGCGGAGAGGCGGCGCGACGGAGTAGACGAACGGCGCTTTCCGCAGAAAGTGCCGTAAGTTACGCGAAGTCCGCGCCGACGAGCGTGACCTTTTGCGGAGAGGAGGCGCGACGGAACGGGCGAACAATGGCGGATGGGGCAAAGCCGAAGAAGCCGTTGCGAACGAAGTGCAGTCCGCGCCGCCTAGAGCAGCGCCTTTGCGAACGCGTCCGCGTCGAAGCGCTGCAGGTCGTCGATGCCCTCGCCCACGCCGACAAAGCGCACGGGCACATGGAGCGTGTCGTGAATTTGCACGGTGACGCCGCCCTTGGCGGTGCCGTCCAGCTTGGTCAGCACCACGCCCGTCAGCTCGCAGACCTCTAAAAACGCTTGCGCCTGCGCCGTGGCGTTTTGTCCCGTGGTGGCATCCAGCACCAGCAGCACCTCGCAGGGGGTATCGGGCAGCTCTCGTGCAATGACGCGGCGAATCTTGTTCAGCTCGCTCATGAGATTCTTTTTGTTGTGCAGCCTGCCTGCCGTGTCGATGAGCAGCAAATCACAGCCCTTGGCGCGATAGGATGCGATGGCGTCGAACACCACCGCCGCGGGGTCTGCGCCCTCTTGATGGCGCACCATGGGCACGCCTGCGCGGTTCGCCCATTCGCCGAGCTGCTCCGCCGCCGCCGCGCGGAACGTGTCCGCCGCCGCAATCAGCGGCTTTCTGCCCTGCGCCGCATACGCATGAGCAAGCTTGCCGATGGTGGTGGTCTTGCCCACGCCGTTGACGCCGACAATCAGCACGACGCACGCGCCCGCATCCGCCAGAAACGGCGTATCGTGCCGCACCGCGTCCGCAAGAATCGCCGTCAGCGCGTCCTTTGCTTCGGCGCGGGTACCAAGCCGTGCTTCCTTCACTTGCTTTTTGAGCTGTGTCAGCAGCCGATCCGCCGTGTCCATGCCCATATCGGCAAGGATCATGGCTTCTTCTAATTCTTCATAAAATGCGTCGTTGATCTTTTCGCCGGAAAACAGGCCGGAAAACCAGTTGTTGGTCTTGCCAAGGCCGTCCTTCAGCTTTGCAAACCAAGATTTCTTTTCCATCTTTGCGCCTTTCTAAACCGTGGTACTTTATGCGGATTCTCCGAATTTTGCCGAAACGATGCTGCTGACGCCCTTTTCCTCCATCGCCACGCCATAGAGGGTGTCGCACACTTCCATGCTGCCCTTGCGGTGCGTGATGAGGATGAACTGCGTCTCGTTGGCGTACTGCTTGACGTAGTTTGCGAACTTGGCGACGTTTTCCTCGTCCAAGGAGGTTTCAATCTCGTCCAGCACGCAGAACGCGGGCGCCTTGAGCTGCAGCATGGCAAACAGCAGCGCAATCGCCGTCAATGCCCGTTCGCCGCCCGAAAGCAGCGACAAAAGCTGTAATTTCTTGCCCGGCGGCTGCGCGATGATGTCCACGTCGCAGTTGAGCACGTCGTTCTTGTCCTGCAGCCGCAGCTCGGCGTGCCCGCCGCCAAACAGCTGCTCGAACACGTTGGTAAAGTTTGCCTGCACCTTTTGGAATTCTTCCAAGAACACGCGTTCCATGGTGTGGGTCAGCTGCCCAATGAGCGTGTACAGATCGGTCTTTGCCTGCTCCAAATCGGTGTACTGGGCGGTGAGCGCGTCGAATCGTTCGGTGACGGTGCGATAGTCCTCGATGGCGGAGACGTTGACGTCGCCCAAGGCGCGGATCTCGGTTTTGAGCGCGGCGATGCGGGCGTTGGTCGTGCCGATGGGCACTTCGCGGCGCAGCGGCAGCGCGTTCTCATACGTCAAGGTGTATTCGTCCCAGATGTGGTCGGCAAGCTGCCGATTCTCCATTTCGATGCGGCTTTGCGCCATCTCCTGCTTGTGCTTGCGTTCGCCCAGCATGCGGTAGTTCTCGGCAAGCGCGTCCCGTTTGTGTCGGTACTGAATCAGCAAATCGTTGACCCGCGCCCGCTCCTGCTCCGTCTTTTGCTGCGCTTCCTTCGCCAGCTGCAGCGCGTCCTGCTCGCCCGAAATGCTTTGCTCCATCTCGGAAAGCCGTGCGTCCGCCTCTGAAACGGTGTGGGCAAGACGAAGCAGCGTTTCGTCGCAGCCGTCGCGCTTGGATGCGTTTTGCGTCCATTCCCGTGCAAGCCGCGCTTGCTCGGCGGCGCGCTGTTCGGCTTCTTTTTGGAGTGCCATGGCGCGCACCCGTTGATCGGTGAGCGCGGCTGCGCGTGCTTCTCTGTCCTGCTTTTGAGCTTGCAGCGCTTGCTGCGCCATGCGAATGTCCTCGCGCGACGCAAGGTTCTGCTGCTCGATGTCCGTCTGTACGGACTGCGATGCGTCCCGCCGCGCCGTGAGCGTCTGCATGGATTCGGAAAGATCGCCGCGTTCGTCCGCAAGCGCGGTGCAGCGTTCGTTGGCGTCGCGGATGTCCCGCGCAATGATTTCGCACTTCTCGTCCTGCTTGACCAAGGCAAGCTCGTCCGCATGGGTTTCGCCCACGAATGCGTCAATCTGCGTGTCCGCCAAAAGAATCTGCTTTTTGAGCGCTTCGACCTGTTCGGTCTTTTGCGTCAGAGCGGCTTCGGCTTTCTTGCGCTGGGCGCTGATTTCTTGGACTTCCCGTTCCCGTCCCAGCAGGCTGAAGCTTTGTTTTTTGAGACTGCCGCCCGTCATGGTGCCGCCCGTGGACAGGAAATCGCCGAGCAGCGTGGCGATGTGAAATGCGTTTTTGCTGCGCTTGCGCAGTGCTACGGCGCTGTCCAAGTCGGCGACGACGACCGTGCGCGCCAAAAGGTATTCGGCGACCGTCTGCATGGCGGGCGCGTACTCGATGAGCTCGCTGGCAAGCCCCACCACGCCGTCGGCGGACAAGAGCTCGCGTTCCTTGGGGCTTAAGGGATTGGTGTGCAAAAAGGCAATCGGCAGCAGCGTCACGCGCCCCAAGTCGTGGCTGCGTGCGTATTCGATGACGGTTTTGGCGTCCTCCGCCGTCTCGGTGACCACGTTTTGCAGTGCGCCGCCCAGCGACATGCCGATGGCGGTTTCGTATTGCTGCGGGACGTGCAGCAGCTCCGCCACGGGCCCGACGATGCAGCGTTTTAAGCGCTCGTCCCGTTCCGCCGCCTGCAGCAGCCCGCGCACGCTGTTTTGAAAGCCCTCGTGAGAACGTACCATCTCCCGCAAAACGTGTTCGCGGGAAGAAAGTGCGCCGACGTTCTGTTCCGCCAAGCGCAGCTCTGCCTGCCGCGCCAAGTATTCGGTTTCCAATTCGATGCGGTTGTGCTGCGCCGCCTTGCGCGCCGCCGTATGGGCGTCCAACTGCGCCTGCACCGCGGCGCGTTCCGTTTGGGCGGTCTTTGCCTCAAGCAGCAGCGCATCGCGCTTTTGTGCCGCTTCTGATTCTTCGTCGTCCAAGGCGCCAAGCCGTTCCTTGAGCGATGCGGTCATGGTGTCGAAACGGGTCAGATCGCTCTTGGCGTCCGCCAAGCGATTCATCGCTTCCATCATGGCGGTCTTTTGTGCGTCCACCGCTTGCTCACGGGCGGCAATCTCGCCGTCCAGCGCATCCAACGCCGTTGCCGCCTCGGTGAGCTCGGCTTGCAGCGCTTGCCGCTTATCGTCGTTTGCGCCGCCGTCCTTGAGCGCGTTTTGCGCTTCGATCAGCGCGGCACATTGCGCGTCGAACGATGCGCGCTCGGCGGTGACCCGCGCAATTTCTTGTTTGGCGTGGGTGCGGCGCTCCACCAAAAGATTGCTCTCGCCCACATGGGCTTCGACGCCGGAAAGCATCTCAATCACGCGGTTTTGCTGTTCGGTCGCTTGGGCGTCCAGTGCGCGCACGTCGCCCTCCAGCTCGGTCGACTGCGACGTCAGCGTTTTGTCGTTGGCTTCATTAAGAGTCAGGTCGGATTCCAATTGCTGTATGGCGTCTTTCAACGCCGCAAGCCGTTCCTGCTGCCGATCGGTTTGATACAGGAACAGATTGACCTCTAAATCTTTGAGCTCTTCACGCAGCTGCAGGAAGGTGCGCGCCGCGGCGCTCTGTTGCTTTAGCGGCTCGATGCGCTCGCCCAGCTCTTTTAGCACGTCAGCGATGCGCTCCATGTTCTTTTCGGTGCCGTCCAGCTTGCGCTCCGCTTCTTCCTTGCGCACGCGATACCGCATCACGCCCGCCGCTTCTTCCAAAGCGGTGCGGCGGTCGTTGGATTTGTTGGAAAGGATTTCGTCCACCTTGCCTTGGCTGATGATGGAATAACCATCTTTGCCGATGCCCGTGTCCCGAAACAGGTCTAACACGTCTTTGAGGCGGCAGTTGTGGCCGTTTAGACAGTATTCGCTTTCGCCCGAACGGAACATACGCCGCGTGACCGCCACCTCGTGATAGTCGGTGGGCAGCTTATGGTCGCTGTTGTCAAAGGTGAGCGTCACCTCGCACATCGACTGGGGACGGCGGGTTTGCGTGCCGTTGAAGATGACGTCTTCCATCTTGGCGCCGCGCAGCGCCTTTGCGCTCTGCTCGCCCAAGACCCACCGCACCGCGTCGGAAATATTGCTTTTTCCGCTTCCGTTCGGCCCAATGACGGCGGTTACGCCGGAACCGAACTGCAGCTCGGTCTTCTTGGCGAACGATTTGAAGCCTGCGATGTCCAATCGCGTCAGTCTCATAGATACCCCTTATTTCAGCTTGGACAGCGCTTCCTTGGCTGCCGCCTGTCCTGCGCTCTGCTTGGAATTGCCCGTACCCGTGCCAAGAACTTGGTCTTCTAAATAGACCTGCATGGTGAAGGTCTTTTTGTGGTCGGGGCCTTCTTCCCCGATGAGCCGATACTGCACCTGCTTGCCGTGGTCGCGGGCGTGGATGCACTCCTGCAAGCGCGTTTTGTAGTCCTTTTCAAGACCTGTGCTTTGCGTTTTTCCGAGCAAGGGCAGCACAAAGGTGTGGATGAAGCTGCGGGCAGGCTCCAGCCCGCCGTCCAGATAGATGGCGCAGATGACCGCTTCGAATGCATCGGACAGGATGGACGGCTTTTCTCTGCCGCCGCCCGCGTCCTCGCCGTGCCCCAGCAGCAGGTATGTGCCCAAGTCAATCTGCTTTGCCGCCTCGAACAGGGCGGATTCGCACACGATGCCGGCGCGGTTTCGCGTCATTTGTCCCTCCTGCATATGGGGAAAGCGGTGAAACAGCTCGTCGGATACGCACAGCTCCAAAACCGCGTCGCCCAAAAACTCCATGCGCTCGTTGTCGATGGGGTCCTTGTGGTCGTTCGGAACGTAGGAGGCGTGCATCAGCGCACGCGAAAGCAGGGATGTGTCAGAAAAGGTGTAGTGCATATTTGCTTCCAAGGAAGCAAGGTGTTGTTTTGTCAGCATGAAGGATCCTTTCCCATACCGTTTCCAAACCGATTGCCCCAATCCGTTTGGAAACCGCATGTATATATATCAAGACCCGCACCGATGGATGCGGGTCGCTTGCCAAATCGTGCCCTTCCGCTTACTTTTGGAGGTAGCGAAGGATGTCACCGACGGTCTGCACCTTGGGCAGCTCCTCGTCGGGAATCTCGGCGTCGAACTCCTGCTCCAAATCCATGACGAGCTCTACGATGTCCAGAGAGTCGGCATGCAAGTCCTCAATGAGATTGCTCTCGCGGGTGATGGTCTCAGGATCGATGTCCAGTTGCTTTGCGATGATGTCGCGGATTTTTTCGAATTCCATTGCGTTTCTCCTTATCAAGTGGCGTATCACTACGGTACGCATTTTATCCGATTGTGGGGCGTTTGTCAATCCTCAATGTTGGTTTCTGCAATCACTTGGCCAATTTTTGCCACTACACCGCCCTCCGTCAGCCGATATGCTTGCCGAATGGCGTTATAAAACGCGTGTGCGTTCGAACTGCCGTGCGCTTTGATGACGCCGCCGTTGACGCCCAACAGCGGTGCGCCGCCGTATTCGGTGTAGTCCATGCGCTTTTTGAGTCCTGCGAATGCCGGCTTTGCCATCAGCCCGCCCAGCTTCCCGCGAAGCGAACCCATCAACCCCTCTTTGAGCATATCGGTGATGGACTTTGCGACGCCCTCCGCCGTCTTGAGCAGCACGTTGCCGTCGAACCCGTCGCATACGATGACGTCGCACGCGCCGCGCATCAGCTCTCTTGCCTCTACGTTGCCCACGAAATGCAGATCCATGCCCTGCAGCCTCGCATACGCCTCCTTGGTGAGCAGATTGCCCTTTTCTGCTTCGGCGCCGTTGTTGAGCAGCCCAATGCGCGGGTTTTCAACCCGCTGGACGATGGACAGATAAGCGCCGCCCATCAGCGCGAACTGCTGCAGATAGCCCGGCTTGCAGTCGGTGTTGGCGCCGCAGTCGCAAATCAGCACGCAGCCGCCGTCGCAGGCAGGCAGCAGCGCCGCCAGCGCGGGACGCTTGACGCCCTTTTGCCGCCGAATGATGAGCGTGGCGCCCGCAAGCAGCGCGCCCGAATTGCCCGCGGACACGATACAGTCCGCCGCGCCCTCTTTGACCGATTGCAGTGCGCGCACCATGCTTGCGTCCTTCTTGGTGCGAATCGCCTCGGTGGGATGCTCGTCAAACCCGATGATTTCGGTGGTAAAAACCGTTTCGATGCGGGTTTTGTACGCCTGCTGCTCGTTCACATAGTGGGAAAGGATGGCTTCCTCGCCAAAGAGAACCAGCGTGGCGTCGCCATATTCCGCCTGCTGCAAAAATGCGGTGCAGCCGTCCAATACGGCTTGCGGCGCGTGGTCGCCGCCCATGACGTCGATTGCAAATTTCATAGGGTCTCCCTCTGCTCTGTTTGCTTTATTATAGTACAAGCCCGCCCGCCGCGCAACAGAAAAAGGCTTCTGTCCGAAGAAAGAAGCCCTTTCAAACTTTGTCGGCGAATCACGGACTTATGCGTCCTTCTCCATCTTGACGACTTCTACGCCATCATAATAGCCGCACTTCTTGCAAACCGTGTGCTGCGCCTTCAGCTCGTGGCACTTGGGGCACTCGACCAGATTGGGCGCTTCCAGTTTGAAGTTGCTCGCTCTGCGGGAGTCTCTTCTCGCCTTCGATGTTTTTCTTTTCGGTACTGCCATGATTACACCTCCTTATTCTCGTTCAATAGTTGCTGCAATGCACCGAATGGCCCATCACAGGATTCATTTCGGCAATTACATGTGGTTTGGTTCAAATTGGTGCCGCATACGGGGCAAAGACCTTTGCAATCGGGCTTGCACACGCTCACAGGGGGCAATGCAAGGAACAGATTGTCGTAGAACGCCTTGTCCAGCACGATGCGTTCGCCCTCGTACGGATACGCCTCGTCGTCCTCGTCGGTTCGGAGAACCGCACGGACGAATCGTTCCGAAAAGGAGAACCGCAGCGTCTCGCAAAACGGCTCGCAACACCGTGCGCAAACGGCTTGGTACGAAACAACCGCTTCACCCGTCACCGTAAACGCTTTGCCGTCGAACACGAATGTGCCTTCGACATGGGCGTCGCCCGAGAACACAACGGCGTGACCCGCATACTCCTGTGGCTCCAACGTGCCATCCCACACATAGGGGAACGGCTCGCCTGCACGCCGCAGCGCTTCATATACCGAGAATTCCATGTGATCCCTCAATTCAACCATCAGTCATTTTAACCTTTCCTACGGCGTTTGTCAACAGCATTCTTTGGTCGTTTTTCGCTTTTCTTCCCCAAAGCGGGGGATTTTTCTTGTCGTTCGGGCAAAACCAGCGCGCCCGCATGGGTGCCGATGAGGTCTTCACGCCCGCATTGCCGCAGCGCCTTGCGCACCAGCGCGAAATTGCGCGGCAGGAAAAACTGCATCAGTGCCCGCTGCATCGCTTTTTCTTGTTCGGTGCGCGGTACATAAACCGATTCGCCCGTGCGCGGATCCAGCCCCGTATAGTACATGCAGGTGGAAACCGTGCCCGGCGTGGGATAGAAATCCTGCACCTGTTCGGGGCGGTGCCCCGTCTTTTTGAGATACTCCGCCAAGGCAATCGCGTCGTTGAGGTCGCAGCCCGGATGGGAGCTCATCAGATACGGCACCAAATATTGTTTCATGCCCAGCTTGTCGTTGCGTTGCTTGTACCGCTTGGCAAACTGCTCGTACAGGGCGTGGGGCGGTTTGTTCATATAATAGAGCGTGCGGTCTGCGATGTGCTCCGGCGCCACCTTGAGCTGCCCGCTGATGTGGTACTTGACCAGCTCGTTCAAGAACGAATCGTCCTTGTCGTACAGAACGTAGTCGAAGCGCACGCCCGAACGCACAAAGACTTTTTTTACGCCCGGCACGGCGCGCAGCTTTTTGAGAAGCGCCACATAATCCGTATGGGAGACCTGCAAATTTTGACAGCGCTCGTAGCCGATGCAGGCGCGGTTTTTGCAGACGCCGCACTTAAGCTGTTTTTCGCAGGCGGGCTGGCGGAAGTTGGCGGTGGGGCCGCCCACGTCGTGGATGTAGCCCTTAAAATGCGGGTTTTTCGTCATGTCCTTTGCTTCGTTCAAAATGGACGCATGGCTGCGGGACGTGACGACGCGGCCTTGATGGAACGTCAGCGCGCAGAAATTGCACCCGCCGAAGCAGCCGCGGCAGGAGGTGATGGAAAATTCGACCTCGGAAAGAGCGGGAATCGGCGCCCGATAGGACGGATGGGGCAGCCGTGTAAACGGCAGCGCGTACACCGCGTCCAGCTCGGCGGTGGACAGCGGCATTTGGGGCGGATTCGCCACCAAGCAGCCCTTTTCGTGCGGCTGGATGAGGCGGCGTCCGCGCACCGCGTCCTGTTCTTCGGATTGGATTTTGAACGCTTCCATGTAGCGGCGCTTGTCGGCTGCCACCTCTTGGAAGGACGGCAGCAACACGGCGTCGGGGCACTCGGACGGGTCGTTGACGCGGAAGCAGGTGCCTGCCACGTCGCGGATTTCGCGGACGGGCGTACCCGCGTCCAAGGCTTCCGCCAAGGCGACGATGCTGCGCTCGCCCATGCCATACATGAGAATGTCGGCGCAGGCGTCGTACAGGATGGAATGGCGGACGCGATCGTCCCAATAGTCGTAATGCGCGAAGCGGCGCAGGCTTGCCTCCAGCCCGCCAATCAAAACGGGAACGTGCGGGTACGCTTCGCGGCAGCGGTTGGCATAGACGATGACGGCGCGATCCGGTCTGGCGCCCGCTTTGCCGCCGGGCGTATACGCATCGTCGGTGCGGCGCCGCTTGGCGACGGTGTAGTGATCGACCATGGAATCTAAGTTGCCCGACGATACCAAAAATGCCAATCGCGGCTTGCCCAGCGCGCGAAACGCCTGTACGTCGTGCCAATCGGGCTGCGCCAAAATGCCCACGGAGAACCCGTGACTTTGCAGCACCCGTGCGATGATGGCGGCGCCGAAGCTGGGATGGTCGATGTAGGCGTCGCCGCAGACGTAAACAAAATCAAGCCCGTCGAATCCGCGGGCTTTGCATTCGTCTGCCGTCAAGGGCGGTATGGTCAAGATGGGGGTGCACTGCTTCATGGCTGCGGGGTGCGTTCCTGCGCCTTGGGCGACATCCGTTGGATGCGCTCTTCGTCCTCCTTGGCGCGCTTGCGCTCCTCCTCGCTGACCGTCGCATGGGGCGAGATAGGCTCTACCACCTGCTCGACGGGCGTTTGGGTGCGGCGTTCGCCGGTGATTTCGGAGACCAGATACTCGATGGTGGACACCATCTCGCGTCGCTCCTGCTCCATTTGACGCAGCTGCACGATCAATTGATCCAGATAACGATCCACATCCTCGCGGTCGTACCCGAACAGAGATTTTTTGAATTCTTTGTTGGCGATGTTGTCTGCCTTGATCATGGATGCGCCTTCTGTCGCTTACATCTCGCGGTAGGAATCGTCGCCGTTGTCCACCACGTCACAGTCGGGCGGCGCCGCCAAGAAAATGCCGCGGGAGACTTTGTTGATGGTGCCGTCCAGCGCGTAGACCGCGCCCAGCAGAAAATCGAGTACGCGCTGCGCGCACGCGCCGTCCAGCTCTTCCATGTTGACGATCACGGGCTTGCGGCTCTTGAGATTGTCTACAATGTTTTGCGCATCGTCGTAGCATACGGGATGGTAGACGATCATCTTCATTGCAGGAATGCTGGGCATCGGCTGCGATGTGCCGCCGCCGACAAGCTGATTTTCTTTGCGTTTGGTACGCGGGGCAGGCTGCTGGGGCTGCTGCTCCTCTTGGATGGCTTCTTCTTCGGAATCTTCCAACCCGATGAAGTTCAAAAACTTACCCATTGTGTGTTCCTCCCAAATAATTTCTTGCGCCGAAGATGGCGCTGCCGACCCGCACCATCGTCGCGCCTTCCTCGATTGCCACGGGGTAGTCGTGGCTCATGCCCATGGAAAGCGTGTCGATCGGCAGGGTCGGATTGTCCTGCTGTATGGTTTCAAACAGCCGTCGCATCCGCCGAAAGTGTACGCGAACCGTCTCGTCGTCCGAAACGGGTGGCACGCACATCAGCCCGCGCAGCCGCACCTGCGGCAGCTTAGCCATGTGCGCGATGAGCAGGGGCACGTCCTTGACGTCCACGCCGCCCTTTTGCGGCTCGTCGCCGATATTGACCTCGATCAACACGTCTTGCACGTTCCCGTGCCGCGCCGCAAACGACGCGATGGCGTCCAAAAGCGACAAGCGATCGACGGACTGAATCAAATCGGCAATTCCACAGATATATTTTACCTTGTTCGTTTGCAGTTGTCCAATGAAATGCTTGTCCAGATGGTTGTTTTCATAGAAATTTAACTTTTCGGTGAACTCTTGGGCGTGATTTTCGCCAATCGCGGTCACGCCTGCCGCCACCGCCTCCGCGATACGCGCCGTTTCGACATATTTGGTGACGGCGACAAGCCGCACCGCGTCGTCCGCCCGCCCGCTGCGCACGCAGGCGTCGTGCATGGTTTCCCGCACGCGCAGAACCTGCTCGAAGATGGACATAGCGCCTCCTTAATTGCCGGACGTGTCCGGCGTGCGATACTTGACGCCCTCATGCAGCGTGACCGATTCGTCACGCGCCCAGATGATGGCGTTTTTGCCGTCCGAACCGGCAATGTATACGGCGATGGGCTGATACCCCTTGTCGGTCTTGATGGTCACATACGGGACGCCCGCCGTGTACGAGATGTAGTCGATGGGCACATACGTTCCCGAAACGCTGTATTGGATGTTGATTTTGACCACACGCGCCGTCAAAACGGGCTGCACGTCGCTGTGCACCTCCAACACATACATGACGCCGCTGGCAGCGTCCTTCTCGGCGATGACTTCGCCCGCATAGCTGCCGCCGATTCCGCTGATGGTGAAGGGATACGACTGCAGCGGCATCAGACGTTGGTCGGACTGATCGTCCACGACAAACGCCACATACCACACATTGGGGTCGGTCACGATGCGATAGTTGAAATTGTCGTCGTCCACCGCTGTGGACGTGGACGCCAAGACGCGCTTGACCTGCGAAACGGTCAAGGCATTGACGTCCTTGAGCGTTTCTTCGTTGCCGTCGGTGTAAAAGCTGATGTAGCCGTTGTATTCGCTCGTCACGGTGCGGGTGGTGTTTTGCGCGAACGCCGTTTCGAGCGCAGTCACTTGGTCGATGGCGGTCTGCACCAAGGAAAGGTCGGACAGACACGCGATCATCGCTTCGCGGCGCGCCGCCAAATGCACCACAAGCTGCTCCTCCAGATAGGAATACGATGCGGTGGACGTGCCGTTGGTGATGGCGCGCAGCTGGGTGCAGATTTGCTCGATGGCGTCGGTGTAGACCGTGACGCTTTCGGGCATCGTGCCGCTGTATGCCGTCAGGATGAGGGACTTGAGCTGGGAATACAGCGCCGCCTCCTGCGTGCAAAGCTCGGTCAGCGCGCTCTCGTAGGTGTAGGAATACAGCGCGGCGATTGTGTCTCCCTGCTGCACCGCGGCGCCCTCCTCCGCCAAGATATGGCTGTCGCTGGCGGATTGGGATACGACGCGCTCGCTGCGAATGACCACGGCGTCGGCATCTACGTCGCAGGTGATGGTGGTGAGCTTCATTTTGCGCACGTTGCCCGTCACCTTGCGCAGCAGCACGATCGCGCCCACCACAAACACCACCAGCAAAATGACGCTGATGGTGGCGACGATATAGAACCGTCTACTGGGCTTATAGGTCTTTTCCAACTGCGCTTACCTCATACCCCGTTTTTGTGGAGCGCCCGTTTTGTCGATCGAAATTCTCTTGATTTTTGGCTACATACCCCAAATAGAGGTCGTCCGCCGACATGCCGCTGCGCAGGCACATGCTGACGAAAAAGTGCAGCACGTCCACCAGTTCTTCGGAGATGGCGGATGCGTCCAGCGGCTTGGGGTTCTTCCACCATTTGTAGTTCAGCTCGTTGAGCAGCTCGGTCAGCTCGTCCATCGTGGCAAGGATGTCCTTTTGCATCCACACCTCGTAGGGAAACGACAGCCCGCGCCGTGCGGAAATGTCCGCATCCAGCAGCTGCTGCATGGCAAAAATCTGTTCGAGCTTATCCGTTTGCGTTCCCGTCGTCGGGCACGGTTGCTTGTCTGTCATGTTCGTTCCACCAATCCTGTATGCGGGATTCGAGCGCCGCTTTGCAAGACTTGAGACGGCCAACGGCGGCAAATGCGCCAAGCTCCTTTTGAAACACCGTCTTGCAGATGCGCTCCACATCCTGCATTGTAACACATTCGATGCGGTTTAGGGTAGTCTCTAAATGATATTCTTTTCCGAGAAGCAGCATATTTTTGCCGAGCGCGTTCATGTGCGCCATGCTGCTCTCCATGCCAAGCAGGAATCCGCCCTTGAGCTGCTGCTTGCAGCGGGCAAACTCCTCCTCCGTAAAGCCGTTTTGCAGCAAGTCGTCGATCTCCTCCAGCATGAGCCGCAGCACCTCTACGGCTTGCGCGTCGCTGCTGCCCGCATACAGGCACAGATTGCCCGTGCCGCGGTACGACATGGGATAGGAATAAACCGAATACGCCAAGCCGCGCTGTTCGCGGATGTGCTGGAACAGCCGCGAGCTCATGCTGCCGCCCAAGATGTTGGAAAGCACCGCAAGCGCGTAGTAGTCCTCCGTCCCCAGCGCCGCACCCGGAAACACGAGACAGGTGTTGACCTGCTCCACGTCCTTTTGCACCAAGTCGGTGCGCAGTCCGCCCTGTGGCGTCACCTTGGGCACGGGATGCAGCGTGCTGTGCGCTGCGGATGCAAACGATTGCTCCAACAGCGCAAGCAGCGTGTCGCGGGAAAAGCTGCCCGCCACGGCGATGACCATGTTCTCGGCGGTGTAGTGCTTTTGCATATAAGAAACCAAGTCCTCCCGCGAAAGCCCCTGTACCGATTTCTCGGTGCCCAAGATCTCTCCGCAAAGCGGCGTGTCGGCAAAATATGCGCTGCCCGCCCGTTCAAACACCAAGTCCTCCGGGCTGTCCGCCGTCATGGCGATCTCCTCCAGCACCACGCCCTTCTCGCGCGCGATGTCCTCCGCGGCAAGCGTGCTGTGCAGCACGATGTCCGCCAGCATATCCACCGCCTTTTCTAAATCTTCGCCCAGCGCCTTGACGTGGTAGCAGGTGCATTCCTTGGACGTGAACGCGTTAAGGTTGCCGCCGATGGCGTCCATCTCCGCCGCGATTTGGGCGGCGGTGCGCCGCTTTGTGCCCTTAAAGAGCATGTGTTCGATGAAGTGGGAGATGCCCGCAATGCGTGCGGATTCAAAGACCGAGCCCGCGTTGACCCATACGCCCACCGCCACCGAAGCGACGCCGTCCATGGGCTCCAACACCACGCGAATGCCGTTTTGCAATGTGATTGTTTCTGTCATAGTTGAACCTCCGTGATGAAAAAGGGGGACAGAAGTGGAATCTGCCCCCTCGTATCGCTATTGTGTTCGTTCTTACTCGGCATTATCCGCAGGAAGCAAATCCTTGCGGGTCAAGCTGATTTTTCCCGTCTTCGGGTCGATTTCGATGACCCGCACCAGCACTTGGTCGCCCAAGTTGAGGACGTCTTCGACCTTCGCAATGCGCTCCTTGGCGATGCGCGAAATGTGCAGCAGCCCATCGGTGCCGGGCTTGAGGTTGACAAACGCGCCGAAGTCCTTGATGCCCACAACGGTACCCAAGTAGACCTTGCCGACTTCGATTTCTTCGACGATGCCGTCGATGATGCGCTTGGCTTCCGCCGCAGCCGATGCGTCGGGCGATGCGATGAACACGGAGCCGTCGTCTTCGATGTCGATTTTGACGCCGGTCTGCGCGATGATGCCGTTGATGACCTTGCCGCCGCTGCCGATGACCTCACGGATCTTGTCCGGGTTGATCTTGAAGCTGATGATGCGCGGTGCGTAGGGCGACAGCTCTGCGCGGGGCGCTTGGATGGTTTCTGCCATCTTGTCCAGAATGAACAGTCTGCCCTTGCGCGCCTGCTCCAATGCACGGGTCAAGATCTCGCGGTCGATGCCCTTGATCTTGATGTCCATTTGGATGGCGGTGATGCCTTCGCGGGTGCCTGCCACTTTGAAGTCCATATCGCCCAAGAAGTCTTCGAGGCCTTGGATGTCGGTCAGAATTGCCAAATTGCCGCTGTCAACGTCCTTGATCAGACCCATGGCAACGCCTGCGACGGGCTTTTTGAGGGGCACGCCCGCATCCATCAATGCCAACGTGCTGGCGCAAATGGACGCCTGCGACGTGGAACCATTCGAGCTGATGACCTCGGAAACGAGGCGGATGCAGTACGGGAATTCCTCTTCGGAGGGGATCATGGGCAGCAATGCGCGCTCTGCCAATGCGCCGTGGCCGATTTCGCGGCGGCCGGGGCTGCGAACGGGACGTGTCTCGCCCGTGCTGTACGGCGGCATGTTGTATTGATGCATGTACCGCTTGGAGTCTTCGGGCGAAATGCCGTCCAGCATCTGCGCTTCGGAGATGGTGCCAAGGGTAGCGATGGTCATGACCTGCGTCTGTCCACGGGTGAACACGCCGCTGCCATGGGTGCGCTCCAAGATGCCCACTTCGCTCCAGATGGGGCGAATCTCATCCTGCGCACGACCGTCGGGACGAATCTTTTTGTTGATGATTTTGTCCCGCATGACTTCCTTTTCCATTTGGTAGAGGATGGCTGCGATGTCCTTGGCGCAATCGGGATCGGACTCTAAAAACGCTGCCTGCGTTTCGGCGTTGACCTGCTCGGTGCGGGTTTCGCGCTCCTTGCGGTCGAAGGTGTCCATCTGCCAAACGACCTTGTCCATGGCAAACGCACGCACACGCGCATCCAAATCGGCGTCGGGCTTGTGGATGTTGACTTCCATCTTGGGCTTGCCGACCTCTGCTTGAATCGTGTCGATGAAGGCGACGATCTTTTTGATTTCTTCGTGGGCGAACAGGATGGCGCCCAGCATTTCTTCTTCGGTGACTTCCTTTGCGCCTGCTTCGACCATCATGACCGCGTCACGCGTGCCCGCAACCGTCAGCTGCAGCAAGCTCTTTTCGCGCTGTGCGCTGTCGGGGTTGAGAATGTATGCGCCGTCGATCATGCCAACCGCCACAGCGCCCGTGGGGCCTGCGAACGGTGCGTTGGAGATGGACAGGGCGATGGACGAGCCGATCATGGCAAGGATGTCGGGCTGTACGTCTTGGTTGACGGACAGCACGGTGGCGATGACCTGTACGTCGTTGTAGAACCCTTTCGGGAACAGCGGACGCAGCGGACGATCGATGAGACGATCGGTCAGAATGGCCTTCTCGGAGGGACGGCCTTCGCGCTTGATGAATCCGCCCGGAATCTTGCCGACGGCATACATCTTTTCTTCAAATTCGATGGACAGCGGCAGAAAATCAACGCCGTCACGGGGCGCCTTCGCCACCGTCGCGTTGACCATTACCGTGGTGCCGTCGCAGCGCAGCAGGCAATCGCCGCCCGCTTGCTCCGCGTACTTGCCCGTTTCGACGACCAGCTTGCGATCGCCGATCATGGTTTCAAATGTTCTTTGCATGTTCTTCTTTTCCTCTTTTTCCTCTTTTATTTCCATTTCAATGAATGCCGATTTTGGGTTGCAGCCGCAAAACGCCGAAAAAAAGATAGGCGGGGTAGTACCCCCGCCAAACTTTTACTTTCTGAGGCCCAATGCTGCAACGATCGCTCTGTACCGTTCGATGTCTTTTTCTTTGAGGTAGTTCAACAGGCCTCTGCGGCTGCCGACCATCTTCAAAAGACCGCGACGCGAGTGGTGGTCCTTCTTGTTGAGCTTCAAATGCTCGTTCAGGTGGTTGATGCGTTCGGTCAAGAGCGCAATCTGAACTTCGGGAGAACCCGTGTCGCCTTCGTGCAACGCGTACTTGGTGATGATTTCTTGTTTGGTCATGATAAAATATCCTCCTATTATTCGTAGCCCCGAAAACTGCGTATGGCGTTGGAGAGTCGCATCAACCCAGTTTACGGTTTAACATTGGTCAGTGTATCACAACCCGTTCGGGTTGTAAACAGTTTTTTTGCGTTCCGCATAAACTTTTTTTGCCGATTCTGCGTCCGCCGCCACCTGCGCATACAGCGCTTCGGGCGATGCAAAGGTGATTTCGCCGCGCAAGCGTTCGAAAAATGCCAAGTCCACCTGCTTGCCGTACAGCGCCAGCGTTTCGTTCGGCACATGCGCTTCCACCGTGCGCCGCGTGCCCTGCACCGTGGGATTGTTGCCCACATTGGTCACCGCGCAGTAATCGCGCCCGTCCACCGTAAGCATCGTCGCATAGACGCCATCCATGGGCAAAAGCAGCTTGCCCGTGTCGATGTTGGCGGTGGGATAGCCGTAGCGCCTGCCAAACGCCTTGTTGTGCTCCACCGTGCCGCTGAGCATGAACGGCCGTCCCAGCATCCCTTCGGCGTCTTCCATGTCGCCCGCCGTGATGGCGGCGCGCACCCGCGTGGACGAACACGGTTCGCCCTTGTACCTTACCGGCGGCAAAATCTCGACCGTGCAGCCATACGGCGCGCAAAGGCTTTCAAGCAGCGCCCCGTCGCCCGCCGCCGCCGCGCCAAAGGTGTAGTCGTACCCCACCACGACGTCAACGGTTTTGGGATAGGTTTGAAAGAGCCACGCCACGAATGCTTCGGGCGACTGTGCGGCAAACGATGCGTCAAACGGGACGGCGTCCACGCGGTCGGCGCCGCACGCCAAGCAAAGCTGTGTCCGAAGCGCCAGCGTGGAAACGTATGCGCACGTGCCAAACAGCAGCTCTCGCGGATGGTTGGAGAAGGTGAGCACCACGGTTTCGGCAGAAATCGCGCGTGCCGAGGCTGCCGCGTGCGCAATCAGCGCACGATGCCCCAAATGCACCCCGTCAAACATGCCCAATGCCAAAACTGTTTTCATGCGTCCCCGTTCGCCGCTTCGGGCGTCTCCTCATAAAGATGTACTTTGAGCTTTGCGTCGCCGCCGCATACCGTGCCAACGCCCAAAAAAGTGCCGCAATAGAAGCGGTATGTCCCGTCCGCCACGCCGCGCAGGTGGGTGGGCAGTCCGTTCTTTGTGGCGGTCAGCCGATCTGCCGCAAGGGTGAGCGGCGGCAAAAACGAGATGGCGTCCTCGCAGGAAACGAGCGTGTTGGCAAGCGCGTCCGCCTTTGCCAATTCGCCAAGCTCGGCAATGGTGTAGGAATGCTCCAGCGTGAACGCGCCCGATGCGGTGCGCAGCAAAAACGCCATGTGGGCGGGCACGCCAAGCGCGCTGCCCAAATCTGCACACAGCGTGCGGATGTAGGTGCCTCTGGAACAGCCAATTTGCAGCAGAAAGCGGTTTTCGTCCAGCTGCGCGACCAGTTCCAGCGTGTCCAGCCGAATGATGCGCCGCTTCTCGGGCACTTCGACGCCGCGCTTTGCCAAGTCGTACAGCTTTTGCCCTTGATACTTGAGCGCGGAATACATGGGCGCCACCTGCTCCTGCTCGCCACGAAACTGCGGCAACACGGCAGAGAGCTGCTTTGCCGTCACCACCGCGTCCGAACGCGCCAAAACCGCGCCTTGCGCGTCCTGCGTGTCGGTGGAAACGCCAAAGGCAATTTCGCCCAAATAGGTTTTTTGTTTGTCTACCAGATAGTCGAACAGGCGCACCGCACGTCCGACGCAAACGGGCAAAACGCCTGCCGCCATCGGGTCGAGCGTGCCCAAATGCCCCACGCGCTTGGTGTGATACAGCCGCCGTACATCCACGACGGCGTCGCTGGAGGACATGCCCGGCGGCTTGAGGATGGTTACGACGCCTTCCATGTGCGAATTGCCTCCACCAAAGCGGCGCGCACCTGCCGTTCCGCCTCGTCTAAGGTTGTGTGCAGCGTGCAGCCCGCGGCACGGAAATGGCCGCCGCCGCCAAACTGCTGCGCCGGCTTTGCCACGTCGCAGCCGTGCTTCGACCGCATGCTGACGCGAACCGTGCCGTCGTGGGACTCCCGCAGCACGCACGCCGCCTCTACGGTGTTGATGTCGCGGACGTAGTCGATCAGCCCTTCGCAGTCCGCCTCCGTCGCGTCGAACGCGTCCAGCGTTCTCAGCTCGATGGTGACGATGCCGAGCATGTCTTGCTCATACAGATGCATATTTTGCAGCACATAGGCAATCAGCCGTGCCTTGTTGCGCTTCATGGAGCGAAACAGCGTGCGATTGAGCTCCGGCAGGTCGATGCCCGCTTCCAACAGAAGCGCGGCGGCGCGGAAGGTGTCGGGCGTGGTGTTGGAATAGGAAAAGTTGCCGGTATCGGTGGCAAGCGCGGTATACAGGCAGGTGGCGATTTCTTTTGTGAGGGGAACGGACAGCGCCTGCAAAAGCTGCAAAATCAGCTCGCCCGTGGCGCCCGTCGGCTCGACCCAGTCGCCGTCCTTGGTTTTTTGCGGGTTTGTTTCGTGGTGGTCGATGCAGTATTGAAAGGGCGCCGCCTCCAAGAGCGGCTGCAGCTCGCCTGTGCGCTTGTGATCGGCGCAGTCCACATACACAACCGCTTCTGCGGGCGCTAAGCCTTGCAGCGCAGCGGGTGCAAGCACCGTATCGGCGCCGACCAAAAACGAAAGCCATTCGGGGACGGGATCGCTGCAAACGACCGTCGCCTGCTTGTCCATGTGCCTGAGCGCCTGCCGCAATGCAAGGCAAGAGCCCAGCGTATCGCCGTCGGGCGACTGGTGGGCTGCCAAAAAGAAGGTTTGATGCGATTGTAGGAAGGAAGCGGCGCGTTCGATGCTCATGCGTCCGTCTCCTCGGAAGGGGTGGGCGCATCCTTTTGCAGCGTGCGCAGAATCTGCGAGATGTGCACCGAATACGCGATGGAATCGTCCAACACGAACTTGAGGGCAGGCACGCGGCGGATGGTCATGCGCATGCCCACCTCATGGGCAAGAAACCCTGCCGCATGGTTGAGCGCGTCGATGGTACGTCCCCGCGCCGCCTCGTCTTGGTCGTACACCGAAACGTGTACCTTGGCATATTTGAGATCGGGCGTCAGCTCCAACGTGGTGATGGAGGTGACGGCGCTGATGCGCGGATCCTTCATGTCGAAAATGACCGCGCTGATTGTCTTTTTCAGCTCCTCGGTGAGGCGTTCGTTGCGAACCTTGGACATTAGCGTTTCACTTCCTCCATGGTGTAGCATTCGATGACGTCGTCTTCGAGGATGTCGTTGAAGTTGTCGATGGAGATGCCGCATTCGTAGCCCGCCATGACCTCTTTTGCGTCGTCCTTGAAGCGCTTGAGCGAAGCGACCTTGCCGTCGTGAATAACGATGCCGCCGCGCACAACGCGCACCTGTGCCGCACGCGTGATCTTGCCGTCGTTGACGTAAGCGCCCGCGATGGTGCCCACGCCGGAGACGCGGAAGGTGTTGCGCACGGTGCAGCGACCCAGATCGACCTCTTGGAAGACGGGCTTGAACATGCCCTTCATGGCGTTTTCGACGTCTTCGATGGCGTTGTAGATGATGCGGTACAGCCGCATATCGACGTGTTCGCGCTCTGCCGTGGCACGCGCCGTCGAGTCGGGACGCACGTTGAACCCAATGACGATGGCGTTGGACGCCGACGCGAACATGATGTCGGAACCGGTGATGGCGCCTACGCCGCTGTGGATGCAGCGCACGCGGACTTCGTCGTTGCTGAGCTTTTCAAGCGCTTGCTTGACCGCTTCCACGGAGCCTTGCACGTCTGCCTTGATGATGAGGTTGAGGTCTTTCAGCTCGCCCTCCGCCATTTGGTGGAACAGGTCGTCCAAGGATACCTTTTGCTGTTGCTTGATTTGTGCCGCCTTTTGCCGATCGCGGCGTTCCTCTGCCACCTGACGGTTGAGCTTGTCGTCGTCCGCCGCGAACAGCGAATCGCCTGCCGCCGGCACTTCGTTGAAGCCCAGCACCTCCACAGGCGTGGACGGGCCTGCCGTGTTCACGACCTTGCCCTTGTCGTCCATCATGGCGCGCACACGGCCATACGCCGTGCCCGCAACGATGGTGTCGCCCTTGCGCAGCGTGCCGTTTTGCACCAGTACGGTGGCGATGGGCCCGCGGGATTTATCGAGCTGTGCCTCGATGATGGTCCCCTTTGCCAAGCGGTTCGGGTTTGCCTTGAGCTCCAGCACGTCCGCCTGCAGCAGAATCATCTCAAGGAGCTGGTCCAAGTTGATTTGCTTCTTTGCGGAAACGGGCACGCAGATGGTGTCGCCGCCCCACTCCTCGGACACAAGCCCGTACTCGGTGAGCTGCTGCTTGACCCGATCGGGATCGGCGGTATCGCGGTCGATCTTGTTGATTGCCACGATGATGGGCACGCCTGCCGCCTTGGCATGGTTGATTGCCTCGATGGTTTGCGGCATGATGCCGTCGTCCGCCGCCACCACCAAAATGACGATGTCGGTGACTTGGGCGCCGCGGGCACGCATGGCGGTAAACGCTTCGTGACCCGGCGTGTCGATGAAGGTGATCTGTCTGCCGTTGCACAGCACGGTGTAAGCGCCGATGTGCTGCGTGATGCCGCCCGCTTCGCCCGCTGTAACGTGGGAATTGCGGATGGCGTCGAGCAGGGACGTCTTGCCGTGGTCAACGTGACCCATGATGGTGACGACCGGCGGACGCGTCCGTAAGGATTCGGGTGCGTCTGCGTCGTCGGCGGAATCCAGCAACACGTCCTCGAAGGTCTTGGTGATCTGCTGTTCCAACGTAATGTTGAACTCGCCCGCGATCAGCTCGCAGGTGTCGAAGTCTAATTCTTGGTTGATGTTGGCAATGACGCCCAGCATCAGGAGCTTCTTGAGAATCTCGGTGGCAGGCTTGCCAATCTTTTCGGACAAGTCCTTGACCGTGATGGTCTCGGTGGTGATGACGGCATGGTCGATGACCACGGGCGCGGGCCGAAACTGGACGACTTCTTCGTGTCCGCGTCTTGCCTTGCGGCGATTGCCCATCTGTCCGTCTTCGTCCCAGCGCACGGCAGGGCCCGATTCTTTTTGCATACTCTTTTTGTTGGTTGTCTGCTTTCTCTTGTCGTTGCTGTCAAACGGCCGCTTTTTGTCGGTTCTGCCCTTTTCGGCGGATGCGGGCGTGTTGATGACCACGGCGCGCTGCGTCGTGGGCTTTTGCGTCGTCTGGGGACGGTCGCTGCGCGGCGCGGCGGCTTGCGGACGATTGTCACGCACGGGCTGCGGGCTGCGGGGCCGTTCGGGCGCGGCGGCTTGCGGACGATTGTCGCGCACGGGCCGCGGCGTGTCGGGTGTGAAGACGTTCACGGGCGTGGGCGTGGGCGCAGCGGGCGCGGGCGCAATGGGCGCGGGTGCGGCGGGCACAGGCTCGGTCACGGGCGTCGGCGCGGGCGTCGGCACTTCGGCGGGTTCTTCCGCTTCGCTGCCGCCCACATGCACCGCCAGATCGGCGTCGCTCGCCAGCACGGACGCCAAGCGTTCCATGCGTGCCTGCTCTTCCTTTGCGCGTTTATCGGCTTCTTCCCGATCGATCAGCTTGCCCTCTGCACGGCGTGCCGCGTCCAAGAGGCTGCCAATGCTGCCCTTGGTCGCTTCCACCTCGTGGAGGAACGACTGCAGTTCCGATCTTAAGTTTTTCGCCGTGTCTAAAAAGTTTGTTGCCATTGCGTACCCTCGCTACTTCTCGATGTCGGGCATCGCGCCCTCGATCATTTTTTGGAATCCCGCGTCTGTGACGGCGAGAACGATGCGGCTGTCTTTGCCGATGGCGCTGCCCACGGCGTCTACCGTGTACAGCGGCACCCCATGGGATTCGCACATCGCCGCGTAATGTGCTTTGGTGGCGTCCGACGCGCCGCGCTCCAAAAGCACGATCTTCGCCTTGCCGCGCCGAATCGCCTGTTCGCAGGCGGTGGCGCCGCTTTGCGCCTTGCCCGCTTTCATGCACAGGCCGATTGCCTGATAGAGCTTATCCAATGCGCGCGATCTCCTCTCGGAGCGATGTGCGCACCGCATCCGTCAGCGTAACCTCCAGCGCACGATCCAGCGCACGCGACTTGAGCGCCTTCTCAAGACATGCCGCATTGGGGCAAAGGTATGCGCCTCTGCCGTTTTGCTTGCCCGTCCGATCGATGACGGCGCCGTCCTCGGTGCGCACCACGCGCAGCAGGGACTTTTTCGGTTGCATTTGACGGCATGCCACGCACATGCGCATCGGGATGTTCTTCAAAGATTATGCCTCCGATTCGTCGGTGGAATCCGCAGCCGTTGCTTCGGCTTGGCTCGCTTCCGCTTCGCGGCTTGCCGCCATGGCGCTCTCGACCGCCGCGTCCGCTTGCGACTGGCTCTTGATGTCGATCTTCCAGCCCGTCAGCTTTGCCGCCAACCGTGCGTTCTGTCCTTCTTTGCCGATTGCCAAGGAAAGCTGCGAATCGGGAACGACCACACGCGCCGCCTTTTCCTCGTCGTTGACGTAGACCATCAGAACCTTCGCGGGGCTCAATGCCTTGGCGATGTAGATGGCGCTGTCCGAATCCCATTCGATGATGTCGATTTTCTCGTTGTGCAGCTCGTTGACGATGCGCTCAACCCGCGCACCGCGCGGCCCGACGCAAGCGCCCACCGCATCGACCTGCGGATCGGATGAATAGACGGAAACCTTGGTGCGGAAGCCCGCTTCCCGTGCGATGGACTTGATTTGCACGACGCCACTCATGATTTCGGGCACTTCCAGCTCGAACAGGCGCTTGACAAGACCCGGATGGGTGCGCGAGACCACGACCTGCGGACCTTTGTTGTCCTTGCGCACTTCCAGAACGTAGACCTTGATGCGGTCGTTGTTGTGCAGCTCCTCGCCGGGAATCATTTCGTTTGCCGTCAGGATGCCGTCCGTCTTGCCCAGCTCGACAAAGGCGTTGCCCTTCTCGACCCGCTGCACGATGGCGGTGAGGATTTCGTTTTCTTTTTCGACGTACTCGTCGTAGATGTTGCCGCGTTCCGCTTCCCGGATGCGCTGCACCATGACCTGCTTCGCCGTCTGCGCCGCAATGCGGCCGAAGTCCTTGGTAAAGGCTTCCTCCTCCAGTACGTCGCCCAGCTCGTACAGCGGATTGACCAGCTTGGCTTTTTCCAAGGAGATTTCCTGCGACGGGTTTTCGACCTGTTCGACGACCGTCTTGGAGGCGTAGATGTGAATCTCGCCCGTTGTGCCGTCGATCTCGGCGCGCACGTTGCCGGTGGAGTTGTAGTTGCGCTTGTATGCGACGATCAAAGCCGCTTCAAACGCGTTCAGCAGCACGTCTTTCTTGATGCCGCGCTCCTTCTCCAGCGCATGCAATGCCTCGATAAAATCTGCGTTCATGGTGGTTTCCTTTCTGAATCCAATTAAAACTTGATGTTGGGACGCACAAGCGCGCAGTCCTTTGTGAGGAACGCTTTTGTCGTGCCGTTCTCCAAGGTGATGGAGAACCCTGCGTCGTCATACGACGTCAGCACGCCGATCCATTCCTTTTTGCCGTCCTGCGGTGCGTACAGCTTGACCTGCAGCTCTTTTTGAAGGTTGCGCGTAAAGTCTCGTTCCTTCTTGAGCGGGCGATCCAGTCCCAAGGACGAAACGGACAGCATATACTCTTGCTCGATGGGGTCGGCTTCGTCCAGCAGCGGCTCGATGGCGCGGCTGACCTGCTCGCAATCGTCGATGGTGACGCCGCCTTCCTTATCAATCAGGAAGGTCAGCACCCAATCGCCGTATTCTTTTTGGTACTCGACGTCGCACAGTTCGAAGCCCAGCGCTTCGATGGTGGGACGGCAGAGCTGTTCGCAAAACGCAGTGGTTTTCATTCTTTCATTCCCTCGAAAACGAAGGAGTGGTTCCCCACTCCTTCAAAGTTCACATTCCAACGAATGCAGTATACCATACTTACAAACGCATTGCAAGCATCATTTCACCCTGCGATCCATCTTTTCAATCTTTTGGAACAATTCTTGCTCCTCAAAGGCAGGTTCGTCGCTGCGCGGCACGGATAACTGCGTTCTGGCGTAGTGCGCCATGGAAAAATAGGACAGCGCGACGCCCGCCGACAGCACGGCGACGTTCCAAGGTTCGATCACCTGCAGCGGAAAGCTCAACAGCGTCAAGACCACGCCTGCCGCCAAGATTCCCGTCGCCGTTTTGCCGTACCAGTCGGAATACGCCACCTTGCGCCGATGCAGCATCAGAAGCCCGCCGATCATCATCAGCACTTCCTTTGAGATGACCAGCAGGAACAGCACCATGTAAAAGAGGTAGCTGTTGCCCTGCTGTGCCTTGCCGATGACAATCACGATCAGCGCCTCGATGGACATGAGCTTGTCTGCCAACGGGTCTAAAAGCTTGCCAAGCGGCGTGATCCAATGAAATGTCCGCGCCAAGAATCCATCCAGCACATCGGTCAAAAACGCCAAGACGTAGACCCCGATTGCCCACCAGTAGTTGCCCGTGACGCCTTTGGAAAAGAACAGCCATACGAACACGCCTACCAGCAGAATGCGAATGCAGGACAGGATGTTGGGGATGTGTTTCATTTGGCGCTCAAATCCTCCACATACAGATCGGTTACGGCGTCGTCATCCGCCGCGGGCGTTTCCACGGGCGCTGCCGCTTTCGCGTCCGCCGCGTCGCGTGCGTCAAAGAACTTTGTCGCCACCTGCGGAAACAGTGCGTAGCTCAATACGTCCTCTTCCTGACGGATGCGGTCTTTGATCTCGGCGCGGTACTTGTCAAGCTCCGGCTCCAGCAAATCGGCAGGACGGCAGGTGATGACCGGCTCGTCGCCGATTGCCATACGCCGCACTTCCTCGTTGACGGGGCCCGGAAGCCTGCCGTACTCGCCGCGCAGCAACGCCTTGGACTCTTTGGGGAAGCTCTTGTAGCGCCCCATCAGAACGTTCAGCACGGCTTGCGACCCCACGATTTGGCTGGTGGGCGTCACGAGCGGCGGATAGCCGAAATCGGCACGCACGCGCGGCACTTCCTCCAGCACGTCGTAGTATTTGTCCTCCGCCTTGGCTTGCTTGAGCTGATTGATGAGGTTGCTGAGCATCCCGCCCGGCACCTGATACAGCAGCGTGTTGATGTCCACGCGCAGCGACTTGTCGGAGATCAAGCCTTCTTTTTTCATGCGGTCGAACACGGGACGGAAATAGCCCGCCGCCTTGGAGAGCTTGTTGAGATCCAGCCCCGTATCCCGTTCCTGTCCTTGGAGCGTTGCGACCAACGGCTCGGTGGCAGGCTGGGACGTGCCGTTGCCGAACGGCGACAGCGCGGTGTCCACGATGTCCACGCCCGCTTGGGCAGCCATCAGATAGACCATGTCGCCCGTACCCGTGGTGTTGTGGGTGTGCAGGTGGATGGGGACGTTGACTTCCGTCTTGAGGCGCTTTACCAGAGAGTATGCGTCATACGGGAGCAAAAGATTCGCCATGTCCTTGATGCAGATGACGTCGGCGCCCATTTGGACGAATTCCTTGGCGAGATTGACGAAATAGTCCTCGTTGTGCACGGGCGAGACCGTGTAGGAAATCGCCGGTTCGCAGATGCCGCCGTACTTTTTGGTGTACTTGATGGCGGCTTCCAAGTTGCGCGGATCGTTCAGCGCGTCAAAGATGCGAATGACGTCGATGCCGTTTTCGATGGCCTTGCGGCAGAACTGCTCCACCACGTCGTCGGCATAATGCTTGTAGCCCAGAATGTTTTGCCCGCGGAACAGCATTTGCAGCTTGGTGTTGGGCAGCGCCTTGCGAAGCTTGCGCAGCCGCTCCCACGGGTCTTCGTTGAGGAAGCGCAGGCAGGAATCGAAGGTTGCGCCGCCCCAGACTTCCAGCGACCAGTAGCCGATGGAGTCCAACACCTCGCACGCGGGCAGCATGTCGGAGATGGGCATCCGCGTCGCCGCCAAGGATTGGTGCGCATCGCGCAGGATGGTATCGGTAATTAACAGCTTGCTCATTTTTTAGGGAAGCCTCCTTACTTAAACAATGACAGGAACACGCCCGCCGCAATGGCGGAACCGATGACGCCCGCTACGTTGGGCCCCATGGCGTGCATGAGCAGGAAGTTCTTGGGATTCTCCTTCTGCCCGACGACTTGGGACACCCGCGCCGCCATCGGGACGGCGGAAACGCCTGCAGAACCGATGAGCGGGTTGATCTTCTTCTTGAGGAACAGGTTCATGAACTTTGCCAGCAGAACGCCGCCTGCCGTGCCGCCCATGAACGCAATCACGCCCAGCGCGACGATGACCAGCGTAGACCACTGCAGGAACGTGGAACCCGTTGCCGTTGCGCCGACGCAAACGCCCAAGAAGATGGTGACGATGTTGCAAAGCTCGTTTTGCACCGTCTTGGAAAGGCGCTCGGTGACGCCGCACTCACGGAACAGATTGCCCAGCATCAGGCAGCCAATGAGCGGCGCCGCAGAGGGCACCAGCAGCGCCACGAAGATGGTGACGACGATGGGGAACAGGATCTTCTCGGTCTTGGAGACGGCACGCAGCTGTCCCATGACGATGTTGCGTTCCTTTTTGGAGGTCAGCGCCTTCATGATGGGCGGCTGAATGACGGGCACCAACGCCATATAGGAATATGCCGCCACCGCAATCGGCCCCAAATAGCTTGGCGCCAACTGCGACGTGACCAATATGGCTGTGGGGCCGTCCGCACCGCCGATGATGCCGATGGACGCCGCCAAGTTTTGAATCGCCGTGTCGCCGTCCAGCGGAATCCACTGGAACGCCACGATCGCCAGCGTGAAGGCAATGTAGATGCCCAGCTGCGCCGCCGCGCCCAAAAGCAGGCTCTTAGGGTTGGCGATGAGGGGCCCAAAGTCGGTCATCGCGCCGACGCCCAAGAAGATGAGGCACGGGTAGATGCCCAGCTTTACGCCAAGGTACAGATAGTCCAAAAGACCCGTTTGGTGGGTGTCGCCAAGCTTTGCCCAATCGATGGCGCCGCCTGCGAACAGCTCTTCATGGAACAGCCCCGCACCCGGCAGGTTGGTGAGCAGCATCCCAAACGCAATGGGAACGAGCAGCAGCGGCTCGAACTTCTTGACGATCGCAAGGTACAGCAAGAAGCATGCAACCGCAATCATAACGAGATACTTCCACCCGCCGTTGCCGAAGTCGAACAGCTGCACGAAGCCAAGCTCCGACACAAAGTCCTGTAAGGTTTGCCAAATTGCTTCCATGGTAAACCTCGCTTATGCGATGGTGCAGAGCAGCGTACCGCTTTCGACCATAGCGCCTTTGTTGACGGCAATCGAGGTGACCTTGCCCGCGCAGGGCGCCAAGATTTCGTTTTCCATCTTCATGGCTTCCAAAATCATGAGGTTCTGCCCTTCCTTCACGGTGTCGCCCTCTTTGACGAGCACTTGCAGGATGTTGCCGGGCATGGGCGAATTGACCTTCTCGCCTGCGCCGGCTGCCTTGGGCGCGGGCGCCGCGACGGGCGCCTGTTCGGGTGCGGCTGCGGGCGCCTTTTGGGGCGCTGCCTGCACGGCGGATGCGTCGATTTCCTCGACTGCGACTTCGTACTTGGTACCGTTTACGGTGACGTTAAATTTACGCATGATGACTTCCTCCATTAGTCTACTTTTTTCATTGAGAGAATTCGGATCCCGCTGACCTTCTTGCCCATCACCGTGGCGATGGACGCCGCAACCGCCGCGGCAAGCGCGCCGCGATCCGCCTGCGGAATTTCATCCGCAGCCGCCGCAGCCGGCACAGCCGCCTGTTTCTTTTGGACGTTTTTCATGATCAGCCCCAACAGGTTGATGACCACGATCAAACAAATCAGCCCGATGAACACGATTCCGAAGCCCAATACGAACGTGGTAAGCGTGCTTGTCGCCGCGTTGGCACATCCCGAAAAAACGAGACCTTCGCCCTCGGCAGCCGCTTGTGTGATTCGTACCGCTTCGCCAAAACCCAGCATAAAACTACCTCCGTTATTCTTTGGCAAGATCATATCCTAATCTTACCCAATTATGTTCTTATACGACAATACCCCTCTATTTCCTCTTATTATTTTTTGATAGGGAACAGCCGCAATTTGCATAGCTTGTAAGTCCCTTCGCGTTATGCATAGCTTTCCAACTTTTGCCCACAATATGGGTATGTTGACGTTGTTTTTACGCGCGATCTTTCTTGATTTGTTCGTGTTGCTCATCATCCGCTTGGTCGGCAAGCGGCAGGTGAGCGATTTGGAGCCGTACGATCTGCTGTTGACCCTTATCATCGCAGACTTGGCAAGCTGCGCCATTGCGGATCCGGACATTCCGCTGCTGTACAGCATCGTGCCGATCTTGGCGCTGTTCTTGACGCAGCGCACGCTGTCCAAGCTGTCGCTCAAGTCGGCGGGCTTTCGGCGCATCCTGTGCGGCACGCCGCAGGTGCTCATCATGGACGGCATCCTGCAGGAGAAGGTGATGCGGCAAGTAAACTACACCGTGCGCGACCTTTTGGACAGTCTGCGCAACAAGGAAATCTTTGACATTGGGCAGGTGGCGTATGCGATTCTCGAATCCAACGGCTCCGTCAGCGTGCTGCAAAAGGGCGAATACCAAAATCCGACGCTGAAGGACTTGAATCTGAAGCCCGACGCGGCGGTGCTGTCGCATCTGTTGATTTTGCAGGGCAAGACGCAAAAGAACGCGTTGGAAGCGCTGCACATCGAACAAGCGGACGTGGATCGCATCTTGAAAAAGGTCAAGATCGACCCGAAAAACATTTTCTACGCCCAGCTTTCCGCGCACGGCGAGCTGCGCATTCAGATCAACCACACAAGCGGCGGACGGGTGTTGGTCTTTGACGACGTCGCATAAGGAGGCGCTATGGGATTCTCAATTTTTCGCGGCGTCTGTACGGCACTGTTTTGCCTGCTGCTGCTGGCGCTGTTTTGGTTTCCGTCGCAGTTCTTGGAAACGCTGCATCAGGACTTGACCACCTCGGTGGACGAAGCCATTGTGCTGTTGGAGCAGAACGACCCGCAGGCGCCGCAGCAATGCGCCGCCATTCGCCGACACTACGAGGACAATATGCTGCGGTTGGAACGGTTTTTGAACCACGCAGACGTGGACAACGTGGCAGACCAATTTGCGCAGGCAGACGCTTCCGCCCAATCGGGCGATTATTCCGACGCCGCCGCCGCGCTGCAGGAAGCGATCTCCCAAATGGAGCATCTTGTGTCCATCGAGCGGTTTCGGCTCAATTCGCTGCTGTAACGCGAAAGCCCGCACAATCGGGCTGTACGGCGCGTGCGAAATGTGGTATACTGAGAAAAACGGTTCGGAGGTATCCTATGCGCGCGCAAGATTTGCCCAAGCTCGTCGCCGCCGCACGCGACGGGCGCGCCACCCTCGTCATTCGCAATGCGAAGGTGCTCAATGTGTTCACCAACGAGATTCTCGAAGCCGACGTCGGCATTTGCGGCGACGCCATCTTGGGCGTCGGCACGTTCGACTGTCCCAACGTCTACGACGCGCACGGCGCGTATTTGGCGCCCGGCTTCATCGACGCCCATGTCCACATCGAAAGCTCTATGGTCACGCCCGCTTCCTTTGCCGGCGTGATTTTGCCGTTCGGCACCACCACCATCGTTGCCGATCCCCACGAGATTGCCAACGTGGCAGGAACGAAGGGGCTGGACGCCATCTTCGCGCTTGCCAAGGATTTGCCCTTGGACATTCGGTTTATGGTGCCGTCCTGCGTGCCCGCAACGCCGTTTGAGCACAGCGGCGCCACGCTGAACGCCGCCGACCTTGCGGCGTACCTCGACCATCCGCAGGTGCTGGGCTTGGGCGAAGTGATGGACAGCGTTTCCCTGCTTGGGGAAGCGCCCGACATGATGGACAAGCTCATGCGCTTTTTCTCGCGTCCCATCGACGGCCACGCGCCGCTGCTTTCGGGACGCGGGCTGGACGCCTACTGCTTGGCGGGCCCCATGACCGATCACGAATGTTCCAACTTTGCCGAGCTGAAGGAAAAGCTGCGCAACGGCATGCGCATTCTCATCCGCATCGGCTCTGCCGCCAACGGCGTGGACGAAATGTTCCGCGGGCTGGTCGAGGAAGGGCTGCCTACCGACAGCATCAGCTTTTGCACCGACGACAAGCACATCGAAAACATCCTGCGCGAAGGCCACATCAACCACATCATCAACGTGGCGATCGCGCACGGGATTTCGCCGTTCGACGCGATTCGCATGGCGACGCTCAACACGGCGCGCACCTATGGGCTCAAGCGTGTCGGCGCCATTGCGCCCGGCTACGCCGCCAACCTTGTGCTGTTTGACGACCTAAATCACGTCACGCCCAAGGCGGTCTTTGCCCAAGGCAAGCTGTACGATCCCAAATCGCCCATGCCCGTGCGTCCCGTCGACCCTGCCGTTTTGAACAGCGTACATTGTGCGCCCGTCTCCAAGGCGCAGCTGCGGCTTCGCGTGCAAAACCCCATGCCGATTATCCAAACCGTCGATCACCAGCTGGTGACCCGTCTTGCCACCCTTGACGTGCCCGTCGATGCAAACGGCGATTTCGCGCCGCAAAATGGGCTCAACAAGCTGGTCGTCGCGGAACGCCACCATGCCACCGGCAACGTGGGCGTGGGTATTGTAAAGGGGCTGACCCTTTCTTGCGGCGCCATTGCCGCCACCGTCGCGCACGACTCCCACAACATCGTGGTGGCAGGCGACAACGACGACGATATTCTGTTGGCAATCGATGCGGTGCGCAAGGTCGGCGGCGGCTTCTGCGTGGTGGGAAGCGGCAAGGTCTTGGCGCTGCTGCCCCTGCCGATTGCGGGGCTGATGAGCGACGCGCCCGTGGAAACCGTGTTGCAGGGACAGCGCGACCTGCTCCGCGCCGCCAAGTCCATCGGTGCGAACGACGAAAGCGACCCGCTCGTGCTGCTGTCGTTTCTGGCGCTGCCCGTCATTCCCGAAGTGCGTCTCACCGACATTGGGCTGTTCGACGTGTGCCATTCCGCGTTCCTGTATCGGACAAAAGAATAACCCTTTCGCATACAAACGGGGCTGCAAGATGCTTGCAGCCCCGTGTTTTTTGGTTTGATGCAGCGATCAGCGCTCCTCGCGGAAGTACGCCAAGCCCAAACTGGCAGGCGGCTGATCCTCTTTCTTTTTGCGGAAGGAAACGATGAGCAGCACCACGATGGTGACGAGGTACGGCAGCATCTTGAAGATTTCCGTCGCGCTGCGGGTCATGTCGGGCAAATTCCAGCCGGTAATCTTCTCGCCAAATTCGAGAATGGACGGCATGAAATTGTACAGCCAATACAGGAACCCGAATAGATACGAGCACCAAATGGCGCGCACGGGCTTCCATGTGGCGAAGATGACCAGCGCCACTGCCAACCAGCCCAGCGCTTCGATGTTGCCATCGTTTGCCCAAGTGCCCTTGATGTAGTCCATGACGTAGTACAGACCGCCAAGCCCCGAAATGCCTGCGCCGATGCAGGTGGCAAGGTATTTGTACTTGGTGACGCTGATGCCCGCCGCGTCCGCCGTCGCGGGATTCTCGCCCACGGCGCGCAGGTTGAGCCCAACGCTGGTGCGGGTAAGCACGAAGCCCAGTACGATGGCAACGACGATGGCAAAGTATGCCATGAACCCGTAATTGCAGAACAGCCGATCGAATACGCCCAGCCCGTCGGTGAGCGACTGCGTGGCGCGGAAGGCGCCGCTGGTCGCCGCAACGCGGATTTGTCCTACGCCGCCCGCGATGGTGTTGAGCGAACCGCCAAGGTAGTTGGCAAGCCCTGCCGCAAAGATGGTCAGCGTCAAGCCTGTGACGTTCTGGTTGGTGCGCAGGGAGATGGTGAGGAAGCTGTAAAGCAGCCCGCCCAGCATGGATGCGGCAAGTGCACACACGATGGCAATCAACATGCCGACGACGGGAATGGGGGTTGCCGCATTCAGCTCGTACAGGAACGAACCGACCAAGCCGCCGATGGCGCCAAGGTACATGATGCCCGGAACGCCCAAGTTGAGGTTGCCCGATTTCTCGGTGAGAATCTCGCCCATCGCGCCGAACAGGATGATCGTGCCGAACGTGATCGACGTTGTGAATAAGGAGACGATCATATCCATGGCTTATTTCCTCCCTTTCGACAGACCGCGAATCTGTACCCGATAATTGACGAAGAACTCGCTCGCCAACACGAAGAACAGCACGATGCCGGTAATCATATGGGACACGTCGTTGCTGACGCCGAACTCCGTCGCCAACGCGATGGCGCCTTTTTCGAGGAAGACGATCAACGCTGCAATGGCGATCATGATGAAGGTGTTGAACTTGGCAAGCCACGCCACAATGATGGCGGTGAACCCGCGTCCGCCCGCGGTGGTTTCGGAAAGCGTGTGATCCGCGCCCGCAACGGTGACGAACCCTGCAAGCCCGCAGATGGCGCCCGAAATCAGCATGGAACGGATGATGACCTTGCGCACGCTGATGCCCGCATACCGTGCGGTGTTCTCGCTTTCGCCCACGACGGCGATCTCATAGCCCTGCTTGCTGTTGCGCAGATAGAAGAACATGAGGACGCACACCGCCGCCACGAGAAGCAGCGTGAGGGTCACATTGGTGCCCGTCGTCTCGCCGTTCAGAACGGGTGGGAACCAGCCCGCCTTGCTGGCACGGTTGATGACGCCGATGGAGTTGCTGCCCTTGGGCTGCTCCCACAACGGAATCAGGAACATAGTCAGCTGAATCGCAACGTAGTTCATCATGAGGGTGAACAGCGTCTCGTTTGTGTTCCAATAGGATTTGCTGATGGCGGGCAGCGCGCCCCATGCCGCGCCCGCGACCATTGCCGCAGCGCCCATCATCACCAACAGAATCCAGTTGGGAATGGCGGAATCGCCCAGCTTGATCATGCACGCAGCCGCCGCAATGGCGCCCACCATGATCTGCCCCTCGGCGCCGATGTTCCAGAATCGCATCTTGAACGCGGGCGCCAAGCCAATGGCAATCAGCAGCAGAATCAGCGTGTCGCGGATCCACGGGATGGCGTACACCAGCATATCGCGGAAGGTGTGGACGTATTCGAACCCGAAAATGCCGTTCGCCATCTTGACGTAGACGATGATGGGATTCAGCCCAAACATGATGTTCAGCAGAATGCCGCAAACCACCAGCGACAGGAACAGCCCCCCGATGCGGATGAGCCATCCCGCCCACTTGGGCAGGCTGCTTTGCTTGCTGATACGAATCAAAGGCTCTCTCATGCTTCCACCCCCTTCTCGTCGGACGCTTCGCCGTCGGGTGTTTCTTCATCCTTGGGCGGTTCGGAAAGCTGGGTCATCAGAAGCCCCACGCCCTCCTTGGTGGCGGTACGACCGTCGACGACGCCGCTGACCTTGCCTGCGCACAGCACCAGAATGCGATCGGACAGCTCCAAGAGGACGTCCAAATCTTCGCCTACATAGATGACCGCCGCACCGCGCTGCTTTTGCTCGTTCATGAGGCGGTAGATGGTGTAGGAGGTGTTGATGTCCAGCCCGCGCACCGCGTACGCCGACATCAAAAGCGACGGCTCCTGCGCAATCTCACGGCCGACCAAGACTTTTTGGACGTTGCCGCCCGACAGCTTGCGCACCGGCGTCGAAACGCCCGGCGTGACCACTTCAAGCTCGTCCACGATGCGCTCCGCCAGCTTCTTGGGTGCGGTGCGCCGCGCAAACGGCCCAAAGCCGTCGCGGTAGGAACGAAGCATGACGTTGTCGGTCAAATCCATGCTGCCCACCAGCCCCATGCCCAAACGATCTTCCGGCACGAAGGCAAGCCGCACGCCCAAATTGCCGATTTCCCGCACCGACTTGCCGACCAGCTCGGTATCGTCGGACGCGTTCGGCTCGGTGAAGCGGATGCTGCTGCCCGCCTGCGGATGCTGCAGCCCCGCGATTGCCTCTAAAAGCTGCTTTTGCCCGCTGCCCGAAATGCCCGCAATGCCCAAAATCTCGCCGCCGAACGCATCGAAGGATACGTCGTCGAGCTTTTTGACGCCGTCGCTGTCCAAGATGGTTAAGTGTTCGACGGACAGACGCAGCTGCGGGTTGATCGGCTCGGGACGGTCGATGTTCAGCGACACGGCACGCCCCACCATCATGTTGGTCAGCTCCTGCGCGTTCGTCTCGGACGTGGGGATGTCGCCGATGTACTGCCCTTTGCGCAAAACCGCCACGCGGTCGGAGATTTCCAATACTTCGTGGAGCTTGTGGGTGATGATGACGATGGACTTGCCGTCCGCTTTCATGTTGCGCATGACCGCAAAGAGCTTTTGCGTTTCCTGCGGCGTCAGCACGGCGGTGGGCTCGTCCAATATCAGAATGTCCGCGCCGCGATACAGCACCTTGACGATCTCAAGGGTCTGCTTCTCGGAGACGGACATGTTATAGACTTTTTTGTCGGGATCGACGACAAACCCGTATCGATCGCAGATGTCGCGCACGCTTTCGCGCACCTTCTTGAGATTCAATACGGCGTTCTCATTCAATCCTAAAACGATGTTTTCTGCGGCGGTCAGAATGTCGACCAGCTTAAAGTGCTGGTGAATCATGCCGATGCCATGCTTGAACGCGTCATGCGGCGAACGAATCGACACAAGCGCGCCGTTGACAAAAATGGAACCGCTGTCGGGCAGATAAATGCCGGACAGCATATTCATGAGTGTGGTTTTTCCGCTGCCGTTCTCCCCCAAAAGGGAGAGGATCTCGCCTTCGCGGATTTCGAAGTTGACCTTGTCGTTGGCGACAACAGGGCCGAACGTCTTGGTGATGTCGACCATTTGGACTGCTGCTCTGTTTTCCAAGCGCGTGTCCCCCTTTCTGAAAAAAGCGGGAGAAGCAGCCGAACGCCGCTTCTCCCAGAGATACCGTAATTAGTTCAGTTTGGTGATGCCGTCGATATCCATGTAGAAATACGGTGCGCTGCGGAATTCGGACTCGGTGAAGTAGCCGTCCTTGATGCACTCGTAATCTTGCCCCTCATACAGAACCGCAGTATAATCGGCGTTCATGGTGGAGGAGTTGAAGGTGTAGGTGGAAATCGCCGCGCCGCCAACCGTGAAGGTGGACACGTCGAACGGATGGATGGTGCCATTCTTCAAGCCTGCTTCGACTTCGGCAACCTTTTCGGCAGTGCCCGCTGCGCAGGATGCGCCCAGCGTGGAGATCATGACTGCGCCGTCGTTGTAGCCGCCTGTCCAATCTGCCTTGACGTCATCGCCATTCAGGTAGGCAGACAGGATGTCCTTGTACAGGACGGACCAGTTGTTCTGTGCCGAGGTCAACGCTGCGGTGGGCGCGGCAGACAGCATGTCGATGTTGTAGCCGACGCTGTATGCAACGGTGCCTTCCGCCAAAGCCGCTTCGACTGCGGACGGTGCGCCCGTGGAGTCTGCGTGCTGACCGATGATGACGCAGCCGCGTGCCATCAAGGTCTTGGCGGCTTCCGCTTCAAGGGTCAAATCGAACCACTTGGATGTGAACAGAACGTCCATGTGCGCTTCGGGCACGATGGAACGGATGCCGAGGAAGAACGCGGTGTAGCCCGAGATGACCTCTGCATACGGGAATGCGCCAACATAGCCCACATACGGATCGGTGACCGTGCCTGCATCCAGCAGCTCTTTGAGCTTCATGCCGGCAACGACGCCCGATACATAACGGGATTCGAAGGTGTGCGGGAAGAAATTGACCACGTTCTTGAGGCCGCAAACCGCAGCCGTGTCGCCCGTTGCGGGGCAGAACAGCACGTCGGGATATTCTTCTGCAGCCTGTACCATGTAAGACTGATGGCCGAAGCTGTTGGAGAAGATGATGTTGCAGCCCTGCTTTGCAAGCTCGACCGCCGTGTCATAGCACTCCGCCGTCTCATGGATGACGTACTTCCAGTTGACTTGGCTGTCCGCAATGCCCAGCTCTGCGCACGCAGCCTTGATGCCTTCGATGTGCGCGTAGGTGTAGCCTTCGTTTTCATCGCCGACAAGAATGACGCCGATCTTGAGAGCAGCCTCGCCGCCGTCCTTTTTGCCGTCGTTGCCTTGGCAGGCTGCAAACGAGCCAACCATCAGCAAGCACAATACGATCGCCAGAATTTTCTTCATTGTTTCCCTCCTGAATAATTATTCTTCTCTTGCTGTATCTTGCACACATTGCTGTGTAACAGCCCCCGATGTCTATCCCTTTGGTCCCCTAAAAGATTTACAGCTCCATTTTACAAAAGTTTGTGCATAAAGTCAAGAGCATCCGTGCAAAGAATCCGTTGTTTTTGCAAATATATTAAGAAAACCGTGAAAGAATATGCAAGTTCCCTTCCGCCCCCTTGCATTTTTTCGATGCTTGCAACAAACAAAAACCGCCCGAAAGCGGTTTGCATTTCCTCATACCGAGAAAGAACAGCAGTATGCGTCATACTGAATCTGCATTTTTACTTGCAAAACAAATTCTCGCGCAAGCGATATTGTTTCAGTGTTGCACCGTTCGATGTCCACAACCAACAGCACATAGTCGTAATGGTCGTCGTGTTGCCACATTTTGTCCATGGCGCAGCAGCGCAGCATTTGCGGCTCGTTCGCCACGGGGCTGTCCACCATGCCGCAGGTAAAAACGCGGTCTTGGATGGACACGCGGGTCGTTTCGGCGGCGCCCGCAAGCCACGCGGCAAGCAGCGTTTCCGCCGTCGTTCCCGTCTCGGAATAGCCGCTGACGGCGCGGATGGTGATGGTTGGGTTGTACCAGCTGCTGCCCGTGCCGTCGTCGTTTCGAAACAGCACCGCGGTTTCGTCGTCGCTTTCGTCGGCGTCGATCGTCCAAACGTCGCTGTCGGGCGCCGCAGCCTGCAGCAGATCGCCGTTTGCAAAGGTGAGAATCGTCTCGGTTGTGGGCAAGGCGTCGTTGGGCGAATCGGATGGCTGCGCCGTGGTTTGGGACACGTCAAACGGATCGGCAAAGTAGTCGGGCGCCGTCGTCGTTGCCGCTTCGATGGAAACCTGTTCGTGTTCGGCTGTGGGCGCTTGGGATGTGGTCGGTTCCTTGGGCGGCTGTGTGGTACAGCCAAGAAGCAGCGCCGCAATCAGCAGCCAAGGCAAAAGCTGTTTCATCCGTCTGTCCGATTGGTGGTCTTGATAAACCGCAGCAGGATGGAATCCTCGCCCACGACCAAATTCCAATCCAGTCTGCCGTCTGCCAGCTGCATGACGTCGTCCGCCGTCCCATCGTTGATGGTGATGGTTGTGCCGTCCAGCGTCCAAGTGATCTGTTCCTCGTCAAAACCGCCGCCGGTCATTTGCACCGTCCCGTCCACGTTGAAAACCACAATCAGGCTCATCTGCGCAAGCAGCCCTTCGGTCACGTCCACGCCTTGCGTTTCGGCGTAGTACAGCGTCCAACTGCCAATCGGGTTCAAGACATCCACGTCCGGATCCACGGGAATGTTCACGGCGCCGTCCGTCGTTTCGCTCGGAAGCTCTGCCGTGTCGGCGGTTTTGTTGTACAGAATGACCAAGACACTGCTTGTGGCGTTGTCCTCATCCTGCATCGTCCATTCCAGCTGTCCGTCCTCCGTCAGGCGAATCGCGGTGACCTCCTCTGCATGGGTCAGGCTCAGCCCGTCCTCGGTGCGTGCCCATGTGGCGGCAACGCCGCTGCCTGCCGTCTCGATGTAGGCGTTGTAGTCGGCGCCGAGCGCGATGGTCGAGGTGGACTGATTCGATTCCATCGCCTGCGTCACGTCACTGCCGTCCAGCAGGTAGGAAACACCCGTCCACGTCCCCACAAAGAACGAATCGGGAATCGCCGTCGCATCGGGCGCAGCGGGCGCATCGGTTGCGTCGGGCGCAGCGTCCTGCTGTTTTTGGCAGGCAAGCATAGCGGTGGAAATCAAAAGCGTTGCCAGCAGCAGCGCAAGGAATCGTGCGAATTTGTTCATGGTATGTTCTCCTTTTTCGGATGCCTTAGTGTACCACACAACGCCGCGGTTTGCAAGAAGACAGAAGTGTACAGACACGTTTTTCGGGAAAGGACTCTGGCGGCGCTGCCAACCTTTTGTGGGTAACCCGCGTACACGTTTATCGGGTGGGAACGGAACAACGTCCGTTTGTCAT
>CAYRQM010000014.1:0-43430 GCA_964426415.1 uncultured Christensenella sp.
AACGCATGACGGCAATATTGTAGCATCGTTCGTCGCTGTCCTTAACCAAGTCCAGCGCGGCAAAGGCATCCGCCGCCGCGTCGTACTGTTTTGCTTCCAACAGCGCAACCGCTTTTTGATACAAACTCTCATTGACCATATCTGCGCTGTCTTTGAAATCGCCCAATGCGGCGAAGGCTTCTGCCGCCGCATCGTACTCGCCCGCTTCGTACAAGGAAAGGGCTTTGTTGTAGCGCATACTCGGAAGAATCACCGTGAACAGCACAATGAGGAAGATAATCACCGCGGCAATGCAAGGCAGGACGATGGCGGCAATCTTTTTGTTCTTCTTGTTGCGCGCTGCTTGCAGTCGCGCCTGTTCCGCCTCCGCTTCGGCGTGCTGTCGTTCCTGCTCCGCTTGCTCTTGCTCATACGTCGCTTTTTCGGCAAGGAGTTTCTCTACATCTGCCCAAGCAAAGAGCGGCTCTTTGTCCGCGCCGCAAGCTGCACAAAGCTGATGAGATGCTTTGTTTGCCGCACCGCAGGTGCAAAGCCAAAGGTCTTGATATGGTTGCGGCGCCAATAGGGCGTTCCCGTGCATCTGCCGCGAATAGGTTTCTGCGAGGTCGCCAAACGCATCCAAAATCGACGGCTGCGCCGGCAATGGCATAAAACCTTTCTCGCACGTCCAAGAAGTTCCGTCCGCAAACAGCACGGTGCGCACGGAGGGCGCGAAGCTGCGGGTGGTGCTGTCGGGCAGGGGAATGGGCGTCTTTTGCCCAAAGGTGGCGTTGGTTGACGCGCTCAAGTCAAGAAACTGGAACTTCTCGACGCCTTTTAATGCAGTGCCCGTCACGTCGAACGCATCCACGGAGACGAATAGCGCCTTGATGGTCTTTTCGCCAAGGTTGGTAAACTTGAGCTGTGCCAGCACGCTGCCGGTTTGGTTGTCCTTGAGGAGCGCGCCCGCCGCAATCAGCACGGGTGAACCCGCTGTATATAGATCCTCCGACGTGGAATAGAGCCTTGTAAATCGTTCCTGCATGGCGCTGTCCTCACAGATCGGGCAGCTCGTCCTTGGGAATCGGCGCGTTGTATGTGGGCGGCTGTGGTGCACTCTTTTGTGCAGCAGGCTGCTTTGCGCCTTGCGCCACCAAAATCGTGGTGTTCTCAATCAGCTCGCCAAAGCCATAAAGGAACAAGCAAATCAAGTAAGAAAAGAGCGGGCCGCCCAAGGTCAGCAGGGCAAATACGCCATTTTCATAATCTGACCAAAGAACGATGCCCCCAATAAAGCTGCCCAACGCCATCAGAATAAAGAATATGATGGCGAACACTTTGATGGTACCTCCGGGATTTTTGAACATGTGATTTTCCTCCTTATATGAAATTCTGTCTATTTCTTACCAATTGTATTTGTGCTTGTCAAGGGAAATTGCCGATTCTCCGCGCAATTTGTCAAACTCTGTATGGAATATTTGCGACAAAAACCGCCGCACAACGGCGGCGGGCAGGATTGCGATGGGATTAGTTCAGTTCGTCCGATTCGGGAAAGAGCATTTGGTCGGTGAACGCCTGCACGAAGCAGGGATCGGTGGCAAGCTCCACCGTTACGACGTGCTTTGCAAAGGACGCGGACGCATCCTTAAGCGTGCCGTCTTGCAGCAGCGCCACGGCGCCCATGCCTGCCGCGTTGCCGACGCCGCAGGTGCGGTTTTGCAGCGCTTTTGGCAACAGACCAATGCGCACGGCGGCGGGCACGTCGATGACGTTGCCGAACCCGCCCGCAAGCAGCAGCGAATCGACCGCGTCCATGGGACATTTTGCGCGGTGCAGCATGGCGATCAGCCCTGCTGCGATGGCGGCTTTTGCAAGCTGCACGGCACGGACATCCGCTTGGGTGAAGTACACGTCGGTATTGGGAAAGCGAAACGCGATGCGTCCCGCATACGGCGCCATGCATTGGGGATAATCGTGCCCCGTTTCATACAGCCGTCCCGTTTCGTCGATGATTTCGGCTTCCAACAGTGCCGCCACGGCGTCAATCACGCCCGAACCGCAGACGCCGACAGGCTTGCCGCCGCCGATGGTCTCCAACACGAATTGCCCGTCAACCAGCCGCACATGGGCGATTGCGCCGTTCTTTGCCGCCATGCCCATGGTGACGCCCGCGCCCTCAAAGGTGGGGCCTGCCGCCGTCGAGCAGCCAAAGGTTTTGCCGCGGTACGAGAGCAGCATTTCCCCATTGGTGCCAATGTCCATCAGCACGCGGGTGGGTGCGCTTTCATCGGCGGTGTGCAGCGACGCAATCAGTGCGGCGGTGGTGAGGTCTGCGCCGATATAGGAAGAGATGCATCGCGGGAAACAGCCCACGGCATTGGGCAGCTTGACGCCAAGCGCGGTGGGGCAAAACGCTTTGCCAAAGTAATGATCCTGTCGAAACGGCACGGTCAAAAGCGCGGTGGGGTCGTACCCGCACAGCAGATACAGCATGGCGGTATTGCCTGTCACCACCAGTGCGGCAACCTGTTCGGGCGAGACGCCGCTTCTTTGCGCAAGCGTATCAACGAGCGTGTTCACGCCGCCCACGACCGCAGCCTTGAGCGCTGCGCCTTGTCCGTTTGCCGCCGCGCCCATGCGTGTGATGACGTCCGCGCCAAAGGCGGTCTGCGGATTTTGCAGCGACGCTACGGCGACCTGTTCCCCATCGGAAAGGCGCAGCAGGTATGCTGCCAAGGTGGTGGTTCCCACGTCAATCGCCACGCCATAGCCCTTTGCCCACGGGCGCAGCGGAAACTTTGGCATTTGCCCGTCCGTCAAGATGCGGGTTGGCGCATCGGCTTGGCAGCGCACCCATGCATCGCCCTGCACCGTCGTTTGACAGGCGAGGCGCACGCCTGCATCCTGCTCCGCTTGGGTCAAGCGCTGCCGTTCCTGCTCCGAAAGCGGCGAGAGAGCGCCCGACGCGAACACCTTGCACTTGCCGCAGCTGCCGCGTCCGCCGCACGGCACGTCGAGGAGCTTGTCCGCTTCTTTGAGAAGAACGGCGATGGTCTTCCCTGCTTCGGCTGCGATGGTTGTTGTCACGCCGTCGCGTTCGATGGTGAGCTGCATACTGCCGTCCTCCGTCCTTCGTTTTCTTTATTGTACACGCCTTGCGCCGATTTGTCTTTCCTTGGGCGCAAGGTTCGAAACATTTTACCATTTTTCTGCGGAAAGGAACAGACGAGCCGCCCGAAATCAGGTATACTGTTCGTATCAAAGTCGGAGGCGAAACAGATGCAGATTTTGGACGATATTTCCGCTTACTTGCAGCAAGGGCGTTCCAAGAACGTCAAAGCGCTGGTGACCGAAGCCTTGGAACAGGGCATCGACCCGCAAACCATCCTGAACGAAGGACTTTTGGCAGGCATGGACATCATCGGCGAACAGTTTAAGAACAATGAGGTGTATGTGCCCGAAGTCTTGGTTGCTGCACGCGCCATGAACATCGGCTCCGCCATCCTAAAGCCGTATCTGATGGAAGCGGGCGTCACCGCAAAGGGTACCGTCGTGATTGGAACCGTCAAGGGCGACTTGCACGACATAGGCAAGAATTTGGTCAAAATGATGATTGAGTCCAAGGGCTTGACCGTCATCGATTTGGGCGTGGATGTATCGCCCGAACAGTTTGTTTCCGCCGCCATCGAGAACGGCGCGCAGATCATCTGCTGCTCCGCGCTGCTCACCACGACCATGGGCGAAATGAAGAATGTGGTGGAAGAAGCCAAGAAACAAGGCATTCGTGACACCGTCAAGATCATGGTCGGCGGTGCGCCGATCAACCAAGCATTCTGCGACTCCATCGGTGCAGACTGCTACACTCCCGACGCCGCCAGCGCTGCCGGCGCGGCGCTTGCGTTCGTTGCATAGCGTTTTTCGTCCCTCCAAATAGTTCCCCCATATCAAGCGAAAGAGAGCGATCGACGGGTCGCTCTTTTTCCTGTGCAAAATAGGAAGGCCGCCGCACTTTGGCGACGACCTTTTGAAGGAAGGGAGGTTATTTGCTGCGATAGAATGCGTCCACCGCTTCGAAGAAAGCGCGGATGTTGTTCCAATCGGATGCGGGGGGAATGTCGCAGCCCGAAGAAATGACGAAGTTGGGATGGCTGCGGCACGCCTGCATGACGGACAACGTCGCTTCGCGCACGCTTTCGGGCGTTCCGAAACGGAATTGCTTGGCAGGGTCGACATTGCCCATGACCAGCACCGATGCGGGCATTTTTTCGACCATGTCCTGCATGGAGACGGCATTGCCGAAATGGTACCCAACGGCGCCGATGGCGGTCAGCTCGGCAATCATGTTGGGGACGCTGTTGCCGCAGTTGTGGTAGATGACCGCAAAGGTTTCGTCCTGCACGGCGTCCACCAAGCGCTTGACGTACTTGCCCGAAAATTCCCACATCATTTTGGCGGAAAGCAAGCCTGCCGCCGGCTCTGCCATGACGATGCCGTTGGCGCCGACCGCTTTGTACGCCTTGGCGTATGCAATCAGGAACGTGGTTGCCTTTTCCAAGGTGGTCTCCACCATCTCCGGCTCCTCGTAGCAGTTGATCATGATGTCCGTCATGCCCATCAAGCGGCCCGCAAGCGAGTACGGGCCGATGACGCCTGCAAAAACGGGACGATCGGTGATCTGCATGCACGCCTTCTCAATCGCTTCGATGTAAAGTCCCGTGCGCCCCGCTCCCACGGACGGAACGACCAACGCGTCTGCGTCCTCCGCCTCTTTGAGGATTGTGCCCACGACGGTCGGTACTTCATCATCGGCGACGCTGATCTTGGAACCGAACGCTTCCGCTTCTACAGAAAGATCCATCAGCGACACGGAGCCGCAGGTTTTGCACGCATCCGCAATGCACTTCATCCCCTTTGCCTGCGCATCGCTGCTTGCGATAAGCTCTGCAACGGTGATTCCCATCATTTGAATGGCGGGAAAGGAAAGAACGGGAAACGAATCCTTTTGCGGTGCGGCGATCAGCTCTGCCGCCCATTGCTGCATGTTTCTTGGCATATGCATTCTCCTTTGTTTGATGGTTGCATTGTATCTCACCCTGCACACGGCGTCGCGTAGAATTTTTCAATAATTGGCACAATTTATCGACGTTCCGCCCGCCAAGCAAATGCTTTTCGACGATGCAAAACAGATTACCAATTCCGCAAAAATTGTCACATTCCCGCCCTTTCCAAACGACGCCGAATCTTGTATAATGTACACAGAAATGAAGGATCGGAGGCTTGCCATGGAACGCGTATCTTTGGAGATGTGTCGGTCGTTTGGATTCACAAACGCCGCCCTGCTTGACCCGCAAGCCCTATCGTTTTTGCCCGAAGTGCGCGAGATGTGCGCCGCCAATCGCTGCCGCCGCTACGGAAAGACTTGGAGCTGTCCGCCCGCCATCGGTTCTGTCGAATCCTTTGCCGAGAGAGCGCGTACCTACGCATACGGTGTTTTGCTGCAGTACACCGCCACGCTTGCCGACGATTTTGACGTGGAGACCATGCAATCTGCGGAACAAGCGTGCAAGGATGCTTTGGACGCGCTGCGCGCCGCGCTCGTTGCCCAACATCGCTCCCTCTTTGTGCTGTCCGTCGGCGCCTGCACGCGCTGCGACGCCTGCACCTACCCCGACGCGCCGTGCCGCTTCCCCGATTTGCTTGCGCCTTCGATGGAAGCGTGTGGGCTGTTGGTCAGCCGCGTCTGCGAACAGTGCGGCGTGCCCTACTATTACGGAAAACAAACCATCACGTTTGTCTGCGCCATCCTGCTGCGTGATGCGGAAGAAGTGCCAAATGAAACAGTCTGAGCAGTTGGCTGCCTTTATCTCCCATATAGAACAGCTCTTTGGCGTACACGTCGCGCACGTTACGCCCGATTCCTTTTCTGCGCTCACCTGCCGCCTGCCCGACGTCTCCATCTGTGCTCACTGCCCCTTTTCGGACGCCGACACGGCGCGCACGCATCGGTATGGCATGAAGGAAGCGATGCGCTGGAACAACCGCTACATCTACTATTGCCCCATGGGGTTGGCATTTCTTGCACTGACGCGGCAGTCGGCGCAATTCGAGCTGACGGACGGCGTTTTGATTGGGCCGCTGTGCATGGGCGATCCGCAGGATTTGATCTTGGACACCGAACAGCGCACATTCTTGGAGCAGCTTTCTGCGCTGCCCGTCTTTGCGCCCGCCAAGGTGCACAGCCTGTCCGAATTGAGCGCTGCGGCGTTCGACCGCATGATGGAGCTGCCGCCTGCCGACGTTCGAAACAGCGATCAAAATGCGTTTCAAAACCTGCTGGAGTCGATGCAAAAGAACAACAGCGCCATCGACCGCGAAAGCTATCAAAGCCTTTTGGATACCGAGAACGCCTTGAATGAAATGGTGCGTGCCTTGGACAAAAAGGGTGCGCAGCGGCTGCTTAACGAGCTGTTGGGCAAGCTGTATCTGCAAAATGCCTACGACTTGGAGCCCGTCAAAATCCGCAGCATCGAATTGATCGTGGTGCTGTCGCGCACCGTGATCGACGCAGGCGCCGACGTGGGACAGATCTTTCATCACAGCGCCGAATACCTGCAGCGCATCAACGAAATTGATTCTATCGAAGCGCTGTATGCATGGATGAGCAGCATCCTGCACGCGTTCATCGATGAGCTGTTCAGCTTTGCGGGCATCAAGCACGCCGATACCGTCTACAAGACCATGGAATATCTCCGCACAAACTGCCTGCAAAAGCTGACGCTGGACGACATCGCCAAGCACGTCTACATGAGCAAGGCATACCTCAGCATGCTCTTTAAGCAGGAAACGGGTCGCGGCATTTCTGAATATCTGACCCAAATGCGCATCGAAAAAGGAAAATCACTTTTGCGCAGCACCAATCGCAGCATTGCCGACATCGCAAACGAATGCTGCTTCCATGACCAAAGCTATTTTACCAAGGTGTTCCAACGCGTGGTGGGCATGTCGCCCAAAAAATACCGTTCTCTTAGATAGAGAACGGCAAAAGCCTGTGTGTTACAGCAATGCGGCGCTGTTGTTGATGTTGAATTCGGCGAAGTAGCCCTCGGCGTCGATTCGAAACGCATCCAGCAGAAGCCGCGCCTGTTCATATTTGGCTGCGTCCGTGCGGTACGCAGGCATACTGAAGCTGGCTGCCGCCACCACCGTGCTCTCGTAGCACAGCGGCACCGCGACGCACTCTACGCCTTCGACCAATTCGGAATGCTCATACGCAAAGCCCGTCCTGCGCACCTCCAAAAGCTCGTCGTAGAGCTGATCCAAGGTCTTAACCGTCTGCGGCGTGTATACGGTCAGCCCGTCCGGATACAGGGCGGAAAGCTGCTCACGGGTCTTGTCGGACAGCAGCGACTTGCCAAGCCCCGTACAGTAGGCGGGCAGCATTTTGTCGACTTGAGAACGCAGCATGATCGGGTTGTTGCCCTCCACGCGGATGGCGTAAAAGACGTTGCTGCCCGACAGAATCCCAAGCTGGGACGTTTCATCCAAGGAAGCCACCATCTTGCGCATACGCTCCTTGAGATAGCTGCGCGCCGATCGGCTGCTGGAATAGGCGTTTCCCACGATGTAGGCTTGTCTGCCGATGCAGTAGCGCGATGCATCCTGCGGAGACGGCTGCAAATATCCGCGGTCGCACATGGTGCGAATGATGGGAAGCAGGCTGCTCTTGGGCGCCGACAGCGCCGTGGCAATCTCGGTCAGAGAATGCCCCTCCCCCGTCGTTGCAAGCAGTTCCATAATGTCCATTACCCGCGCCGTCGCACGATGATCCGCTGTCGCCATGTTGCCCCCGTCGTTTCAAGGTTGCGTTTGCAACCGTATTTGCGTTCTTGTTCCGTATTTGGAACAGCAAACATAGTATGCCATATTTTTCTTGCGAATGCAAGTGCTTTTTCGAATTATTGTGCCGCCAAATCGGACAGGACGGCGCGGATGATGTGGTTGAAGCGATCTGCGTCCCATGCGCTGCGCCCGATGAACAGCCCGTTCACTTGCGCTTGACGCGAAAGCGCCACGGCGTTTTGTGGATTGACGCTGCCGCCGTAGAGAATCGGCACGTCGACGCCTGCCGTGGGGAAGCGTTCGCAAAGCGTATTTCGAATGATCGCATGCATGTTTGCCACATACGCTTCGGACGCGGGAACACCGTTTGTGCCGATTGCCCAAACCGGCTCATACGCCACCCAAAGCCTGTTTGCCTGCGCTTCCGTCACATCAAACAGATCCGTTTTCAGTTGGATGCGCAGCGTCTCCGCCGCCAGCCCCAGCGCCTTTTGCTCGCCCGTTTCGCCGATGCAAAGTAGGGTGATAAACCCGTTCTCCATGGCGCAGCGCACCTTGTTTCGCACCATGGCGTCCGTTTCGCCAAAGACGTGTCTGCGTTCGGAATGCCCCAGCTCGACGATGCGTACGCCCACCTCGGCAAGCATCCGCGGCGAGATTTCGCCTGTGAACTGTCCTTCGCTTTCCCAGCACATATTCTGCGCGCCTAAAAGAATCCGTTCGGGCGATACCGTGTGCGACGCCGCATCCAACGATGTGTAGGACGGAATGACAAACAGTTTCGTTTGCGTGCGATCCAAGTCCTGCGTTTTGGCGTCCAAGTCGGCAAGGTATGCGACCGTTTCGCGGATCGTCTTGTACATCTTGGTGTTTGTGCCAAAGTTAAACGGTTTCATCGGCGCCTCACTTCATGTTCTCTTGCTCGATGTCCAAAATCTCCTGCACCTTGGGCGTGGAGGAACCGTCCCGAAACGTCAGCGTGATCCATTCGCCCAGAATTTTCTTGGCAAGCTCCGCCCCAATGACGCGCTCGCCGAAGCAAAGGACGTTGCCGTTGTTGGACAGGATCGAACGCTCCGCCGAGAAGCAGTCATGGCCGACGGCGGCGCGAATGCCCTTATACTTGTTGGCGGTCATGCACATGCCAACGCCCGTGCCGCACACCAGTACGCCGCGCTTTTGAAAGCCGCTTTCCTGAATGCGCTTGCACACGCGCTTTGCAACTGTTGGATAGTTTGTCGGATCGTCGCTGCTGTCGCAGCCCAGATTCTCCACCGTAACGCCCTTCGACTCCAAATAGGCGATCAGCGTGTTCTTTAAGGATACGGCAGCGTTGTCGCATCCGATCACGATTGTCATAGTTGTGCGCTCCTCAGAATTTGTTGTAGTATGGCGAACGGCAAGGAATATCGTAATAGCGCTTGCATTCGTCGTCCAGTTTCATCAATGTAATGGACGCCCCCGCCATCTCCTGTGTGGTGACGAAGGAGTTGACCTCTGCGTCGTGAACCGCAATGCCCTTTTCTTTGAGCAGCATGGACAGCTTGCGTTGGATGATGTACAGCTCCATGAGCGTGGTGGAACCCAGCCCGTTCACATAGGTGCAAACGACGTCGCCGCGTTTCACGTCCGCGTCCTTTAGCAGCAGCGTCACCATCCGTTCCGTCATTTCGTCGGCAGGCATCATGTTCATGCGCTGCACACCCGGTTCGCCGTGAATGCCAAGTCCGAATTCGATCTGGTCGTCGGGCAGGGTGAAGATTGGCTTCTCCTCTCCCGGAATGGTTGCGCCCGCCAGCCCCACGCCAATGCTGAACGTGTTGTCGCGTGCTTTTGCCGTCACGCGATACGCTTCCTCCAGCGACAATCCGCTTGCCGTTGCCGCGCCCGCAATCTTGACCACAAAGAGGTCGCCCGCAATGCCGCGCCGATCCTCCGTGCGCTCCTTGGGCGCAGAGGCGACATCGTCCCACACGCGCACGGTTCTGGTTTCGACGCCCATATCGGCAAGCAGCTCTGCCGCCATATCGAAGTTGAGCGCGTCGCCTGCATAGTTGCCGTATACGAAAAGCACGCCTTTGCCCGCATCGACCGCCTGCGCGGTGTTGAGAATGGTGAAGGGATCGGGCGACGCGAACACGTTGCCGCTTGCCGCCGCATCCGCAAGTCCGTCGCCGACAAAGAAGGCAAACATCGGTTCGTGCCCACTGCCGCCACCGATGACCAGCGCCGTCTTGTCCTTGACCGTCTTGACACGAATGCCTGAAACGTCGGGAACCTTCTCGTAAAGGTTAGGATAGGTCGCCAAAAAGCCCTCGGCAGTCTCCCGCACGCAGTCCTGCGGCGCGTTGATGATCTTCTTTTTCATGTTGCATCCACCTGTTCACAATAGGTTCGCATGGCGGAAAAAATCAGCCATGTGGAGGTCGCGCCCGCGTCTTGATACCCGATGGCGCGTTCCATCAGCGATTTGGCTCTGCCAAACTTTGCCATGTACGCCTTGGACGCTTCGACGCCATCCCTTGCACCTTCCTCGGCGAGCCGAAGCAGCGCGGTCAGATCTTCCCCCGTATATTCACGCATGGCGTCCACCGCAGGAGATAGCGCATCCACCATGGTTTTGTCGCCAACCTGCGCTTTGCCCCGCGCTTGAATCTTCAAAAGACTGTCGCTTGCCCATGCGGTTACGCCCGCGCAGGTGAGCGTTTGCGCCTCTTTTCCCATGGCGCCGCCCATAAAGAACGTACCGAAGATCACGCCCGACGCGCCGCCCATGGATTGGAGCATCGCCTTGCCCATCTCCAAATAGAGCGTGAACACGTTCTGTCCGACCGCCATATTTTGGAGCTTTTCGCGTGCTTTTTGCATGCCCAGCGCCATGCCGATGCCGTGGTCGCCGTCGCCGATTTGGCTGTCCACTTCGGTCAAAAGCGGTTTGCTCGCTTCGATTTGATCCGTGACAAACAGCAGCATTTGCCGCGTTTGTTCCCATTGCAGCTCTTTCATGGCAGCCTCACTGTACATAGCCGCTGCACAGCGGATACAACGGCGCTTCGTCTTCCTCGATGGGTGACAGGCACAGCGGCTCCACAAAGTGGTTGTCCTTGGCGTCGTCGTTGATTGAGGACACCTCGCCGATGATCAGGTCGCCGTCCGACGGTTTCGCCCAAAATTCGTGATAGATGTAGGGGAACAACGTGATGCTGTTGCCGTTATGCACCTCGACAAAATCGCCTGCCGCAATGGTAACTGGCACGCCGTCCAAGCGAAGATGCACGTCGCTCGTCCGATCCACCCTGTATCCCTGTTCTTTGGGCAGCGCATTGAACACGCGCACGCACAGCGTTCCGCCCGTGCGGTTGATGATGTCCTCCGTCTTGGAGTAGTGAAAATGAAACGGCAGCTTTTGCCCCGCCTTCATGGCAATGATCTTTTCGCAGTAGGGCGTGCCCATGGCGCTGTTGTAGATGCTGCCGTTGCGCAGTGTGAACAGCACGGCGCCCACCGCGTCGAACGCGCCCGAATCATAGTCCGTCACGTCCCAGCCCTGCATGACCGCCTTCATGTGGGTCGTTTCTGCGCTGTGGGCGTCCCAGTCCTTGGGCGTCCAATAGGCAAACTGCGGCAGATGGAACCCCAATCTTTGACAGGCGTCCATCGCCCACAGAATGTTTCTGTTGATTTCCGATCGTTTCATGGTCTACGCTCCTTTCGTATCCTGCAGGACATAATTCCGAATCGCTTGCACAAACAACGCGCCTGCCACCGCGCCTTGATCGATGCGCCCCACGGCTTTGGCAGAAAACACCGCCGCTTTACCGAACTTGGGCAGCATCGCTTTGGTGGCTTCCCGTCCGCGCTGCGCGCCCGCATACGCCGCCTCCGCCACATCGCAGAGCTTGCGGGATTCGCACGACGCCGCATCCCTTGCCGCAGCGTCGATTGCATCCAAGATGGTACGGTCGCCGACTTGGCACTTGCCGCGCTTTGCGATGCTTTCGGCAAACCCGCCGAGAAACAACGCAAGTCCTTCTCCGTCAATTGCGTCGCGCCCCAAAAGCGCCTTGCCGCCGCCCATGATTCCGCTGCCCATCAGCGTGCCCATGGTGGAAGGAACCACCGACGCCATCTTCATGCCCGCCTTCATCAAAACCTTTGAAAGCGCCTGTTCCTCTAAAAGCAAAGCTGTGACCGCATCGGGCATGGCGCAAAAGCCTTTGCGCATGGTTAAGCCCAAGTCGCCGTCGCCCATTTCGGCGTCCAGCGCGCAAAGCATTGCTTCATTCTCCTGCATCAGCCGTGCCGCCTCCGAAAAGAGGGCGGGAAGCTGTATCGCTTGGATTTGTTCCATGCTGCCTCCTATGCCAACAGCGCCAAAATGCTGTCCGCTATGCTGTTCAAAATCAAGTAGCAGCTGGTGGCGCCCGCGTCCAGCACGCCGATGGAACGCGCACCCAGCCGACTGGCACGTCCGACCTTCGCCATCATTTGCTCCGTCGACTGCCATCCCGTCTTTGCGGCAGCTTGCAGCGCTATGAGCGCCTTGTCGAACGGCTCGTTTGCCTCCATTGCGGCAAAGTATGCTTCCTTTGCGGGGATCAGCGTATCCAAGAGCGTCTTATCGCCGCGCTTGGCGCTGCCCACGTCCTGCACCGCCTCGATTGCCGACGCCAGCATGGTTGCAAACGTCGCCTCGTCGATGGTCGTAACCGCTTCGGAGCAATACGACAGCTCCTCGAAAAACGTCCCGTACAGCGGCCCCATGGAGCCGCCGATGTCGTTGAGCAGCGTTTCACCCAGCAGATGAAACCCTTCGCTCATGGAGACGGACTTGCCCGCTATGCGCGTGCCAAACAGCGTAAAGCCTTTGCTCATATTGATGCCGTGGTCGCCGTCGCCGATCTTGCCGTCGATCTCGCTCAGGTAATCCCGATTGTCCCGAATGGTGGAGACGAGCGCGGTCAAGATTGCGCCGCCGTCTGCGTTCAAAAATGTCATTGTGCGCCTCCTACAGCTGCTTGAGCCCGATGGAATCCACCGATACGTCAAAGCACGCCTTAAGCTCATCATCCAGCTTCATCAGCGTCAGGGTGACGCCCTTCATTTCGAGCGACGTGAAGTAGTTGCCCACATACGCCCGATACACCGCGACGCCTTTCTCGCGCAGCACGTCCGCAACGCGGCCGTATGCCACATATTGCTCCATCACGGGCGTTGCGCCAAGCCCCGAAAGCAGTGCAATCACCGCGTCGCCTGCGACCAAAGGCATATCGCTAAAGATCAAGTCCAGCATCTCGTCTGCCATCTCTTTGGCAGGCTTCAGCGGTTCGACGCGCACGCCCGGTTCTCCGTGGTGTCCCACGCCCACCTCCATCATGCCTTCCGCGATGTTGAAATTGGGGTGCCCGACCGCAGGAATCGTGCAAGGTGCAATGCCGATGCCCACCGAGCGCGTGTTATCGATGGCTTTTTGCGCCGCCGCAATCACCTCGTCCAGCGAAGCGCCGCTTGCCGCCTTTGCGCCCGCGACCTTCCACATCATGATTTCGCCCGCGCCGCCGCGCCGCTTTTCCGATTCGGATTTGGGCGCAGATGCGCAGTCGTCGTTTGCGACCACGGTTTTGACGGTCAAGCCTTGCCGCTTGGCGTTTCGCACCGCGATTTTGACGTTCATGTTGTCACCCGCATAGTTGCCGTACAGGCATGCAACGCCCGCGCCGCCGTCCGCCGCCATAAATGCGTCCAAAAACGAAGCCGCCGTGGGCGAAGAAAAGATTTCACCGACCGCCACCGCATCGCACAGGTTCTTGCCCACATAGCCGATGAACGCGGGCTTGTGCCCCGAACCGCCGCCCGTTACAAGCCCGACGCGCCCCGCTTGGGGTGCATAAACCGAACGGAACACACGCGGGTTTTCAGTGGGTGCAAGGATGTCCGCATGTGCCGCAGCCAGCCCTTTGAGCATATCCTCGACCACATAGTCGGGATTGTTGATGACAGAATTCATAGTATCTTCCTACCTTCCCCGATACGCGTAAAACGGCGTCGATACGGGCAGATCCAGCCAAGCAAGGGATTCCGCATCGGTTCGCATGACGCTGATGGATGCGCCCGCCATTTCCATGGAAGTGGCAAATTCGCCCACGAACGTGCGCACCACATTGACGCCCTTTTCCCGCAGCGCCGTGATGGCGTCACCGCACAGGATGTACAATTCTTCTGACGAGGTGGCGCCCAGCCCGTTGACGAGCAGCGCCGCGTCGCCCGAAAAGGGCATATCCTTGAGAATCGCTTCGACGGACGATTGCGCCAGTTCCTTTGCTGTCTGCACAGGCCCGTTCCAGATGCCCGGTTCGCCGTGAATGCCCATGCCCATTGCCATTTCGCCCTCTTTGAGCGTGAAATTGGCGTGTCCAAGCTCGGGAATGATGCACGGGGACAGCGCAAAGCCCACGGTGCGGGTGTTTGCCTTCGCCTTTTCGGCAGCCGCCAACACCTCGTCCAACGAGCCCATCTGCGCCGCCTTTGCACCTGCGCACTTGTACAAAAAGAAGATGCCCGCCACGCCGCGCCGCACGTTTGCACGCTCGATGGGTGCGGAGTGCACGTCGTCCGCGCCGACGATGGAACGCGTTTCGATGCCTTCCATATCGCACAGCTCGGACGCCATGTCAAAGTTCATAATATCGCCCGAATAGTTGCCGTACAGATACAGCACGCCCGCGCCGCGCTCCACGGCACGGCTGACGTGAAAGATCTGCTCGGCGCTTGGGGACTGAAAAACGCCGCCCACCGCGCAGCCGTCCAGCAGGTTCTCCCCGACATAGCCCAAGAACAAGGGCAGATGCCCTGTGCCGCCGCCCGTGATGATGGCGACCTTGCCGTCCGTTGGCTGCTTCTTGCAATAGCAGCGCAGGTCGTTTTGCGCACAGCACACTTGATCGCCATGCGCCATGTAGATGCCGCGCAGCATATCGTCCGTGTAGTTTGCGGGGTCGTTGATAATCTTTTGCATGAACCGTTTTCCTCCTCAATATGGATTCTCGTTTGGATACCGCACGGCGGCGGGACGGTTGAATCCCACGTCGGCGATGCGCAAATAGCGAAACACCTCATACAGCGCGTGCCCAAATTTTCCAAACACGACGGCGCCGTGATGCGGGAAATTGCGTTCCAAAAGTTCATAGCGATAGAAGCGCGGCATTTCTCGGATGGCAAAGACGCCGATGCCGCCGTAGGAACGCGTGGGAACGGGCAACACCTCGCCCTGCGCCACATATGCCCGAAGTTCGCTGTCCGCCGTGCTTTGCAGGCGGAACATCGTGACGTCGCCCGCACGGATGTCGCCCTCGATGGTGCCGTTCGTCTTTTCGATGGGCAGCGTCCGCGACATGATGATGTGATAGCCGATTTTGCAGGCGGACAAATTGCAGACCGACACGTTGCCGCAATGGAAGCCCATAAACAGCTCGTTGTTTGCATAGGGGAACCGTCCCTTGACGTCCTGTTCATAGAGATCCTGCGGAACCGTATTGTTCACGTCCAACAGCATGGGGACGCTTTCGCTCACGCAGGCGCCGATGTACTCGGACAGCGCGCCGTAAATGTCCACTTCGCAGGAAACTGGGATGCCCTGTGCCGTCAGACGGCTGTTGACATAGCAAGGTACAAATCCAAATTGCGTTTCAAACGCGGGCCAGCACTTGCCCGCAATCGCCACAAAGCGGCGGCTGCCCTTGTGCGACGCCACCCAGTCCAAAAGCGTCAGCTCGTATTGCGCAAGCTTGGGCAGAATCTGCGGCATTGTATTGCCCGCCTTCAATTCTGCCGCCATCGAAGCCGCCACATCGGGAATGCGCGGATCGTCGGCATGCTTTTGAAACGCTTCCAAAAGATCCAACTCGGAGTTTTCCTCGATCTCCACGCCCAAATCGTACAGCCGCTTGATCGGTGCGTTGCAGGCAAGAAAATCCTGCGGTCGCGGCCCGAAGCTGATAATCTTGAGGCTTTTTAGCCCCAATATCGTCCGTGCGATGGGCAAAAAGTCGTGGAGCATCTCGGCGCATTCGACCGCCTTGCCCACGGGTTCTGTGGGGATGTAGGCGCGAATGTTGCGCAGCGCAAGATTGTAGGACGCGTTCAGCATCCCGCAATAGGCGTCGCCGCGTCCCTGCACCAGCGCGTCACCGCGCTCCTCCTTCGCTGCAAGGAACATCACGGCGCCGTCAAACGATTGCGCCAACAGCGTTTCCGGCGTTTCGGGGCCGAAGTTACCAAGATACACGGCAAGCGCGTTGCAGTTCGCCTGTCGGAGCGCATGCAGTGCCGGCGCGATGTCCGCTTCGTTTTCCACGCAAATGGGGCACACATACAATGCGCCGTATCGTGCGGTATACGCAGCCGCAACCGCGTCGCGCCGCCCCGTCGAAAGCTGCATCGGAAAGCAGTCGCGGGACACGGCGACCAGCCCAAGTCGTACCGCGGGAATGTTTTGCATAAACGCCTCCGTCATTCGCCCAAGACCTCCACGTCGATGTGCAGCATCTTGCAGATGGTCTTCAGCGATTCGATGTGATCGCCGTAGACGGCGTGACAATGGTTCGCGCTGTAGCGTTCCAAGAAGATGTTGTGGTCGAACGGCAGCTTGGCAAAGTTGTGCGGCCACTCCATGGTGGTTTCCGCCATTTTCTCGTCGTGCAGCGTCACGATGTCCGCGGGAATCAGCGTCATGCGATAGGCGCCGCAAAACCGATTGAGCCGTGCGATGGTGACATGACCCGGTTTTGTCATGCAGTTGACATGGCAGCCGCCGCCCGCATAGATGGGCAGACACGGATACAGGTTGACCTGTTTGAGGTTCACATCGGGATCGTCGCTCTTGCCCGCATAGTAGGTGGATTGGGAGCCGCAGTTGCAGAACACCATGACGTCGTTTTCCGCGTCATAGTGCCGCACGTCCATAAACAGCACGGGATCGTGGGTCAAAAGCTTTAGAATCTGCATGGTCAGCGCGGCGTCGGAATCCGCCTCGCACGCATAGATGATCGGCTCTTTTGCGCCGTCCCAATCGTATGGATCGTTCATGAACGCCGCTGCGATGCACTCGGTGCAGTAATGCCGACTCATCTCGTAGTGGCACTTGACGCCGACAAAGTCGTATTGATTCTTGCGCACGATCGTCTTCAGCGCCTCGTAATGACGGATTTGGGTCTTGAGCGTTTCTTCCGTCAGGCGATTGCCGTCGTAATGGATGCCTGCACAGCGCGTCGTGAGCCAATCGAACGCCTTGTTGACCTGCGCTTCGGGCACTTCGGCGGCAAGCCGCACGATTTCGGACTGATCCATGTGATCGACGTCCACGCCGAAAATCTTTTGCCAATCCTGCATGCTGACCGTGGCGCTGTACATGCCAAGGCTGCGTCCGCCGATCAAGCCGTACTTCTCGCCGTTGAGGGCGCTGACCACATAGGCGCACTTTGCAAAGCGCACGATCTTTTCCAAGACCGTCGGATCGCGGAAATCGCCTGCCGCACGAAAGTGCGAAATGCCCAAATGATCCAGCGCGCCGCCTGCCGCAAGCATGGAGACCATGCCCGGCCAATCGGGAAACAGATTGGCGCAAAGCATGAATGGGCCTTTACCGTTTTGCGCGATGATGGCGGAAAAGTTGGGATACGCAAACACGCCATGGGAGAGGATGGTGCCGTCTACGCCCTTTGCCCGCAGCAATTCGGCTTGCGTCTTTGCGGATTCGACGGAATTGACCAAGCAATCCGCTTCCACCACGTCCACGCGCCCGTCCGCTTGCAGCGCTTCGACGATGACGTCAACCTGCGCCTGTACCACGTCCTTGAGTGTTTCATGTACCTCCGGGTCGCCATCCGAAACGCCGATGATGCCGATGATCGGTTTTCTTAACATAGTCTCCTCCGAATTCTGTCTCATTTGGAAACGTTCCGCCTCTCGGTTTGCGAAAGGCGGAGCGTACGGTTGCTTATTGGGGGAACTGATCGCAGAAGATTTGACTCGCGCCTTGTACCGCGTGATGGGAACCTTCCACAACGAAGTCTTGGTCGCCGCCGATGGTCATGAAGTTTGCACCCCGTGCGAACCATTGCGTAAGCAGCGTCTCGTCATACGAGATGGAGGAACCGAACGGAATGCCTGCCGCCTTGCACTTCTTTGCAATGTAGTCCAGCTTTTCCAACAGTGCGGGATGTTGCAGCTGCGCAAGAATGCCCATGGAGCCCGACAGATCGTACATGCCCACGATGATGGCGTCCACACCGGGAACCGCCAGAATCTCGTCGATGTTCTCGACCGCCTCGACGTCCTCGATCTGAATGATCTTCCAAATCTTCTTGGATTTGGGCAGGTATTCCTCCAGCGGCATATGGCCGTAATCGTTGATCATGCCGGGGCCGAACCCGCGCATCCCATCGGGCGGATACAGCACGGACTTGACCGCCTTTTCCGCTTGCTTGCCGTTGAGAATCATGGGAAAGATGATGCCGTCCACGCCCATTTCCAATACGGGCTTGCACAGCGCAGGATCGCTTTGGAGGATGCGGTAGAACACCGCAACGCCGTTCATTTGCGCGGCGCGCACATGGTTGTATACGGTTTCCAGATTCATCGCGCCATGTTCGCCGTCGATCCAAATATAGTCGAACCCGCTGCGTGCCAAGATGTCAACGACTGTGCTGCTGCCCCACTTGACATGCGTACCGATCACGGGCTGTTTTGCCGCAATCTTTTTGGTGATGTTGTCAATGCATTTCATTGTGTTACCTCATTTCTACAATTCCACTATTACTTCCGCAACTTCGCGCTGCGACAGTTTGCAATTAAGATGACCGCAAGGATCAGCCCTTGGAAGAAGGTACGGACGCCCGGATCCAAGCCCAATGCCACCAAGACGCTGGACATCAAAAGATACACGATGGAGCCAAGCGCGACGCCGACAAAGGTGCCGCGGCCTCCGTTCACGCTGACGCCGCCGATCACGACCGCCGCAACGGTCATCATGGTGTAGGAATCGCCCATGCCTAGCTGCCCTGCGCCCACATAACCCAAGAACAGCAGCCCGCCAACGCATGACAGCGCGCCGGAAAGGGTGTAGACCAGAATGGAAACAAGGTTGACGTTGATGCCGCTCAACATGGCGGCGCGTCTGCTGCTGCCGACCATATAGATCGAACGCCCGAATCGCGTGCGGCGCATGACCAATTCCATCACGACGATCACAACCACCGCAATGATCATCAGCGGACGCAGCTGCCCCACAAGCGATCTGCCCATGCCCGCAAGAAGCGACGGCACCTTTGCCTGCGGCAGTCCGTTGGTGTACCACATCGTGAACCCGTTGACAACGGACGACATGGCAAGCGTCATGGCAAGCGCGGGAATCTTGAGCAGCTGTACGCCCAAGCCGTTGATGGTGCCGAACACGCCGCCAAACAGCACAACCATCAGAATGCCAAGCGGGATCAGCTCGTTCTTGCCGTTCATGAACTCTGCGCCGATCAACGCACCCATGGAAACGAATGCGCCGACCGAAAGGTCAATGCCGCCGTTGCCCGCGAAGAAGACGAGCGCCTGCCCCACCGAGATCACCAGCAACAGCCCCGATTGGGTGAGAATGCTGGAGATGTTGCGCATGGAGGCGAATCCGCTTGCAAGCACCTGTCCCAATACGAACAGTGCCACAATGGAAATCAGTGCAGGGATACACGCCTTGGTGTCCACCGACAACGTAAACTTTTTCTTGCCTGCAATCGCTTCTTGCTTCATAGCTCCGTCGCCTCGCTTTCCTCTCGTTTGGGCGGCAGCGACGAGTGACGCCGTTTGCGCAGGCTGTTGCTAAACGCCACGATCGTGCCCGCGATTCCGACAAAGATGATGAGCCCTTCCACCAAGTCCTGCGCCATGGTGGGAATGCGCGCCGACAGAATTGTGGAAATAATCATTTGCAGGAACAGTGCGCCCCAAAGTCCGCCGACGCAGGTGCCCTTGCCGCCTGCCAAGCTCAGTCCGCCTATGACGCACGCTGCGATGCAGTTGAGCGTCAGAGTCAGCGCCGCCGTCGGGTCGCCGCCGCCTGTGCGCGCCGTGTAGCAAATCGCCGCGACGCCCGCCGCAAAGCCGCTGAACACATAGGCGAAGAATTTGATGGGCACGACGCGAATGCCGGAGATGTAAGCCTTTTCTTCGTTGTTGCCGATGGCGTACATCTTGACCCCTATGGGCGTTCGCATGATGATAAGCACCAGCGCGAGCAGCGCCAACACCACAAGCAACGACATGGGAATGTAGCCCAAGACGCGTGTGGCAAACCACTTGGTCAGCTTGATCGGCGCGGAGCCGCCCGGAATCTTCATAATCCACAGCGCCAAGCCCGCATACATGCTTTGCGTGGCGAACGTGGTCATCATGGGATTGATGCGCATGACGGACACCAGCACGCCGTTGATTGCGCCCATTGCAATCGCCATGGCAATGCCAATGAGCAGCACGACCGGAATGCTAAAGCCTTTCCCAAACAGCGTAATCATCGTCACGTTGCATAGACAGATGATCGCGCCGACGGACAAGTCGATGCCGCCCGTGATGAGCACCATGGATACGCCGATTGCCAAGCAGATTAGCGGTGCGTTTGCGCCGAAGAAGCTGTTGATGTAGGACTTGCTCAAAAATCCCGTGGTGATACAAATATTGAGGATCGCCATGATGAGGAACAAGAGAAATGCGGGCAATGAGGTAGACCGCAAAACGCGCTTTTTCAGAAAATTGACAAAGGTCATGCTTCTTCCCCTCCTTTCACCTGCATCGACGCGACGGCGATGTTGTCTTTGTTGATGTTTTTGCCGGTCAGGGTCTTGACGATCTTCCCTTCGTACATGACCAAGACCTTTGCGCAGGGCGTCATTTGCGACATGGAGATCAACTCCTCCTCGTCGCTGGATACCATGAGAATGGCGGAACCATGGGTTGCAAGGTTCACAAAGATCTCGTGGATGTCCCGCCGTGCCTGCACGTCTACGCCCTTCGTCGGATCGTCTGCGAGTACGATCTTGGGCAGACTGGCGACCCACCTTCCAATGACGACCTTTTGCTGATTGCCGCCCGAAAGGGACAGAATGCGATGCTTGAGCGAACCGTATTTGACGTTGAACTCCGCCAAGATGTCGGGAATCTTCATCCCGTTTTTGAGATGCAGCACCTGTTTCATGACCACCTCGGTGTTGTCCGAGATGGAACGCTCTCCGAACACGCCCTCGCGGGTGCGGTCGCCCGATATGAACGCGAACCGTTTCCGAACGGCGTCGTGCGGCGAATGAATCTCCGTATGCTTGCCGTAAAGTGCACAACGGCAAGCGCCGTTCATGCCGAACAGCGTGCGCAACAGCGCGGATTGTCCGTGTCCCTCCAGCCCCGTAATGCCGATGACCTCGCCTGCTTTGACCTCCAAATCCACCGTATTGGTGAATCCGTCCAGCTGCAGCGCGTCCACCTTGAGAATCGTTTCGCCCGTGTGCGTATAGGTTCCCGCCTCCTCGACGATCTCGTCGATGAGCAGTTCCTTGCCCGTCATTTGCGTCAGCAGCGTGTTGGGATCGACTTCGTTGACGTCGTACGTTTCCAGCGTGCTGCCGTTGCGCATCACGGTCACCGTGTCGCAAATGGCGTAAATCTCGGACAACCGATGCGAGATGAACAGGATGATGCAGCCGTTCTGCTTCAACTCATGCAGCGCTTGCTGCACCTTTTCGACGTCCGTGTTGTACAGGGCGGACGTAATCTCATCGATAATCAGTACATCCGGCTCTGCCATCAGCGCCTTTGCGAACTCCACCATGTACTGTTCGCTGGCTGCCAGCGAGTCGATGGTGCGATCCATCAGCCCCGCAATGTCCAGCTTCTCCAACAGCGCCTGCGCCTTTGTGCGAATCGCCTTGCGGTCGGTAAAACACGCTTTGGTGGGGATGTCGCAAATGTTCAGGTTCTCTGCCACGGTGAGGTTCGTGAGCAGGCTCAGCTCTTGGCTAGTCATCACGACGCGCTTTCTTTTTGCAGACGTCGGAGAATTGATCTTATAGGCGGCGCCATGCAGTTGGAAGCTCCCCTTATCGGGACGTACCGTGCCCGCAAGGATCTTTGCTATGGTGCTCTTGCCGGATCCGTTCCCGCCAAGCAATGCACGGATCTCGCCCGCCTTGACGGACAGCTCCGCATCGACCAGCGCGACAACGGAACCGTACGACTTGCAGACGCCCTGACATATCAAATCCATTTCTTCACCTTTTCCTTACTTCGTAATCGCCCGCGGCGGTTGTCACTTGGTCGTCGGCTCCGGATCGCACATCAATCGTTTGTTGGAACCCCAGTTTTGACGCGGTACATCCTCAATGACGACCTGTACATAGCTTTCGGGAATCTGCGCAATGCGCGCAAGGCTCTCGGTGATTTCCGTCACCATCTGTCTTTTCCGTTCAATGGAATGACCTTCCAAAATTTTCACTGTGACAAAAGGCATGGTTTTTCTCCTTTCAGATTGTAGAATAGCTGCCGTATCGCTCCGCTGCCAACGTGAGCATACGGACGTTTTCGTTGCTTGCAGGCGGCGGAACGTCACATCCCGTCCCCAAGATGACGCCTGACAGATCGTGCGTCTCGTCCAGCACCGCCTTTGCCGCCGCTTCCACATCGGCGGGCGTTCCTTGCAGGATCACCGCCGACGGGTCGATATTGCCGCGCACCGCCGCGCCGCAAAGCGTGCGTGCCGTTTTCATATTGACCATGTGGTCTACGTCGTAGCAGGTCGCGCCCGTCTTGGCAAGATCGGGCAGGATCGGCGTAATGTCGCCGCAGATATGGATGATCGTGGAACGGCAGCCGAACTTGCGCAGCTCCTCCGCCCAGATCGTTTGCCGCGGTAGGATGAACGTACGATAGATCTTGGGATTGATGAAGTTGGGGGAGCAAAGCGCTTCGCCCGCTTGGATTTGGTCGGCGCCCGCCTGCACCAATTTGCGTGCGTAGGTGAGCGACACGTCCAGCGAGAAATCCAAAAGCTTTTCGAAGAACTCCGGCTCGTCCATGATGTCGAACATGAGATTCTCCACGCCGCGCAGCTGACCCGCCACGTTCATTGGGCCCATAACCGTCGCCGCCACACAGATCTTCCCGTCCAACGCCGCTTTTAAGCGCCGCGTCGCCTCGATCACCACGGGCATACGACCCGCCGTCATGGGGTCGGGAACGGTCAAACGGTCGAAATCCTCGATCTCCTGAATGACCGGTCTTAGGATGTGCGCAGGCGCGTCTTCAGGCTGTTCGCACACGCCGCCGCACGCCTCGCCTTCCACCGCCACGTCGGAACCGGCGCAAACCGCATCGTATCCCATGTACGCTGCCGCACGGATGAGGCAGTCTGCCATCGTCTGCGCGTCGGTCGCATACTTGCCGATTTTGACGCCGCTGACGCGGGTACTGGAGTAATGATGGATCGGAAAGACAGGGACGCGATCCACGGGCTGCAAATGCAGCGCGGCGTCCATTCGTTCATAGCCGTTCATAAAGCTGTCACCCTATCTGATTCTTATAAGGCAAACACGGTCTGCGCCGTGCGCCACAGGACGTCTTCTCGCTGCTTGTCGGACAGCGGCAAAGCTGCAAACACGGCAAGAGCCGTCGGAATATTCATGTTGGAATCGGAGCCGAACATCACCCGTTCGGAACCGATGCTCTGTATTGCTGCCGTCGCGTCCTCGACGCTGCACCACGACAGCTCCAGATACACGTTGGGGCACTGCTGCGCCAACGCGATTGCTTCTCCCGCGAACAGACCCGCACCGGAATGTGCCAATACAATCTTGAGATCGGGATACTGCTTCGCTGCAGGAAACAGCAGCGACGGAAGGGAGAACGGTACGCCGGGGCCCGTATGCACGTTCAGCGGAACGCCAAGCTTGACCGCCGTTTCAATGACCGTCTTGCCGTCTTCACTTTGCGGATGCACCGCATGGCCGATGGTGTGCAGCTTGATTGCTTTGAACCCATAGCCCTCGATGTAGCCCTGCATCTTGTTGAAATATGCCGCTTTGTCCATCGTGTGCGGGTTGACGCTGGCAAGCCCATAGATGCGGCCCGGATACTTTTTCGCAAGGTCGTAGATGCGTTTATGCACATCCGCCTCGTCGGAAGCGCCCGGATACGGCTGCGTCACCGTAGCGGTCACGCCATTGCGATCCATTGCCCCGATCAGATCGGCTTCCGTAACGTTGCAGCCAAATACCCTGCAATCGCCCAAATGGTTGTGAGAATCGATGATTTTCATGGGGTAGCCTCCTTCAGTCCGATTTGTCGCAGGCGAAATGCGAGGGATTCGTATGCCGCATTTCGCCTGCATTGCTTTTATCGTGTCAGTACACGATCGTTGAGATTACCACCAGAGAGACTTTTCAAGACCGAACAGACCGGCGATGTAATCATCGTCAAAGTACAGCTGAATTGCAGCGGTCTCCTCTTTGCCGTCCATCAGTGCATGTGCATCGTCCAAGCTTATGACCGCGGTGTTCGGGAAGTTGGACAGCCAGCTCGCATTCATCTCGTCCTTTTCCAGCACGATGTACGGCATGGCAAGCGCGCACCAGTTGTTGACGGTGGTGTCCAGCGGGTTTGCGATGAACTGATCCGCCTGCACTTCGTAGCCTGCACACATATACACGCAGCAATCAACCAGCGCAGTGCCCGTTGCATAGGGGCTGTTGGGGATCATGATGGTGTCAAGGGTGTCCTGATTGTTGTACCAGTACTGGATGAAGGAATTGAAGTAGTCGCCGCCGACGGGAACCGTCGCTTCGCCTGCATTCAAGTACGCATTGATGATGCCGTAGGTCATACCGTCTTCGCAGAAGATGCCGTCGATGGACTCGCCATAGGTGGACAGCAGGGTTGCCATTTCGGTCTGTGCGTCTGCATCGTTCCAATAGCCGTTGGTCTTTGCCAAGATGTTGATGTCATATTGATCGAAGACTTCCTGTGCCGCCAGCTCGAACAGCTCGCAGGTGCCCTGTCCCGCAACGCCGAACATCTCTACGATGTCGCCCTTGCCGTCCAGTTTGTCGCAGAGGTAGTACGCTTCTGCCTTTGCATAAACGCTTGCCAAGTCCGCAGAGATGCAGGTGACGCCTTCGTACGGGCAAATGGTGTTGCCCAGCAGGATCTTGACGCCCTTCTCGTTGGCTTCTTCGATGACGCTGGTCAAAGACGATGCGGAAACCGCGTCGATCATGATCAGGTCATAGTCCTCTTGCAGCAATGCGTTCAACTGGTTCAGCTGCTCGGTGACGTCGCTGTTGCACGCAACAAAGGTGTAATCGGACACGACGCCCTTTTCCTTGTACTGGTCGAAGCGCGTTCTGATCGCTTCTTCATACTGGGTGCGCCAGCTGTTGCCAAGGTAGTTGCTCGTGTAGGCAATCTTGTAGCCGCCTTCTGCGTCTTTGGGTTCGTCGTTGGTCTTCTTCGCGCACGCCATGCAGACACATGCCATCATAACAAGCGCCAAAACCAGTGCCAATGCCTTCTTCATTTTGTGATTCCTCCTCGATTATTTGGTTTGTTTATCGGGCAACCGATGCGGTTTGGATGCGCGTAAAGGCTCTCTCCTTTCCTTTGGCGCATGGGAATCGCGTCGGAGGCTTTCTAATACTTGCCGTACTTGTGCGCCGCCTCGGCGTACGCGTACAGATTCTCGATGGGCGTGGCGACGGAAACGTCACAGCCCGTCCCCAAAATCAGCCCCGCGCCTTTGGCGTCGTCCATCACCGCTTTGACCGCCGCGTCCACGTCGGCAGGCGTCCCTTGTACCAACACGCTGCTCGGATCGATGTTGCCACGCACCGCTGCGCCCGAAAACGCCCGCGCCTCGTGCATCTTTACGGGCCAGTCCACGTCCACGCAGTCGAATCCGCCAAGCTGCATATCGGCGAGAATCGGCCTCGTGTTGCCGCAGATGTGCATGAGCGACAGCCCGCCAACCTTGCGCAGCTCGTCCGCCCAAATCTTTTGACGCGGCAAAATGTGCGCCCGATACAGCTTGGGGCTGATGAAGTTGGGAGAAGCCAACGCTTCGCCCGCCAAAATCATGTCCGCGCCCGCCTCTACCAGCGCCTTGGAGAATCGAATCGAAACTGCCAACGAAAAGTCCAACACGCGCTCGAACAGCTCCGGATCGTCAATGCTCAAATACATCAGCTCGGTGATTCCGAAAAACTGTCCCGCGTTGTTGATTGGCCCGTTCGCGCAGGAAATGACAAAGCCGTCTTTCCCGACTGCTTTCTTGCAAAGGGAGGTTGCTTTCAGCAGGATCGGCAGACGGCCATCCGTATAGGGATCGGGAATTTTCAGAGAATCAAAATCGGTATCTTCCGTTAAAATGGAAGACAAGATGTGCATGGGCGCGTTTTCGGGCTGCTCCACGGGACAGCCAAGCGCTTCCGCTTCGATGGCAACATCCGTGCCAAGCATCACGGAATCGAATCCGAACAGCTTCGTGGTGTGCAGCGAACAGGCTGCCAACGTTTCGGCGTCGGTCGCGTATTCCCGCACCGACTTGCCCAACAGCTTTGCGCCCGCATAATGAAACAACGGGGAGATCGGGACACGGTCACACGGATCGAACCGAATTGCCGCCATCATGCGTTCGTAGCTTGTCATTTGTTCCATTGCGTTTTCTCCTTCTCTTGCTGCTTCACAACGGGCTTTGCCTTTCGTCTCTGTTCGGCATTACGAACGTGTTCTGTATTTCGAACCACAAGGGTATCTTACAACACTTGTTTTCATTTGTCAATGCCCTTTGACATAAAAATTGAGGTTTTTTGTATTTTTATGCCGTGCGGTGCATTTCCTTTGCCGCATCGTTTACGCGGGCGGGTTTGCCGCTTGTTTTGCACCGCTGTCGAGGGAAAGACAATCCGATGTGAATCCGCTTGTCCTATTTATTCTTTTGATAACATTATAACGATTTTGTTCTAAAATGCAAGCTTTTTGATTTGTGACAGATTTTGCCAACGAAGGTGCGCAAAAATGCAAAAACCCGCCGCCTTTTGCCGCGATTGCAGCAGGAAAGCCAGCGGAATGGATGCGATTTGGATTGGGATGCGTGTCAGATGACTTGGAACAGATAGAACTTGAGGTAGTCCGTTTCGGGGACGTTCCACAGGATGGGATGGTCGGGCGCTTGCTGGCGCATTTCGATTTGGCGCAGCTCAACGCCCGCATCCTTAGCCGCTGCGCGCAGCATTTGCTCGAACAGGGCGTTGGGCATGAAATGGCTGCAGGACGCCGTGGCAAGGTAGCCGCCTCGCGGCAGCAGCTTCATGGCGCGATAGTTGATTTCTTTGTAGCCCTTCTCTGCCCCCGCAACGGTTTTGCGCGACTTGGTGAACGCAGGCGGATCCAGAATAATGAGATCGTAGGGCGCTTTGCCCTTGCTTTCCAGCGCGGGCAGCAGGTCGAAAACGTCCGCAACGACGAACTCCATGCGCTCGGTCAGCCCGTTTCGCGCCGCGTTCTCCTTTGCCATGTCGATGGCGGATTGGGAAACGTCCACCGCCGTCACATGCGCCGCGCCGCCCTTTGCGGCGTTCAGCGCGAAGGAGCCGGTATGGGTGAAGCAGTCCAGCACGCGAAGCCCCTTGGCAAGCTTTGCAACTGCGCGGCGGTTGTATTTTTGATCCAAGAAAAAGCCCGTCTTTTGCCCGTTCTCGACGTCGACTTGATAGAGAATTTCGTTTTCGGTGATTTGCGTGACCACACTGTCGGGCGTCGGTTCGCCTTGCAGCGCAAACCAGCCTTTGCCCTGCTCCAAGCCCTCCAATGCGCGAATGGCGACGTCGTTGCGCTCGAAAATGCCGTCGATGCGCTGTCCGTCCTCGCGCAGCACTTCGACCAACAGCGGGAACAGCATGGGTTTGATGCGATCCATGCCAAAGGAAAGCGTTTGCGTGACCAGCAGATTGGAATAGCGGTCGACCGTCAACCCCGGAAAGCCGTCCGCCTCGCCGAAGATGACGCGGCAGCACGCGCTGTCCTGTTCGCCCATGACCGTTTTGCGATATGCCCACGCGTATTGAATGCGGCGTTTCCAAAAGGCGGCGTCAAAGCGGTCGTTGGCATTTTGGGAAGCAGCCGAATGCGAATCTTGCTTTGAAGACTCAATAAGCCCGTGCCGAGATATTTGCCCTTTTCGGATACCGCGTCCACCAAGGCGCCGTTCTCGGCGTCGCCCTCTTGGCGGATGATTTCTTCTGCGTAGATCCAAGGATGCCCCTGCTCGACCCAGCGTGCGCCCTTCGGCGTAATGACAAACTTGGGATATGCCCGTTCCGTCTTCATTGTGCTCACCTCTCAAACTTGATGATTGTACCATATCGCGCCCCAAAGCACAACAAAAAAGAAGGACACTTGCCCTTCTTCGGAAAATGCGTGCCGCGGCATGGGAGAGAAATCACATTGCAAAGCGTTCGGGGAGGAGGTGAAGGCTTGCGCAAATTGGATTGCCGCAGCAACGCAGGGATGGAACGAATTGAATCAGAAATCGACTTCCGTGTCGTAGTAGCAGCACTTCAAGAGGTTTTCCATTTCCTCTTGGTTGGGCTGACGCGGATTGGAACCCGTGCAGGCGTCTGCAATCGCGTTCTTGGCGATTTCCGGCAACCGGGCAAGGAACACGTCCTCCGGCACGAAGCCGACGGCGCAGGGATAGCTGTCCGTGCCGTAGTTTTTGATGCAATGGGGAATGTGCAGCGCTTCGCTCATGTTGCGCAGGTAGGCGATGAGCGCGTGTACCTTCTCGTCGTCGGTCGCGGATTTCTCGGTGATGCCCATGTAATCGACGATGACGCCGTAGCGCTTCTTTGCCGTTTCGTCCTTCGCGTTATAGGCGATGACCTTGGGCAGATACATGGCGTTGGCTGCGCCGTGGATGATGTGCGCGCCGTAATCGGCAAACGCGGCGCCCGTCTTGTGCGCCATGGAATGGACGATTCCGAGCAGCGCGTTGGTGAACGCCATACCCGCAAGGCACTGTGCGCTGTGCATCCTGTCGCGAGCGTCCATGTCGCCATTGTAGGACGGGATCAGATCGCGCATAATCATTTCGATTGCATGGATGGCAAGCGGGTCGGTGAAATCGCTGTTCGCCGTGGAAACGTAGGCTTCCACCGCGTGCGTCATGGCGTCCATACCAGTGTGCGCCACCAGCTTTTTGGGCATGGTTTCGGCAAGCTCCGGATCGACAATCGCCACATCGGGCGTGATTTCAAAGTCTGCGATGGGGTACTTGATGCCCTTTTCATAATCGGTGATGATGGAAAACGCCGTGACTTCCGTCGCCGTGCCCGAAGTGGAAGAAATGGCGCAGAAATGTGCCTTGGTACGCAGCTTCGGCAGCCCGAACACCTTGCACATCTGCTCGAACGTGACGTCGGGATATTCGTACTTGATCCACATCGCCTTCGCCGCGTCGATGGGCGAACCGCCGCCGATGGCGACGATCCAATCGGGTTGGAACTGCTGCATGGCTTCGGCGCCGCGCATCACCGTCTCGACGGACGGATCCGGTTCGATCCCGTCAAACAGCGCGACCTCCATGCCTGCTTCTTTCAAATATGCTTCGACTTTATCCAGAAAACCGTACTTCTTCATGCTGCCGCCGCCGACGCAGACCATTGCCTTTTTGCCGCTGAAGGTCTTGAGTGCCTCCAATGCGTCTTTGCCGTGATAAATATCGCGCGGAAGAGTAAAACGTGCCATTGTGTAAACCTCCGAAAATGGATTTTGTCCTTTGGACGGTTTTACAATAGCACGACCGATGCACCTTGGGAATGCTCAAATTGGCATATCGGTATGATCTGTATGGATATAGGGTGCAGCGAAAGCCGCTTGCTTTGGGGACAACGGGCTAAAACTCGGACTTTTGCTCGCGGTCAAACAGGTGGAACAAGCAGGTGCGCGCATCGGTATTGCCATGCAGGATGTCCCATACCGCGTGGCAGATGGGCAGCTCGACGCCGCACCGCACACCCATCTTGACCATGGCGTTGGTGGTTTGCACGCCCTCGGCAAGCCCGTCCATGGAAAGCCCGCGCACAAAGCGTTCTCCATATTGTCGATTGCGGCTGTGCGCCGAAAAGAGCGTCGCCTCATAGTCGCCCAAATGCGCCAGTCCGTAGGCGGAACGCGGGTCACCGCCGAGCGCAGAAATCAGCGCGGCAATCTCGCGGGGCGCACGGGTCATCAGCGCGCCTTTTAAACTACTGAACCCCAGCCCGTCCAACATGCCTGCCGCAAGCCCAATGACGTTCTTGGCTGCAGCGCCGATTTCGTTTCCCACAAGGTCGTGCCCGTAATAGAATCGAATGAGGGGGCTGGAAAGCTGCTTCACCAAAAGGTCGCGCACCGCGGGCGTGTCGGAATCGAGTACCATGCAGTCGGGAACGCCTTTGACGAATTCTTCTACATGACCGGGGCCGACCCAGATCGCAATCGTGTTGCTTTGGTCCAGCGTTTCCTTTGCAACCTCGGTCAAGCGGCAGCCGCTGTCGCTTTCTATGCCCTTCATGCAAAGGACGAGAATCTTGTTTTTGAGAGGCACACTCGCCAGCGTGCGACAAAGCTCACGCAGCTGCTGCGCGCCGATGGAAACCAGCAGGACGTCGGCGGTCAGCGCTTCGGATAGATCGGTGGTCAAGCGCATGGCGTCGTCCAACACGAGATAGTCGTTGCGGCGATTTGCCATCAGCTGTTGCATATGTGGCGAGCCCGCCCTGCCCCACAGAATGGGGTCATGCCCGTTTTGCTGCAAATACCATGCCAAAAAGCTGCCCCATCGTCCGCAGCCCAATACCGAAAACGTCATGTCAAGCCCTCCCTTGCGCTTTGCCCATGATAGCATATTTCGCGATTTGCCGCAACAGAAAAAGAGCGCGAACCGCGCCCTCGCTTGTGATTATGCCTCGGACGGCGTCGCGTCCTGCAGGATTTGTCGGTCGGGAAGCTCGCTCGATGGGGCGTCCGTAGTCGGTTGCTTGGATTTTCTTTTGTGCAAGAGCAGGGATAGCAGCAGCCCTGCCACAAGCCCCACGGCAGCGGGAAGCATCCAAGAAAGCCCGACGGACGACAGCGGCAGGCTTGCCGAATGTAGCGCGCCCTGCAAGAGCCGCGTGTCAATGAGCGTGTAGGCGGCGGTAAGCACCGCGCAGGCGGACGGCAGCCAGTAGATGAGCTTGCTGTGGATGTGCGCGGAGAAGAACGACAGTGCCACCAGCACGAAGAAGATGGGATAAATGAGCTCCAGTACGGGCGCCGCCATATTGAGAATGGTGGTGGTTCCCACGTTGGAGATGGCGCAGCTGATGACACAGCTTGCCACCACGAAGACGGGATAGAAGACCTGCATCTTGCAATGCAGCAGCGAGCAGAACAGTTCGGAGATGGCGGAAACGAGCCCGATGGCGGTGGTGAGACATGCGCACGCCACGATGAACCCAAGCAGCACCATGCCGAACTTGCCGAAAATCGCTTCGGTGATGGCAACGAGCAGCACCGTGCGATCGGCGTCGGCAGGCAGATTGACCATGGTCGCAGCGCCGAGATACGTCAAGCCGCCGTAAACCAAAAACAGCCCCAACGCCGCGATCAGCCCTGCGCCGATGACGGCTTTGTATTGCTTTTTGCCTGTGAAGCCCGCACGGGATACGTTCGCAAGGGTCAGCCCCGAAAACATCATGGCGCCCAGCATATCCATGGTTTGATAGCCGTCAGTTAACCCCTTTTTGAGGGAATCGGCGACCGAAACGCCCGTGGATGGGATCTGCCCGCCGCGCACGACGCCCACAACGATAAGAACGCCAAGCGCCGCCAGCATCAGCGGCGACAGAATTTTGCCGACAATATCGACCACCTTGGTGGGACGGATGCACAAGAGCGCAACGATGAGGAAAAAGACGATGGACGTGACCCACGATACCCACGTCGGACAGTTTGCAAAGAACGGCTTGACCGCCAGCTCATAGGTGACGGAGCCGGTACGCGGAATCGCCACCAACGGCCCGATGCAAACCGCGTTCATCAAGATGAGTATGGTGGACGGCACTTTGCCCAGAACACCGATGACGCTTTTGATGCCGTCTTGCTTGCGCGACGCCGCGACGAGCGCCAAAACCGCCAAGCCCGCGTCCGCAACGATGAATACCAAGAACCCACTGAGCCAGTTTTGCCGTGCGGTAAAGCCCAACATGGGCGGAAGGATTACATTGCCGGCGCCGAAAAACATCGCAAACAGCGCGAAGCCCAGAACAACGATACGCTTGTACTTTGTTTTGGTTTCCATCTTGTCATGCATCCCCCTTATACCCGTATTATACCCACTTTCGTACCTATGCGGCAAACGTCTCGTGGATTCGTGAGAGTAAACAATATACAAAATTGTTTCTTGACGCGAACCATATGCATGCCTATAATGAAAGAAAAGGTTACGGCGATTGTGCGCTGTTCCCATCAAAAGCTATACTCTCACGAAACAATGGAGGAAATCGTTTTGCATATCACACATATTCAGCTTGGGCAAAACATTCGAGCCTATCGGCGCGCCTCGCACATGACCATCGAAGCGCTTGCCGACGCCATTCACAAGAGCAAGGCGACGGTATCGAAGTATGAGCAAGGCGGGATTGCGCTGGACGTGGATACGCTGTTCGACATTGCGGAGGCGCTGCACGTTCGGCCGCAGATGCTGCTGCAAGGGCTTGGAAAAGTCAAAGAAAATCGCCCCGTTTCCGCCATTTCGGGCGGTGTGCGCCGCTACCTGTATCTGTTTGACGGCCGCACCAACCGCATCGTGCGTGGGCTGTGCGTCATTGGCGCGCACGGCGACGACGAAATCCCCGTTTCCCTCTTTTACAACATCCCCTCGTTCGACGAGCCGTCCCGCTGCCGCGTACTGTACTTGGGGCGCGTGGAGCATCATGAGTTTGTCACCAACTTTCTTTTGGAAGACCATGCCAACGGAATCGAACACGTTTTCATCTGCCTGATGAAGCCTTTGAACAGCATGGGACAGGAATCGGGGCTTCTTTCGGGCATCTCCTCGCGCACGCTTTTGCCCGCGTCCGCAAAATGCATCCTGTCCGACGTCCCGCTTGCCGAGGATGACGCGCTGATTACGCGGCTGCTGCTCACCAAGGAGGACATTCGACTGACCAAGAAGTTCAATATGTTCACGTTGGAGCAAACCGATCTCTAATCGCATTCGTGTTCGAACCTTTGCCGCGAATTGTGTCATAAATTGCTTGACGGAACGCAGCTAATTTTGTATAATTTCAGTATGGGAAACCAAATTTGTGATTTTGATGGAGGTCATGCTCGATGAATTGTCCGAATTGTGGAAAACCGTTGCCCGAAGGCGCCTTGTTCTGCGTCGCTTGTGGGGCACGCGTTCCGGTAGAGCCTGTTGCCGCGCCGCAAGCAGCGCCGCAAACGCCGCCCGTGCAGCCGCAATATGCGCCGCAGCAGCCTTATGCGCAGCAGCCCTACGCGCAGCAGTATCCGCCCCAGTATGCGCCGCAATACCAAAACTATCAGCCCGCACCGCCCGCGCAGCCCAGTGCGTTCTCCAAATGGATGAAACGTGAAGGGCTCGTTCCCCTCATCTTGAAGGGCGTTGCCGCGCTGAATCTGTTGGTGTCGTTTATCCTTGCCATTGCATTTGCGGCAAACATCGCCGACGTCGGTTCGATGCTTTCGTACTTTGGCGGGAGCAGCCGTGGCGGCAGTGGTGCATTTGGTGTATTCTTGGTGGTGTTCTTCGTTGGGATGATCAACTCCGCGATCCTCTATGGTGTCAGCGAGATGGCGCGTGATCTTGCCGCCATCCGCAAAAAGAAAGTCGACGACGACAAATGATTCCAAAACGCAAAAGGTCATGCAGCGCTGCATGGCCTTTTTTGTATGTTCGCCAATTATACGCGGTTATTGACTGCAAACGGGTGGGTACTTCGCTTCAAATTCCTCCAGAATTTTTGAAAGGCGTTCGTCCAAATAGGTCAGCGCGGCACGGCGCAGGTCATCGGGAATGCCATAGTACGCTTCGGCAATACCGCCCGTAATCGCCGCCAGCGTGTCGCTGTCGCCGCCGATGGAGATGGCGTTTCGGATGGCGTCCTCGAAGCTGTCGGATTCCAAGAACGCTTCGATCGCCTGCGGCACGGTGTCTTGGCACGTTTCGTTGAACGTATAGGTTGCCGCAATCTCCCTCAAGGTGAATGCAAGCGGATAATACCGTTCCGTCAGATATTCGCGGATTTCGGAAATTGTTTTGCCGCTGCGTGCCAAGAAGATTGCCACCGCCGTCGCTTCCGCGCCCTTCAGCCCTTCGGGATGGTTATGGGTGACGCAGGTGACCGCGTGGCTCAGCGCAATGACGTCTTCGAGAGAAGCGCCTGCAAACCCGCACGCGCTGACGCGCATGGCTGCCCCGTTGCCGTAGCTGTCGTATGGCTTTGGATCATCCGTGTACACCCATTGGAGAAAATGTCCGCCGTACCCGCAGTGCGGATAGGGCTGCCCCACCTCCCGCATGCAGCGAACGGCAGCCGTTTGCAGCGCGTCCATTTCGTTGCGTTCCGTAAGGATTGCCTTTGCCACCGCCAAGGTCATGACGGTATCGTCCGTAAAGAAGCAGCGCGGCGAGAAAAAGTCGAAGGATTTGGATTTGTGGTTGTGCCACTCGAACCGCGACCCGACGATGTCTCCGATGATTGCGCCAAGCATAGCCTATTCTCCTATTCGACGTGATTTTTGATTTGAAAATCGTCCGTTTGGGTCGGCGTTTGTGCGTTTGGGAAATATGGGCACGCCTCGCGCTTGCATTGTGCATTCCGATGGGAATGGCGGCAGACGATGGGCGTGGACAACGTCATGTGGACGCCATACTGCGCTGCGACGAACGAAACCGCCGCCCGGATAGCGGTATACGAATTGCGTTTGCAGCAGCGTGGCCCGCCAAGCTTGCCGATTTCTTCCAATGCGCTTGCGGTGAGCCGATTGCCGTCGCCCCATGCCTTGCCCGACAGCGGCGTCGTTTGCAGTGCGATGCTGAGGAACATGCCTGCGCTGACGGCGGCGCCGCAGCAGCCCCAATACCCGCACGCACCGCCCGGATACTTGCTGCCGCGCTTTTGCATCTCCTGCAAAGCCACATCCAAATCCAACGCGCCGCCCGCGTTGTGATATGCGGTTAACAGCGCGGCGCCCACCAAGACGTGATGCTCGTTGCCATGCATATGGATGTAGGGATTGTCCATCATCTCCTGTGCCATGGCAAGCGGATCGGTGGAGCTGCTTTGGCGGCAATATGCCATGATGGAAGCAAGTCCGCCCGATGCATGGCACGCATCGCAGATATAGTGCCCTTCCGTGCAGCAGGCGTTGCCCCAAAACAGCTCGCCACAGGCGCTGCAGCGCATCTCCCGCTCCGTTTCAAAATATTGCAGCGGTTTCCCGCACACCAGACAAGCGCCTTCTTCGGTTTTCATAACAGTCTCCTTATTGGATATTTTGCGGCGTCAACGGCGCGAGCAATGGTCTTTCAGCCATTGCCGCACATAGGCGCAATACCCGCAAATGGCGACGGTCAAAGGGTTTGAAGCATCAAAAGCGCTTCTTTGGGCGTAGTGCAGATGCGGTTATCGATCAGCCCGCCCACGAAATTGTTGAGGCGGAAGGTTTCGTTGTAGTAGTTGCGCACGTCGCTCTTGTACGCCAGCATCTTTTTGCCCAAGCCGTAGCCAAGCCCGATCTCGGCAGCCGTGCCGGAATCGATCTCAATGCCGTTGCAGTTGGCAAGCAGATAGTCGCATTGCTTGATCGCCTTGAGATCCATATAGAAGCACGCCGCCTTGACCAAAAGCGTGCTGTCCTTGTCAATCACAACCTCTTGCGGCAAGAACGTGGTGTACCCCGCCTCCCGCAGCGTGTCGGACAGGATTTGGTTGCAGTAGCGGTCGCCCTCGTTGAACAGCGGCCCCGCCATGTAGACCTTTTGCTTGCCGTCCGCATACGGATGCAGATACTTGTTGAGCGCCTCCACCGTCTTCAAATGCGTGATCTCCTGCATCATAGGGTCGAACGGGATTGCCGCATCGCCGTACTTTTCAAGGAAAACGGGGCGGCAGACGTCGCCGTCAAGGTACACCGCAAAGGTGGGATCAGCTGCATTTCCGTAGTAGAATTTCATGTTGGAATCCTCCTGTCATTGATGCTTTCTACTATACCATTTGGGGAAGGAAAATGCAACCGTCGTCGGCGCGGACTTCGCGTAACGCAGGGCGCTTCCTGCGGAAAGTGCCGCTTGTTTGCTCCGTCGCGCCTCCTCTCCGCAAAAGGTCACGCGCTCGCTGCGGCTGTTCGGTGAGCCCGCGCCCTCACGACGCCTCGCGGCGCTACCATCCTTTTGCGGGAACACCCGTGTACATGCATTTAGGGGTAGGGACGCAAAAAACGCTCTCATGTCATCCTGAGGCTATGCCGAAGGATCTCGCGTGTAAGCGGGAGATTCTTCCTTGTTTCGCTGCGTCAGAATGACAACGGGGAACGACGGGCGGATCATATCCGCCCCTGCGGAATGACCGCTCCCCTGTCATCCTGAGGCTGCGCCGAAGGATCTCGCGTGTAAGCGGGAGATTCTTCCTTGCTTCGCTGCGTCAGAATGACAACGGGGGATGGAAGCGCGTGGTGTGAAAGGTTCGTATCCCCCACGCCGTGAGGCATTTCACATGGCGTAGCCATATTTCACTTGCAAAGCAAATTTCACAAATCCCGCAGGGATTTATTTCACCCAAAAAAGAGCCCCGAAAGGCTCTTTTTGGGTGTTGTTATGTTGTTACACAGGCCATGCCGCGCCCGTGATGTATGCCAAGATGCACTTGGCGTCGTTGGCAGTCAATCCTGTGACGGCGTCGGTCTCTGCGTTCAGCTCTCCTTGCGCGGTCAGCGTCCCGCCGCCCGTGACAAACAGCAGCAGCGCTTTCGCATCTTGCGCATTGATCGTGCCGTTGCAGTCAATATCGCCCTTCAAATAGGGGGTGTCCATGCGCAATTCCCAATCGTCGATGGTGCCCCACCCGTTCGCATCACCCACGACCGCCATCCCGACGGTCACGGAGGTGCTTGCGGTGAGCGTGAAGGTGACGCTCGGCGTCTTCCATGCCTTCCATCCGGTGAGGGTGACGGCGTCGCTTGACGTGGTTACGCCGTCGATGGTCACATAGCTTGTGATGCTTTGGTTGTCGCCCATATCACCGCCTTGGATGCTCGGCACAAAGGTGTAAGTGCCTGCTGCAAGCGTGATGGTCTGCGCGACGGTGAAATCGATGCCGCTGTTGTTCCAGAAGTGCAGGCTGTAGCTGCCCGTTTGCGGATCGGTTGTCGAACGTGCCGTGCCCGTGGAGCCGCTGCCCGCGATGGTGTACATGCTCATATCTGTTAATTCGAAGCTTGGGTTGCTGAGCACGTTGGGATAGCGAATCACCACGCTGCAAACGATTGCCGTGCCGTCGTCCAGTGTGCCGCTGACGGAATACGTGCCGACCACCGAGGTGTCGATTGCTGCAAGCGCGGCGGCGTCCCAGTTTGCCGTCGCCTCTTGGGTGGCGCCGCTGAGATAGGTGAGCGTGACCGTTTCGGGCAAGGTCAGCGTCGCGCCTTGGTCGATGGTGACGGTGGGGCTTTCGACGTCGGTCACTTCGTCGTCGATGATGTTGCCGTCATAGACGCGGTTGAACACCTCCATGGAATCGAGCGGATGGCCCGTGAAGTCGAACAGCGCTTGGTTGTCCCAGCTGCTGCCGCCGTAATAGTTTGCCGCGTCGGTCGAGTAATCGCCCGCGTAGCTGCTTGCCCAGCCGCAGCCGTAGGTTTGCCACGCCGCTTGGTTGGCGGTCAAAATGGCTGCCGCGTTGGAAGCCGTGGAATCGTACACGTTGACGGGAATCCATGCCGGTTCCCAATAGAACACGCCCAACGCGTTGGAACCGACTGCCGACGTTGCCGCAATCACGTCGCGCAGTGAATTGGCTTGCCCCTGTACGGTAAAGGCGTAGCCGTCGACCGCGCCGCTTGCCAAGACGCTGTTTTCATGGCCGTCGCCGTCCGCCGCCGTGTAGCAGTAGGACGTTTCGGCAACCATGACCTTTTTGCCAAAGTCGTCTACGACGTCTTGCAGCATTTGGGTGAGATTGGCGGTGGTGCCATGCCAGAACATATAGTAGCTGGTCGCCAGCACGTCATAATCGACGTTGTTGGTGGACAGCGCGCTTGCCATGCTGTACGGCGTGTTGTTTTGCGGATTGGTGAAATGGCAGGCAATGAGGATGCTGCTGTCAACCGCACGCACTGCGGCGGCGGCGGCGTTCAACACCGTACAGAGGTTGGACGTGCCCGTCACGCCCGCAATACCGCTGTTGGTTTCGTTGCCAATCTGCACCATGGTGACGTTCACGCCTGCATTCAAAAGCGTGTTGAGGCTTGCCGTGGTATAGTCCGCAACCGCTTGCGCCGTCTGTGCCACCGTGTAGCCCGTCCATGCCTTGGGCGCTTTTTGCTTGCCCGGATCCGCCCAGAAATCGGAATAGTGGAAGTCGATCAAGACCTTCATGCCCAGCGCCGTTGCGCGTGTGCCCAGCGCCACCGCATTGGCAAGGTCGCAGTTGCCGCCGCCATAGCCGTTGTTGCTGCTGTCATACGGATTGTTCCATACGCGGATGCGCACATAGTTGGCGCCGCTGTTGGCAAGCACCGTCAGCGCGTCGGACTCGTTGCCGTCGAAGTCGTAATACTTGACGCCCGCCGCTTCTTCGGACGCAAGGCTGGAAATGTCGACGCCCATGATGAAATCGTCGGACAGCCCCGTGACCTGCACCACGTTGATGCTGATGTCGGGGTGCGTCACCTGCTTGGTCAGCTTGATGTTGTCGAAATCGCCCCAGTAATTGGCGTCTACGGAACCGCTGAGCGATACCGTGACCGCCGTGTTCGCCGAGATGGTGAAGGCGCTCGCCGTCTGCGTCGTCCATGCGTCCCATCCTGTGGAAACAAAGGCGACCGACGCCAAGGTTTCGGAGGTGGTGGCGACGGAAAGGGTGAGCTGCTGTCCCGCTTCGGTGGACGCCGCGCCCTCACTGTCGAAGCTCAGCACATAGGTGCCTGCCGCCAAGGTGTAGGACTGGCTGAGTGCAACCGTCGTCGCAGAGCTGCTCCAGATGTTTGCAAAGTAGGTGGTATCGGACGAATAGGCGTCCGTCTTGACGATGAGCGTTGCCGTCGAACTGTTCGTCCAACCGGTAAAGTCGCCCGTCTCAAAGGTGCCGTTCGTCAGTGTGCCCACCGTCTCCGCCATGCTGATCGTGCCCGAAAAGACCGTCGTCAGGGCAAGCATCAGCAGGACGAGCATCGCTGTAAAGCGCGTTTTGAACCCGTGGTGTGTTATCATGTTCGTTCCTCCCGTTCTTTTATGTGGTGCGGTCAAGCGCCGCAAGTGTCCGTGTCTGCGTCAGTCGGTATAGTCCGTTAAGGGAATTCGCTTGCGCAGATTCCGATACCGAAAACGCGCCATTTGGTTCTTTTCCAATACGTCTTTTTCATCGCCGTGATAGCAGCAGCGCAGGCAGTAGTATTCGCCCTTTTCCGAGTCGTAGAACATATCCATGTCGATGTCCCGCATGAAGCAGGATGGGCAGCGATAATTCAGTTTGCCTTTTGTGGACTGAGCCATGTTTTCATTCCTCCTTGTTCGGATAGCTCTTTGGAAAGCCCCAGGGTGAACATGGGACTGAACGCGTACCCTTCGCGCACGAAGCCGTCCATCTCGCCCTCGCCCTCCATGACCAATTTGGTCTCAATCGGCGGAATCACGGCGCTGACCGTTTCGCAGTGCGCCATTGTAAGCTCACGGCAGCGATAGGCATATTGCAGGGACTGTTCATCCTGATGCCCCTTGATGGAAAGGGTGATGGGCGTCATGTCCTCGGGGTACTCCGTCGTGCCGTAGCAGGCGGTGCAATATTCCAAAAAGCGCACCGTCGCAGGCTTGCTCATGGACAGCACCTTTCGTTCCGTTTCGATGCGTCCGCTGCCTTCCTCCATGCGGAAGATGGTCTGCACGGTTACCGTGAGGTCGGAAAACTTGAGTTCGACAGGGTCGAGCGTCAGCGTGCGTACGGCGCCTTCGTGGCAAAAATGCGCCTTGGCGCGGCACAGGCAAAGGTCGATTTCCTCGCCTTGGTAGGAGACCTTGCAGCTTTTGACCGTGCCTTCGCCCGCGTAATGGGTGAAGTAACCCGCCCGATACAGGGATTGGATGAGGAACGGATAGGACACATCCTGCACGTTCTTGGTGCCGATGCCGCAGGGACGATAGAGCTTTGCCGCATACGGGCGCAAGTCGACCATCGCGCCGCCTTGGTTCATGTCCAGTGCAAAGCGCATGAACGGATCGACAAACCAGAACAGCTCACGTTCGGAGCCGTACAGGATGTCACGCCACAGCGCGCATTCCGGTCGGCTGTACGCCCGATCCTTGCGGTAAAAATCGGCAAATTCCGCCATGGTCATGTCGATCAGTTTGCCCTCTTTTTTGAGCTTGCCGTAATACGCCATGCCGTCTTCGTAAGACTTGACCAGCAGCTCGTACGGCGCTTCCCATCTGCCCATCTTGTTCATCCAGCCGGGGCCGACGAACATCATGTTGTAGCTGTATCCGTCGTTGTAGACGCCCAGATGCCGATATTGGTCGATGAGGTTGAAAAGGTAGGGATATTGCCCGTCTTGGTAGATCATGCCGCGCAGGACGTTTTGCGGATGGGTGCCGAAGTTGGAACCGTTGCCGTCGAAGCACGCCATGAGATCGCGGCTCAGGTGCGGAATGGCGACGACGCCCGCGTCCTCCTCCGCGTTGGCGGCAGGCGCGTGGGTGTTTTGCTTGGAGGGAATCCACGGCGCCCAGGGGCCGCCGTCCATCAGCGTGTACCATGAATTGTTGCAGGTGTGATACGCCTTGGGTCCTTCCTCCCAACAGGTGGCAACGGCGCACTTAACGGATGGATATTGCTGCTTGATGTAGGCGATGAGGTCGGCGTCCATGTAGTAGCTGCCCGTGGACTGCGGATAGAAGCCGAACTTCTCGAAAAATGTGCCGAAGACGTCGTCGACGATTTGCATTTTGTCCTCCATGGAGAACATCCAAATGCAGAAATCCTTTGTTTTGTATTTCTCGCGGAACTGCTCACAGGGCAGTCCCAACAGCGTCAGCCCAATCTCGTCGCCGTACTTTGCATGGTCTTCCTTGGCAAGCGCAACCGCTTGCGCATTGAACAAAGAAGCGTAGGTCATTTGGATGGTGGTTTTGATGCCATTCTTGTGCGCGATTTGTTGTTGCAAAATGAAGATGTCCAGCGATTCGGTGAGCAGACTATTTTTGCTGAGATCCTCTTGCTTGCCGTGTCCCGTGACCTTCTCGGCGTATTCCGGCACCATTTCCGGACGGTGAATCACGTTCAAGATGAAACAGTCTTTCATAGATTCCTCCTTGCGATACCACTGCCCGTTCGGGCAGCCACTTTATGCGATGGGACTGCCGCTTTCGTCCAAGATGCGGTAGCTCTCGGTCATGCGCTTTTCGCCTTTGACCCGTTCTTGAATTTGGAGCAACAGGCTTTGCGCCGCCAGCTTGCCCATGGCGTGCGCGTCGATTTCGACCGCAGGAATGCGCGGACGGCAGGACTCCAGCAGAACGCTGTGATAGCAGCTTGCCACATGGATTTGCTTCGCGCCGACCCGTTCTGCCGCGGACAGCAGGCGATTGGCAATATAGTCGTCGCCGCACAGGATGCAGTCGCATGCGGCAGCCCTTGCCCGCGTCAACGCTTGTTGGATTTGCTGTCTGCCGGTGAGCCCGTCGATTTTGAGGATGCGCTCGTCGGGAACGCAGGCGGCGCGCAGCGCGTCCGAAAGCCCTTCCCTGCGTGCCGCGTTGACCGTGTTGTCGCAGCGTCCGAGAAACAGCGCAAAGCGTTTATACCCTTTTCGGAGCATGTAGGCACACAGTGCGCGGCTTGCGGCACGGTTGTCCACGTCGATGCACGGCACCTTGGCGTCCGTCGAAGAACCAATCAACACAAACGGCGCGCCGCTTGCTTTGAGATACTCCAAGGTGGGGTCTTCTGTCTGTGTGCGGGTGAGGATGACGCCGTCGACCTTTTTGTTGGTCAGCATGCGCTTTAGGGCGGACACGTCGTTGTTGTCGACGCACGCCACCAAGACGTCGTAATCGGATGCGTTTGCCTGTTCGCAAACGCCCATCAACGCGGACTGAAAAAAGGGCAGCTCGCTTTGATAGCTGTCCTTGGGCATGGCGACGCAAAGGTTATAGGTGCAGGATTTTGCAAGGCTTCTTGCGATGCTGTTGGGACGATAGTCACACGCGTCGATGTAGTCCAAAACGCGGCGCCGCGTATCGTCGCCGATGCGCCCCTTGCCCGAAATGGCACGGGACACCGTGGATGTGGACAGCTGCAGTGCCTTTGCAATATCGGACAACTGCAATTCTTGCTTTTTGTTGTTGGGCGCTGCGATCTGATCCGCCATCTTTTGAATCCCCCCCATGTACCATTTGCGCAATTTGCGCAAGCGCTTGCGCACAAAGAAATGGTATCACAGCTTTTGCAATTTGTCAACGTGTTTATGCCCGATTTTTTGCATATTTATGAAAAATCACCGACCCCGTTTTGGGAACGGCGTTTTCTGTTTCGATTCTGACGAGCGATTCGCCTTGGCGGTCGGGCGTGTTGCCATCTGCGCTTGCCGTGTCCTTGCCCGAAAAGCGTTGCAAGCAGGCTTGCCTGAAACTGCAGCCTTGTATTGTATTCATTCTATGCCCGCATCTACGCGTTTGGATGCATGGGCTCTCCCTTTTGAAAGCAGCGCATATTCCGCACCGTACCGCCGTATGGGATCATGTACACATAGGCAAAGTGCAGCCCATACGTTCCGTCCGTCAAATGCTGATCCTCTTGGGAGAAGTGTTGGCTGACGCCGCCGCTTGGGGTCATGGGATGGGTGTGCAGCAAGCCCACCGCCCTTCCCCGCCCGCACCAATCGAACAGCAGACCCAGAATCAGCGGAAACACCACGTTGGCGCGGATGCGCTTGCCGTTGCCCTTTGAACCTTTGCGTGTGACGCCAAAGCGATACGAACCATCCTTTGCGCGAAACAAGACCGCACCGTATTCGATGTGCGCGTCCACGTTTTGGTAACGGTTCGCCCAAGCTTCCGCCGCTTCCTGCGGCGTTTGGAAGGAGAGGACTTCTCGCATTGCGTGCCTTTCTTTTTACTTCGATTCAAAAAAGAATGCGCCGCCCCATTGGAACGGTGCAAGTGCATTATTGGGTCAGCTCGGATGGCAACCCCACCACATACCGCAGAATCGTGGTTGCGTCGGCGGACGTGATGGAGGCGTCGCCGTTGACGTTGGCAAGCGCAAGCGCTTGCG
>CAYRQM010000015.1:0-9514 GCA_964426415.1 uncultured Christensenella sp.
CCTTGCAGGAATGCCCCAACCTCATAATCCGCGGAATGCTGCCACCGAATCTCGTGTGGCAGCGTTTCGCGTTTTTCCACACCGCGCCCGCCACAGAATCGCCATATTTTGCGGGAATCTGTGGATAAGCCGGTGGACAATGTGGACAACCAAGGTGGATGGATGTGGAAAACTCGTTTTGCAAGGTTCCTTGCAAAACCCGTCCCCGCCGCAAATCGGGCGGCGGTTGCATATGCAAAATGCGGGTTGCAAGCGCGTGCGGGATACCCGTTGACACGTTATTCGGAGAAGGTGCGCAAAAAACACCTATCTGTCATCCTGCGCTTCGGCGAAGGCTCTCGCGTGTAAGCGGGAGATTCTTCGGTACTTCGTACCTCAGAATGACCACGCTGGGCGAGAAACACGCGGATTGATTGACATTTACATGGGAAAACCCGTGTACAAGATGCTTGAGGTTGCTTGGACTTCTTCGGCGCGCTCAGAAATACGCCTCTTAACCCCTTACAAACACGGTAAAGCGATTCAAACGGATTTTGACGACGCCCAGAATCGCGTTGGTGTCGATGCAGCCGATGGCGGCGTTGCGGCTGTCCTCGCCATAGTTGCGGTCGTCGGACAGCACAAACACGCACCCGTCGGGCACGGTGACCGCTGCCATATCGAACACGGCGTCGCCCACATAATCGCTTTCTTTTAACGCATATTTACCGTCGATGATGACCATGCCGTCCTTGGCTTCGACGGTTTCGCCCGCAAGCGCCACGATGCGCTTGAGCAGCAGCGCGCCGGATTCGGGATCGCGGAACGCCACAATATCGCTGCGGGCAAGGGTGTGCAGATGCTTATACAGGCGGTCGTACAAAACGGTGTCGCCCTCGCAAAGCGTTGCCTGCATGGACGGGTCTGCCACATAGACGGGCGAAAACCAGACCAGCAGCACAAACAGCACCAGCGCGACGCCAATCAGCGACCCGAAAAACCAACGCCACAGATTTTGCCTGCGATGTTCTTTTTTGTATCGGACAGCCCGCGTCTCCATATCAGTCGTGCGCGCCCCGCATGCGGGTGAGGAACGGCAGATACACCGCAATCTTGTCCACCGTTTCGCCCGGAATCATCACAAACTGTACCTTGCCGACGATTTTGTTGAGCGGCAGCGCGCCCACCGCACGGCTGTCGGTGCTGTTGCTGCGGTTGTCGCCCAGCACATACACATAGCCGTCCGGCACGGTAAAGCCGTCGGGCAAGCGCGGCGTGGTGCGGCCCTCGGGCAGATAGGATTCTTCCACCCGTTCGCCGTTTACCACCAAATAGCCTTCTTCGTCGGCGGAAATGACGTCGCCCGCAACACCCACCACGCGCTTGATGCGGGAGGTATACGACTGGTTGGCGCCATAGGCGGAGTCGGGATAGTAGCAGATGACCACTTCCCCGTGCTGCGGATTGCGAAACGCGAAGGTGACCTTTTCGACGAAGACGTAATCGTTGGTGGAGAACGTAGGCGACATGGACGAGCCCACGACGCGCACCGGCTCTACGATGGCGCCCTTGATTGCCAAGGCGAAGATGACCACCGCGATCAAGCAAATGAAGAAATCGAAGTTGCGCCAAAACGCGCCGCCCTTGAGGTTGTCGTTGCGTTTTTTGACGTCGCGCTGCATTTGTGCAACGGTTTTTTGGATGGTGGCGTTCATGCTTGTTCGGTTCCTTCGGCTTTCGATAAGATTTTCTTGCCTGCGCGCACAAAATCGCTGCGGTCCAGCATCACGATGCGGCCGCAAGACAGGCATTTAATTTTGACGTCGGCGCCGACGCGGATGATGACCCAAGCGTTTGTCCCACAGGCATGGGGCTTTTTCATCATCACCGTATCGCCCAACGCGAACGATTCAATCAAGTTTCTTCTCCTTGGTAGGCGAGGTAGCGGTGGACGACCTCCGCAATTTGCTCGCTCTTTTCTTCGTGCATCCAATGTCCCGCGTTGCGAATGCTGTGATACACGCCCTTTGCCACATAGGTTTGCACCTCAAACAGCCGTTCCAGCGGCGAGAGCTTGTCCTCCTCGCCCCACAGAATCAGCACTTCGTGCCGCATCCGTGCAACGCAGTCCCACGTATACGCCTCGTCGCAGTTGCGAATGGCGTACATGATGGCTTGCCGTGCGGCAAAGCTGTCGCAGGTGGAAAAGACCTGCGCCTGCACCTCTTTGGTGCAAAGCGTTCCGTCGTAATAGAACAGCGGCAAACCCTGCGCCAAGTCCTTTTCGGAATAGGCTTCGCGGGCAAAGAACCCGCCTGCGCCCTCCATGCGGCGAATGCGCTTGGGCATTTTGGCGGTGATGCCGCCCGGCGTCAGCGCAATGACTTTTTGGAAGCGGTCGGGACGCATGGAAACCGCCTGCAGCACATACAGCCCGCCCACCGTGACGCCCATGATGTGCGTCGTGGGCAAATTGAGCACGTCCATGATGAGAAAAATGCAGGACGCCATCTCGTCCATGGAATAGTTGAGCGACGCAGGGCGATCGGAATGGCCAAAGCCCGGCAAATCCACCGCAATCACGCGGTAATGCTGCGCAAGCAGCGGCATCAAATCGCGCCACGTGTAGATGGATTGCCCGATGGAATGAATCAAAAGAAGCGGCTCGCCCTCGCCCTGCTCCAAATAGTGGACGCGGCAAGCCTCCTTGCGCGGCGTTCCTTTCGAAAAACCGGGAAGCTGTATGGTCAAAAAGGAACCGATCAAATCGGAATTTACGATGGCTTTGTTTTTTCGTTCCATAGTTCCACCTCTGCACGTTCGATTATAGCCCTTGCCTTGGCAAGATGCAAGCCGCGGGCAAAATCTTTTCTTTTCGTACATATTTCTTTTGCATCTCGCCGCTACCCAAAAAGTACTTCCATTTGGGGGCGATTTCTGTTATAGTATAGAGGTATAAGCAGAGGTACGCGCAAGCGAAACGATACGCGGTTTAAGGAGTTAGGATGGATACGATGAGAACCATGTGGGCGCAGGCAAGGGACAACATTCGTTTGTTGATCTCGGCGGTCAGCTTCCACAAGTGGATTGACCCGCTGGATCCCGTGATCTTGCAAAATGGCATTTTGGTGCTGCAAGCGCCCGACGAAGTCACCAAAACCACCATAACCGAATACTATTTCGACAATCTGCGGCAGAGCGTGCAAAAGGCGGACAGCGCCATTTTGGACATCATGCTGATTTTGCCGTCCCAGCGCAAGGATTTCATCCGCATTGCCGACGAAGTCCCTCAAAATTCCATGACGCTCAATTCCAAATACACCTTTGACACCTTCGTGGTGGGCAAGTCCAACAACTACGCCCATGCCGCGGCGAAGGCGGTTGCCGAGAATCCGGGCAAATCCTACAATCCGCTGTTCATCTACGGCGGCGTCGGCTTGGGCAAAACGCACCTCATGCATGCCATCGGCCACGAAGTAAAGCGGCTTGACCCGATGGCGCGCATCGTGTATGTCACGAGCGAAATGTTCACCAACGACCTTATCGAGGCGCTGCGGGCAGGCAAAAACGTCGATTTTCGCCAGCGGTATCGCAATGTCGACCTGCTGATGATCGACGACGTACAGTTTATCGCCAACAAGCAGTCCGTGCAGGAAGAATTTTTCAACACCTTCAACACGCTGCACAACGCGGGCAAGCAAATCGTCATCAGCTCCGACCGTCCGCCCAAGGAAATCAAACCATTGGAAGAACGGTTGACGTCGCGGTTCGAATGGGGCGTGGTGGCGGACATCCAAGCGCCGGATCGTGAAACGCGCATCGCCATTTTGCGCAACCGTGCTGCGCAGGAGCATGCGACCATCGACGAAGAAATCATCCTGTTCATTGCCGACAATGTCAAAAACAACATTCGGCAGCTGGAAGGTTCCCTGTCCCGCGTGATTGCGTATTCCAAGCTGATGCGTCTGCCCATGACCATGTCGTTGGCGCACGAAGCACTCAAAGAGCTATTGCCCGAAATCAAGCAGGTTGAGGTGACGCCGTCGCGCATCAAAGAAATCGTTGCAGCCTACTATTCCATTTCGGTGGACAGCATGCTGTCGCAGCGGCGCGACAAAGAAGTGGTCATTCCGCGGCAGGTCGCCATGTATTTCTGTCACACGCTGCTGAGCCTGCCGTACAAGCGCATTGCGATTTTGTTCGAACGCGAAGACCACACCACGGCGCTTTCCGCTTGCACCAAGATCAAGTCGATGCTGGCGGATCCCGACTTTGCGGAATCCATCGACAACATCAAAAAGCGGATTTGTGACGAGTAAATGTATCCACAATTTGTGGATTTGACAAGTGGATAGGGTGTGTCGATCTTGGACAAGACGCACAACGTGTATAAATGGCGTGTTTTTCCACGGAACATCCACACGGTTGTCAACGGACAAAATCCAGACGTTTCGGGCAAAAAGCGGCTTTTCCCACTTTTCAACACCCCCTACTACTACTACTACGAAAACAATAAACAGGAGTAAGCCCGCACACGGGTTCGTCGGTGGACAACCGTCAGAAAGGAAACACTATGAAATTCTACGTTGATGCACAAGATATGTTGGCAGGCATTCTGTCTGTCGTCAAGGCGCTGCCGGTACGTTCCCCCATGCCTGTGTTGGATGGCATTTTGGTCGAAGCGCGTGACAACGCCGTCCATCTTGCCTGTTCCGATCTGATGTACCAAAAAGAATGCACCCTGCCCGCCACCGTCGAAGAGGATGGCGCTTGTGTGGTGAAGGGCAAATTCTTTGCCGACGTTCTGCGCAAAATGCCCAACGAAAGCATCGCGTTCGAATTGGAAGGCTTGATTCTGAAGCTGGCTTGCGGCAGAACGAAGCAGCGGCTGCAGTGCATCGAATATGACGTGTTTCCATTGATGCAGGTGAAGGGCGCCACCAACGAAATTCGTTTGGACAAGGACGTTTGCCGCCGCATGATCGACCAAACCGTGTTTGCCGTTTCGCAGGACGATTCGCGTCCGGTGTTGACGGGAACGCTTTTGGAATCGGACGGCGACACGCTCACTATGGTTGCGACCGACTCGTTCCAATTTGCCATGTCCATGCAGCACGTTGCAAAAAAGTTGCCCACCATGCACACCATTGTACAGGGAAAAGTGCTGTCCGAGATTGCCCGCATGGAGGAGGAGAGTGAAAAAGAAGTGGTTTTGTCCCTTTCCGCAACGCACATTACGGTGGAAGTCAATCAAGGCAGGCTGACGGCGCGGCTTTTGGACGGCAATTACATCGACTACAAGCGCATCATTCCCAAGGAATGCAAGACGCGTGTTTTGGTGGACACCAACGAAATCGTCGAAATGATCGACCGTGCGCAGCTGATTGCACGCGAGGGCAACAACAGCATCGTCATGCACTTTGAAGAGGACAACATGCTTATCAAGGCGGAAAGCTTTTTGGGTAGAGTCGAAGACAACATGGAGGTGCAGATTGTGGGCGAACCGCTGGACATCGCGTTCAATCCCAAGTATTGCCTCAACATCTTCAAAAACATATCCGACGAAAAGGTCTATATGGAGTTCAACAGCGCCATCAGCCCCTGCGTCATTCGTCCCGTGCAAGGCGACGGGTATCTGTATCTGATTGTGCCGATGCGGGTGTATTGAGAATGAAGAAATGAAGAAATTATGGGAATGGCGGCGCTGCCGCCATTTTGATTCTTAGAGCGCCCGCGCAAGCCCCGTCGCGTCCTACGCGGTCATTCTGAGGTGCGAAGCGCCGAAGAATCTGTTCTGTTCGTGCGAGATCCAAAGGCTTTGCCTCAGGATGACAAGCGGGCTGTTTCCGCAGCGAACCACCAAAAAAAGCCCCCGTGGGGGCTTTTTTGAAAAGGGGTTAGTTTGCCTTCGGTGCGCCGACGGGGCAGACATTTTCACAGTTGCCGCAGTCGATGCAGACGTCGGGGTTGATCTCGTATTTGCCATCGCCTTCGGAAATGGCTTCGACGGGACATTCTGCCGCGCAAGCGCCGCATGCGATACATTCATCGGAAATCTTGTATGCCATGTTGAAAACCTCCTGTGTTTTTTCAGTTTATTATACCATAGCTTTTCCAATTTGCAACGGGGGAATTCGGCTGTTGCAAGTTTTGTTACAATTTCACGACGTTTGTCAGACATCTTTCTTTCGACAAGGCGCGTGCCCTATGATAAAGGAAAAACGGGGCGGAAAGGAGCGTCTATGGCTTACAGTTTCCAACAAGGTCTTGTCGTGATGCCGCCCAAACGCGATCCCGAACGGCGGCTGATGCTCTTGGCGGTGGAGGAAATCAAGCAAAACCCCAATCAACCGCGGCGGTCATTCGATTCGGAAGCGCTGTCCGAGCTGATGGTGTCCATCGCGCAGGTGGGCTTGATTCAGCTGCTGACGGTGCGGCAAACGGAGGACGGCTATGAATTGGTGGCAGGCGAACGGCGGCTGCGCGCGTGCAAGCTTTTGGGGTATCGGGAAGTGCCGTGCGTGATTCAAACCATGTCGGAGGAAAAAAGCGCGTATATGGCGCTGATTGAAAACGTCCAGCGCAGCGACCTGCACTATTTGGAGGAGGCGCAAAGCTATGAAACCTTGCTGCACACGTTTGACTTGACGCAGGAAGCGCTTGCCACCCGCCTGGGCAAGAGCCAATCGTTTTTGTCCAACAAGCTGCGGTTACTCAAGCTGTCGCCCGATGTGCAAAGCAGGCTCATCGCACTGTCGCTTTCCGAACGCCATGCGCGGGCGCTGCTGCGGCTGACGGACGAACGGCTGCAGCTGAGGTGCTTAGAGCAGATTGAAAAGAAAAAATTGAGCATCACCGCCACCGAACGGATGGTGGACGCGCTGTTAGTCAAACAAGGACGCGCCCCGATTCGCGTTTTGCGGTTTTCGCGGGACTGCCGCCTGTTTGTGAACAGCGTCAAAAACTGTATGGAACAGCTGAACGGCACGGGGATGTGCGCCACCATGGAAGAAAAGAATCGGCCCGACGGCGTGGATTTGGTGATCCATGTGCAGGCGCCAAAGTGAAGAAGGGTCAGCCGTTTCGCGCTTCGTGAAACAGCGCCATGGTCAGCGCGTCGGTTTCGGAATACGCGCCGCTTTTGATTTGATAGTTGATGGCGGCAAAGGCGGCAAGCCATTCCCGAAGCTGCGCGGCGGTGTAGCTTTGTGCGCTTTTGATGGCGTTTTTTGCGGCGTACGGGCTGCCGCCGATGCGGGCGACGATGTCCTTTTGCGGCTGCTTGGCGTCGAGCATTTCCCGTGCAATCAGGATGTTCTTGAGCCGTCCTTCCAAGAAGGAGGCGACGCGCATGGGGCTTTCTTTGTTGTCGATTTGCGCCTGTTCCAACATGCGAACGGCGCGTTTTTGATTGCCTGCCAGCAGCGCGTCCAGCATCTGAAACGCGTTGTATTCGGCGTTGGGCGTGACGACGATTTTCAAAACTGCGTCGGTGATCGTGCCGTTGGCGCCCACATAATCGCACGACTTGCTCAGCTCGTTGCGCAGACGATAGGCGTCGGTGCCCACCATGCCGATGAGGGTGCGGGCGGTGCGATCGTCCAAAAAGACGTTTGAAAGCGCCGCTTCGCGCATGCAGAATTTCTGCGCGCGCGCTTCGTCCAGCGCCTCGAAACAGATCACATGATCCACTGCGGCAAACGCCTGAAAGAACGGCGTCTGCTTGGCTTCGCCGCGCCGCAAAAACAGCACCACCACATCGTCTTGCAGCAACAGCTGCTGCAATTCGGGCGGCGTTTCTTTTTTCTTGTCCCTTTTGTCGTAATCGGGTACGCGGCGCAGGAAATCGTCGTAAAGCGCGGCGTCGTCCCAATCGGAGACCTGTACCACATGGAGCGCGTCAAAGAACGGCATCTGCCCGCAGGCGGTCAGCAGCTCTGTTGCGGTGGGCGTCTTGAGGGTGTGCAAATTGACGTCCAAAAACGCAGGGTCGAGGAGCGTTTTGACGCGGGCGACGGCTTCCTGCTTGGTCAGCTCCTCCGCGCCGCAAAAAAGATACGCGCCGCGCAGGGTTTTTTCGGTTGTTTTTTGGTACAGCTCACGTTCGATCATACGGGTATTGTATCACAGTTTTTTTCCCGATACAACGGGCAAAAAGTGCTTGCAAATCGGAAATGGATGTGATATAGTCTTACAGCTAACGGTCCTTCTTGCTTTTCAAGAGGAAAGCCAACAGACCATAAGGAGGTGAAAAACATGAATCAGTACGAAGTTTTGTACGCAATCACACCCGAGCTGGATGACGAAACCAATCAGGCCGTCATGGATAAGTTCGCAGGCATCATCATCGATAACGGTGGCGAGATTGTCAAGACCGATGTATGGGGCAAGCGTCGCTATGCTTACACCATCGACTACAAGACCGAGGGTTTCTACGTTCTCGTCAATTTTGACGCAGAGCCGACGCTGCCCCGTGAGCTTGAGCGTAACATGAAGAACGACGAACGTATCATGCGTTACATGGTAACACGCAGAGAAGCATAATCAAACGATACCGCACGAATGATTGGAGGTACGAAAGAATGAACAAGATCACTTTGATTGGCAACTTGACCCACGACCCCGAAACGCGCAGCACGCCCAGCGGCGTGACCGTCTGCACGTTCACAATTGCCGTTAACCGCAGGTTTGCATCCCAAGGCGGCGAGCGACAGACCGACTTTTTCCGCATCAACGCTTGGCGTCAGCTGGGCGACACCTGTGCGCGCTACCTCAGCAAGGGGCGCAAGGTTGCGGTAATCGGCGAGTTGCAAGCCCGTCAGTACGACGCAAAAGACGGTACAACACGCATGTCGCTCGACGTTTCCGCCGATGAAGTCGAATTCCTCTCGCCGAAGAATTCCCAAGAGGAAGGCAAAGAAGAGGGCAGCGGGTACACCGCGCCTCGTCCCGCCGCCAATCCGCAGGATTTGGCAGGCTTCACCGACATCAGCACCGACGACTTACCTTTCTAAATAAAATCTTACAGGAGGCTCACAATGGAAGATCGTAAACTGCGTCCTCGTCGTCCGAGAAGCAGACGCAAAGTTTGCCGTTTCTGCGTTGAGAAGGCCACATCCATCGATTATAAGGACATCAAAAAACTGCAGGGCTTCGTTTCCGAAAGCGGAAAGATTATGCCCCGCCGTATGTCCGGTGTATGTGCCGAGCATCAGCGCGATCTCGCCGTCGCCATCAAGCGCGCGCGGATCATGGCTCTGCTGCCCTATTGCGCAGAGTAACAACCGACCCGACCGTTTAGCAACTTGCACCCGCCGCATTGTCGGCGGGTGTTTTGACGTGAAAAGGGAACAGGAATGGGTGAAGTGGTTGGGGGAATGGCAGCGCTGTGCCCCACGTTGTCATTCTGACGAAGCGAAAGCGAGGAAGAATCTCAGGCTTACACGCGAGATCCTTCGGCTTTGCCTCAGGATGACAGGGGGAATGAAGGAATGAAGAGCTGTACCCCACGTTGCCATTCTGACGAAGCGAAAGC
>CAYRQM010000015.1:9614-40525 GCA_964426415.1 uncultured Christensenella sp.
GAGGAAGAATCTCCCGCTTACACGCGAGATCCTTCGGCTTTGCCTCAGGATGACAGGGGGGATGAAGGAATGAAGCGCTATACCCCACGTTGTCATTCTGACGAAGCGAAAGCGAGGAAGAATCTCCCGCTTACACGCGAGATCCTTCGGCTTTGCCTCAGGATGACATGAGCGATTTTCGCATTCCTTCCCCGAAAATCGTGTGCGCGGGTTGCCCGCAAAAGGTTGGCAGCGAAGCGAAGGGCGTAGCCGAAGCGAGCGCGTGACCTTTTGCGGAGAGGAGGCGCGACGGAGCAGACAAATGGCACTTTCCGCAGAAAGTGCCGTGCATTACGCGAAGTCCGAGCCGACGTTATTGCCCCAGCCGCTTTGGGAAGGGGACGTCCGCTTCGCGCAGGGCTGTCATGCAGCCCGCCTGCATCCGATTGTACAGCGGCCAGTATTCGGGCGTTTTGCACCATACGCGCAGGGTGGCGACCATGGCGCCCACCTCCACCGACGAGATGCACGCATCCGTTTCGGGGTCTTGCAGCACGGCGTCGTCCTGCATCGCAACGGCACGCAAAATGCCCAACACCTGTTCGGCGTTTGCCGTGGGACTGACGGGGAAATTGAGATCCACGCGCCGCGTATCGTTGGCGGTCGTGTTGATCATGGCATTGTTGGACAGATTCGCATTGGGCAGCATCACCTGTCGGTTGTCCACCGTTTCGATGGTGGTGTAAAACATCCCAATGTCGCGCACGGTGCCGCTGTTCGTGCCCGTGTCCAAGAAATCGCCGATGCGAAACGGGCGGAAAATGAGAATCATCAGCCCGCCGGCAAGGTTCGAAAGCGAGCCTTGCAACGCAAGTCCTACGGCAAGCCCTGCCGAGCCGACCAACGCGACGATGGAAGCCATCGGCACGCCCAACGTGGCAATCGCGCACAGGATGACGACCAGATTCAGCACAAGGCGGATGGCGTTGTTGCAAAAGGAGTGCAGCTCGGGCGTCAGCTTCTTGTAGAACGGGGAGCGCTGCAGCGCCTTCATGAGCCACTTGACCAGCTTGAGCCCAATCAGCAGAATCAACAGCGCGGACAAAATGCGCAGCGCGGCGGACGCGATGGGGCTGCCTAAGAATTCGGTCACGCCTGCCCAAAACGAATTGCCCGTGGAAAGCGTCTCAATCGCTTCGGAGGCGGCGTCCGCAGGCGCGTCGGTGGGCGCAGGCGTTTCGGCTGCCACATCCATCCACAATTTCATAAAAGACCACATAGGCACCTCTTACACCGCCACGATGTTGACGATGTTCTTCACCACAATGATTTTTTTGACGGTCTTGCCTACAAGCAGCGGCGAGACGTCGGCACAAGCCAAAGCAGCGTCTTCAATGGCGCTCTTTTCGGCGTCGGCGGGCATGGTGATGCGGCCCCGTACTTTGCCGTTAATCTGCACGCCGTATTCCACAGCCGCTTCGACCAACGCGGACGGGTCGTACACGGGCCACGGCGCGTGATGCAGCGGCGAATAGCCCAGCTTTTCGTTAAGCTCTTCACAAATGTGCGGAGAGACGGGCGAAAGCAGCAACAGCAGCGTGTGCAGCTCGTCCCGCGTGAGCCTGCCCTTGGCGTAGAAATCGTTGACCAGCGTCATCATGGCGGCGATTGCCGTATTGAACTTCATGCGCTCATAGTCCTCGCCCACCTTTTTGATGCAGGCGTGCACCTTGGTGCGCTGTTCGGCGTCGGTATCGCCTTCGCCCTGTACCATGTCGAACAGCCGCCAAACGCGATCCAAGAAGCGCTTGCAGCCGCGTGCGCCCGTGGTGCTCCACGGGATGGGCTGATCGAACGCGCCCATGAACATTTCGTACATGCGGAAGCTGTCCGCGCCAATCTCGCCCACGACCTCATCGGGATTGATGACGTTTCCGCGGGACTTGGACATTTTTTCGCCGTTTTCCCCCAGCACCATGCCGTGGCTTGTGCGCTTTTGGTACGGTTCGGGCGTGGGCACCAGCCCGCAGTCGTATAGGAACTTGTGCCAGAACCGCGAATACAGCAGATGCAGCGTCGTGTGCTCCATGCCGCCGTTGTACCAGTCTACCGGCATCCAGTATTGCAGCGCCTCCTGCGAAGCGAACGATGTCTCGCAATGCGGATCGCAGTAGCGCAAAAAGTACCAAGACGAGCCTGCCCAGTTGGGCATGGTGTCCGTTTCGCGCATGGCGGGCTTGCCGCAGCGCGGGCAAATGGTCTTGATCCAATCCGTCGCCTTCGCCAGCGCCGAAGAACCGTCGTCGCCGGGGCGGAAATCGTCGATCACGGGCAGCGTCAACGGAAGCTGCTCATACGGCAGCGGCACCCATCCGCAATCGTCACAATGCACCAGCGGAATCGGCTCGCCCCAATACCGTTGCCGCGAAAACACCCAATCACGCAGTTTGTAATTGACTTTCCGCGTACCAAGACCGTTTTCTTCCAACCAATCAATCATTTTGGTGATGGCTGCTTTGACGTCCAGCCCGTTAAGGAAACCGCTGTTGACCAGCACGCCATGGTCACAGTCGACAAACGGCGCTTCCTGCACGTTGCCGCCCTGCACCACCTCGACGATGGGCAGGTCAAAGACCTTGGCAAACGCCCAATCGCGGGTATCGTGGGCGGGAACCGCCATGATGGCGCCCGTGCCGTAGGTCATGAGAACGTAATCGGACAGGAAGATGGGGATTTCCTTGCCGGTGGCGGGATTGATGGCAGAAATGCCGTCGATGCGTACGCCCGTTTTGTCTTTGGACAGCTCGGCACGCTCAAAGTCGCTCTTGCGCGCGGCGGCGGCGCGATACGCGGTGACCTCCGACCAATTTTGGATGGCGTCCTTCCATTTGTCCAAGAACGGATGTTCGGGCGAAACCACCATATAGGTGGCGCCAAACATGGTGTCGGCGCGGGTGGTGTAGATTTTGAGCGCGTCGTCCACCGTCAGGCGGAAGGAAACCTCGGCGCCTTCGCTTCTGCCGATCCAGTTGCGCTGCTGCGTTTTGACGCGCTCGATGAAGTCCAGCCCATCCAGCCCATCCAACAGCTTTTGCGCGTAATCGGTGATGCGCAGCATCCATTGGGAGCGCACCTTTTGCACCACGGGCGCGCCGCAGCGTTCGCAAACGCCGTCCACGACCTCTTCATTGGCAAGGCCGACCTTGCAGGAGGTGCAGAAATTGATGGGGATTTCCGCCTTGTAGGCAAGTCCCTTCTCAAAGAACTTGAGGAAAATCCACTGCGTCCACTTGTAGTAGGACGGGTCGGTGGTGTCCACCTCGCGGGAATAGTCGAACGAAAACCCAAGCCGCTGCAGCTGCTCGCGGAAATGGGCAATGTTTTGCTTGGTGACGATGGCGGGATGAATGCCCGTTTTGATGGCGTAATTCTCGGTGGGCAAGCCAAATGCGTCCCACCCGATGGGGTACAGGACGTTGTAGCCCTCCATGCGCCGCTTGCGGGCGATGATGTCGATGGCGGTGAACGGACGCGGATGCCCGACGTGCAAGCCCTGCCCCGACGGGTAGGGGAATTCGATCATACCGAAGAATTTGGGCTTGTCGTGGCTTGCCTCCGCTTCAAAACAGTGGTTTTGCGCCCAGTACGCCTGCCACTTTTTTTCGATGGATTCAAAATCGTAGCGTTCGATCATGGGATACCTTCCTTATTTCACAGATGGATTTACTATAGCTTTTTCTGCTCGGTTTGTCAACACGGCGAATCGTGCTTTACAAGATTTTCGAGATGTGATACACTGACCCGAAGAAAGGAGTTTTCTATGATCGGAGAAACCTTATTTACCATTGGCGAGATTGCCGTGCCCTCCATGGGCGTATGCATTGCGGTGGGCGCGATCTTGGCGGTTTTGATGAGCTGGCTCATTCGAAAACTGTCCCCCTTAGATTGGAACAACGACGTCTTGGACGCCATCATTTGGGCTGTTTTACTGGGCTTTGTGGGCATGAAGCTCCTGTATTGGATCGTCACGCCGAACGTATTTGCCCCGCTTGTGTCCGCCGTCCAAAGCGGAACGGGCGTTTGGAACGCCATTTGGAACCTGCTGCGCGAAGGCATGGTCTTTTACGGCGGGCTCATCGGCGGAATTGCAGGCATCGTGATTGTTGCACTGCGCAAGAAAAAGAACTTCTTCGACTTTGCCGACCTCATGGCGCCGTGCTTCTGCATCGCCCATGCGTTCGGTCGCGTCGGCTGCTTTTTGGTGGGCTGCTGCGCCGGCGTAGAGCCGGGGCAGGAAGTCCTGTTTGGCGCTTGCACTTATGACGGGACGTGCGCCACAACCTATGCCAACGGCGCACAGCATCTGCCCGTGCCGCTGATGGAGGCAATCTTCTTGCTGCTGCTCTCCGTCGGGCTGGTGTTCATTCTCAAATATGCCAAGCATCGCGGCAGATCCACCGCGTGGTATCTCATCTTGTACGCGCTGTGGCGGTTCGTCATCGAATCGTTCCGCGGCGACGCCGCACGCGGCATCTATGGCGCATTTTCCACATCCCAGTGGATCAGCTTCGGCATCCTGCTGGCGGGCGTCATCATTTGGATTCTCAGCCGCCGTTGGCCCAAGCCCGCGCCGCTGGTCACCTTCTCGGAGGACGATTTGACCGTCCCCACCAAGGAGGAGGCGGAATCGCTTGTGGACGACGAGGACGAAGAAACTGTCGCGCCAACCGAAGAAAGCGCACCGCAGGATTCGGCGCAGCCCTATTCTAAACCTGCCGCCGAGGAAGCGCCGTCCGACGAGGCGGAGCCGCCAAAGGCAGAGTGACCTGCTGCAAAGCAACACAAAAAGCACCGCATGACGGTGCTTTTTTGATGGGCTTTTATTCTTCGCCGACGATGCAGCGGTAGATGCGATCGAGATCGTCCTTGGAATAGTAGTGAATGACCAGCTTGCCCTTTTCCTCCGAGCCGACGAACGTGACCTTTGTACCGAGCGTTGCGCGCAGCTCCTTGAGCGCGGCTTTGTAGGCGGGCGATGGGTCGCTTGGCTGTTTCTTGGGCTTTTTTGCCATGGCGGCAAACCGCAGCTCGTCCTCCAGTCGGCGTACCGACCAGCCTTCCTTTGCACAGCGTGACGCCAGCTTTTCCTGCTCGTCCGCATCTTCGATGCCGGCGAGCATCTTGCCGTGTCCTGCGGAAAGTGTGCCCGTTTTGACCAACTCTGCCACGGGCTTCTCCAAGGAAAGCAATCGCAGCGCGTTGGCGATGGCGGGTCGGCTTTTGCCGATGCGTGTCGAAACTTCCTCTTGGGTCAAGTCGTGCTGCTCCATCAGCAGCCGAATCGCCGCCGCTTCCTCGATGGGGTTCAGATTCTCGCGCTGGATGTTCTCCACCAGCGAAACCTCCATGATGGTGGCGTCGTCCATGTCGGACACCAGTACGGGCACGGTGCTGCGTCCCGCCAGCCGTGCGGCGCGGAAACGGCGTTCGCCCGCGATGATGGTGTAACGGTCGCGGTTTTTGCGCACCAGCAAGGGCTGCACCACGCCGTGCCGCTTGATGGAGGCGGCAAGCTCCTCTAATTTTTCTTGGTCAAACGTCTTACGCGGCTGATCGGGATTCGTGTCGATGGCATAGATGTCCACCTCCAACGCGCCGCCGCTTTGCGCCTCTTGCTCGTTCAGATCGTCCAACAGCGCGTCCAGCCCGCGCCCAAGCCCCTTCTTTGTCGCCATTTATTTGACCTCCCGTTTGATGAATTCTTCTGACAGCGCCTCGTATGCGCGCGCCCCGACGTTGCGCGGATCGTAAAGCGAAATCGGCAGCCCGTGACTGGGCGCTTCGCTCATGCGCACCGAACGCGGAATGATGGTGTCGTAAACCTTGTCCTTGAAGTAGTGCTTGACTTCCTCCACCACTTGGATGCACAGATTCAGACGCGGCGAAAACATCGTCAGCACCACGCCTTGGATGTCAAGACGGTCGTTCAGACTGCGCCGCACCAGCTTGACGGTGTTCATCAGCTGTGAAAGCCCCTCCAGCGCATAGTATTCGCATTGGATGGGAACCAACAGCGAATCGGACGCGGTGAGCGCGTTCAGTGTCAAAAGCCCCAGCGACGGCGGACAGTCGATGAAGATGAAGTCGTAATCGGACAGAATCGGGGCAAGGGCGGTCTTGAGCCGCTGTTCCCGCGCCATCATCGAGACCAATTCGACCTCTGCGCCCGCAAGCGCGATGCGCGACGGCAGCACGAACAGCGTGTCGATGCAGGTGGGACGAATGGCGTTTTGAATGGGCGCTTCCCCGATGACCACATCGTAGGCGCACAGGTATTGCTTGCTTTTGGAAAGCCCCAGCCCGCTGGTGCTGTTGCCCTGCGGGTCGAGATCGACGAGCAGAACGCGAAACCCGTGCTGTGCGACGCACGCTGACAGGTTGATGGCGGTAGTGGTTTTGCCCACGCCGCCCTTTTGATTGGTGACGGAAATAATGGTAGCCATGATTGCTCCTTTACTTGGTGGTTCTATTATACGCAAGGATGGTGGAAAATGCAAGGGGAAGGATGTTTCACGTGAAACTCCGCGGGAATGCGCAGCATCCCCGCGGAGGAAGAGGTAAGGTGGATTGGGCAGACGCGTCTCTGTCTCAAAGTGACTGCGCAGCGTGTTGCATCCGCTTACAAGTTTAAGGTGTGATGGCGGCTTCCGCCGCCGATTTGTTCAGCGGCGTTGCACGCACGCCTATGCGAATGCGTGGTAAATGGCTTCGATGGCGCGCTCAAAATCGCGCTGTTCCACGCCGACGATGATGTTCATTTCGGAGCTGCCTTGGTCGATGATGCGGACGTTCACGTCCTGTTCGTACAGCGCGGCAAACAGCCGTGCCGACACGCCCTTGCTGCGCACCATGCCGATGCCCACGGTGGCGATCAAGGCGATGCAGCTTGCGATTTCGACGGTGTCGGGGGCGCATTCCACCATGATTTCGTGGTAGATGGCGTCCATCTTGCCCGACAGCCGCTTGTCGTCGATGACCAGCGAGATGGTGTCGATGCCGGAGGGTATACACTCCACCGCAATGCCGTGCCGTGCCAAGATGGCAAGCAGCCGATAGGCGTAGCCCAATTCGGCGTGCAAATTGTCCTTTGTCAAGGTGATAACGGTGAACCCACGGCTGCCCGCCACACCCGTCAGCGGACAGGGGCGCTCGACGCCGCCCAACATGCTGTCGGGCACGATCATGGTGCCCTTGGCGTCGGGATGGTTGGTGTTGCGCACGCTGATGGGGATACGCGCCTTGCGGACGGGGAAGATGGAATCCTCATGCAGCACGGTCGCGCCCATATAGCTCAACTCGCGCAGCTCGGAATAGGTGACCATCTCGATGACCTTCGCCTCGGGCACGATGCGCGGATCTGCCATCAAAAAACCGTCGACGTCCGTCCAATTCTCGTACAAGTCGGACTGGGAGGCGCGGGCGACGATGGCGCCCGTGATGTCGCTGCCCCCGCGGGAGAAGGTGCGCACCGCACCGTCGCGGCGTCTGCCATAAAAGCCCGGAATGACCACCCGCGCCCGCGTTTCCAGCACGCGGCTCCAAAGCTGCGTCGTTTCGTCGTCGTAGGCGCCGTCGTCGTGGAAGCAGACCAGCTCGGTGGCGTCCACGAAGCGAAACCCCAGATAGTCTGCCATCAGCAGCGCGTTGAGATACTCGCCGCGGCTTGCCGCGTAGTCGGGGCTTGCGCCGTCCTCCAAAATGCGGTAGATGGCGGACAGCTCGGATTCGATGTCGACCGAAAGGGAAAGCGATGCGGCGATGCGCCGAAAACGATTGGCGATGCGCCGAAAGGGCTGTTCAAACGGCGCGCCGCTTGCCGCCAACGCCTGACATTGATACAGAAGGTCGGTAATTTTTTCGTCGCCGCGGTAGCGCCGTCCCGGTGCGCTCACAACAATGCACTGTCGGGACGGATTCGCCTCCACGATTGCCTTAACCTTTTGAAATTGTCCTGCGTCGGCAAGGGAACTGCCGCCAAACTTCGCCGTAATGCGCATGGTCAGTCGATCTTTCTGCACTCAAGATAGTATCGTTTTTCGTTGGCTTCGCCCATCGAGAACGTCTTGCGCGGCAGTGCGCCGTCGTAGACCACGGTGGGGAACAGCTCGCTCTTTTCCATTGCGGGAAGCAAAAAGCCCATGGTGTTCGCTTGCTTGGAAAGGCGCTTTACCACGTCCGTGCCGTGGATATAGTCCACCTCGGCGCCCGGCGTTTCTTTCAACACGGCGTCGATGGCGTTTTGCAGCGTGCCGACCGCCAGCTGTTGGGTGCAGCCCTCCACAAGGAACGCGCCCTGCTTTTCGCCCGTGAAGAACGGAATCACATGGACGGCGCCGCCCGCAGCTTGGAACGTGTCGCCATATTCCACGGTCGCTTTGCCGTTTTGCGCCTGCAGCTTTTGCAGAATGGCTTGGATGCCTGCATCGCCGCCCAGCCCGAACACCACGCGGTGAATCGGCTCGAACACGATGCCTTCGTCATGGACGTTTTCGATTTCGACCAAGCAGAAACGGGCGGGATGGTCCTTGCGCGCCGCTTCGGGCAGCGTGGCCTTGACCTTTTCCCAGTTGGCTTTTGCGGTGGCGAAGCTGTGGTTGCCGTCGCCCATGGCAAACAGCAGCGGCGCATGGTCGCCGTACTTGGCGTGGAACGCGGCAGGATCGGTCAGCGCCGCCATGGCGTCCAGAGCGGCTTGAATGAGCGTTTTATCGTCCACCAGCCAGCCGCTGATGTGCCCGCCGTCCAGCATCAAATCGGTGTCGTACAGCGATTCCATCTCGTTTGTCTGCGCCTTGAGCGGCTCGATGACCGTGCGGTTGGGGTCGTCAATGAGCACGAGAATGTGCGGCAATTCCAACGGCGCACCCTCTCGAATGCGCAGACGCGGCGGAATACGGGAGACGATGGTGCCCTCCGTGGCACGGATGCGTGTCGTGGCGCCCTTGTTGTAGTCGTAACATTCCAAATCCAGCGCCAGCACCAGTCCCCAACGGGTATTGCCCGCCACGGAACGCTTCACCAGCACAAAGCCCTGCGGCTTGGTCTCCAGCACGCCGCGCGCCATGTAGTCGCGCATGTTGGTGCGAATCGCGGCAATGCGCGCCGCTTCGTCCTCCTTGCCCAGATAGGCTTCCGGCAGGAACAGATCCAGCGTGGAAGGCGCGTCGCCGATGACGGCACGGGCGTTGTCCCAATATTCGGGCTGCGATGTGAACTGGTCGCACGCAACCACCGCCCACTTTTTGAAATCTGTGCCCTTGGGGGGCAGCATCACGGAAGGAACCAAAACGCCGATAGAATTTTCGTACATGTCCATTCTCCTTTTGCACAAATTGATTAAATATCATTATACGGTACAAGTTTGCACTTTGCAAGCCGTTTTGTGTGTCAAAAATGCAGCCGCAGCCCTTTCGGAAGGTGATTCTTGAGCATCCCGTCGCCCGCCTTGGCAAGTCCGAGCGCGTGTCCCAAATAGGTGACGGCGCAAAAGCCCTTCGCGGCGTCGCGCAAAAGCGTTTCGCCCATCAGGTACCGCTTGGCTTCGGCTTCGTCCAACGGCTCTCGATGGAGAATGGGCGACGCCGCGTGCGCCATGGCAAGCGCGTGCGATGGCACAAAGCGCGCATCCTTTTGTTCGCCAAGCAAGAGCCCCGCCCGCACGATGCGCAGCCCGTCCAAGGAAAACGGCAGCGCGGGCAGCAGCAGCACCCGCCCGTCGGGCAATGCGCGAATCTGTCCCGTCTGGGGCGCAGTCTCGGCGGCAAACGCTTCCCACGGGGCGCAGCGGTCGGATGGCGCCGCATGGAATGCGCTTGGGATTCTCTTGCCCTGCCGCTGCAAAAGCGCGGCAAATTGTCCTTCGCCCAAGGACGTGTGCGGATACAGCCGCTGCATGGACACGCAGGTAAAATCGGGATGCGTGTCCAAGAACGCCGCGACCGTTTCTTCGTTTTCTTGCGTCGAAAAGGAGCAGGTGGCATAAACAAGCTGTCCGCCGCGCTTGACGGCGATTGCCGCGTCCTCCAAAATGCCGCGTTGCCGCACGGCGCACGCCGTCACATGAGCGGGCGACCATTCCGAAACGGCGACGTCGTCCTTGCGGAACATCCCCTCTCCGGCGCAGGGCGCATCCACCAGCACCACATCGCAGGCGTCCTGCAGCCGCAGGCACAGCGGGTGCGGCTCCATATTGGTCACGACCGCGTTCGTCACGCCCATGCGCTCCAAATTGCCCGTCAAAACGGCGGCGCGGCGGGCGACGATTTCGTTGGCAATCAGAACGCCGCCCTGCATCCGTGCGGCAAGCTGCGTGCTTTTGCCGCCCGGCGCGGCGCAAAGATCCAACACCACGGGCGCAGCGGGCAGCGCGGGCAGGGTGGCAGGCAGCTGGGCGCTTGCCTCCTGCATATAGAACAGTCCCGCCGCGTGCAGCGGATGCTTGCCCGCCGCGAAGTGGTCGGGCGTCAATGCGCCCTCTTGGCAGACGCCGTTTGGCACATATGGCATCGCCATTTCCACCATGCAGTCCGTCACCGTGGTCTTGATGGTGTTCACCCGCAGACTGCGCTTTGGCGGTTGACAAAGGGCGGCAAAAAACGCCCCATAGTCGTCGCCAAGCTGCATCTGCATACGGTCTAAAAACGCGGTGGGATAGGTGTGCGTCGTCATGCCATCCTCACAATCTCGTTGGCGTTGAGCAGCACAACGTAGGTTTCGCGCACGGGAATTTGGGTGAGCGCGCCCAGTGCGCGGGCGTACAAATCGACCTGTCTTTGGTGGCGCGCCGCGTGCAGCTTGGCGTCGCCTTCCACATGGTCGGTTTTATAGTCCAACAGCACCCATCCGCCGTCCTCCAAGAAGCAGGCGTCGATCACGCCTTGCAGCAGGATGGTTTCATGCACCGTCGTGTCCAAAAGCGCGGTGGCGTCCATAGGAAAGACGAAGTTCCATTCGCGTTCCACGCGCGGGGAACGGCACATCCTTTCGTACAGCGGCGTATGCAAAAACCACGAAACGGCGCGCAGATGGGACGGCGGCACGTTGCCGATGCGCGCGGCGACGGCGGACAATTCGTCCATGGACAGCATCTTAAGCGGCAGCCGCTCCAAGATGGAATGGGTGCGTGTGCCCAGCGCTTTGGCGTCTGCTTCGTCGGTAAAGACGGGCGCTTCAAACGTGAGCGCGTCCCGCGCCTGCTGTGCCGTGACGGACGTCTTGTCGGGCAGCAGCTCGGTTTCGTGCCATCCGTAGCGCCACGCAAAGCGTTCGGAAAGCGCTTGCAGCTCGTCCTTGGTGGGCGCGGGAATGGGCGGCGCCGTGTGGGTTTCCAATTCGGAAAACTCGCGCTTAAAGTGGACTTGGGGTAAAAGAGCCCCTTGCGTGGCAAGCAGCAGCACGCGCAGCGGACAGTTCGCGGCGCGCAGCTTGGAAAGCGTCGGCAGCGGCAGCTTGTTGAGCGCCGTTTCGACGTGCAAAAGGCTTCCCAGCAGATACAGCTCGGACTTGGCGCGGGTCATGCCCACATACAGCACGCGCTGTTCCTCCTGCCACGATTCGTCGGCGACCGCACGGGAGATGATGCGCCGTGAAAACGCGTCATAGCGCACGCCGTCCGCGTCGGCATAGCGCAGCCCGACGCCCTTTTCCGCGTGTAAAAGCAGCGTCTTGCGCTCGTCGTCGTGGTTGTATTGAGAGCCGAGCGACGCCAAGAACACGCAGGGAAACTCCAGTCCCTTGGCGCTGTGAATCGTCATGATGCGCACCACGTTTGCGGTGATGGTCTGCGCCGCGCCCACGTCCGCCGACGCCGCGGTGTTCTCCATGTAGTGCAAAAAGCCGTGTACGCCGCTGTTGCCCGTTTTGTCAAAAGTGCAGGCGCGTTCCGTCAGCGCGTCCAAATTCGCCATGCGCTGTTCGCCGCCGCGCAGCGCGCCCATCTGTTCGGCAAACAGCGTGTCGTCGAAGATGGTGCAAAGCAGCGCTTCCATCGAGATACGCCGCGACAGGCTGCGATAGCGCTCCAGCATGGAAAGGAACGCGTCCACCTGCGCATCCGAAGCGCGCACCTCCAAAAGCCGTTCCAAAAGCGTCTGCTTTTTGGAGGCGGGACGCAGCCGATACAGCGTTTCGTCGTCAAATTTGCCAATCGGTGAGCGCATCACCGCAAGCAGCGGAATGTTCTGCCGCCGATTGTCGATGCAGCGCAAAAGATCCAGCACCAGCTTGACCTCGATGGCGTCAAAGTAGCCGCCCGTGGTTTGCGCGTAGCACGGAATGCCGCAAAACGCCAGCGTCCGCTGCCACAGCGCAGCGTGCTTTTTGTTGCGCAGCAGCACCACAAAATCGTCGTAGCGGCAGGGTCGCGTCGTGCCCTGTTCGTCCAACACGATGGGGCGTTCCATGCGCGAGAAGATGGTTTGCGCCGCAAACCGTGCCTGCGCCTCGGCGTCCTCAATCGCGTCCTCGTCGCTGTCGGCGCTCTTTTCAAACAGGTGCAGCTCGACCAAACCGTCTGGCTGCCGCCGCCCTTGGCGCAGCGCGGCGCGTTCGTCATATGCGATGCCCGCAATCTCCTTGCGCATGACCGTGCCGAACACGCGGTTGACCGCGTCGATGACCGCCTTGCCCGAACGGAAGTTGTCGGGCAGGTCGATGCGCGTGCCGACGTCGCCGCAAAAGGCGCCGCATTTTTCTAAAAAGAGCTTCGGCTCCGCCATGCGAAAGCGATAGATGGATTGCTTGACGTCGCCCACATAAAAGAGCGTGTTGGGACGCGCAATGCGCTGCAGGATGGATTCCTGCACACGGTTGCTGTCCTGATATTCGTCCACGATGATCGTTTCAAATCGTTCTCGGTATTCCGCCGCAATCTCGTCGTCTTTTAGGATGGCGATGGTCATATGCTCCAAGTCGTTGAAGTCCAGCACGTTGCGCGCGCGCTTCTCGGCGGCATACGCCTCCCGATACGACCGCAGCAGCGCAAACAGCGCCGTAAGGTACGGCGTGCATTGCTGTTCGATTTGCCAAAGCCGATCCGCGTCCGTCGCCATGGACGCCATCTGCGCCCGCGCCAGCGCAAGCAGCGCGCTCTTGGCGTCGGTAATCGGCGCCCGTTCCTCCTGTGAAAAATCCTTGGGCCAATTCAGCCGTCCCGTCTCGTTGGCAAACGAGAGCGCTTCGCCGTATGGCTGCCGTTCGGTTTGCAGCAGCGCGCCCCGCATATGCATCAAAAGCTCGTCCGTCACCGCCAACACGCCGTCGCACGCAGGCGGCAGCGCAGAGGAAGCGTTTTGTAGCTCGTCCATTGCCATTTCCAATTCGTGCTGACACGCAAGCAAATCGTCGGCAAGCAGCCGATCAAAGGCGTTCCGATCCAGCGTGTTCGCCTCTTGTTCGGCCAGCCACGCTTCGGGGTCGGGCTGCGCGCCAAGGAAGCGGTCGGCATGTTGCAGCGTTTCAATCAGCGCCGCTTCGCCGCCAAAGCATTGCACCAACAGCCGATATGCGCTTGGGTCGTCGGTGGCAAGCGCGGTCAAAAGCGTTTCGCGCACCTCGTTTTGCAGCACGGCGCTTTCGGTTTCGTCCATCGTCTTGGCGGAAGGCGTCAGCCCCACGCGAAAGAAATGACGGAACACCACCTTGGAGCAAAACGCGTGAATGGTGGAGATGTTGGCGTTGCCCACTTGGGCGGACTGGGCGCGCAGACGGCGCTTTTGTTCGCCGCTGCTTTTTTGGATTTCCTCCTCCAGCCGCTTGGCAATGCGCATTTTCATTTCGCCTGCCGCCGCACGGGTAAAGGTGAGAATCAGCATGTTTTCCAAATCCATGCCGTCTTGCATCAGCCGCAGCACGCGCTCGGTCAGCACGCTGGTTTTGCCCGCGCCCGCAGCGGCGGAGACGATCAGATTTCCATCGCCGTCAATCGCGGCGCGCTGTGCTTCAGTCCATGCCATCCTGCTCGTCCCCCTTGTCCAAAAGCTCTTCAAACTTGACTTTTCGGCAGGTGCGGGTGCGTCCACCCTGCTTTTCAAAGCGACATACGGCGCCATAGGGGCAATAGGTGCAGGCGCTCTCCGTGGGGAACACGTCCGCCTCGCCGTCCATGATGCGCGTCGCGGAGGCGGTGGCGATGGCTTTTGCCGTGTCCACAATGCGTTCCAGCTGCTCCCGCGAACACGTCATGCCCGATAGCGTGCCGTCCTTCTTGCGCTTCAGCCCCGCCACAATCTGCGACGACGTCCTCATGTCGCGTTCGGTGGCGGCGCAGGTTTCTTCGTCGTTTGCAATGACGCCGCTGAGGCGATGCATGGGCGTTTGCCCTTCCTTGGGCGGATCCAAGGTCAGCGGCATATAGAACATCCCCGACGGCGCGCCGCCCAGCCCCTTTGCCGCCAACAGATAGATGGGCAGCTGCAGCGATTCGCCGCTTAAAAGCTTGGTGGGGTCGAAGGTGTGATCCTTGCCCGTTTTGTAGTCCACCACGCGTAAAAGATCGCCCGCACGGCTGCGGTCCACGCGGTCAATCTTCCCGTACAGCACAATCTTTGTGCCGTCCGAAAGCGTCAGCGTGACGGGTGGGAAGCGGTCGTCGCTGCCAAACTGCATCTCGGACGCCGCCACGGTAAACGTGCCGTCTTGCAGCTGATGCAGCAAAGAGCCGACGCACCAGTGTATGGTGCGCAGCCGCAAAAACAGCGATTCCTTCAGCCGCGGGTTGCGCAAAAAGATGCCGTCGTTGTGCGAGGCGATGATGGGCGGCAAAATCGCGTCCAAGACGTCTTGCGCCTCCGCCTCGGTGAGGGTGCGCCAGTCGCAGCCCTTTGCTTCGACCGCCTTGACAAACGCGTCCAGCACGTCGTGATAGAACGTGCCCGCGTCGCTTGCCTTCTCGGTGGCTTCCTTGCGTTCGAGCGCGAGCAGCCCGTAGCGCAAATAGTGGGCAAAGGGACAGCGTGAAAACTGCTCCAGCCGACTTGCGCTCATGCGGGGCGCGTCGCCGTACATGGCGTGCGCCAGCGATTTGCCAAACCGCAGCGTGGTCACATTGCTGTCCGCACCGTTTTGCATTGCCTTTGTGCGCTGTCCATAGGCGGGCGACGCTGCATAATAGCCCAACAGCGGCGGCAGCATCCGTGCCACGGCGTCGGTGCGCCGATACGCCCCATAGGTGCGCACCAACCGCAAAAAGCCCACCGCCTCGTTGGGCGGAATGGGGTCGTAATCGGAAAGCAGCGTCAGCGGCTTGTTCTTGGGAAACAGGGCGGAGATCGTCGCCAGCATGGGCGACGGCGAAAGGTCGCTGCCGCCTGCCGAAAAAGCATAGGAGAAGCAGACGCGCCGCTGTGCCTTGGTCAAAAGCGCATACAGCGACAGCCGATCCGCCGCCGTCTGCTCGTGCGTGCCGCCCCACACTGAAAGCCCCGCCTGCTTCATGGCGTCCAGCTCGCCGTTGTTGATGAGCGCGTCGTCGCTGTGGGTGGGCGGAAACAGCCCCTCGTTGCAGCCCAAAAGGAACAGCGTGTCCAACCGTTTGATGCGCGTGCGCACCATGTCGCCAAAGACGACCCGATCCTGCGCGCCCGGCAGCACGCCGACGGTATAGCCGCCCAGCCCCTCTTCCAGCAGCGCGGCAAATTCCTTGCGTCCCGTCGCTACGCTGCCCAAGATGCCATACATTTGGGAGAGCAGCTCGGACACGGTTTTCCACATCTGCAAATAAAGCTGTGCTTTGTCCGAAAGCCCCTCGGCTTGCAGTGCGTTCGCCTCGGCTTCTAATTGTTGTTGAAACTGCATCTCGACCAGATACGCATAGACGGCGCACACCTTTTCGGCGGCGGTCTTGGCGCCCAAGCCGTCGCGCAGCCGCAAAAGCGCGGGCGTCATCGCGGCGCGGACGCGCTCGGCAGCTTCGGGAATCTCGCCCACATGGAACGGCTCCTTCAGCTCGCTGCCGTACAGCCCGTAGCGCAGCAGGTAGTTTTCGAATTGCTCGGCGTCGTCGAAGGACACGCCCGCGTAGCCGCTTTTGACCACTCGCAGCGCGTCCGACACGGAAAGCCCGTCGGCAAAGCGCACGGCGGACAGCACAAAATCGATGGCGGCGTGCCCCAAGATGGGGCGCGTGGCGTCGCAAAAGACGGGAATGTTGCGCAGCGCAAACGCACGCTCCACCAACGGCGCGTAAGCGTCCATGTCGCTCACCACCACCGCAATGTCGCGGTAGCGCAGCGTTCCCTGACGCACCAATTCCAAGATGCGGTCGGCGCACGCTTCGACCTCCAGCACGCGATCCCGCACCGCCAGCACGGTCACCGCGTCGGTTTCACACGGATAGGCGTCGAACGGGTCGGCAAACAGCTGCGTTTCCAAGTGCCGCAGCGCCAAATCGAACGGCGCGGACTGGATCGTTTTCTTTTCGTGCAAGAACGGCAGCCCGTGATCGTTTGCAAACGCGTGCAGCCGCGCATACAGTGCGCGGTCGGGCGCAAACAGCGCGTCGTTCTTGGCGTCGTCAAAGTTGCACCGCAGCGTCATGGTGACGGACGCGGCGGCAAGCAAAAGCTGCTCCAAAAGCCGCAGCACCTGCTCCCGCGGGCGATCCAAGTCGTCCACAAAGACGTGGCACGCGGAAAGCCAAGAATCTGCAAGCAGCGGCGTCACGCGATCCTCTAAATCCTGCGCCGTCAGATAGCGGGACGAAAGAAAGGACTCGCTCTCGCCGTACAGCACGGCAAAATCGTGGAGCTTGCGGGAAAGCAGCGAATCCTTGGGCAGCGTTTGTTGGGTTTTTTGAAGGGCGTCAGGCGTGATGCAGCTTTGCTTGAATCTGCCGATCCACCCGTCCATGGATTCTGCGAACCCGTGCATCTGCGACACGCGGCCAAAGACAATCAGCTCTTTTTGTTTTTTGAGGGCGGCGCGGCGCAAGACCATGCAGCGACCCTGCTCCGAAAGGAACGGCAGCGATTGCCCGTATTGGGACAGCAGCCGTTCGCACAGCCGTTCAAAGCTGTACACCTCCACGCCGATCAGCCCGCCAAGCTTTTCGCAAAGCCGCTGCTCCGCCGCAAAGGTGGCTTGCTCCGGCACAAGCAAAATGGCGTGTTCGCCCCGTTGCATATGGACGGCGATGCGTTCGTACAGCGCCGTGCTTTTGCCGGTGTGGGCGCTGCCCGTCAAAATGGTCAATCGTCCCATGGCGCCTCCTAAAAGGATTCGGTATGTACGGGCGTATACACCATGCGCCCGCCTTCGTTTCGGCTGTCGAACAGCACGATGGAACGCACCCAAAACGCTTCGTTGGGTACGACAATGCCGAAGGCGTCGTCCTGCGTGACGGCGCGTGCCAGCGTGATGTGCGGCTCCAGCCTGCCGCGTCCGCGCACAAAGCCGCGTTCGGTGAGCGCCGATTCCAGCGTTTGGTGGATGCGCAGCAGCTCTTTACAGTCGCCGCCCACCCGCAAGATGCTCGTCCGTGCGCCGCCGTGGGCGAACGCGCCCAAGTCGGACAGCCGCAGCAGAAACGGCTTGGCGTCCTTGACGGCTTCGTGCATCGCGTCGGCAATGTCGACCAGCGCGTCGCTTTCGCCAAAGAAGTGCAGCGTGATATGGTGGTTGCCCTGCGGCACAAACCGTCCCGCCAAGCCGGCTTGACGCAGCTGCTCCTGCACGCCGTACACGATGTTTTGGATGTCCTTTTGCAGCGGAATGGCGATAAACAATCTCATAGGGAACCTCGTTTGTGTATACTTACTTATATTTTACGATTTATTTTCGCTTCAGTCTACCTTTCCGCTTTGCTATTCACAGATTGTTTGCTATAATAGGGAAGATGGAAACGAAGTTCAACGACGCGCTGGGTACAAAAAAGCGGCGCGGCCCCCGTGCCGGCTGGCAGGACAGGCTTCCCGTGAAGCCCGTCTTGTTCGCCATTGCCTTGGTGCTGCTGCTCGCCGTGTTCGTTTTGGTCAATCGTCCCACCACCTCGGTGTTGAACAGCGCCGAACTGGATATGCTCAAGAGCAAGGGCGTGCTGCGCATTGGCGTGGACACCGATCTCTATGGCATCGCGCAAAACGGGCAAGGGCTCTCCTACGCCATCGGCACGGCAATGTCCGACCTTGTGTTCGGCAGCACGGACAACGTCTCGTTCGCATCTTTAGAGCGCTATTCCGCGCCGTACAAGATGGCGGACGGCGAGATTGACCTTGCCATTATGGCGATGCAGTCGTTCCAAAACGAATCGTACGCCGCCTCCACCGTGCCGTTCTTTACGGATGAATGCGTGCTGCTGTCGTACGACGCCATTTCGTCGCTGGCGGGCAAAACGGTCGCCGTGCTGCAGGGCACGCCGTCCGAAAAGCTGCTCTACACCTATCTGGACGAACAGCAGCCCGAGCTGGTGGTGCATCTTGCGGCGGACTACTACAGCATGATGGTGCTGCTGCGGGCGGGCACGGTCGACGGGCTGGCGGTTCCGCGCACCGTGGCGATGGGGCTGCTGGAAAGCGGGATGCAGATTGGTTCCATCTCATTTGGCAAAATCCCCTACTACGCCATCGCGCCCAAGGACAGCGTGCTGCTGTCGCTGTGCGACGAGCTGTTTTTGGACTGGCAAAGCGACGGCACGTTTGCGGGTTGGTACGTCCGTTACGGCATCGAATGGGGCGGGAACGGTTGACGGGAGGCAAAAAATCCGTTACACTGTCAGTAAGCAACAGAAGCATTCCCCTCACGGGAGAATTTGAGGAATTATGGATCAGTATTACAGCATTCGAGGCGGACGCCGATTGGAAGGCACCGTCACCATCAGCGGCGCAAAGAACGCCGCCGTGGCGATCATCCCTGCCGCCATTCTGGCGGGCGAACCGTGCGTTCTTGAAAATTTGCCGTCCATTGCGGACGTGACAAGCCTCAAGGTCATCTTAGAAAAGCTGGGCGCCAAGGTCGATTATACGGCGGGCGGCTGTATGCGCATCGACCCGTCCACCATCAACACGTCCGACGCCACCTTCCAAGAGGTCAACTCCATGCGTGCGTCCTACTACCTGCTGGGTGCGATGCTGCCCACCTTCGGCGAAGTCGAGCTGGCGCTGCCGGGCGGCTGCGTCATCGGGCCGCGTCCCATCGACCAGCACATCAAGGGCATGCGCGCATTGGGCGCCAAGGTCTACATGGACGAAAGCCGCAACGTGGTGCGCGCCCAAGCTTCCAAGCTCAAGGGCGCCGAAATCTTCTTCGACGTGGTTTCCGTGGGCGCCACCATCAACGTGATGCTGGCAGCGTGCCGCGCCGAGGGCAACACCGTGCTGCAAAACGTCGCCAAGGAGCCGCACGTCGTTGACGTCGCCAACTTCCTCAACATGATGGGCGCGTCCGTCAAGGGCGCAGGCACCGACGTCATCCGCATTCGCGGCAAGAAAAAGCTGCACGGCTGTTCCTACTCCATCATCCCCGACCAAATCGAAACGGGCACCTACATGATCGCGGCTGCCGCCACCCGCGGCGACGTGGTCATCAAAAACGTCATTCCGCCCCACATGGAAGCTATCTCCGCCAAGCTGATGGAAAGCGGCGCACGGGTCATCGAGGGCGACGACGGACGCGACTTCTATCTCCGCGTGACCATGCAGGAGCGTCCGCGTGCCGTCTCCATCAAGACCATGGTCTATCCGGGCTTCCCCACCGATTTGCAGCAGCCCATGATGGCGTACCTCACCACCGCGCAGGGCAACAGCATCATCACCGAAAACATCTTCGAAAATCGATTCAACCACGTCCGCGAGCTGCGCAAGCTGGGCGCGGTCATCTCCGTTTCCAAGCGTGTGGCGCGGGTGCGCGGCGTCTCGTCGCTGCACGGCGGCGACATCACCGCAAGCGATCTGCGTGCGGGCGCGGCGCTCATTGTGGCAGGTCTTTCCGCCACGGGCGTGACCCGCGTTCACAACATCGGCTACATCGATCGCGGTTACGAATTTTTAGAACAAAAGCTCCTCGCGCTGGACGCCGACATCCACCGCGCAGAGGACTGACGGGGGCAAACCATGTATCTTGCGGACGGTTGGAAGGAATATGGCATCTTGGATGCGGGCAACGGCAACAAGCGCGAGCATTGGGGCGACGTCACGCTTTTGCGGCCCGACCCGCAGGCGGTTTGGACGATGGACGACGCGCCCTGCGACGCCGTTTACAACCGCAGCGCTTCGGGCGGCGGGGCTTGGACGTACCTGCGCACGCTCCCCGAAAGCTGGCAAATCCACTACCGCGATTTGACGTTTGTCGTGCGTCCCACGGGCTTTAAGCATACGGGGCTGTTCCCCGAACAGGCGGTCAACTGGGACTGGATGCGGGAGAACATCACCGCATTCCAAGCGCGCACCAATCGCGCTGCGCGCGTACTCAACCTGTTTGCCTATACGGGCGGCGCCACCTGCGCGTGCCTCAAGGCGGGCGCCGAGGTCGTCCATGTGGACGCGGCAAAGGGCATGGTTGCGTGGGCAAAGGACAACGTGGCGGCGTGCGGGCTTTTTGACGCGCCCGTGCGGTTCATCGTGGACGACTGCGTCAAGTTCGTCCGCCGCGAGATTCGCCGCGGCAACCGCTACGACGGCATTCTGATGGATCCGCCCAGCTACGGCAGAGGCCCCACGGGCGAAATGTGGAAAATCGAAGACGACCTTTATCCGCTCGTCACGCTGTGCGCATCGCTTTTGTCGGACGATCCGTGCTTCTTTCTCATCAATTCCTACACCACGGGGCTTGCGCCCTCGGTGCTTCAAAATATCCTGCGGCTGACGTTGCCCAATGGTCGGGTCGAAGCGGACGAGGTGGGCTTGCCCATCGCCCGCGATCATCTGGTCATGCCCTGCGGCGCCAGCGGAAGATGGACGCACCCATGATGCAGCCCGTGCCCAACATCCTATACGAAGACAACCACCTGCTGGTCGTGGAAAAACCCGTCAACGTGCCCGTGCAAGCGGACGCGTCGGGCGATCCCGACCTGCTTTCCATCTGCAAGGCGTACATCAAAGAAACGTACCAAAAGCCCGGCGCGGTCTATCTGGGGCTTGTGCATCGGCTCGACCGTCCCGTGGGCGGCGTACTGGTCTTTGCCAAGACGAGCAAGGCGGCGGCGCGGCTTTCGGCACAGTTTCGCAGCCGGCAAGCCAAAAAGCGCTACGTCGCCATCGTCGAGGGCGATGCAAACAGCCGCGACGTGCTGGAGGATTGGCTCTTGAAGGACGAATCCACCAACACCACCCATGTGGTGGCGGAAGGCACGGCGGACGCCAAGCTTGCCAAGCTCTCCTACGAAACGCTTGCACGGGCGGACGGGCTGTCGCTGTTGGACGTGTCGCTCGACACGGGCCGCCCGCATCAAATTCGCGTGCAGCTTGCATCCCGCCATCTCCCGATTTTGGGCGATATGCGCTACCATCCCAACCCCACGGTGGGCACGCAGATTCGGCTTTGGGCGTACGCGCTGACGCTGCTGCACCCAACGCTGAACGAGCCGCTCACCTTCTATTCCACGCCGCCATGGACAGAGTTTCCCGCCGTGACCGCGCTGCTGCCCGCCTCCGCTGTTTGCCGCGGCGTGTATGTGGACGACAACGTGTTGGTGGTCGATAAAAATCGCGGCGTCGAGGTCGAGGAAGGGCTGTTGGCAGAGCTTTCCGTCCTGTACGAGCCGCTGTACCCCGTGCATCGGCTGGATGCCAACACGGAAGGGCTTGTGCTTTTTGCCCGCACGGACGCCATGCGGCAACGGTTGGAGAAAGCTTTTTATCATCACGAAACGCGCAAGCTGTATCACGCCATCGTTTGCGGCCATCCCAAGGACGGGCGCTACACCCACTACGCCGTCAAGGATGCGCAATCGGCGACCATGCACCTTTGCAGCGCGCAAACGGCAGGCGCGGTCAATATGGAGCTTGCCTTGCGCGTACTGGATGCGTCCGATGCGCTGTCGCTGGTGGAAATCACCCTGTTTACGGGGCGCACGCACCAAATTCGCGTGCAGATGGCGGCGCTGGGCTGTCCCGTTTTAGGCGACGACAAATACGGCGATTACGCCATGAATAAGCAATACAAAAGGCGCACGCAATGCCTGTTGGCAAAGGAATTGACGGTGTTGGGCAACACCTACACCAGTCTGCGCACCCTTTCCTTGGAGGCGTTCCGATGAGCGCCTACACCGAACGCACCGCGCTGCTGCTGGGCGACGAAGCGCTGGCACGGCTGCAGCACGCCACGGTGGCGGTGATTGGGCTTGGCGGCGTGGGCGGCACGGCGGCGGAAGCGTTGGCGCGCACGGGCGTGGGACGTCTGCATCTGGTGGACAACGACACGGTGACGCCCAGCAACCTGAACCGCCAAATCTTTGCCACGAAGGACGCCATCGGGCTGCCCAAGACTTTGGCGGCGCGGCGGCGCATCGAAGCAGTTTCCGATTGCATCGTCACCACCGCCGACCTGTTCGTCACCGCAGAAACGGTGCAGGACGCGCTCCCGCCCGACTGCGATTTTGTCTTGGACGCCATTGACTCCCTTGCGGGCAAGGTGGCGTTGGCGTGCTGCTGCACCGAAAAAGGCATCCCCATGGTCGCCTGCATGGGCGCAGGCAATCGGCTGGACGCCACGGCGTTTTCGGTGCGCGACGTATACGAAACCAGCAACTGCCCGCTGGCGCGGCGGTATCGACAAGCGCTGCGCAAGGCAGGTGTGATGAAAATGCCCTGCGTCGTTTCCTCCGAAACGGCGCAAAAATCCGCCGTCATCGCCAGCATCGCCCCCGTGACGGGCGCGGCGGGGCTTGTGGCGGCAGGGTATTGCATCCAAGTTTTGACCCAATTTCAAGCAAACAAAGGAGAAACGCGATGAATGCAACGGAACGGTATCACATTTGGCTGAACAGCCCCGACGTGGACGAAGCAACCAAGCAGGAGCTTCGCGCCATACAAAACGACGCGCAAGAGATTGAGGAACGCTTTTATACCGAGCTGGAGTTTGGCACGGCAGGGCTGCGCGGCGTCTTGGGCGCGGGCGACAACCGCATGAACGTGTACAACGTGCGCAAGGCAACCGAGGGGCTTGCCCGCTATTTGGACGCGGTGCAGCCCGCCAATGCACGGGTGTGCATCGCCTACGATTCGCGGCATTGCTCCGACCTGTTCGCAAGGGAAAGCGCCTGCGTGCTGGCTGCCCACGGCGTGCAGGTGTTTCTGTACAGCACGCTCCATTCCGTGCCGCAGCTTTCGTTCACCATTCTCGAACTCAAATGCACGGCGGGCATCGTCATCACGGCAAGCCACAACCCGCCCAAGTACAATGGATACAAGGTCTACTGGTCGCACGGCGGACAGGTTGCGCCCAAGGAAGCGGGCGAGATTACCGCGTGCATCCGCAAGGTCGAGGGGTTTCAGACCGCCTATCTGCCCTATGACGCGGCAGTGAAAAACGGTGCGATTCGGCTCATCGGCGCAGAGATGGACGAGATTTACTACCAAAAAACCATGACGCTTTTGACGCAGCCCGACTTGGTCAAACAGTATGGCGGCGAACTCAAGCTGGTGTATACGCCGCTGCACGGGTCGGGCAACGTGCCCGTCCGTCAGGTTTTGCAGCGCATCGGCGTGACCAACGTATCGGTGGTCAAGGAGCAGGAGCTGCCCGACGGCGCGTTCCCCACGGTGAAAGCGCCCAATCCCGAAGACCCCAACGCGTTTACGCTGGCGTTTCGCTTGGCAAAGCAGCAGGGCGCGAGCGTCATCTTGGCAACCGACCCCGACAGCGACCGTTTGGGCGTCGCCGTGCAAAAGACCGACGGCACTTGGGCGGTATTGACGGGCAACCAAATCGGCGCCATCCTCATTCATTCGCTGCTGTCAAGCTATGCCGACATGGGAAAGCTGCCCAAGAACGGCTTGGTGGTGCGCTCCATCGTGTCCACACGGCTTGCGGACGCCATTTGCGCCAAGTTCGGCGTGACGCTGCGCGAGGTGCTGACGGGGTTCCGTTTCATCTCCGAGCAGATTGCCGACTGCGAAGCGACGAAGGAACACACGTTCCTGTTCGGCTTCGAAGAAAGCTACGGGTTCTTGGCGGGCGGCTTCTCCCGCGACAAGGACGCTATCTGCGCCGCCATGCTGGTGGCAGAAGCGTGCGTGCGCTGCCATGTGCGGGGCATGACGCTGTACGATCTGCTGATGGAGATTTACGAAACCTACGGCTATTACCGCGAAAGCGTCAAGTCCTACACGCTGGAGGGCAAGGCGGGTTTGGAAACCATCCAACGCGCCATGGTGCGGCTGCGGGCAGAGCCGATGCCGTGCATTGCGGGCAGCGACGTCACGCGCACGGAAGACTTTTTGCAAACGGAACAGACGGGTCTGCCGTCATCCAACGTGCTGCGCTATACCCTTCGAGACGGCGCTTGGATTGTGGTGCGTCCCAGCGGCACCGAGCCCAAGCTCAAGCTGTACATCGGCGCCAACGCCGACAGCGACGCGGCGGTATCCGAGCGGCTTTCGGCGCTGCTGCAAAGCATGGATGCGCGCCTTTCCGAACTTTTACAATAGGAGGCAAGTATGGCACAAGGACTGACGCCGCACAACGCGGCACAAAAGGGCGATTTCGCCAAGACGGTACTGATGCCGGGCGACCCGCTGCGGGCAAAATTCGTGGCGGAAACCTTTCTGCAGGACGCCAAGCAGGTCACGGGCGTGCGCGGCATTTTGGGCTATACCGGCTCGTTTTGCGGCAAACGCGTGTCGGTCATGGCAAGCGGCATGGGCATTCCGTCCATCGGCATCTATGCGTATGAGCTGTACCACCGCTACGACGTCGAAAACATCATTCGCATCGGCAGTGCGGGCGCCGTCGACCCCGATCTCAAGCTGTTCGACTTGGTGTTGGCGCAGGGCGCCTGCACAAATTCCAACTTTGCCGCCCAGTACGCGCTGCCCGGCACGTTTGCCCCCATCGCCGACTTTGGGCTGCTTTTGCGTGCCGTCAACGCCTGCGAAGCGCTGTCCGTGCCGTATCGGGTGGGCAATATCGTGTCCTCCGACATGTTCTACGACGACGCCGATTCTTGGCGCGCATGGCGCAAGATGGGCGCGCTGGCGCTGGAAATGGAAGCCGCAGGGCTGTATATGACCGCGGCTCGTGCGGGCAAGAAAGCGCTTGCCATCTGCACCATCAGCGACATCTTGGGCGAAGAAACCTGCGCGACCATCGAGCAGCGGCAGACCGCGTTTTCCGATATGATGCGCGTCGCGCTGACCGCCGCCGAATAGAAAGGAACCGTCATGATAAAGCACATCGTTTTGTTCCGCTTCGACGATCCCGACGTCTGCATTCCCGTGGTGAAAGAAAAGCTCTACGCGCTGCGGGATGTCATTCCCGAAATTGTCGACATGCAGATCGGCGCAGATTTTCTGCATTCGCCGCGCAGCTTTGACATGGCGCTGCTGGTGAATTTTCGTTCCAAGGAAGACCTTGCCGTGTACGACAAGCACCCCAAGCACCAAGAGGCGCGGGTGTACATCCACGCCCACCGTCTGGAATCCAAGACGGTCGACTTCGAATATTAGGAGGCACTTATGCTCAAATACATCGTGTTGTTCAAGCTGCATGACCCATTGGACGCACCTGCCGTCGCCGAAAAGCTGCACACCATGGAAGGCAAGATCGACGGGCTTTTGTCGATGGAAACGGGCGTGAACATCTGGCAGCGGCCCGATCGCTGCTACGATTTGGCGCTGACGATCCTCTTCCGCGATCAGGAATCGGTGGATCGCTATGACGTTGACCCGCTGCATCAAGCGTGCCGCGCCTTCATCTACCCGCGCCGCGCCGACGGCAAGACCGTCGTGTACGAGGTGTAATGGGCACGTTTCACGTCGTTTCGCCCTACGAACCGCAGGGCGACCAGCCCGCCGCCATCGAAGCGCTTTGTCAAGGCGTTCGGGAGGGAGATCGGCTGCAGGTGCTGTTGGGCGTAACGGGCAGCGGCAAAACCTATACCATGGCAAAGGTCATTGAGCGTGTGCAAAAGCCCACGCTGGTTTTGGCGCACAACAAAACGCTGGCGGCACAGCTCTGTTCCGAATTCAAAGAGCTGTTTCCCGATTCGGCGGTGGAATATTTCGTTTCCTATTACGACTACTACCAGCCCGAAGCGTATTTGCCCGCCTCCGACACCTACATCGAAAAGACCATCGAGGTCAACGACGAGATTGACAAGCTGCGCCACTCTGCCACCTGCGCCCTCAACGAACGCAGCGACGTCATCATTGTGGCGTCCGTGTCGTGCATCTACGGCTTGGGCGACCCCGAAGAATACCTCAAGCTGTCCATCTCGCTGCGCGAAGGCATGGAGATCGACCGCCGCGCCGTCATGACCCGTCTCATAGAGATTCAGTACCAGCGCAACGATATGGATTTCTCGCGCGGGACGTTTCGCGCCCACGGCGACACGCTGGACATCTACCCCGTCAACTGGACGGACAAGGCGATTCGCATCTCCTTCTTTGGCGACGAAATCGAGGGCATCTGTGAAATCAACGTGCTGACGGGCGAGGTGCTCACCCGCCGCAGCCACGTCGCCATCTTCCCTGCCACGCACTACGCCACGGGACACGACAAGCTGATGGCGGCGATGGAGGAAATACAACGGGATATGGAGCTGCAGGAACGGATGTTCTTGGACAGCAACCGCCCGTTGGAGGCGGAGCGCATCCGTTCACGGGTGCTGCACGACATGGAAATGATGCAGGAGATCGGCTTTTGCAGCGGCATCGAAAATTATTCCCGCTACTTTGACGGGCGCAAGGCGGGCGACCCGCCCTACACGCTGATCGACTATTTTCCCAAGGATTTTCTCATGTTCATCGACGAAAGCCACGTGACGCTGCCCCAAGTGGGCGGCATGTACCGCGGCGATCGCGCCCGCAAGGACGCCTTGGTGGAATACGGGTTTCGCCTGCCCTCCGCACGCGACAACCGTCCGCTCAAGTTTGACGAATTCATGGCACGCGTACCGCAGCTCATCTGCGTGTCCGCGACGCCTGCCAAGTATGAGCTTTCCGAAGCGGCGAACATTGCGGAGCAAATCATTCGCCCCACGGGTCTGGTCGATCCCGAAGTGTTTGTGCGTCCCGTCACGGGGCAGATCGACGACATCTTGGGCGAAGTGCGCAAGCAGGCGGAAAAGGGCTTCCGCACCCTCATCACCACGCTGACCAAGCGCATGGCGGAGGACTTGACCGAATATTTGGACGGCATGGGCGTGCGCGTGCGCTATATGCACAGCGACATCGACACGCTGGATCGCATGGAAATCATCCGCGACCTGCGGCTGGGCGCCTTTGACGCGCTGGTGGGCATCAATCTTTTAAGAGAAGGGCTGGACTTGCCCGAGGTGGGGCTTGTCGCCATTTTGGACGCCGACAAGGAAGGCTTTTTGCGCTCCGAAACCAGCTTGATTCAAACCATCGGCCGCGCCGCGCGCAACGTCGAGGGCAAGGTCATCCTGTACGCCGACACCATGACGGGCTCGATGGAACGCGCCATCGGCGAAACGCAGCGCCGCCGCGAAAAGCAAATGGCGTACAACGCCGAACACGGCATCGTGCCCAAGACCATTCAGAAAAAGGTGTACGACACCCTGTTCATCTCCAAGCAAAACGAAGCCGCCCCGGAACAGCTTTCGGAGCGCGAAAAGCAAGCGCGCATCGGCTTGCTCACGGAGCAAATGCAGCAGGCGGCACGGGAATTGGAATTCGAAACCGCGGCAAAGCTCCGCGACCAAATCCGCAAATTAAAGGGCGAGGGCGGCAAGTCCAAGTCCGAGCTGCGCCCCGGTCAGATCGGCGCGCACAAGCGTGCGCGGGAAAAGACGCATAAATAGGCGGCGCCATCATTGTTTGCAGCTTGTACGCGCAAGCAACACCAAACCACGTGGTCATTCTGAGGCACGAGGGGCCGAAGAATCTCCCGCTTACACGCGAGATCCTTCGCCGAAGCTCAGGATGACAGGGGAGCGTTTTTGCGCTCACTTTCCCGAAAAACGTGTACACGAGTGTTCCCGCAAAAGGTTGGCAGCGCCGCACCCAAAACCGTGTGAACGGATGTTCCCGCAAAAGGTTGGTAGCGAAGCGAAAGGCGTAACGCCCGCGTCAAGAAGGGCGTAGCCGAAGCAAGCGTGACCTTTTGCGGAGAGGAGGCGCGACGGAACGGGCGAGCAATGCGGATGAGGCAAAGCCGAAGGAGCAATTGCGAACAAAGTGCAGTCCGCGCCGACTCAAATTCCCATTTCCCGCTTGACTTCGCCGAAGCAGCGCACGGCGAAATCCAAGTCCGCTTTGGTGTGGCCTGCCGAAATTTGGGTGCGGATGCGGTCGCGGCCCTTGGGCACGACGGGGTAGCAGAACCCCACCACATACACGCCCTTCTCCAACATTCTGCGGGCAAATTCCTGCGCAATCTTTGGGTCGTACAGCATGACGGGCACGATGGGATGTTCGCCCGGCAGCAGGTCAAAGCCCAGCTTTTCCATCTCGGAACGGAAATAGCGGGCGTTTGCGTGGACGCGGTCGCGCAGTTCGGTTGACGCTTCGAGCAGCTCGATGGTGCGAATGGTGGCGGCGCAGATGGCAGGCGCCAGCGTATTGGAAAACAGGTAGGGCCGCGAGCGCTGCCGCAGCAGGTCTACGATGGGCTTGTGCGAAGCGGTGTAGCCGCCCGACGCGCCGCCCATTGCCTTGCCGAACGTGCCCGTGATGATGTCGATTCTGCCCAGCACGCCGCAATATTCCGCCGTGCCGCGCCCGTGTTCGCCCATGAACCCTACGGCGTGGCTGTCGTCCACCATGGTCAGCGCGTCAAATTCGTCCGCAAGGTCGCAAATCGCCCGCAAATTGGCAATGTAGCCGTCCATCGAAAACACGCCGTCCGTCGCAATGAGGATTTTCTTGCAGCCGCTCGCCCGTGCATCCGTCAGCTGCATGCGCAAATCGTCCATGTCGTTGTTGTGGTACCGATACCGTTTTGCCTTGCAAAGCCGCACGCCGTCGATGATGGACGCGTGGTTCAGCTCGTCGGAAATGACCGCGTCCTCCGCGCCGAGCAGCGTTTCAAACAAGCCGCCGTTCGCGTCGAAGCAGGACGAATACAGAATCGCGTCGTCCGTGCCCGCAAATCGCGCTATTTTTTGTTCCAAATCTTTATGAATCTGCTGCGTGCCGCAAATAAAGCGCACGGAGCTGAGCCCGAAGCCCCATTTGTCATAGCTTGCCTTGGCGGCGGCGATCAGTTCGGCATTGTCCGAAAGACCCAAGTAGTTGTTGGCGCACAGATTGACCACGGCGCCCTTTTGCGTGGTGTCGATGCGACTGCCTTGGGGCGTGGTGATGATGCGCTCCTCGCGCCATGTGCCGGCTGCTTTGATGGCTTCCAATTCCTGCGTGATGGCTTCCAATGCGGATTTCATAGCGTGCCTCCTTTGTTTGTCCAGTCCAAAATGACCTTGCCCGACTTGCCGCTGTTCATGGCGGCGAAGCCCTGTTCAAAATCGGTGTACGGGAACCGATGGGTGATCACGGGCGACAAATCCAGCCCGCCCTGCACCATGTAGCTCATCTGATGCCAGTTGTCCATCTTTCTGCCGTAGATGCCCTGCATCGTCAAGCCCTTGCAGATGACGTCGTTCAGATTGATTTCCACCGGCTTGTTGCCGATGCCCAGCAGCGAAATTTTGCCGCCGTTGCGCATGGCGCCGATCATTTGCCGCAGCGCAGCGCCGCTGCCCGACATCTCCAGTCCGACGTCAAAGCCCTCGGTCAGCCGCTGCTCCTTCATAATGACGGGCAATTCCTCCGTCGCAGTGTTGACCGCGGCGTCCACGCCCATCTTCCGCGCCAGCTCCAATCGGTATTCGTTGAAGTCGGTGATGATGACGCGCCGCGCACCCGCATACTTGCATACGCCCGCCGCAATGATGCCGATGGGGCCCGCGCCCGTAATCAGCACATCCTCGCCCACCAGCGGGAACAGCAGTGCGGTGTGCGTCGCGTTGCCGAACGCGTCAAAGAACGCGACGATGTCTTCGGGCAGATCGGGTTCGATGGGAATGACGTTGGCTTGCGGAATGCACAGGTATTCGGCAAACGCGCCGTCCCGATCGACGCCCACGCTCACGGTGTTCTTGCACCATTGAATGTCGCCGTTGTGACAGTTTCGGCAGCGATGGCAGGTGATATGCCCTTCGCCCGAAACCCGCTGTCCGATCTCCAGCCCCACGACGCCGTCGCCCAGCGCCGCGACTTCGCCCACATATTCATGGCCGATGACCATGGGCGGCTTGATGTGCAGCTGCGCCCAAGGATCCCAATTATAGATATGCACATCCGTTCCGCAAATCGCCGTTTTGTGAATGCGGATCAACACTTCGCCCGCTTTGGGCGTCGGCACGGGCACGCGCCGCAGCTCCAGCCCCACGCCTGCCGTCGGCTTAACAATGGCGTCCATCATGCGTTCCATACAGCATCCTCGATTCGTTTTTTCTACCCCCAATATAGAATGTCCGACGCGCCTTGTCAAATCGTATATTGTGTACTCGTCGGCGCGGACTACGCTTTACTCACGGTGGATTCTGCGGAATCCGCCGTTCGCCCACTCCGTCGCGCCTCCTCTCCGCAAAAGGTCACGCGCTCGCTTCGGCTGTTCGGTGAGCCCGCGCCCTCACGACGCCTACGCGGCGCTGCCAACCTTTTGCGGGTATACCCGTGTACACGTTTTGGGGGGAAGGGACGTCGCGGCGCTGCCAACCTTTTGCGGGTATACCCGTGTACACGTTTTGGGGGAAGGGA
>CAYRQM010000016.1:0-40336 GCA_964426415.1 uncultured Christensenella sp.
CCCCCTACACGCAATCCTCCCTCACTTTTACCCGGAACTATTTTACACCAACCAATTTTGCAACAAATTTTGATGAACTCTGCCGAAAATGGGACAGCCCGATTGGTATGCTGTCTTTGTCGAAAGGAAACGACGCAGTACCAAAGAAGGAGGAAACGTAAGCATGAAGGAAGCCGTACTGTATTGGTTCACCAAGAGGAAGCTTCGCCGCGCCGTGGCGAAATACTATATGATGTGCGTTTGACCGCGCTTGTGCCGTGCCGCCCGCTTTGGACGGCACTTTTTCACATTTAGTAACCCTTGATTTTCACATTCTTGCCTTGTGATTCGCTTGCAATGCACGATAGGATATAGTATAATTCCCCTATGAAGATTGTGCCACGCAAGCAACTCTATAAGGATCTGCTTGTTGCCGTGCTCACGCTCGGGATGGTTCCTTCTTTTGTGGGCTGCAAACAGCCTGCCGCTGCCCCTGCAACGAACACGCTTGCCGCACAGTTGGATGCGCTGCGTCCGACGGATGCAGAATCGCTGCCGCTGCCCGCACGCGCCCTTTGCATCAACGTGATCGACGTTGGGCAAGGCGACGCCTTCCTGCTGGTCTCGCCCAACGGCATGACCATGCTGGTGGACGCGGGTACGTCCGATTCCTTCGAAACGGTGGACGCCGTATTGCAGACGCACGCCATTACCACGCTGGATGCGGTGGTTGCCACCCATCCGCACGCCGACCACATCGGCGGTATGGCGGACGTCTTTGCCTCCTACGAGGTCGCCGCGTTCTTTTGGACGGGTTGCGAAGCGGATTCCGCTTGCTACAACGCCCTGTGCGATGCGGTGGACGCCGAAGGCTGTCCCGTGTACACGCTGGATGCGGATATGGCGTTCTACTGGGATCCCGATTGCGTCGTCACGGTGCTCAGCCCCATCCCCGGCTGTCTGTACAGCGACTGCAACAACGCTTCGCTCGTGCTGCGCATCGCCTATGGCGACACCGCCATGCTCTTGTGCGGCGATGCGGGCGCCCAAGCAGAAGCGTTCCTGCTGAATCGGTTCGAACCGCCTGCCCTCCATGCCGATGTGCTGAAGCTTGGGCATCACGGGTCGTCCGATGCGACGAGCGACGCATTCTTAGCAGCCGTCGCGCCGCGCTACGCGGTTGTGTCCGTCGGTGCGGACAACAGCTATGGACACCCGCACACCGAAACGCTGTCGCGTCTTGCCAATGCAGGGATTCCCCTGTATCGAACCGACTGCGACGGCTTCATCCAGATTCTACTTGACGGGACGAACGTGATCGTCCGACCGTAATGAAAGGAGCAACCTATGAAAACCTGCCCAAATTGTAACAAACGTGTCAGCGACACCGCGAAGTTTTGCTTCTTCTGTGGCGTCAATGTCTCTGACGTGACGCCAGACGATGAAACGCCCACCGTGCTGACCGCACCCGCGCCGATCGTCGTCATCGAGCCAAACGATGCGCCCCCTGCGGCAGACGCGCCCGTGGTCGAAGACGCGCCCGTTGTCGAAGACGCACCCACTGTCGAAGAAGCACCCATGATTGAAGACACGCCCGTTGTCGAAGAACCCGTCGTGATCGAGCCGGAAGCGCCCACCCCGCAAGAGCCCATCGCGTTTGAGCCGGAAGTGCCGCAAGCCGCGCCCACGCCTGTCGTGACGCCCGTTGCCGCACCGCAGCCCACGCCTGCCGCGCCCGCAGAAGCCGCACCCCAAGCGGCGCCCGTGTACGCGACCGATTCGCGTTCGCTGCTGTCCACCTTCGAATACATTCTGTTAAGCATTCTGTTCCACATTCCTGTAGTGGGGCTGATTTTCCTGTTTGTATGGGGCTGTGGTTCGCCCAAGAACATCTCCAAAAAGCGCTTCTCCTTGGCGGTGCTCATTATGCGGCTGCTGTTCTACATCCTGCTTGCCGCAGCCGTGATCCTTTGCCTGCTTTTCTGCAGCGGTTTTGTCGCCTCTTGGGCTGCAAAGCTTTCTGCGCTGCTCGCATAACAACAACAAGCAAAGCCGTCCGCATTGGGACGGCTTTTTGTTTTGCGAAAAATTAGTTGAGCTTTGCGACGACGCGCAAGAAGGTTTCGTAGTCTTGCGGGCAATGCGCGTCGCTTGCGATGAAATCGACCATATCGTGTTTGAGCAGATACTTGGCGGCGCGGCGGCTTGCGGAGGTGAAGGACTGCACCAGCGCATCGGCGGAAAGCTGAAACAGGCAGCCCATTTCGTAGTAGCGTTCGCACATCCGATGATCCATCTGCATCTCGACGTTGCGTTCGGGATGGGCGATGACCAACTCCAGCTGCTGACGCTGCAAGCAATAGAGGATTTCTTCTACGTCAGAAAACGCCGTATTGTGCCCCAGTTCGAACAGGAGGCGGTTGGTTGCGCCCAAGCAAAACCGTGTGCGGTAGGACGCGACCTCGTCCGGCTCGAATTCGTTGTAGTAAAACTCGCACCCAAACTGCAGGTCGATGCCACGCGCCTTGGCTTCGGGACAAAGCGCCAAATACGCGTCGTGCTGGGCGGCACGGTCTTTGTATTTGCCCCGATAATGCGGTGTGGCAATGATGGTCTTGACGCCGCCGCGTGCCGCGATGTCCAGCATCCGCTTGGACTCGCTCGTGGTTTTCGCGCCGTCGTCTACGCCCGGCAGAATATGGCAGTGCATATCGACCATGGCTTAACCCTCGTCGCCCTGCGACCTTGCCTTGTTGCGCTTTTTTTGCTTACGCTTGCCGTTGGAATTGTAGCGATTGTAGTAGCGGTTGTAGTAGTAGTAATAGTAGTAGTAATTGCCGTTGTCCCCGCCGCCGACGCGGTTGAGCACGACGCCCAAGATGCGCGCATCGACTTTGCGCAGCTGATCGACCACCGCCTTGACCGCCGAACCCTGTGCGCGCCCCGGCTGCATGACCAAGATGGTGCCGTCCGCTTGCGCGGCAAGCAGCGCAGCGTCGATAAACGAGCCCAGCGGCGGCGTGTCGAACAGGATGATGTCGAAGTGCTTTTTGGCTTCTTTGATGAAGGCGCCGAAGCGTTTGGAGTTGACGAACTCGACGGGGTTGGTGATCTTGCCGCCGCAGTCCATCAGATATAAGCCCTTTTGCCGCGTCTCAGACGCCGCTTCCAGCACGGAAACTTCGCCATAGATGACCTGCAAAGAGCCATATTGGGGACGCTGCCGAAACAGGTTCGCCAGCATGGGGCGGCGGCAGTCGGTTTCGACCAACAGCACGCGCTTGCCCGATTCTGCAAAGGCGATGCCAAGGAAGCAGCAGATGGACGTTTTGCCCTCGCTGGCAAATGGGCTTGTGAGCACCAGTGTCTTGATGTCCGTATCCAAGCGGGAAAACATGATATTCGTGCGAAGCGTCTTGATCGCTTCCCGCACGCTGGAACGTGTTTGATAGTATTTGTCGATAATGTTTGCCATGGTACGCCCCCCTTACTTGTCGAACTTGGGAATCTTGGCAAGCACGGGCAATTCCAGCACGCGCTCAACGTCTTCCTGAGTACGGATCGTGGTGTTCAGTAACTCGACCAGCAGCGAAATGCCGATGGCGGCGGCAAGCCCCAACGCAAAGCCCAGAACGGTGTTGCGCATCCGCTGCGGGCCGGAAGGGCTGGTGGGCAGCTGCGGGTATTCCACCGTGGAAATCTCGTTGGTGTTGAGGTATTCCTCACCGTATTCGCAGGCGACGCCCGTCAGCGCGTCGCACACGGCGTATGCCAGATTGGGATCGGCGGACGTCACCGTCACCTTTACGATACGGGTGTCTTCGATTTTGCTGACGCTGATGCTGCACGTTTTGACCAACGCCGTGCTGCGCCCGATGCGCTCCGCCACGCGATCCAAGACGGGCGTCGTGGTCACGAGGTGGCAGAAGTCGTTGATGATGTTCTCGGATGTGCTGAGGTCGCTGGAGCTGAGCGTGTCGCTGCGCTGCTGCAAAACCAAGATTTCGGACTTGGCGGTGTACACCTCGTCCACCACTTGGTAGAAGTAGAAGCCCGCCGCCATTGTGGTTACAATGGGCAACAGGATGATGAGCAGCAGCCATTTCTTGAATATTCGAAGTACGTCTTGAATTGTCATTTGCGACTCCCCTTGCTTGTGTTACATTTTTCGCATCTTGCGATACGCGTTAATCGGCAGATAAATCATGATGAGAATGAACGGAATACCGATGCCAAAAATCACCCACGTTTGCCATTGGATGGATGCAAGCCACTCGCCAAACGTCTTGGGCGAATCGTCCAAGATCGAATCGTCGGTGGCGGCGACGGGCGTGGTCTGCTGTGCCTTTGCCTTTTGGACGTAGGTCGGCACCGTGAGAAGCAGCGTGTCGCCGAAGTAGATTTCCAACATGGTGAACGGATCGCCCACGGCGTAGGTGCGATCGGTAAGCAGCTCCTCATCGTAGCGGTAGGTGATGGCGCTTGCGCTGGAGCTGTCCAGCGTGATCAGCCGTGTCAACGCCGTCAAATCGACCGCCTTATAGAAGCGTTCCTCCGCCGCCGTAACGTCGTATTCGTCGCCGCGCAGTACGGTGATTTCCAACGCGGGCAGCTTGCAATAGTTTTTGTGGACGCCGCCCGAACCGTTGCAGTACGGGCACGACATCTCGTCCAAGACCATGTCCAGCATCTTATTGCAGCCCACCATGCCAAAGAAGGACGGTGTGCGCTTCATCAAAGCGCAAAGATTGGCGGAAGCCGAAGCGTCGGCAGCCACTGCAACGCCAATGACCGCGCCGGAATACTTGCGCTCCAAGTTGATGGTGGAACGCATCCAATTGACGCGCTCCGTCAATGCCAAAAACGTCTGTCCGCTGCCCTTGTGGAACGCGTACCCGAACACGGTGGCGTCATACAGGGACGATTCTTTGTTGCGCGGATCGTTTGCATCCAGCGAGAAGGTGAAATTGCCTTGGTACAGGCAGCCGATGAGATAGTCGGTGTTGCCGATGAGCGATGCATAGGTGTCGTCTTTATACAGGCTGTACAGCAGCCGCACGGTGTCCGCCGCCGTGGTCTTTTGCCCGCTCTCGCGCAAGCCGTATGGATTGGTGTAAACCGTATCGGTCATGTTGAGGCGCAGCGCTTCTTCGTTCATTGCCGCAACCACCGCATCCTTGGGCGTCGCCTGCGGGTTGATTTCGACGCCGAGCAGGTTGGTCAGCACCGTCGCCGCCTGCTGCGATTCGCATAGGAGCATCGCCGCAATCAGCTGCACCACCTGCACGTCCGCGCCGTATACGATGCCCGTCGCGTCCGTAAGCGTCATGTTGAGCTTGGTGGAATCCAGATGAATGACCGCGTCAGGGTCTAAATAGTTCAGCGCCAGCTTGGTGGTCATCAGCATGGAGATGCTGCCCTCCAAGGCGTAGGTGACGTCCGCTTTGTTTTGATAGAGGATGTCGCCCGAATCGGCGTTCAGCAGCATGACGGACTGTAGATTGGCAGCCTCGGGCGCGTCGAAGGTGAAGGTTTCGAGACAGAACGCAGTCTGCATCTCTTTCGGAAGGACATCGTCATAAACGGCGCAGTTGTCGAAGGGCGCCGTGTTGTCATTCGGCTGCTCCGTCGCAGTCGGCTCCGCCGTTTCCTCTGCAATTGCCACGGGACACAAACAGACCGCCACCATGCAGGCGAGCAGCAGCCAAGCAACCAAAGCGCGTTTCATGCCGCACCTCCTATCCGCAAAAATACACAAAATATTATATCCCGAAACCGCATCCCGTGTCAATCTATTTGCTTCAAAAAGGCTTCTACCGCCTTTGCATTTGGGATGGAAGCCGCCGCGCCCGCGACGCCGACCGCCAGTGCGGACGCCGCTGTGGCATAGCGCAGCGCCACGCGGGCGGGTGCGCCCAGCGCGACCTTTGCCGCAAAGCAGCCCAAGAACGTGTCGCCCGCCCCCGTCGTATCGATGGTGCGCACCAAAAACGCGGGCGTTTGGATGGTTTCTGCCCCGTCAAAGCACATGCTGCCCCGTTTGCCTTGGGTCATGATGCATTTTTGATTGGGAAACCGTGCCCGCAGCGCGTCCCAGTCGCCCGCAAGCGCCGCCGCTTCGGTTTCGTTCACCACCAGCCAATCCACCTCGGAAAGCGCCATCTCGCGCACATCGTCCGTCATGGGAGCAGGATTGAACAGCACGGTCATCCCTTGCGCCTTTGCCTTGCGCATGGCGTAGGAAACGCCGTTGCACTCGTTTTGCAGCAGCAGCAGATCGCCCTTTCCAAAGCCCGCAAGCATCTCGTCCAACTCGGCTTCGGTGAGGCTATGGTTGGCGCCGCCGAATACCAGAATTGCGTTTTCGCCGCCGTCGTTGACTTGGATGATGGCGTGACCGCTTCCGCCGCTGCGCCGCAGCACACGCGTGCAGTCCACGTCGGACTTTTGCAAAACGTTCAGCAGCGGGTCGCCGTCGATGCCCACCGCGCCGCCGTGACACACCGACGCGCCCATCCGTGCTGCGGCAAGGGATTGATTCAGCCCTTTTCCGCCGCAAAACGACTGGAGCGTTTTGACGGGCAGCGTTTCACCGCCTTGCACGATGTGGGAAACGAAGTAGGTTTGATCCAGATTGAGGGAACCGATGTTGAGGATTCGGTTAGGCATAGTATCCAAAGCATGCCTCCAGCGTTTCAAAGAAGCGCGCTTCGTCCACCGCTGTCGCCACGCCCACGTTTTCGGGCTTGCCGCTTTTGTGGAAGCAGTCGCAGTTGGTACGGCCGTAGCTGGACGCGGACTGTATATCGACCTCGACGTACATCGGCTCGATGGTAAACAGGGTGGGATCGAGCAGATAGGCGATGGTGCAAGGGTCGTGCAGCGGGCCGTAGTCCAGTCCGAAGAACGTCTTTTGGCTGTTGCAGTAGAAGCGCATCATGTCGCAAAACAGCTTTGCCGCCACATTGCCCGCAAAGCGCCGTGCATAGTCCTCGACCCGTCCAAGCGTGACACGCACTTCGCGGGTGACGTCCAAGCCGATCATCACGACGGGACGGCCGCAGGAAAAGACGATGTGCGCCGCTTCCGGGTCTGCCAAGATGTTGAACTCGGCGGCAGGCGTCATGTTGCCCAGCCCCATGGAACCGCCCATGCAGACGAAGCGGGCAATCTTGGGTGCGATGTCGGGCGCGATGCGCAGCGCGGTCGCCACGTTGGTCATGGGGCCTGTGGTGACCACGATCACGTCGCCGTCGCTGTTGCGCAGCGTGCGGATGAGGTATTCGATGGCGTGCATGGATGCGGGATGCTTGTGCAGCGGCGGGAACACAGGCCCGTCCAGCCCCGTCTCGCCGTGAATTTCGGGACAGATGATGCGGTCGCGCACCATGGGCAGCTCCATGCCCGCATAGACGGGGACGTCCTCGCGTCCCAGCTGCTGCAGCACATGGCAGGCGTTGGTCACCGTCTTTTGCAGTGTTTGGTTGCCCGCTGCCACCGTCACGCCAAGCAGCGTGATGGCAGGGTGCTTTGCCGCCATGATGAGGGCGACGGCGTCGTCATGACCGGGATCGCAATCCAGTATCAGCTTCATAAATATCGCCTCCTGTTTTTCATCAGAATCATATCATATTCTGCGCCGTTCACCGATGAATAGACCGTGAACATTGAAAAAAGAGAACCCGCAGCGGAAGCCCGCTGCGGGAAGGATCGCGTATGGGTTATTTGTACAAGCCGCGCTCGGTGTAATGCGTGTGCAGAATCTCGTGCGCCTTGTGGCTGTTTGGCTCGCCCAGATAGTCGGCATAGAGCTGCTTGACTTCGGGGTTTTCGTGGCTCTTGCGGAGCTTCATGCCCGCATCCTCTTTGTACAGCGCCGCCGCACGCTCTGCGCGCAGATCGACGAAGTTGCGGATGTAGCCGGGCTGAATGGGCTGACCGCCGCCATTGACGCAGCCGCCGGGGCACGCCATGACTTCGATGAAGTGGTATTGCTTCTCGCCGCTCTTGACCATATCCAACAGCTTGGATGCGTTCTCAAGCCCGCTGGTGACCGCGACCCGCACGACGGTGCCGTTGAGGTCGTATTCGGCTTCCTTGATGGCTTCGACGCCGCGGACTTCTTTGAAGTCGACCTTCTCCAGTGTTTTGCCCGTCACGACTTCGTACACGGTACGGAGCGCCGCTTCCATGACGCCGCCCGTCGCGCCGAAGATGTGACCTGCGCCGGACGCTTCGCCCAGCATGGAATCGCAGGTCTCGTCGGGCAGATCGTTGAACTTGATGCCCGCACGCTTGATCATGGACGCCAGCTCACGCGTTGTGAGCGAAACGTCTACGTCGGGGACGCCTGCCGCGCACAGCTCGGGACGCTGCACCTCGAACTTTTTGGCGGTGCAGGGCATGACGGATACGACGACGATGTCCTTCGGGTCGATGCCCATTTTCTCGGCATAGTACGTCTTGCACAGCGCGCCGAACATCTGCTGCGGCGACTTGCAGGTGGACAGATTCGGGATGAATTCGGGATAGTAATGCTCGCAGAACTTGATCCAGCCCGGGCTGCAGCTCGTAATCATCGGCAGCGTGCCGCCGTTCTTTAGTCTGCCCAAAAGCTCGGTGCCTTCTTCGAGGATCGTGACGTCGGCAGCGTTGTCCACGTCGAATACCTTATCAAAGCCAAGACGGCGCAGTGCCGCAATCAGCTTGCCTTCGACGTTGGTGCCGATGGGCATATCGAAGCATTCGCCAAGCTGCGCACGCACGGAAGGCGCGGGCCCGACGATCACATGCTTGGAAGGATCGGACAGCGCGTTCCAGACCTTTTCGGTGTCGTCCCGTTCCGTCAGCGCGCCCGTGGGGCAAACGCTGATGCACTGTCCGCAGTTGACGCAGGACGTGGTGGCAAGGGGCAGATCGTAGGCGCTGGAAATGTGCGTTTTGAACCCGCGCTCGTTGGCGCCGATGACGGCGCAGTGCTGGTTTGCCTTGCAAACCGCAACGCAGCGACGGCACAGGATGCACTTGGAATTGTCGCGGATCAGGTGAATCGCGGACTCGTCCAGATCAGGCTTCAGCGGTGTGGACGGCGCGTACTTTTGCGGGTCACAGCCGTACTCTTGGGAGAGCGCCTGCAGCTCGCAGTTGCCGCTGCGGACACAGCCCAAGCACTCCATGCGGTGGTTGGAAAGCAACAGTTCCAGCGTGGTCTTGCGGGACTTGCGCAGTGCGGGCGTGTTGGTCTCGACCTCCATGCCCTCGGCAACCGCTTGGATGCACGCGGCAGGATTGCTGCGGGCGCCCTTGACCTCAACCACGCACATACGGCAAGCGCCGATGGCGTTGATTTTCTTCATGTAGCAGAGGGTCGGAATGCGAACGCCTGCGATCTCTGCGGCTTCTAAAACGGTGGAATTCGCGGGGACTTCTACTTCCATGCCGTTGATCTTCATTTTGATGGTATCCATAGCTGTCCTCCTTATTTCTTGACAATCGCGCTGAATTTGCAGTTTTCCATGCAAAGTCCGCACTTGATGCACTTGGATTGATCGATGACGTGCGGTTCTTTGACCTTGCCGCTGATGGCGGATGCGGGGCACTTACGCGCACACAGCGTGCAGCCGCGGCAAACGTCGGGCAGAATCTCGTAATGCATGAGCTTCTTGCAGACGCCCGCAGGGCAGCGCTTTTCGACCACATGGGCTTCGTATTCCTCGCGGAAATACTTCATCGTGGACAACACGGGATTCGGCGCCGTTTGACCCAGCGCGCACATCGCGTTGTTCTTGATGTAGTAGCAAAGCTCTTCCATTTTGTCCAGATCTTCCAAGGTGCCTTGCCCCGATACGATCTTGTCGAGCATTTCCAGCAAGCGGCGCGTACCGATGCGGCACGGCGTGCATTTGCCGCAGCTCTCGTCTACGGTGAAGTCGAGGAAGAATCGTGCAACGTCGACCATGCAGGTGGTTTCGTCCATGACGATCAAGCCGCCCGAACCCATCATGCAGCCAATCTTGATGAGGTTGTCATAGTCGATCGGCGTGTCCAGATGCTGCGCGGGAATGCAGCCGCCGGAGGGGCCGCCCGTCTGTGCCGCTTTGAACTTTTTGCCGCCCGGAATGCCGCCGCCGATGTCGAAGATGATTTCGCGCAGCGTCGTGCCAAGCGGAATCTCGACCAGACCGGTGTTAACGACCTTGCCGCCCAACGCAAAGACCTTGGTGCCCTTGGAGCGCTCGGTGCCCATGGACGAGAACCATTCTGCGCCCTTGAGGATGATTTGCGGAATGTTGGCAAGCGTTTCGACGTTGTTGATGATGGTCGGCTGTCCGAACAAGCCCTTGTTCGCGGGGAACGGCGGCTTTGCCTTGGGCTCGCCGCGGTTGCCCTCGATGGAGGTCAGCAGCGCCGTTTCTTCGCCGCAGACGAATGCGCCTGCGCCAAGCCGCGTTTCGATGTCGAACGTGAAGCCTGTGCCGAAGATGTCCTCACCCAGCAGCCCGTATGCACGCGCCTGTTTAATGGCGATGTCCAAACGCTTGACCGCGATGGGATACTCGGCACGGACGTAGATGTAGCCCTTGTTTGCGCCGATGGCGTAGCCCGCGATTGCCATTGCTTCGAGCACCGCGTGGGGGTCGCCCTCCAGCACGGAACGATCCATGAACGCGCCGGGGTCGCCCTCGTCCGCGTTGCAGACCACATACTTTTGCGGAACCTTATTGCGCGCCGCAAACTCCCACTTCATGCCCGTGGGGAAGCCGCCGCCGCCACGACCGCGCAGGCCGCTGTCCTTCATGACTTGGATGACGTCTTCGGGCGTCATGGTGGTCAGCACCTTGCCCAACGCCGCATAGCCGTCCATCGCAATGTACTCGTCGATCTCTTCGGGGTTGATGAGACCGCAGTTGCGCAGCGCGACACGAAGCTGGGTTTTGTAGAAGCCCGTTTCCTGCAGCGACGGAACCTCGACCTTTTCTTCGCCTTCGGTTTCACGATAGACGAGACGGTCGACTACTCTGCCCTTCAAAAGATGCTCTTCGACGATTTCGGGGACGTCTTCCAGCTTGACACGGCTGTAGAACGTGCCGTCCGGGTATACAATCATGACGGGGCCAAGAGCGCAAAGACCGAAACAGCCCGTGCGAACGACTTTGACCTCATCTGCGAGACCCTTTTTGACGATCTCTTTTTCCAGCGAATCTGCAATCTGCACACTGCCGGAAGACGTACAGCCCGTACCGCCGCAGATCAAAACTTGCGTGCGAATCATTTATTCTTCCTCCAATTAGCTTTCCACCGCACCGATGGTATATTTTGTGATGGGCTTGCCGCCCTTGAGGTGCTGTTCGACGATCTCGTGTACCATATCGGGCGTGACCTTGACGTAGGTGGTGCGCTCTTTGTCCGCTTCGAATACTTCGACGATCGGCTCAAGGCGACACATCCCGATGCAGCCCGTCTGGGTCACGGTAACGGTATCGCCCAAGTTCTGCTTTGCGACGTCCTCCACAAGTGCGTTCAATACGGGCCGTGCGCCTGCCGCGATGCCGCAAGTCGCCATGCCGACGACGACACGGATTCCGCCGTTTCCTTCGCGCAGCGCGACTTTGTTTTTCATCTTGTCGCGGATCTGTGCAAGTTCTTCCAATGATTTCATGGTCTTTGATCCTTTCGTTTTTTCTGTATGCTATATCTGTTCTTCGGAAGCATATTGCTCCGTCAGCATATCTCGTATCCAGTTGAGCACCTCTGCCGTATTGAGAGGCACTTCTTCGCCCAGCACGGCGCGAATCTCGCGGGTGTCCAGCTGCACTGTGTGCGCGCCGCGTTCGTGCCGAAACACGAAATCGACTTGAGGACTTCCCTGTATCAGCAGGACGATGGTCGAAACGACGTCGCCAAGCGGCGTGAAGTCCATATGCGTCTTGCAAAAGAACGCCGTCGTGGTGGTGCCGCAGTGCGCCGCGTCTTGGCTGCGCGCAACGGACGTGATGCGCAAGGAACCGCCTGTCTGCTCCGCCGCCAGCTTGAACAGCGGAATGCCCAACCCAACCTTGCGCGTGGTGCGGGTGGTGGAAAACGGATCGGTCACGCTTTGCAGAAAGTCTTCCGTCATGCCGTACCCGTTGTCGCGGATGGTGATGGTCAGTGCCGTCTGCGTTTCTTGGAGCAGAATCTCCACCAATGTCGCTTCTGCCTTGATGGAGTTTTGCGCAATGTCCAGAATGTTCAGCGAAAGCTCCTTCATTTTGAACCCTCCCGCAGCCAATGAAACAGTGCCGTCGTGACCGCCGCCGCATCGCCCTTTTCACAGGGCAGCTCGATGCTTGGCGCGTCGTCCTGAAGCTCCCACAGCCGATGGGCGTCGGAACAAACCAACACCGTGCGGCCCTCTGCCAAAGCTGCCTTGCTTGCGTCGTGTACCTCGGCGAAGCGGAACGCGGGCGTGGGCGGAAACGCGCCCAGGATTGCCAGAATCCCGTTTGCCTCACGGTCGATGTGCGCCGGCCAGCAGACGCCTTGGTGCGCTTCGACCAATTGAACCGCCGCTGCCAAATCGAGTGTGGTGGCGGCAGGCAGAAAGTATGGCTCCTGCCCGATGGGGCGATCTTCGGCGTCGCAGATGGTTTGTTCACCGAAGATGGCGACGCGATTCTTGACCCGCATCCGATGCGGCTGCAGCGCCGCGCCGAACGCCAACGCCTGTTGAAGCGTTTCGAACACGCAGAGCAGGTGAATTTCCTCCGCCGTCGTCAGCTCCGCACCCGCAATGGGCACGATGCCGTACGATGCGCACGCCCGAAAGAAGGCGGGACAGTTGTCCACCGCGTTGTGGTCGGTGAGCGCAACAAGCTCCAATCCGCACAGATGCGCCATGCCGGCAATGTTGCAAGGCGTCATGTCCGCGTCCGCACAGGGACTGAGACAGGAATGGATGTGCAGATCGTATCGGAATCGGCTCATCGCAACTGTGCCGCGACCGCCGCGCACGCTGCGAACGTGTCGCACTGCGTGGACAGAAGGTTGATGGCGTGCGCCTTTGCCGCCGCAAGTACGTCGGCGTCGGGCTTGACGCCCTCGGCAAAGACGACGCACGCAACGTCGGTGAGCTGTGCCACGGCAACGACGTTGATGTTGGACATGATGGTCACCCAGCAGTCGCCCGCTTGGGCACGCCCCATCACCCAGCTCAACAGATCGCCTGCGTAGCCGCCCGTGACCGCCCGCGTTCCGTCGGAAAGCAGCAGCGCGTCCCAGCCCGTTTGCGCGATGAGTGTCTCCACCGTCATGCTTTGTCGCCCTCCTCGTGCTGCCTGTCAACCAATTCTTTGAGATGCTCCCGCATCCGAATGACGCAGTCGTCCACAGAGGATTCGCCGCGCACGATGTCCTCCGCGTGGGCGCGACAGGTGGGCGCCCCGCAGGAACCGCAGTCCAGACCGGGAAGCTGCTTCCAGATGCGTTCGATCTCGGACATCATGCGGAAGGACTGCATCCGATCGCCGTCCAAAAGCTCGGCGCTGGAATACTCGCTGGGCTTGACCGTCAGCATATCGGCAGGGATGGCGTGCCGTTCCTCGTCGGTGATGTGATTGAGGGAAACCGGCATATACCGCCGCAGCGCCTGCAGCCGCACCCGTGCGATGTAGGGATTCTCGATTGCCATGACGCCGCCTACGCAGCCGCCGGGGCAAGCGTTCAGCTCGACGAATTCGAGATCGGGGAAGTGCCCCGTTTCGATGTCGTCCAGCACGCGAATGATGTTCTCGATGCCGTCCGCCGCCAAGTAGTGGTCGTTCATCAGCGCGCTGGCTTCCCCGCCCGCCGACGCCCAGCCCATGCCGATCATGCCCGTTTCGGACGCCATGGACGGCACTTTGTTGCGGTCGAGCTTGGACAAAAGCCGAAGATAGACCTCGCTCATGGAGACGACGGAATCAACGTAGCACTCTTTGCCCTCGGGCGTGTTCTTGACCCAGCTCACCTTGGCGGGACAGGGCGAAATGAACACGGTGCGAATGTCGGCGTCGGTCAGCTCGGGATGCAGCTTTTTGGCGCGTTCCTTTGCCATCTTGCCTGCCACCTCGATGGGCGGCGCGATGGGAACCATCTTGCTGCGAAGCTCGGGGAAGCGCAGCGAGATGAGCCGCACCACCACGGGGCATGCCGTACTGATGAACGGACGCTTGGAATCCCCCGCCTGCTTGATGTAGGCGCGGGTGTAGTCCGTCACAAGCTCTGCCGCCTTGGCGACTTCGAATACGTCGGAGAAGCCCAAATCGAGGAAGCCCTGCAACAGATAGTCGGCGTCGTTGAGATTGGCGAACTGGCCAAACAGCGACGGCGCGGGCAGCGCAATGAGGTACTTGCTGTGATCCAGTGAATCGAGCTTGTCGAAGCTCGCCTTCTTTGCCTTGTACGGGCATTGACGGATGCATTCGCCGCAGTCGATGCAAAGGTTGGGATTGATGCAAGCCTTGCCGTCGCGTACACGGATCGCCTGCGTCGGGCAACGACGCAAGCAGGTGGTGCAACCCTTACACTTGTCAGGGTCTAACGAAACGGAATGCTTGTATACGATCATGCAAACCCCTTTAAGCCGATAAAAACTTGAGCTCGATCGTCGTGCCGACGCCAACCGTCGATGCGACGTGCATCTCGTCCGAGTAGCGCTTCATGTTGGGCAAGCCCATGCCTGCGCCAAAGCCCAGTGCGCGAATGTTGTCGGGCGCCGTGGAATACCCTTCCTGCATGGCAAGCGGGATGTCCGCAATGCCGGGGCCGACGTCTTTGAGAATCACCGTGATGTTCTCGGGCGTGACGTAAACGTCGGCGTCGCCGCCGTTGGCATGGATGACCATGTTGATCTCGCCTTCGTACATCGCAATGCTGATGCGGCGAATCAGATCGGGCGCAAACCCCATCTGGCGCAGCAGCCGTTTCACCTGCACGGACGCTTCGCCCGCCGAGGTGAAATTGTTCCCATCGACATCGAAGTGGAAATGCAGCGGTTCGTCCATCGGCGTCACCTGCAAAGACCCGCTTCGTACAGACGCCCGGAAGCGATGTACATATGCAGCTTGGTCTCGAGTATGGCGATGTGGCTTTCCATCGCCAAGGCTTTGATTTCCTCCGTGGCGACTTTGCCCCGCACGAAAACGACGCACGGCATATCCAGCATGTGGGCGGTGCGAATGACCTGCGGATTGAGCAAGCCTGACAACAGCAGGCTGTGATCGTCCGCAAACGCCAGCACATCACTCATCATGTCGCTTGCAAAGGCGCTTTGTATGTCTTTGTCCAGAAGATCGTCCCCTACGCGGACGGTGGCGTCCAGACGTTCGGCAATTTCACGGATTGTCATAGGTGATCCTTTCGCTTATGCGCGATACTTATCGACGATGCCCTTGATGTCGGCGGGAACCAAACGTCCGTAAACTTCCTCGTCGACCACCATGGCGGGCGCCAAGCCGCAGCAGCCCAAGCAGCGCGTGGCTTCCAGCGTGAACCGTCCGTCGGGCGTGGTGTGACCCGCCTTGATGTTGAGCTGACGCTCTAACTCTGCAAGAATGTCTGCGGAACCCTTGACGTAGCAAGCGGTGCCCAAGCAAACGCGGATGAGGTGCTGCCCCTTCGGCTCCAACGTGAACCAAGAATAGAACGTGGACACGCCGTAGACCTGCTCGAGCGATACGTTGAGGCCCTCCGCGACCATGGTCTGTACTTCAATGGGCAGATAGCCATAGATCTCCTGCGCCTTCTGCAGCACAGGCATCATGGCGCCCTCTTGTCCTTGATGCGCGGCAATAAAATCTTTGAGTTGTGCTTCCTGTTCGGGCGTGCCACGAAACGGGATTTCTGTGATCTTGTTCGACATGATTTCCTCCTGCGTGATGAGATTTCCTTACCATCCGCTATTGTACCATACAAAATCTGATATTTCCATAGGTTTTTACATTTCTCTCGCTGTCTTTTTTCCCCTTTCCCGCGTGGACATGAAAAAGTCGCAATTATTTAGCAAAAAAGATACCATTTCGTGCTTTTCATTTTGATACAAATCGTGTATGATGGGAGTGTAAATAGGAATCACAGGAAGGGGACTGCTCTCATGGCTAAAAAATTCAAACTCAGCGCCAACGCGATCCTGTTTTTGGCGGCGATCTTGGTTTTGGTGATCGCCTTGGTTGTTGTGATCGTCGTGGTCGCCAAGAACTGTGACAGCTGCAAAAAGAATACTACCCCGCAGGACGGCGGCATCGACATTTCAAGCTCGGCGGAACCCACCGGCTCCTTCGTGCCCGTGGACAGCGCGTCGCCTGACGTCAGTACCGACCCGAACGCAACCATCGACCCGAACGCGACTGCCGACCCGAACGCTTCCGGTTCGCCCTCCACAACGGACGGCAACATCGGCATCACCACGCCTGCGCCCACCAACACGCCCGACGCAAGCACCACCGTCTACACCGAGCCCACCGATGCAATGCGCAGCGCTGCAAAGAAGGGCTATGTGAGCAAGGCGGACGTCAATATGCGCAAAGGCCCTGCCACCACCTATGACATCGTCACCGCCAAGCTGGCAAAGGGCACGTCCTTAACCCTCTATACCGAACAAAGCGGCTGGTGGTTTGTCAAGGCGGGCAGCAAGTACGGCTACATCAAAAACGACTACGTCAAAGAGGGTGAATACAGCGGCACCACCGACGGCACCATCACCGGTACGGTCAATGTGAACAGCGGCTCCGTGGCGGCACTGCGCAAGGATGCTAGCAAATCCTCCGAATGCATCAAAGAGTATTCCAAGGGCGATACCATGACCATCTACTACAAGTCCGACGACGGCGCTTGGTACTACGTCAAAATGAGCGACGGCAAGAAGGGCTGGATGTACGCCTCCTTAATAAGCGCCAGCGGCAAGGTTCCCACCAAGGGATAAACCGTTTCCAACACAAAAGACTGCCCATCGCGGCAGTCTTTTTTTGTAAGATGCAAAAGGACACCGTGCGCCGATAAAAGCGATCACATATCCTCATAGGCGGCGGCAAAGTCGCGCAGGCGCTGCCGAAGCAGCTGATCTGATTCGAATAAATGATAGGCGCCGAATTGCTGTTCACAAACGTCATACCATTCCAGAAGGTTTTGATGCAATTCGCCGGACTTGGACGCAATCGCTGCTGCAATCTCTTGCAGTCCCCAACGCCTCCGCAGTCCTCAACAATACCGTATCCCTCGCCCGCGATGACACGCGGCAACGCCTTGGCATTTAGCGCTTTGTCTGTAAAAACCGTTTCCAAACGGAGCAAAACGTGCCAATCGTCACCGAAATCGTAATGAAAGACCATCGTTTCCCCGACTTCTGACACGACGTACTTCAGCTTTGTTTCAAAGACGTTAAGGTCCTGCGAGCGTTCCATACAATCTGTGTCCTCATCGGGCAGCGCAATGCGGCAATTCGCAAGATTCGGATCATCAGTCATCAGTCGCAAGGCATGTTGGTTCGTCGGCTCGTCCCGGTATTGAGCGGTACAGATACGCAAATTTTCTGCCACGGGTACGGTAAAGCTGAATAGATGCTCCCCGCGCATTTCGAACAGCGCCATCACCACATATGCCAGCCGAGACATTGGCGCGTTGTTCATCAGCTGAAACCGACGCCAGATTTTGGGTTCGTAGTCCTGTAGCTCCGCATAGAACTGATAGATTGGTTGTGAAGCCATAAATAACCTGCTGAAAATTTTGGTTCACGCTTTTTTTCGGCACGCACGTGCGCACCGAAAATGTAGTGTCGTTGCGCGCTGTTGGCTGCGTTACTTTCCCCACACGTCGCGGCGGATGTGTTGGATCTCCTCCTGCTGCGATTGGGTGAGGGGACGCGGCGTGCCAAGCTGCCGCGCATAGAACAGCGTGTGGGCGCAGTGTTCGAAGGATTCCATCATAAAGAGCGCCTCCTCGAGTGTCTTGCCCAGCGTCACCGCGCCGTGCCGCTCCATCAGAATGGCGTCGGACGAACGTGCCGCGCTTGCGACATGCTCCGCCAAAGCAGGTGTGCCCGGCGCGCCGTAGGGCGCCAGTGCAATCTCGCCCAGTCCCAGCATGGTTTCGGTGAGAATGCTTGTATCAAACGGCGTCTCCACGATGGAGTATGCCGTGAGCATACACGGGTGGGCATGCACGATTGCTTTGACGTCGGGCCGTGCATGGTAGATGGCAACGTGCATCTTGGCTTCGCTGGACGGCTTGCCGCCGCTGCGCCAAGAACCGTCTGCGTTCAGTTTGCATAGTATCTCGGGCGTCATAAAGCCCTTGGACACGGAAGTGGGCGTGATGAGAATGGCGCCGTCGTCGCATCGCACGCTGATGTTGCCGTCGTTTGCCGCCACAAATCCCTGCAGATACAAGCGTCTGCCGACCTCGCAAATCTGTTGTGGAATGTCGCCTGCTATCATGATTCCTCCTCGTCGTTTGGGGTGCCGTCGCCTGCCGACTGCTTCAGCCGCATCCGATCCCACAGCCCATATTTGTCGGTGTTGACGATGGCGTGCATCAGCTTGACGTCCGCATCGGGCACCAAGGTGCAAAGGTGCTTGATGAGCTCTTTGGCTTCCTCGCGCTTGGTGGAGCCTGCAATGTCGCAGTTGGGCGGCAGGATGGGCAGCTCCAGCTGTTTGGCGATGGAAAGGCAATACTTTTCTGGCACGAATACCAAGGGACGAATGACCGTCACGTCGCTGCGGCTGAGATATGTCACGGGTGCGAAGGTGTTCATGCGGCCCTCGTACAGCATGGACATGAGCAGTGTTTCAATGACGTCCTCCCGGTTGTGTCCCAACGCGACCTTGTTGCAGCCGCGTGCCTTTGCCGCGGTGTTCAGCGCGCCGCGCCGCAGCTTGGCGCACAGCGCACACGGCGAACGCTCGGCGCGATATTCGAATACCACCTTGCCGATGTCGGTGTGCACCACCTCGAACGGGATGCCGATGCGCGCTGCATATTCGTAAATCGGCGTCGTGTCCTGATACTTGAGCCCCAAATCCAGCATGACGGCGCAGACGTCGAACTTGGTGTAGGCGAACCGTTGATACAGCTTCATCGCCTGCATCAAAAGCAGCGAATCCTTGCCGCCCGATACGCCGATGCAGATCTTGTCGCCGTCCTCGATCATGTGATATCGTTCATCCGCCCTGCGGATGCTGCCCAATACGCGTTTCATGCACGCTGCTCCTCTGTTTGTTGCTGTCAGTATACCGCAATGCGCCGCGCCTGTAAAGAAACGAATTCTGCATCCCGCGAATCTGTACGAAAAATGTAACAAACTCGTTGCGAAACAGACGCAACTTTGTTATACTATGAACCTGTGCGATGCGGGCGAGACCCGCATCCGTCGGAGAGAACAGATTGGTTATGAAGAAAACGCATCGGGCGTCCCATCGCTTTGTCCTGCTTGCGGCGGCAGTGGTTATCGCTGCCCTCGTTGTAACGGGCATTCTGCTCATGCAAAAGCTTGTTCCCACCACCGCAGCGACCCTCGAAGTCACCCCGTCCCCCGTCTTGGAACTTGTAGAGCGCGTCACCCTTGCGCCCACCCAAACGCCGCTGCCGACAGCGACGCCTTCCCCCACGCCTTCGCCCACGCCGACGCCTTCCCCCGAACCGACGGGGCTGATCAAGACGTCCACCGAAATGTTCCTCAAATGCCAAGGGTACGAGCGCAGCGAAAGCACATACCGTTCCGACGCCGTTTCCATTTCCGTGTCCAAAGTGGTGGACAATGAAACCTACGGGCATCGGCTGGTCTACTATGTTGCGGACATCTATGTGCAGGATGTTGCCTATCTACGCACCGCCAGCACGGGCGGCACGTTCCAGTTGGGCACGCGCTGCCCAGCAAAAATCATGTGCAGGGACGCCAACGCGCTGGTTGCCATTTCGGGCGACTTTTGCGGGTTTCACCGCAAGTCCTTTGTGGTACGCAACGGGGAAGTGCTGCGCACCACGCTCTACCCCAATTTTGACGTATGCGCGCTCTATGCGGACGGCGTGATGGAAGCGTATGCCTACGACGACGTGGACGTGGACGCCATCCTTGCCCGCAACCCGTGGCAGGTGTGGGAATTTGGCCCCACGCTCTTAAATGCAGACGGCACGGCACGCACCAACTTTCCCGTAACGGACATTTCTCCCCTCAATCCACGCTCCGTACTGGGCTACTATGCGCCCGGACACTACTGTTTTGTGACGGTGGACGGACGGCAAAAGGATTCCAAGGGCTTGACGCTGCTTGATTTGGCAAAGCTGATGGAAAGCCTCGGCTGCGCGATGGCGTTCAATTTGGACGGTGGGCAATCCTCCCACTACTATTGGAACGGCGCCATTCAAAACGTCCCCGCCACCGGCGGCCGCACCATCGGCGATATTGTCTATGTGGTGGACGACGAAACCAACCCGCTTCTCTATTACATCGAAGGAGCTTCCTAATATGAAACGACGCCTGCCCATCGGGCTTGTTTGCATCCTTCTCCCCATTTTGCTTGGCTGCACGGCAATGCCATCAATCGATGCGCCCACAACGGACGCGCCCAAAGACGCGGTGCTCTCCGTGGTCACCGTTGCGCCCACCAACGCCGTAACCTTTACGCCTGTGCCGACGCCTACGCCATCGCCCGCCCCCACGGATGCGCCCACCTCGGAGCCCGACGGCTTGATCGGCTGGACGGTCGGCGGATTCTGCCCTCTGGAGGAAACCGCCGTCACCGACACCTCCTACACGAGCGACAAGGTGCATCTCACCGTGCAAACGATTACCGATACGGAGACGTTCTCCTCCAAGGTCACCTACTTTGTCATCGACCTGTACATCCGCGACTTGTCCGTCCTGCGCACCCAAGCTGCCAAAGGGTTCGATCGGCATACGAATGGCGACTTTCTCGACCTGTGCAGCGACGCCAATGCTCTTTTTGCCATCACGGGCGACTATTACGGGCATCACAACCATTCCTTCGTCGTACGCAACGGCACGGTTTACGACACCGTTTCGTACAGCAGCTGGGACGTATGCGTGCTGTATTTGGACGGTTCTGTGGAACTGTTTGCCAACGCATCGCTCGACATAAACGCCGTTTTGGACAAGGGCGTTTGGCAGATGTGGCAGTTTGGCCCCATTCTTTTGGATGCGGAAGGCAAGGCCATCACCTCCTTCCCCAAGTACAACATCAACCCCAACAATCCGCGCACCGTGTTCGGCTACTATGAACCGGGCCACTACTGCTTCGTCACCATCGACGGGCGGCAAAGCGGCTATTCGATGGGCACGACCCTCAAGGAAACCGCACAGCTGATGGAACGGTTGGGCTGCACCGCCGCGTTCAATTTGGACGGCGGCGAATCGGCGCAGCTCTATTGGAACGGCGGCGTCTTTAACAGCCCCTATGACGGCGGCCGCGAACTGTCCGACATCATTTACATCGCAGCAGGCACTTGACAAGCATATGAAAACGGCGGCCGTTTTTGCGGTCGCCGCTTTGTGTTTTGGAAGATTATGCGCCAAGCTCGGCAACTGCCGTCTTGAGCGCCATCGTCTTGTCGGTGCGTTCCCATGGGAAAGCAGGGTTTCCGAAATGCCCGTTGACTGCGGTTTGGCGATAGATGGGACGCCGCAAATCCAGCGCTTGGATGATCGCCTTGGGACGCAGGTCAAAGACCTTGCGCACTGCACGCTGCAGCAGCTCGTCGGGCACGGCGCCCGTGCCTTGCGTGTCAATCAGCACGGAAACGGGCTGTGCCACGCCGATGGCGTAGGCGACCTGAATTTCGCACCGCTTCGCCAAGCCTGCCGCCACGATATTCTTTGCGATATACCGCGCCATGTAGCTGGCGCTTCTGTCCACCTTGGTGGGGTCTTTGCCCGAAAACGCGCCGCCGCCGTGCCGCGCATAGCCGCCGTAGGTGTCCACGATGATCTTCCGTCCCGTCAGACCTGAATCCCCGTGTGGGCCGCCGATGACAAAGCGTCCCGTGGGGTTGACCAAGATGCGCGTCTTTTCGTCGAACAGATCGGTGGGCAGCGCAGGGCGAATGACGTATTCAATCACGTCTTGCTCGAGCTGTGCATGGGTGACGTGTTCGTCGTGTTGGGTGGATACCACCACCGTGTCGATGTGGACGGGCTTGCCGTCGTCGTACTCGACCGTCACTTGGGACTTGCCGTCGGGACGCAGATACGCCAGCGTGCCCGTTTGCCGCACCTTGGTGAGCTTGCGGGTGAGCGCATGGGCAAGGTCGATGGGCAGCGGCATCAGCTGCGGCGTTTCGTCGCACGCAAAGCCGAACATCATGCCTTGGTCGCCCGCGCCCGTGTCCATATTGTCGTGCTCCTCGCCGCGCTTGCTCTCCAACGAACAGTCTACGCCCAATGCGATGTCGTCCGATTGGTTGTCGAGCGACACAATGACGCCGCAGGTGCTGCCATCAAAGCCGTATTTGGCACGGTTGTAGCCGATGTCGCAGATGGTCTTGCGCACGATGCCCGAAATGTCCACATAGCAGTCGGTGGTGATCTCGCCCATGACGAGCACAAGCCCCGTCGTGCAGGCGCATTCGCATGCCACGCGGGCGTTCGGATCTTCCGTCAGAATGGCGTCCAGCACCGCATCGCTGAGTTGGTCACAGATTTTGTCGGGATGTCCGATTGTGACCGATTCACTGGTGAAGAAGGTTTTTTCCATTGTTGATACGCTTTCCGCCTTAAAAAGAATGCTCATCCGAAGATGAGCAGGAATCTCTCATCTTTCAGCTTGCGCTGCGGGAATTGGCACCTTGCTTCAGTAGGTTGCCGGATTTCATAGGGCCCGTCCCTCCATCACTCTTGATAAGGCAATATGTAATTTTCATTGCATTGTACCATCCCCCCAAGGAAATTGCAAGAGGGAATTGCCATCTTCTGCGAAAATCACCGTTATTAGGCGCATTTTGCGTCAGTTTGTCGTGTACTTTGCAATCAGGGTGTCCAGCTCGCTTTGGGTCAGCCCAAACTCCTTGCGCAGCTGCTCCAACGCGATTGCGGGGCGCTTTTTCACAATCACGCGCAGGTTGTCCAGATTGCTTTTCCAAGCGCTGACCGAGCGGAACGAGCCCCACCGCGAAATCTGTCGCGCCATCTCCGTTTCGTATTCCGCTTCCATGGTGTCGATCAGCGCCAGCATCCGTTCTGAATTGAAATAGGTGCAGACCACCTCGACATAGCGTTCGACGTATTGATTGCAAAACGCATCGTTGGTGCGCAGCGCGCAGGTGATGTAAAAATAGGTGAGCGTGCCGTTGTGCGACGGCGTGCCGCCATAATCGAAATAGTGGTGCGCGATGTTGCTCTTGGAGGAACGGAACCCGAAATCCAAGTCGTACAAAATCGGACGCCAACGGATGGAATAGTCCTGCGTGCGCCAATATTTTTGGTTGAACATATCGGTGTTGCCGATGTACGTTTGGATGATGACGTAATCGATGAAATAGTCCACGTCCACCTTTTGGCAGAACGATTCATACGCCGAAGTGGAGGAAAGGTTCGCGGTCTTGGCATAGTTGAACACGGACTTCCATTCTTTGTTGTTGCCCTGCGTGGCAATGCCGCCGTTACGCCGCACCAAGTCCACCGCGTCGGAATTTGCGCCGTAGTGCGTGGCGAGATAATCGGCGTTCAGATCCTCGTTGAAATCGTACAGCCCATAGTACTTGCCGTTGATGTACACGGCGACGGGACGCGAATTGGACGTCTCGGCGTGCAGCCCGATGCAGGCGCGGGAAATGTAGGAATCGATGAAGCGATAATCGTCGAAGTCCTGCCCGCCGTTGCGCAGCACCAACGCGGAAAATTTGGTGAAGTCGTACCCGTCAAAGAACGGATAATCCACCGTCTTCTGCCCATAGCTGCCGCGCAGATGGATGGAGAACGACTTTTGCGCCATGGACAGCGTGCCCTGCCCCTTTGCCTTGATGTCGGCGGGGAATGTGACGCCGATCAAGCCGTCGCTTTCGTAATAGTTGAAGTATGCCGTGCGCTCCTTGATGTCCTTGTGTTCCTTGACCCGATAGACCGCGCTGAAGTCGTCGGGCGCCATGGCAATGCACACCACGGGCACGTCGTGCGGCGCGGTAAACAGGTAGTGATAGGTGGTGACGGCGCTGTCCAGCGTGGTGTCGCTGCACGCCATCGCACGAATGACGGTGCTTTCGGTAATGTGAATCGCGCCCGTATAGACTTTGCTCGACGCGGTGGGCATGCTGCCGTCCGTCGTGTAGGTGATGGTGGCGCCCGCCTGCAGGCTGGAGATGGTCAGATCGAACGCCGCATCGTGATAGAGCGCCGTTTCGGAGAACGTCGGCTGTCCCGCATAGGTGTTGCACAGATTGCTGCTGTTGGCTGCGCCGTGGGTTTTGGTCAGAAAGAACACGCGCTCGGTGAACGCATCCGTTTCGACGCGCCCTGCGCTCATTCCGCTCTTTTGCACGCCAGTCGCAAATACGTCCACCAGATTGCCGTTGGCGTCGGACAGAAACAGCGTCTCACCGCCGGAAGCGATGCCAAACGACGCCACCTTGCCCGTGCCGCCTGCCGATGCTTCTATCACCACATAGTCGCCGCCCGCAACGGTAAGGTCGGGAATTTGCCAAAGCAGCAGGTTGTCCTTGTTGTCGGACAGATACCACCCGTCCAGCACAATGCGTTCGCTGCCGCCGTTGTGCAGCTCAATCCAATCGTTCTCACCGCTGCCGCGTTCGTGGATGGAGCAGACCTCAGAAATGAACACGCCGTCAGTTTGAAAAAAGCCGATTGCATCGGCTTCTTTTGTACCATGTCCGTTTGGTTCCAAAGGCGTCGGATGGCCGTAATATTCGATCGTCCCATCGTCCGCGCGCCCGACGGATACGTTGTCGCGCAAATCCGGTATGGAAATTTGGTCGGCAGTGTTGTCCGTCGCGCAGTAGAGAACCAGTGTTTCATCGGTAGAGAGCGAGAAATTGGCGTGCAGCTCGGCGTCCGTACGATCCTTTCCGGAAAGGAACACCAAAAGATAGCCGTGCGCGGCAATCGTCACGTCGGGAAACGCCCATGCATCCAGCTTTTCGACGTCGTCGGACAGGAAATAGCCCTGCAGGGACACCGCTTGGTCGGTGGGATTGTACAACTCGACCCAGTCGCTGCGGTCGCCGTCCGCGTCGGCAAGGCTGTAAGTGTTCTTCGCCAGCACCTCGTTGATGCGCACCGTCGTATTGCCCGTCGGCGCCTGCGGCGTCAGATCGGTGGAAGGCGATACGGGATTGGCGCTGCCCGGCGTCGCTTCCATGGTAAACGCATAGCTGCCATCGCCAAGGCGCACATAGACCGCGTCCTTTTCGGGCGTCGCGGGCACTTCGATTTTTGCGGAGAGCTTGCCGTGGGTGTCGAACAGGTACACCGTCTCGCCCGCGCTGCTGACGCCGAAGTTGACGCACACATGTCCCACGCCCGTGCAGTCGTCTTGGCAGCAATATACCAGCAGATACCCATTTGCGGGCACCACGGCGTCTTGCCCCAAGTTTGCCTTGTCGAAATCGGTTTCGTCATCGGTCAGCGCAAACCCGTCTAAGGAAATGTCGGCGGCGGTGGTGTTCTGCAGCTCCACCCAGTCGCATCCCGCACAGCCGCCGCACAGCACCGCCATCTCGTTGCGTGCGGAAATCTCGGAAAACAGGATGCCCGCCTGCGCCGAATCGGCGGTGTCCGTGTTGGCACGTTCTAATTCTTCTGCCGTGGCGTAAATCGTGGTGTCGTTGGCGGCGTTGGGCGTCGCTGTGGCACAGTAGCCATACGTTCCGTCGCTTTTGCGTGCATAGGAGGTGTCCTGCTGCAATTTGGGAATGACAAGCTCGGAAAGCACGTCTTGATCGGGACTCAAAAGCGCCACGTTCTCGCCCGACGCCTTCAGAGAAAAGCCGAGATAGATGTTCCCGCCGTCGTATTGGAGCGTATCGGTCTTTTTCTCGTTGGTGGCATAGACCACCAAGTAGCCGCCCGCCGCAATGGTCACGTCGGGCATGATGAACTTTTCGGGATTTTGCAGGTCGTCCGTCAGGCAATAGCCAAAGAGCTTGATGGCGACGTCGGAACCATTGTACAGCTCGATCCAGTCGGGCGAACCGCTTTCCGGGTCCAGCAAGGTCGTCTTGTTGCTTGACATGACCTCATTGATGACCAGTACGCCCGCCTGCGACGCCGTAAAGCACGCCGCAAAGGACGCCGCCATGGCGACCGTAAGCAGCGCGCATAGGATTCGTTTCATCCAAGATTTCATTTCAAGCCTCATTTCCCAGCCCGATGCACCGACGCAAAATGCGCGTCGCGTCCACGGCTGTTACACTGTTGTCGTTGGTCATATCGGCACAGGCACGCTGCACCGCGTTCAAATAGTGGAGTCCCGCGACGCCGCGCAAGAGCAGCGCCGCGTCTGCCGCCGTGACTGCCCCGTCCAAATCGACGTCGCCCAAGTGCAGCCGCACGGGCACCCAAGTGGGTCGTGCAAACGATGCGTGGGAAAAGTACGCAGGCGCATAGTAGCCCAGCTTGGACAGGTAGGAATTGTACAGAATCGCCGAATCGTTGAGCCCGTCGTACTGCAGCCGCGCCGTGCCGTCATCAAACCGCCGCCATGTCAGATAGGACGGCGTCTCGGAGATGGATAGCTGGTTGGACAACGGGGACACGCGTCCCAAATAGAACGTGCCTGCCGCCGTGTCGTAGGAGGCGGTGAAGCCGTTTTGCGCGTCGCCCGCGATCTGATACACGGCGCTCTTTACCAATTCAACATTGACCGCACCGTCCGTAATCCAAGCGGTATCGAACGCCGTCAGCGGCAGATACCCCTCCTGTGCGGGAAGCTGCAACAGCGCTTTGGTCTCGTTGTCGTAGGTGACGGTCAGCACATAGAACCCGCTTTCGGGCGCCGTGACTTGGTACGAACCAACGATTGCGCCATCCTTGACGCCGACAAAGAGCAGTCCTGCATCCGCGTCGCACGGAACGGAAAACGCGCCGTCCGCAACGGCAAGCACCAAGGCGCCGCCGCCTTCGATTTTGTCGCCCGTGCCCGTATAGAGAGGGAACGATGCCGTTTGTCCGATGGACAGCAGCCCGCTTTGCTCATTTGTGAGCAGCGCAAGCCGCATCGCCAAATTGAGCCGTGAAAGCAACTGCTCTGCCGCGCTGCCAAGCGCCGCTTCCGTCGCTTCGGAAAACGGAAATTGCTCAAATAGAGCAACTTTCAGCGCGTCGGGCAGGATGGAAGCGAGCGCCTTGGCGTCGGTGAGCGAATCGTTTTCGGTCGCCGTGCGCCAGTAGGTGAGATACGCGGCAAACACCGTGTCGTCCGTCTGTCCTTTTAGGTATTCTGTGAACAGAAACGAAGCGCCATACGCGCCGATGTCGGCGGAAGAAGTGAGAAAATGACAGAGGCTTTGCCCGTTTTTGATGCGCGGCGAAGCGGCAAACGATGTGAGATAGCCTTGTTCCGCCACCGAGCCCGCGTAGCAAAGCTCCTCCGCCTGCATGGCGCAGCCCTCGTTGTACCACAGCCCCGTGCGCGTCTCCTTGCCCAAAAGCCCATCGTTTGCGGGCGATTCCAAGATGGCGGTCATTTGGATGAGGTGCTGGAACTCGTGCGCCACCGTGCAGTACACCGTCTGCATGTCGGTTTTGATGGTGGTGTTGATGTTGACGATGGGCAGGCTGTTGTACGCCGCCGCATCGTCTGGGTCAATCACGGCGATCTCCTCCGCCGTGTACAGGTCGTAGGTGTCGAAGAAGCCGCAAACGGAATTGCTGCTCATTTGGTAGGTGACGATGTTGATTTTGCCATCGCCCGCCAAATCGCGGAACGCGCCAAACGAAGCGGTATCGGTGGGATAGATGACATTTTCGAACTGCGTGACGATCTCTTCCGCTTGGGACGTGGAGAACGCGCCGCTGTTCGTCGGATCGCTCCAAAGGCTGCAATGATCGCCGCTTGCCAACAGCGTGAAGGTTCTTTGATCGTATTGCCCCGAAGTCAGATTGGTGCAAACCCAAAACTGCCGCGTTTCGAGCGCGCCGTCCTTGTGCGGCGTCTCGTTTTGAGCGTTGCCCATTTGGTGCAGACCCGCCGTATAGGATTCGAACGATGCAGGTTCGGGAACGGTCGTGATACTTTTCGTTTGAGGCAGCGTGCCCGAAAAGAGCTTGTTGGGCGCGTCGTCGGAATAGGAAAGCGGGTTGTAAATCAGAACGTGATCCACGTCGGAAAACGTCGCCAAGCCCTCTGCTTGCGTGCAGCAAGGGAGCAGCGTCAGCGACATAATTATGCCCAACAGGATCGACACCGTTCTTTTCATTCCAACCTCCGAAATCATAAGCATTGTATCATGTTTTCGTACAAATGAAAAGGTGGCGAACGCAAAATCTTTGTAAGAAGCGTATGAACGCAAAGGGCAGCACCGAAGCGCTGCCCGTGGTACGATGTGTTCAACGGCAACCGCCGCAAAAATCAGTTTTGACGCAGTCCCAGCACCACCTCGCGCCCGTTGGCATACGCCACACGGTTGCAGGTGACCAAACAGACGACTTCGCTGTTTTCGTCGAAGGTGAACGATTCGTCGGTGCGGAACGCGGACGCGCTGTACAGCCCTTCCAAGAATGCGACATAGTCGTCCATCTCGGTGTCCATAAACGACGCGTATTCCGCATCGATATCCACGATGAACGTGGAGAAGATGCGATAGGTGCGCACCTCGTCGCCGTAGGTATAGGTGAACGTGGGCGTTGCCTCGAAGAAGGTGCGGTCGGAGAAGCTGTGCAGCGGCGCGAACATGCTGCCGTCCTTCATGGCGTGACCGAACAGAACAAGGTACTTGTCCGTTGGCGCGCAGTTCTCGTATAGATAGATGGCGCCATAGTCGCTGCGGGTGCGGGACGGGCTGTGGTTGATGTAAAAATTGTTGCCCGCATACAGCACCGGATAGGCGATGGTGGTGTTGGGCACGTCGATCCAGCCGATTACGTCGTCGTTCATGGCGCGATACGCCTCGTAGGTCAGCTTGGGTTCGGGCGTGGCGTCCGTGTCGGGGTCGTTATAAAGCCCGTTCGCGTTGGGCGTCTCCCCCGCCTCGTCCGATGCGTCAGGCAGGCGGGTGGGAAGCGGCGCGCCGTCCACAGCGGACGATTGCCCGTCCTGTATCACCGTGGACGAGCCGTTCTCGGCGTTATCGGCAGGCGTTTGGGATGGTGTGCAGCTGCAGCCCGCGGCAAACAGCATCCCCAAGCAAAGCAGAATGCAAATGGCTTGTTTCATGGTTCTTCCTCCTTTTGCTGCGGCTTGCGTCCCAACGCGTTTTGCAGCAGGTACAATTTGCTTTCCTCCAGCATGGCAACCACATGGGTGCCGTCCGCTTCGTGCGATTCGGACAGAATCGTGCCCGTTTCACGCAGCGTGCGCATGGCGTCGTATTTTTCGTAGGGAATCACCAGCTCCACCCGCTGTTGGGCATGGTTGAGCTGTGTTTCGATGGCGGTTTGCAGCGCGGCAAGGCCCGTGCCGCTCTGTGCGCTGATGGCGTATGCGTCACGGCGTTTGCGCGGCGCCGCATCGGCAAGGTCGCACTTGTTGTACACCTCAATGCATGGCGTATCCGCCGCGCCAAGCTCGGCAAGCACCTGCTCCACCACGCGCATCTGTACGTCGTAATAGGGGCAGGCGGCGTCCACCACATGCAAAATCAAGTCGGCGTCGCGCACCTCGTCCAGCGTGGAGCGGAACGCCTGAATCAGCTCATGCGGCAGCTTGTTGATGAACCCGACCGTGTCGGACAGCATACATTCCGTGCCGTTTGGCAGCACCAGCCGCCGCACCACGGGGTCGAGCGTGGCAAAGAGCTTGTCCTCCGCCAACACGCAGCTGTCGGAAAGCGTGTTCAAAAGCGTGCTCTTGCCCGCGTTCGTATAGCCGACAAGCGCCACCAGCGGCGTCGCTTTGCGCTTTCTGGCTTCGCGTCGCAGCCCGCGCTGCTTGTCGATCTCTGCAAGCTCCTGCTGCAGCTCAAACACGCGCCGACGGATGCGGCGGCGGTCGATCTCTAACTTTTTTTCGCCGGGGCCGCGCATCCCAACGCCCGACGAACCTTGCCGCGACATGGCGACGCCTGCGCCCAAAAGACGCGGGAGCCGATATTGCAGCTGTGCCAATTCGACCTGCAGCTTGCCTTCCCGCGACGTGGCACGGGTGGCGAAGATGTCCAAGATGAGCATGGTGCGATCCACCACGGGCGCGCCCAAAATTTCTTCCAAGTTGCGAATTTGGATGGCGGTCAGCTCGTCGTCGAACAGGAACACGTCCGCTTCCGTGGCGCTGCCAATCAAGCGCAGCTCGTCCGCTTTGCCCGAACCGACATAGGTGCCGTTGTCTACGGGACGCTTGCGCTGCCGTTCGATGTGTACAACCTGCACGCCCGCCGCATCGGCAAGCGCTTTGAGCTCCTCCAGCGTGTCGTAGCCCTCGTTGTTGTCGATGCCCACCAGCACCGCGCGTTCCGGCTCGCTTTGGGTCACCGCATAGGTGGGCGCCTTGAGGCGATTGTCCGCTTCGACAATGGAGTCCAAAAGCCTGCTTTGGGGCAATCGGTCGTAGCGCATCGGGCCATAAAGGACGGGCTTTCGTTCCGTGCCCTCCATCTCGCCCACAAAGCTCGCATACACGCTGGTGGGGACGCCATCGCGCACGCCCACCGCAACCATGCTGTCCAGCCGCATGGAATTGAGCGTACCAAGGTCGACATCGGACAGGAAGCCGCTGCCGTTGGGATGGGTGTGAATGCAGCGCACGCCGCACAAGCGGTCGATGTTGCGCACCAACCGCATTTCGGGCATGGAAACCGTGCTGGCGTCGCCGATGGAGACGTCGGCAATGCTGCCGCCGCGGGTGATATACACCGAAATTTCACGCCCGATTCGCCCCGTAAAGGCCGCCAAGCTTTCGAGCAGCTCCCGCGAAACGAACACGCCGCTGATTTGGGTCTGTTCGTACAGGGCGCGCATCTCTTCCAAGATGCTGTCGCGGACGCCCGCGACGTTTCCGTTAATCTTCTTTTCCATAACCGTTATAATACCACATCCAACAGATCGCTTGCAAGCAGCATCCGTTCTCCCAGTAAATTCATTGCGCGATCCGCCCGCACGCCCAAAAGATGCGCGCCGACCCGCGCCGCGTCAAAGGGTGTAAGCCCCTGTGCCAACAGCGCCGTGATGATGCCCGTCAGCACGTCGCCGCTGCCGCCCTTGGCAAGCCCCGCGTTTCCGCCCACACAAAAAGCCGTTCGATGGCGCTCGTGTACCAGCGTGGTCGCGCCCTTCAAAAGCACGGTACACGGAAACGACGACGCTGCGCTAAGCGGATCTGCCTGCACTTGCGCGATGGAGCAGCCCAAAAGCCGTGCCATCTCGCCGACGTGCGGCGTCAGCACCACGTTTTCATGCAAAAGCCCCAAAAGGGCAGGCGATTTTGCCAACTGATTGAGCGCGTCAGCGTCCAGCACCAACGGACGCTTTGTGGAAAGCGCCGCCTTGAGAAGCGGTGCAATCGTTCCGTCGCCAACGCCGCAGCCGACGCCGATTGCCGTTTTGTTGTCCAGTGCGGCGATTGCCGCTTCGCACGCGCACGCGTCCCAATCCGCCGATCCCGTCGGCACGGTAATGGCTTCGGGCAGTGTGGAAAACGCGCCGCGCACGGGATTTGGCGTGACCACGGTCAACAGCCCGCAGCCGCTGCGCAGTGCAGCGCGGGATGAAAGCAGCGCCGCACCGATGTACTTTGGGGAGCCGACGCAAAGCAGCGCGTGCCCGTTGGCGCCCTTGTGCGAATCGAAGGGGCGCGGCGGCAAAAGCGCCTGCACCTCGTCCTCGGATTGCAGCCAACGCGTTTCGGAAAACGGGTACCCTTCTTCAGCCGCCAATGGCGTCACGGCGACGTCCCCCGCATAGGCACGGCCTTGTCCTAAAAGCAGACCTGTCTTCATATATTGCAGTGTGACGGTCAGAAAAGCGCGCACCGCCGCGCCGCACACGCAGCCCGTGTCGGCGTCCAGCCCCGAAGGGACGTCCACGGACACCACCGTGCAGCCGCTTGCGTTGATTTTTGAAATGGTATCGGCAAGGCTTCCCGAAACGTCGCGGGTAAGCCCCACGCCAAGCAGCGCATCCACCAGCAGCGCGTCCGAACGGGGCTTCCAATCCGCTTCGATGGACACGCCTGCGTCCCGCGCCGCGCTTAAATATGCTGCGGTGTCCGCCGTGGTCTTTGCCGCGTCGCCAAGCAGCGAAACGGTGACGGGAATCCCTGCGCGATGCAACAGCAGCGCTGCCGCCACACCGTCTCCGCCGTTGTTGCCGCTGCCCGCAAGCACCGTCACGGGCTGTTGATCTTTTCGCAGACGCAGCACCGCACGAAACACGCCCTCCGCCGCCGTCGCCATCAGCGTGCGGGAAGGTATGTGCCGCTGTTCGATGCAGAAGCGGTCAAACGCTTTCGCTTCGGCAACCGTCACGATGCGGTTCATACATCCTCCATAATGGTGGGCGCGTCCGAAAGCGCCAAATCGGCTGCTTTTCGGATGACGTCGTAGGAATAGCCGCGTGCCTGCAGCCGAAGAAGCACCCGATCCCTGCGCTTTTGCGGTTTCAACGCAGCAAACTGCCGCGCATACTTTTGCGCCACCGCCAAGGCATTTTGCAGCTCGTCGTCGGACGATACGGCATGGAGCGCTTCGTCGATGCAGTCTTGCGGGACGCCGTGGGCTTGCATCTGCTGTGCAAGGTGGGCGCGGCTGAGCGGTTTTGTGGCAAGGCGCGTCTCGACATAGCGTTTTGCATACCTGCGGTCGTCCAACAGCTCCAGCTCGATCAGCCGTGCGATTGCGGCGTCGATGTCGGCTTCGCCAAAGTCCTTGCTGTCCAGATGCGTTTGCATCTCGCGCACGGTGCGGTCACGGGCGGTGAGGTATTGCATCGCAACGGACAAGGGGGAAGCGTCTCGATTGGATCGTGTCATGGCTCGTTTCTCTTTCGTTTGATGCCCCAAGTATACCACGTTTGGCGCATGTTGAAAAGCGTTGCAAAAACGATTCGCAGATTTTGTGCCTGAAATGTAACTTATCCGTAAATCGTTGCAAAAATGGGTGGGCAATTTGAACAAAAGCGTGTACAATAACGATACTGAAAGAAAAGGATTCTGCAATTTATGACAAAAACTCGTTCCGTTCTGTTGGTGCTTTGTGTTGCCTTCGCATTATGCACGTTGTTCGCGTGTGCGAAGACCGATCCTGCAACGCCATCCGGTCAGGACAACATCGCGGTCGTCACCGCTGATCCCAACGCCAATCAAGAGGCGGTGGACGCCATCACCAAACGGCTGACCATGCTGGACGGCGTCACCATCGACGGCGTTTCGGTGGGCGGCATGACGATGGAGCAAGCCAAAGCCGCCGTGGAGGGCAAGAGTGCCGCCACGATTTCGGTTGCCATCGTGATCGGAGACGAAACCGTCACCCTTTCGCAAGCCGACGTAAAGACCGTCACCAACCTTGACGACGTGCTGACCGAAGCGTTCGCTTTGGTGCGCGAGGATACGGGCTACGCAAACGTGTCCGCCGCCGTGGAGGAGATTCGCACCAACGGCAAGGCGTACACTACCACCGCACGCTTTGACGAAGAAGCGCTTGAGGCTGCCATTTCCGCATTGGCAACCGCGCACGACGTTTTGCCCGTGGACGCCACCGTCTCCTTCGATTCCGGAACCAACACCATCGTCTATTTAGAAGAAACGAACGGTTTGCAGCTGGATCAAGCGGCGCTGCTTGCCGCCCTGCAAGCTGCCAACAACGGCGACAAGGTGACCGCAACCTTGGTCGAAACGCAGCCCGAGCTGACAAAGGCGACGTTGGAAACCCAGTTTGTGCTGCGCGGCGCACAGCATACCAGCTTTAAGGGCAGCAGCAAAAACCGCAAGTTCAACATCAACAAGGGCGCCGCGATCATTTCGGGCACCATTCTGCATCCCAATGACGAGTTTTCCTGCAACACCACGCTGGGCGTGCGCAACAAGGACAACGGCTGGAAGATGGCGGGCGCATACGTCGGCGGCGCCGTTGACGAGCAATATGGCGGCGGCGTTTGTCAGCTGTCCAGTACGCTTTACAATGCGGTCGTCAAGGCAGACTTGGAAATCGTCGATCGCCGCAACCACTCCATGCCCGTCTCCTACATCGACCAAGGCTTGGACGCCACCATCAATTCGGTCGGCAACATGATCGACTTTAAGTTCAAGAACAACACCGACGACATCGTCATCATCGTGGCATACACCGAGGGCAACACCCTCTATTTCGAGATCTACGGCAAGCCGTTTGCCACCGACGAATACGACGAGATTCGTCTCCGTGCGGAGCGCACCAAGAAGCTGTATCCCTCCGGCGATTGGGTGTTGGAAGTGGACAACAACATGAAGCCCGGCACCGAGGAAGTTGTGCAGGAACGGCGCAACGGCGCCATCTACCAAAGCTATAAGCAGTACTATAAGGATGGCGTGCTCGTCCGCGAAGAACCGCTTGCGACCTCGGAGTACAAGGCGTTCAACGGCAAGAAGATGGTCGGTCCCACCGTCACCGCTTCGCCATCGCCCGAAGCGACGGCAAAGCCCTCCGCGACTGCCGCATCCGATCCCACCGCCGCACCGAATCCCACCGAAGTGCCGATTCCCGGCATGTAAGCAACCAAAACGCAAGCATCCACCGCGCAAACGGTGGATGTTTTTTATGCTCGATTCCCTATGGCCCGATGTCGTCCTCGTCGTCGGTGTGTCCGTCGCCCTGCCGCTCCCGCATCAGCGCGGTAAAGCGCAGGGATTGCAAGGACTGCGGTTCGCCCACCGTGCCCATGCACGCCGAGCAGGTGTTGAAGCAATTGGGACAGATGCAGCGGCTTTCCATACCGCGTTCCTCCTGTACCATGTAGGTGCCGCACCGTTGGCAGCTGCAGCGCATAGAACCACTTCCCTTCTTCTTTCTTATTTTACCACGCAAAAAGCTGCTATGCAACCGAAAAGAACTATGCTATACTATTCGTATGAAACGATGGTATGGGGCGTTGACCGTGCTGCTCCTTGGGATGTTCCTTTTGGGGCAGGTCAGCGTCGGCGAAACCGAATTGCTGCAAACAGGCAGTCAAGGCGAAGAAGTCGTGCGGGTACAGCAGCGGCTGTTCGACCTTGGTTACTATTTTTATAAGCCGGACGGCAGCTATGAAGCCGGTACGCGCACAGCCGTCATTGCCTACAAAACCGCAGCGGGCATTTTGGGCGACAGCTCCATCGGCGGCGAGACGCTCGATGCGCTCTACCAAAGCACCGCCGTCCGCGCACCGTTTCACGCCGTTCTCTCCCTCTCCTATACCGCGCAAGGTACGATCCAATACCGCGGCGAAGCGCGTGCTTGGAACGATGTGCGCGCCCGCCTTACGCCCAATGTCTCCTACACCGTACGCAACGCAGCGACGGGCGAAACCTGTCAGCTGCTCTTTGTTTCGGGCGTCCATCACGCCGTCATGCGTGTTGCGGACACTTGGCTTTCCAAAAGCATGATGCAAAAGTGGCTTGGAACGGACAACAGCCAATATAAATGCGCCGTTTTGCTGGATTTGGACGGGCAATGGATTGCCGCGTCGATGCAATGGGACGGCGAACAGATCGCGCGCCTTTACTTTTCGGGCAGCACATCCGACGTGTATGCTCTGCCAGACGTCGAGCACGCCGCCAATATCAAAAAGGCGTCCAACTGAACGCCTATTCCTTTGATTCTTGTTTTTTTGCAACCAGCACATCCACGTCCACGGTGATCGTCCCAATGCTTTGGGGTGCAATCGCCTGTGCATCCACATGGAACAGCAACGGCGTCATGGCAAGGAAGTCGCTTGCCTCCGCCTCGTTCAGCTGGAACTCTGCCGTTACGCGCTTCGTTTCCAACACATGAAATCGCTCCGACAACAGCTTGACCACGGGCGCATTGGAATAGGTGTCGTGGCGCAGCTGTTCGCCTGCCGCGGCGCGAATCTCCTGCAAATACCCGCTTTGCGGTACGACCTTCACAAGGATGCCGTCACGGGTGAGCACGCGTGAAAACGCCTCATAATGGGCGGGCGAAAAGAGGTCGAACAGCACATCGACGCATCCGTCCGCGACGGGCATCCGCGTCAGGTCTGCCACCATCCAAAGGATGGGATCGCTGCGCGTGGCGGCAAGTGCGATGGCGTCCTTGGAAAGATCCAAGGCAAGCATCTGCCCGCCGCGGTGCAGCGCACGGGTAAACGAGCCGTCGCCGCAGCCCGCGTCCAGCGAAACCTGTGCGTTGGGTGCATAGCGTGTGACCGCGTCCAAGATTGCCGTTCGCATCGGCGCATAGAATCGTGCGTTGACCACCCGCCGCCGCGCCTCGAACAAGGTGCGGTCGTAGCGGGACGGCTTTGCATTTGGCGCAAAATGGACATACCCCTTGCGCGACACGTCGAAGGTGTGCCCTTGTGTGCAGACAAGGCTGTTGTCGCGTGCGCCAAGCGCGCCGCCGCAAATGGGGCACTTCAGCAGCGCCGCATGTTCGAAAAACTTGCTCATGCTCTGCGCTTTTTGTGTTTTTTGGCGGGCTTGAGAATCGCCCAGACCAGTCGGTCCATCAGCAGCATCAGCGCGGCGCCGCCTGTGAACGCTGCATAGTACAGCAGCAGGAAGAACGGATACCAAACGTTCCAGTTGCCGTTTGCGCGCATCCACTGTTGGATGTTCGAAAACACGGGCAGCGTGCAGTCGAAATGACGGCTCATCTCCATCATGTTGAACGTCTGCTGACCCGCGCCATGTCCGATGGCAGGATTGCAATAGAACATGATCTCGTTGAGCGCCGTTGCCAAAAGCACCAGCGCTGCGAAGACGAGCGCGGCAGGCAAGAGCGTCTTTTTGAATTTGTTGGAGACGTTGCCGCGGGTGAGCAGAAAGACGCCGACGACGATCTGGCAGCCGTGATGCACCATTGTTTGGATGTTGATGCCGATGGTTTCGATGAACACGGTGGACGGAAACAGGTAGACGCAAAGCCCGCCCAACAGCCCGTATGTCGCCAAGAACGCCAACAGCGCGTCGTGTACCTTGCCCTTGCGCAAAATTGCCGCAAGCAACATGGCGTACATCGGCAGCGAGCAGAACGTAAACGGAAACGCATACCATTGGTATTCCCACGTCCCGTCCGAAGAATGGGTGAACACGATCTGCTTGTAGATTTCGAACAGCAGCATCAGCACGCCGCAAACCAACACCACACGGTTGTTTGTCTGCCTGCGCGGCACGCGCACCACAAGGCACAGCACCACAATGGCAAGCAGGACAATGCCAAACCACATCAAATGAAACCAACCATACATGGTCGGCCGCTCCATGGTCGCCTCCAAGACGCCCATGATCCCCTCTATTCCGTTCACTTATTTGTCTCCCCCATCGTCAAAATGAAACGCCGCATCGGGCATTGTGGATTCTTGTTCGGAAGGTTCCGCCGCATTGGGCGATTGTTCCCGTTCGATCTGATGATTGATCCGCCGAATTGGCTCGTTTGCCAGCAGGAACAGGATCATGAAACCAACCAGCACATAGACGGGGATCGTGACGTCCCGCTGTGCCGCTTGCTTCTCTGCCTGCAAAACGCGCACCGACGTGCGGTCGATTGCCAAAAGCGCCGCTGTCGCCTCATCGTCAGACGCCGTGATGTCGTCGAAGGATTCGAAGCGAAGCTTGCCCTCGATGGTCAGCCGCAGCGTGCCGTTTGTGGCAAGCATCTCGTCAATGCGGTCTTGATGGTTGCCGTCCGTATTGGACAGCAGTCCCACGTTGCCGTCCTCGTCCCAAAACAGATACAGCGTCTGCCCATCTGCCGAGCAGGGAACCACCTTTTGTATCTGCGCGGTTACGAAGTCGCCGTCCGTTGCCGCCGCAAAGGATGCGTCATAGCGGATCGGCAAATAGCGCAGCAGCATAATCAGAGCGAAGGAAAGGATGCACGCCGCGCCCAGCACGATGCGCACGATCTTCCATTGTTTCAGTTTCTTCTCCATAGTTCCGTCCTTCTTCCAATAGCGCTATTGTAACCGATACCGCATGGAAATGCAACGGCATTTTTCAACAAAAAGAGCGCGAAAACACGCGCTCAGGAAAACACTATCAAAATTGTGTGAAATCGACCCTTACTTGCCGTCCGTCAATTCCGAACCAATGCTGGAGAAGTCGGATCCTTGCGGAATGGACTTCGTATCATCGGTGAGTTTCGTTTCGGGAATGTAGGTGGAATCCACCATGACGTCCCTGCTCTTGAAAGGGACCACCAGAATATCGGGATTCTCATAGACCTTCATAATGCTCCGCCCTCCAAATCATGATTGCATTTCATAAAATCTAAGCAATATTTCTTAGCAAGCATAAGTATATATGAATCCTGCCACAATTACAACTATACAGATTATGAACTTTTTGCACTTGGGAAGATGCGACGTGATATCTTCTCTGTGCTGCCAAAGAGCAAAGCGGGACGCCGATTCGACGTCCCGCCCATTGGGATGGTTTAGTTCCCGCCGCCAAGCTCAGACCAAAGGTCGGAGAATCCGCCCTGATCGGAATTGCCCTCGAAGTCGCCGTTGTTGGATACGCCGTCGTCATAGGTTTCCCAAGACGCCGCCATGATGTCGGCTGTGTGGAACTTGGTGACTGCAATGATCGGAGATTGATACTGTTTCATGCTTGTGTCCTCCTCTCAATTAGTCCACGAATACCGAGGCGCCATGGTCATCCAAAATGCGGCTGATGCTATTTTGGAGCTTCCGACCCAACGATATGTAAGTGCCGTTCACATTCAGCTCGAATGCGAAATTGTAAGAATACGCTTGCTGTGCTGCCGTGTCACAACGAAGGATGAACGAGTAGGTGATGGTCGTCGCTGTGTAGGAGAACACCTTTGCGCCCGCATCACGCAGGAGCGCGGTGAGCTCGGCGCCGTCTGCAGCGTCCTCCATCGCCTGTGTCCATACGATGGCATTGACCAGCGAATCGCTGTGCGCGGTTGCCGACGTCGTGCCATTGTATACATATTGCATCGCATAGCCGAACTTGAACGATTCGCCCACATTCAGCGTTGCTTGCAGCGTGTCAACATCCAGCGTGCCGCCAAAGCGGATCATGGCACGATCCTTTCTGGCTGCTGCGCCCAGCGTGTACGGAACCTCATTGGCGACCAAAGTCTGCGTCGTCGCGTCGCAGCGCGAGCAGGTATTGGTGTAGGTTGTGGATGTGCCCGCCGCACCGTAGATCGCCGCATACTCTGTAGAACCAAAATCGTGACCCAGTGCGTCAATGGTTTGCTGCGCAACGAGGATCGCGCCGCAGGTGGAGCAATGGCTGCCTTCGGTCAAGCCCGAAGTGGTGCAGGTGGCTGCAACTGCCGCATCGGTGACGACGGTATGACCCGTTGCCAAAATGGCCTCGGTATAGGTGTCGCCGCAGCGCGTGCAGGTGTAGGTCGTAACGCCCGCCGTGGTGCAAGTCGCCTCTGTGGTGACTTCGGAGGTGTAATTATGACCAAGCGCAGGTGTTTCTGTCTGTGCAACGAGGATTTCGCCGCAGACCGAGCAATGGCTGCCTTCGGTCAAGCCCGTTTGGGTGCAGGTGGCTGCAACTGCCGCATCGGTGACGACGGTATGACCGGTTGCCGGAATGGCCTCGGTATAGGTGTCGCCGCAACGCGAGCAGGTGTAGGTCATCACGCCCGCCGTGGTGCAGGTTGCCGCCGTGGTGACGGCGCCCACATAGTCGTGCCCCAACGCTTCGCCGGATACGGTGTAGTTGTAACCGCAGACGGAGCAGGTGTAGGTGGTCGTGCCTGCAACGGTGCAGGATGCGGTTGTCGTGGACGCTTCAAAGCTGCATGCGACCTGTTCGGAATAGTCGCAGCCTTCGCGCTGACAATAGCGGGAGTGGGTGTGCGTCGCATCGCCGGAACCGACGTCGCTTACCCAATCGGTCAGCTCGTGACCGAGCGCAGTTGTTTCTGTCTGAGCAACGAGAATCGTGCCGCAAGCCGCGCAATGGCTGCCTGCCGTTAAGCCCGTTTGGGTGCAGGTTGCTGCAACTGCCGCATCGGTGACGATGTCCTCGTGGTTGGTGGTGTCAAGCGCAAGTGCGCGTGTTTCAAATGCGTCGCAGCGGCTGCAATCGCGGCGTTCTAC
>CAYRQM010000017.1:0-38160 GCA_964426415.1 uncultured Christensenella sp.
CAGCCGCGCGTTCGGGGTTGCAAAGTGCGCCGAAAGCGGGTATAATGACAAACATGGAAGCAATCAAGAACTTTTTCTGGAACTACATTTGCACCTATTCCGTTATGGCAGCGGTGGGCATCTTGGCGGTGTTCATCGTCGCGCTGGTGCTGTGCTTCAAGCGCAAACAAAACTGGACGCGCCAGCTTCCCCTCATGATGGCAAGCCTCATCGGCATGATCATCGGCGCCAAGCTGTTTGGGATGCTTTCGCTGTGGACGTACTTCCTGCAGCTGGGCGGCAGCGAGATGACGGCGTCGCAGCTTGACCTGTACATGAACTATGCAGGCGCAAGCTCCAAGTTCGTCTACCTGTTCGAAAACAGCGGCATCGTGTTCTACGGCGGCTTGCTGGGCTACTTTTTGATGTACGGCGTCCTGTCGCGGCTCCTGCTAAAAAAGCGGCGCTTGGGCTGGGACATCGTGGCGCTGACTACGCCGCTGTTCCACGGATTTGCCCGCATCGGCTGCTATCTCGGCCGCGCACAGACGGCGGACGGCACGCTGATTTGGTCGCCGTGCTGTTACGGGGTGCAGGACTGCGACAGCGCGTTTTGTTCGCACTTTTGGGACAGCAGACTGCCCGTGCAGCTGTTCGAATCGGCATTCAATTTCCTGCTGTTTGGTACGCTGCTGTTGGTGTTCCTTCTGACCAAAAAGGAAGAGAAGCGTGGTTGGATGATACGCGCCTACCTGATCGCGTATGGGACATTCCGCTTCGTCATCGAGTTCTTCCGCGACGACGCCATTCGCGGCGGCGTGGGGCCGCTGTCGTTCTCCCAGTGGGTCAGCTTGGGCATTTTGCTCGGCGTCGCGGTGTATTACTTGCTGCGCGAGATTGGCGCGGTCAAGCCGCTGCCGATCGATCCGGACGATCCGGACATCGCGCGATACGATTTGTTCCGCAAGGAGCCGCTTTTAGACCCGATTGAGACAACGGTCATCGAGGAACCGCAAACGCCGTCCGAAATGCAAAAAGACACGTGGAAAATGTACATTTTCGGCAAAAATGGTGTTGACAAAAGGCAAGGAAACGGTTACAATAATCCTTGCGCGCGGGAATAGCTCATTTGGTAGAGCGCAGCCTTGCCAAGGCTGAGGTGGCGGGTTCGAGCCCCGTTTCCCGCTCCAGTATGCCTCCTTAGCTCAGTTGGCTAGAGCACCTGACTCTTAATCAGGGTGTCCAGGGTTCGAATCCCTGAGGGGGTACCAGAAAAACACACCTCTGCCCGTCGGGCAGAGGTGTGTTTTTCAGTGAAATAAATCCCTGATGGAATTTGTGAGATTTGCTTCGCAAGTGAAATATGGCTTTGCCATGTGAAATGCCTCACGGCATTGGGATTTATTTCACTTTCTGCGCAGCAGAAAATTTCACAATGCCAACGGCATTATTTCACGTCCGCAGGACATTTCACACGTTGGTACGGACTTGCGCGTTATGCACGGCTGAAATGTGCTGCGGCACATAAGGGCAAATTTCATAATCGGCAGATTATTTCATATTGCCATAGCAATATTTCATTCCACACGTCGATTTGGTATTCCAATGGAAACTGCCCTTGCGGGCAGTAGAGAACGATGCCTGCAAGTCGCACCTCGTAATTCCGATTGACAACACAGGCACGAACGCTGCACAATATACCTATCACACAGGGGGCGGACGCTCCTGCCGCATCACCGAAATGTCCGTTGAGCGTGTCAGACAGCTTGGAAATGCGCCATGCCCCACAGATTGTGAGCTTTCTTCAAACAGAACAATTTTGTCGTCTGATTCTCCCTTTCACAAGTGTCTATCAAATGAAAGAACAACAAGGCAATAGGTAGGAGGAATAGGATGAAAGCAAGGAAGGCACTCAAGAAAATGCTCACCATTTCTGTAGCCTTCGCGGTGCTCATGCCTTTTTGCGCATGTGAAAAGGGCGAGACGCGCATCATGGACGCGCAAACATGGGAACAGTCGTTCTCTACCGGCATAACGGAGATTCGGGACACAGCGCAAAACCGTGCAAGATATTTAGAGAACAATATGATCATGACGGAAGAAGGGGCTTTTCAAAGCGATAATCAGAATGGGGTACAGGGACTCTACTATATCGGTGAAAACGGACAGACAGCTTTGTTGCAGAAAGGCTACTTCGCCAACCTGCAGATGCAAGGCGAATTCCTCTATGCGGTTGATATTGGTGCCACGCATAACGATAAGCCGATTCTGTATCGCTTTAATCTTCGTGACAATACGATGTGCCCATTTGGGGATAAAATACAATATGGATATGTCTTTTCTGATGGCCATGTGCTCTACGTGTATAATCAGAAGGTATATTACAGCGACTGGGAGAATGAGAATGTAACGCAGCTCTTTGAAGATGGTTCGGCGATGACAATTCTCGGCGAGGATGATCGCGTCTTATTGGTGGATAAATGGCAGGGCAATGCATTTCTCTTTACGCAAGCAGAAGGGCTGAAGACGTTTTGGACAATCAATGCGGAATGCTGTTTCTCTGATTTGCGCGATGGCGTGATCTACTTGGGAAAGAGGGAAGAAATAGAATTCCGACTGACTGCCGTAACTGCGGATGGAACGGTTCTTCTAAATGACGAACCGGTACCCGTGGGAAGCATTCGCACCATGAAGTACGGCTTCCGCTACTATTTATTGACATATACGCAGATAAAAGCGCTTGAAAGGTCTTCCTGCAACATCGTAAGCGATCATCGGCTCTCCAATGAGATGCACCTCATTTGTGTGGACACGGACGGCGGAAATATTCACTGTTATCTCTATTTGTTCGAGGATCGCATTTATTACAATGGAGTATCCTATTCGCTTGGGGTCGTTCCATAAATCGATCCGCTCACGGGGACGCGCATCTGCTTTGGCGAAGAAACCAATTCATCCCGAAGCATCTGACTTTCCGCGCCTTGCCAAACCGCCCTTCGCGTTTCGGCTTATAGAGAGGAACATGAAACGTCGGTTTGCCCGCCTTCCGACTGAAAAACGGGCGTGTTTCACGATGCTGCGCGGCGCTCGTTCAAGTGAATCAGGGATTGCAGGCGCGGCGTGTTGTAGCGAAGGATGAAAACCGGCAGCAGGCTCAACACCATATTCACCACCGCGCACGGCAGCGGAAAGCGCAGCACTTGGGCGGCGGGGAACAGCAGGCAGAGCAGATACCCGCTCAGCGCGTTTGTCAGATGAATCACCATGCCATAGTTGGACTCCAGCAGGAACCGACGCAGGTAGGCGTTGTCCTTCGGGTCTGCCACGTGGCTTTTGCTAAAATGGGTGAAGCTGCCCAGCTCGGGCACTTTGTTTCGCCACGCCTTGACGCCGAGACGGTTGTAAAAACGACACGCCCGTGCGCTGACGGCAAAAAGCGGCTGTTCCGCCGCGAACCATTTTTCGGGCAGCAGGCGAATGAGCCACGCTTCCAGCCCGTCCAGCGCGATGATGGCAACGGTGGTCAGCACCGCCGCAACGATGCAGTAGAGCGGGGAAATGCCCAAAGCCGCGCGGGAAAAGAGCAGATTCCCCACAGCCACCAATACGGTTGTTCCCGAAATGACGCCGATGTAAAGCCCCATCACGCCTCCTCATAGGTCAGGGGAATCCCGTAGACCTGTTCGTATTTGTCCTTCATTTGTCCGTAAACCATCTCCGCCATCCGCCGCATGTTCGCCTTTTCCGAAAGAGTCGGATCGGAAACCACGGGCGCCATGAAATGCAGGGTCATTGCCTGCACCGCATACCCGTCGGCGTCCAAATGCGTCGAATCCCGCAGCGTAATGAAGATGGGCAGCACAGGGACATTCGCCCGCACCGCAAGTAAAAACGCGCCCGCCTTCAAAGGACGCGGCTTCCGATAATTCCACCACATCCCCTGTTCGGGGTAAATCAACACCTTTTCCCCTTGCCGCAGCAGCGTTTCCGTGCCGCGCAGCATCTTCTTCAGCACCGCAGGATTGGCGCTTAACGGCAGCGTATTGCAGTTTCGAAAGAAGTACCCGTACAGCCCCGGAAAATTCGTGTAGTTGCCCTCTCGAATCACCTTCCAAAGGTTTTGATGCCGCTTTCGCAAGTCCTTTTGCAACACCTTGTATATGGCGTAATTGTCGTAGGGGTGAAAGTGGTTGCAGGTCAAAACCGCGCCGCCCGAAAGCGCGCGAAAATGCGCCAAGCCCTCCGCCCCGTCGAGGATCAGACGATTCCTTCGGATTTCTCCGTCGAAGTACGTTCTGGCGGCAACGTTTGCCAATTCGGTGCGGATGCGACAGCCCAAGCCCGAAAAATCATAGCTGATTTCTTCCGGCGTCAACACGCGTGTGGGCGGATCGTCCTCCACATCGCGGTCAAACAGCCCCAGCTTTTCATACTCCGCAATGCGCGCCAACACCGCGTCGCGGGAAGATGGTTGTTCTGCCATGGCTGCACCTCAAATCGCACAGACGCGGTCGCCGTATGCGGGCTGCGCCTCCGCTTCAAACAGCGCCTGCTCGGCATGCTTACAGTCGTCAATGGCTTCCTGCGCCGTGCGCATCAGCCGCCGATAGCCCGCAAGATCCTGCATCCTGTCCGCATCGGTATAGCTTTGCTGCATCGCGCGCAGCTCGGCGGCAAAGCCGCATTTATCGGCATACTGCCAAAACAGATCCTCGTAGGGCAGCCCCACATCCTTCCAAGGCCGCCAAAGCAGCTTGAAATGCACCAGCGAAGGATGCACAACGGGCCCTGACACGCGGTCGCAGGGCGTTTTGTTCCACGTCCAGCCCAGCCGCTTGACGCGGTGGCGGCACAGCACGTTGAGGTAATCCTGATCTTGCGTCACGACAAACCGACGATGCTGCAGCAGCTGCAAGAATTGCGCTTGGATTCTTTGCGCACGAAATGCACGCAGATTCATCACCAGCACGCCCGCGTTGAAGCAATCGGCGCGGGGCACGCCCAACACCTCTTCGACATACCTGCCGAAGACGGGCTCCATGGACATCACGTCCTCCTGCACCGCCGCCACAAGGTGATTGCCAAGGCGCGTGTTGTACAGCTCGGAAACATCGCCCGGCACGACGGTGTCGGCGTCGATGTACAGAACCTTGTCGTATTGGGTGAAAATCTCCGCGATGAACAGCCGATAATAGGTCGCCACCGAGTAATAGTCACGGGTGTGCAGCGAGGCAGCCACCGCTTTGAGCCTTGCCGTCATGTTCTCCATGCAAATCTCGCTGTTGGGCGTTTTGCACGCAAGCAATCGTTGCTCCACAGACGGGCGGAAGCCCGATGTGAGGATGTGGACGCGATAGAAGTAGGCGGGCGACGCATTCTCCAAGATGGACGTCAATGCAACACCAAGAAAGGGCGCGTAGGCGTCGTCACAGGCAAAGAAGATCGGAATGACAGGCTGATTCATGGCATCCGTTCCTTTCAAACAAAAAATACGCATAGATTCCCCAAAGCTTGGGGTTGTAACCATTATATCGAAGGATTTCGTCGGGTCAAGGGATGCAAGGCAGCGAAGAATCTCGTCTTTTCTCCGCACTCTCCAAATCCGAGAAGAACGGGCTCTCCAAATCAGAGAATTTGCGATTCTTCCATTGACGCGGCGTGAAAGAACGCGTATACTGCATACATGAACGATACACAACAGGTTTTACTTACAAACATGACAAGGCTCCGCCGCGCGCGCGGGCTGACCCAAGGCGAGCTTGGGGAGCAGATTCACTACTCGGACAAAACCATCAGCAAGTGGGAAAACGGAGACACCTGCCCCAACATCGAAGCGGTTTCGAAGCTTGCAAAGTTTTACGGCGTCCGCGTAGACGATCTGCTCGATCCCGATTTCGCGCCCGAAACCATGCAAACGGACGGCGAGGACGTCAAGCAAACCAAAAATCGCGTCTACAGCAAGATCGTCATTACGCTGTTGGCGGTGCTGGTGGTATGGACGGTGGCAATCATTGCCTTCCTCTATACGAGCCTGCTGTTCAACCAGCCGCGGGCATGGTTGGCGTTTGTCGATGCGCTGCCCTGCTCCTGCATCATCGTCGTCGTTTTCAATTCGCTTTGGGGCAAGCCCCGTTGGAACTACATCGTCCTTACCGTGCTGCTTTGGACGCTGCTCACGTCCTTCTACCTGCACTTGCTTTCCTACAACATTTGGGTGCTGTATCTGCTGGGCGTCCCGATCCAAGCCGCCATCATCCTTTGGTCGCAGCTCAAAATTGTGCCAAGGCCCAATGCGGCGCACAAAAAGAAGCATACATAATCGGTCTGCACGACCGTCTACAAAGAACAAATAGAGCCGTCTGCAAATGCGCAGGCGGCTTTCAATATGTGCGAAAAGGATGGGGCATCAGCGCTTACGCATTCTCCTCAACAGAAACACGCCAAGCACAACCGCAGCAGCGGCAATCGTACCAAGCACGATCCAAAGCCAATTTCCGTCGGTGCGATCCGCAGTTTCGACCGCATCGGGCGCATCCGTCGGCTGCGGCACGGGTGTGGCGGCAGAATCCGAACGGGCTTGTGCGGGAACCGCGGTGGCTTTTGGCGTGGCGGTGGGCGTGGGCGTGGGCACGGGCGTGGGCGTCGGCTCGTATCGTTTGGACAGCACATCGGTTGGAATGTTCTCAAAGAAGCTCAATCCATGTTCCTCAGCGCCCACCGTGGAGAGGAACAGCCCCCAAAGATGGTCGTCAAAGGTGCCCGACACATGAACCGACGGATAGTGGTCGTGCTGCGAAACATGGCAGTCCAGCCCGATCTGCGCGACCTCGTTGGCGGTTTTTCCGTCGTAAGAGGCAAGCGGACGGTCGAAGTCGAAGCGCACGGCGTCCTTTGTATACATGTGCAGATAGCATTTGTGCACCTGCCAGTAAACGGTCTCCTGCCCTTCCAAAGGAAACAGGGCATCGCTTGCCGCATCCTTCACGGCAAACCGCAGCGCACGGGACGCCACAAAATGAGCGCCATGCCCGTACTCGCCATTTGTGTCGTGGGTCACCACGACCAAGGGACGATAGACGCGCAACAGCGTAACAATTTTGCGCTCGATGGAAGTCCATCCGCCCCAAACGCGGATTTGGTCGTCCATGTTTTCCGCTAAGATGTCCCGATAGCCCAAGAAGATGGGTGCGTTGCGCACGCCGATCGCCCAAAGTCCCGCCAAGCCTTCCTCCATGCGTGCGCGGGAAGCGGCGAAGTACACCACCTGCACGTTGCGCCCTTCGGCAATGCAGGTTGGCAGGACGCCGCCCATAAAGACCAGCTCGTCGTCGCAGTGCGCGGAAAACAGCATCAAATCGACGCCCGGTGCGGGACGCTGCCATTGCTGCAAATCCTGCGGCAGTTCGCCCAAGCCGAACACCCGAAAGCCGCAAAGCCGTTCGCCTTCGGGACAACCAAGCGTGAGCGAGGTCGCATCATCAGGAATGGAAAGATAGTCGTTGAGCGCATAGGGATCGTCAAAAAGGGTTTTGTTCTCGCCGTTGGCAAAGCTGACCCAATATTTATCCGGAATGTCCAGCCACTCCAGAAGAATCCCGCCGCATACGGCGTCTTCCCAACGAATCGTAAGAACGCGGTCGGGCGGCAGTTCCACCCAAGTGCCAACATCGTTGTCGGAAAGCGTTGCAAGGGTATCTCCATCCGCATCGCCGTCGATATGGCAGCATGCAGTCAAATCCTGCGCGTCCGCATCTGCGCGGACGGCAGAAATGGGAAGAATAAGCAGAATCGCAAGCAGCGCGATTCCCCATGCAGCCAACCTTCGTTTCAAAAATACCTCCAACGTGCCCAAGTACAGGCGCGATACCGTTATTGTAAACGCAGGCAAGGGCGCTTGTCAATTCCTGTCGAAGCCTTTTTTAGCGGGAAGGGGGTTTGCGGAGGCGCTTGGCACACAAAAAACGATTGTCCCGAAGGACAATCGTTAAATCTGTTGCAATCAAGTGCGGGCGGAATACAGGACTTGATCCTTGAGAATCGTTTGCATCACGCGAATGGTGTGCAGCTCGGCGGTGGGCACGGCAAGCGGGTTCCGGTCCAGCACCACAAAATCGGCGTCCTTGCCTGCCGCGATGCTGCCCTTGCGGTTTTCCTCAAAGGATTGCCACGCGGCGTTGACTGTCACCGCCTTCAGCGCTTCGAAGACGGGAATGCGCTCCTCCGCGCCCAACAGCACGCCGTTCTTGGTCACGCGGCTGACGGCGCATTGGATTGTCTCGAACATATCGGGCAGAATGACAGGGGAATCCTGATGGAAGGTAAAGCGAATGCCTGCGCGCAGCGCCGACGCGGTGGGGCTGATGGCGGATGCCCGCGCCATGCCGAAGCTTTGGATGTGGACGTCGCCCCAATGATAGAGATGCGCCACAAAGAAGGACGGCGTAACGCCCAATCGCTTGACCTGCACCAGTTGGTCGCGTCCCAAAAGCTGCCCGTGAATCAGCACGGGACGCAGCGCGGCGATGTTGCACCGCCTGCCGACCCGTTCCAACGCGTCCAAAAACTGCTGCGCGGCGGCGTCGCCGTTGCAATGCGCCAAAATTTGCATGTTGTGCGCGACCGCCGTTTCGATTGCTTCGACCACCTCGGCGTCCTGCATGGTGCCATAGCCGCAATAGCCGTCCGCAGCGCCCACATAGGGCGTGCGCAACCAAGCGGTGCGGCCCTGCGGCGAACCGTCCAAAAATATCTTGTAGCCGCCAATCTTGAAATGCCCGTCGTATTTGCCGACGGCGTTTGGAAACGCGGCAAACAGCGCATCCGCGTCGGCCAAGGACGCATACGCCACCAAGTCCGTTTTGAGCAGGTCGTGCGAAAGCAGCGCTTGGTACAGCGGAATCATCTCCTTGACGGTCATGCCCTCTTGGATGGTGGGAATTCCGTGGGCAAGATAACAATCCTGCGCGGCTTGATACGCGCCCAAAAGCGCCGCCCCGTCGGGGGTGGGCACCTGCTTGAGATAAGCAAAGAAGGCGTTTTCTTCCAAATAGCCCGTCGGTTCGCCGGATGCGACTTCGATTCTGCCGCCCTGCGGAACAGGCGCTGCGGCGGTGATGCCGAGCTTTTTCAGCGCCAAGGTGTTGAGCATTCCGACGTGTCCCGACGCGTGCTGCAGCAGCAGCGGATTGCGCGGCGCGCACGCATCCAAAAGGGCGCGGGTGGGGTGCTGCCGCTCTGCCAGCGCGTTGTGGTCGTAGCCCTTTGCAATCACCCATTCGCCGGGTGCGATGTTGTGGTCGGATAGAAAAGTGCGGATACGGCTTGCAATCTCGTCAAAGTCGGCGGCTTCGTCCAACGCCACCTGCAAAAGGGAGGCGGCAAAGGAGGAAAGATGGCTGTGCGCATCGACAAACGCGGGCATAAGCGTGCAGCCGTCCAAATCGTACAGCTGAGCGTCGGGCGCGTTTTGCAGCAGCCGATTCCTTGCGCCGACCGCCAAGATTTTGCCGTCTTCCGTGCAGACCGCTTCCGCCATGATGGGCGTCGCCATGGTCAGGATCGTGCCGTTGCAATAGATGCGTTTCATGTTTCCACCTCCCATGTAGTTTGACCGCAAGCGTGCCGCGGTATGCGGGCTGCGGTTACAGTTCGATGACGAGCCCGTCGCCGCCCAGCTTTTTCGCTTCGATCAGCGCCAGCCGCGCAACGCCGTTTCGGTGCAGCAACCGCATCCGCTTCGGCGCAAAACGTGCCGCATCCAAGGCGCGAAACGATTCCGCCAAGCGATTGGACGGATAGCACATCGTCAGCGTGCCGCCATTTTTCAAAAGCAAGAACGCAAAATTACACCATGTTGCAAGCAGATCGGGCGCGGCATGACGCGCTTTTGCGTGAGCGCCGCAGTCGCCGTCGGTGAAATAGGGCGGGTTCATCAGCACGCGTGTGAAGTTGCCGTGTCCCAACGCGGCGGGCGCATCCGCTGCGGACAGGACGCGAAAGTCGATGACTTGTCCGTTTTGCGCTGCGCTGCGCACCGCCAGCGCAATCTGCGCCGCGTCTTGGTCGATGCCCACATAATCGCCGCCGTACAGCGCTTGCGCATACAGACACAGCACGCCGTTGCCCGTGCCCAAATCGAGCACGCGATCATGCGAATGCAGCGTAGCAAAATGTACCAGCGCGATGGCGTCTTCGTTAAAGCAGCCAAGCGCGTCGTCTTGAAAAATTCCAATCTGCGGTTCAATCAGCCATTCCCAACGTTCCATCTTAGTCGGCAGGTACCAACACGCCGCCCGACGATGCAGATGGGGAAGGCGCATCGGTGACGGCGGGGGAGGGCGTTTCGACGGGTTCGGCGGACACGGGCTTGGCGCTTGCATCGAGGGATGCGTAGGGGACAAGCGCAACGCCCGTATAGTAGTGGAGCAGAATGTCTTGGTAGCTTGCGCCCTGCTGCGCCATGCCGTTGGCACCATTTTGGCTCAAGCCGACGCCGTGCCCATAGCCCTTGGTGTGGAAGACGATTCCGTCCTCCGACCAAGTGAGCGTGAACATCGTGCTGTCCAAGGAGAACACACCGCGCAGCTGCTTGCCCGTGATGGTCGTGTTGCCGACGCGCACCTGTGCGACGCGCCCGCTCGGGTACGTTTCGACAATCGCAAGCATGTCCTTTATGTTTTCTTCGGTCACGCCCGCGTCGGGATACTTCGCCGCAAGCAGCGCGGCGGCGTCCGCAAACGCGAACGAAACGTCGTCCTCTCGCATGGGCGTTTCATAGGGGCTTTCCACCCCGCGCAGATACGGGATGGCGTTTGCGTAAATGTGTTCGGAATCCTCGGTCATGCCGCCCGAACACGCATGGTACAGGGCGTCGATCAAGCTGCCGTCATAAACCAGCACTTCGCCCGCCGTTTCCATCACGGCAGCCGCGACCTTGTTGTAGTTTGCAACGTAGTCGTCGCCCCAACGCGCCCGCAGCCTGTCCGCATCGGCATAGGCTTGACAACAGGCGCTGCTGGTGCAGACGGCGGCGTCGGGATGAGCGGCGGAACCGCCGTGGGCGATGTTGTACAGCGCATAGGTGCGCGAAGCCACCGCTTGCGCCTTGAGCGCTTCAAAGGAATAGGAAGCGGGCATTTCCGCTGCCACAACGCCCAAGATGTATGCCTCCAAGTCCATCTCCAAAAGCTTGTCCGCCCGATGGTCGTACACGGTGATGCGTACCGTTTCCGTCCATTCGTAGTAGGCGTACAAATCGATGCAGGTGGGTGCAGGCGTGGGCGGCGGCGTCACCACGGCAATCGTGCCGCTGTTTTTAGAGCAGGCAGCCTTGGTGCAGCCGCGCACCAACAGCCCCAGCACGATCAACAGCACCAACAGGATGCCCAACAGCAGCAACAGCCGTTTCCAATTCACTTCATACTGTTTCATACACCCATTATATGCTACACATGGTAGAAATACCAGTCCTTTTTGTGCGGACGGGCGGCGCGTGGCGACGAGAAACAATTGTGAAGTCCGCACGGTTGTGATATAGAATAATTAAGAAATGAGAAACAGTCCGAACCCGCGATACCATGGAGGCACAAAGCGATGCAGGATCAGCGTTGGCAGATCGAGTTAGGGGAATACATCCGTCAGGGCGAACCGAATCAGGCGGAAAAGAGCGAGGCATGGCAGACCGCCATCGGCTTGCAGGATGTTGACGGCTTAAAAACGTCCGATTATCTGCTGGAAACCGCCAAGGAACACATTGAAGGCAGAATCGACATTGCAGCCGCCCAACGACGGATTGCGCACTATTACGAGCAGCACAGCGTGCGCCTTGAAAGCGAACCCGACACCAAGGAAGCCGATATTGTATCCGCAAGAATCGCGGCGCTTCTTGGGGAAAAGGCGTTTCGGTTTTCGCCCGTGGAATGGCAGTCCATCCATCGCCGCCTGTTTGAAGGCGTGTTCGACCATGCAGGCAAAATCCGCACCTATAACATCACAAAGCAAGAATGGGTTTTGAACGGCGATACCGTGACCTATGCGCCCTACGACGGCATCCGTGAGACGATGGACTACGATTTCAATCAAGAAAAGCAGTTCTCCTACGAAGGCTTGTCTGCCGAGGATGCAGTTCGCCACATCGCAGGATTGACCGCCGGGATATGGCAGATTCATCCGTTTGGAGAGGGCAATACCCGCTCCACCGCCGTGTTGATCATCAAGTACCTCAAGACCCTCGGCTTTGCCGTCGGCAACGATGTGTACGCGGACAATGCATGGTATTTTCGCAACGCCTTGGTGCGCGCAAACTACAACGACCTCAAGCACGGCGTGCATGCCACGACGGAATACTTGGAGCGCTTTTTTGAAAACCTCCTCCTCAACAAACACAACGACCTGAATAACCGCACCATGCATGTTGATTTTGTGCAAAGCGACGTCCAAAGTGCAATTATTGCACTTTGGATTGCACGTTTGAGGAGTTGGCGGTGCTGCAATTCATTGCAGAGAATCCTTCCATCACACAAAAAGAACTTGCAGCTAAATTGCAAAAATCCGAGCGCACGGTGAAAACGCGCACGGTCGATTTGCAGGCAAAGGGGCTAATCCGCCGCGTGAACGGCAAGCGCAGCGGAAAATGGGAAGTCCGAAAAGACCCCAACGCATAATTTCCGTTACACAACCATTCCGTTTCAAGGCAGCATCGTTTTCGATGCTTGGCGCTTTCGATGCAAATTCGCACGGGGAGACAAAAAGCCGCCCTTTTTGTGCGGACATCGTTGCAAACGGCGGAACGTCCGTGCTATAATACAGACATGCATATTCGGTTTTCGCCCGAAGCGGCGCGGCGCGAGATCACGCCGATCGACAATCTGTTCTTTCTCACCTACATGCCCGATGCGGACGGCACGTTTGTAAAGGTGTACCTATACGGGCTGATGCAGTGCTATCATCCGTCGCTGCAGGACGACGTCCTTTCCGAAGCGTTGGGCGTCACCGAGGCGCAGGTGCGCTGCGCGTTCGTGTATTGGCAGGCAAAGGGCTTGGTGCGGATTTTGTCCGACGAGCCGTTCGAGGTGGAATACCTGCTTGCCGAGCAGCCTGCGGTGACGACGGCGACGCCGATCAAGTATCGCGCCTTCCTCGATTCGCTGCACGCGCTTTTGGCGCCGCGCACCTTGGAGCTGCGCGAAATCAAAGCCATGTACGACTGCATCGAGCTGTACGGGCTGGATCAAGCGACGGTTTTGGAGCTGGCGTCCTACTGCATCGAGCAAAAGGGCAAGCGCGTTTCCACCAACTACATGCTGACCGTGGCGCAGACGTGGAGCGAAGCGGGCATCGTTACGCCCGAACAAGCACGCGCCTATTTGGACGCGTATCGCGTCAAAAAGCATGGCGCATCCGAGGTGCTGCGCCGTTGGAACAAGCGCCGCAAGCCCACGCAGGACGAGATGGACTTGTACGATCGCTGGCAGCGGGAATGGGGCTTCGACGCGGAGGCAATCTTGGCGGTCTGCCCACAGCTGGTGGGCGTCGCCAATCCCACCTTCCAAATTCTCAACGACCGCCTTCTCGAAATGAAAGAGCAAAGCGCAACCACCGCCGCCGCCATCGAACAGCGTTCCGAGCAGCAGGGCAGCGCGCGCGAGTTTTGCCGCATGGTCTTTGCGCGGCTTGGCAAGGTAGAGGTTCCCTCCAAGACGGACGTGGCGCAGATTGCGCTGTTCCGCGAGAAGGGCGTCACCAAAGAGGCGATCTTGGCGGCGGCGGACGAGTGCGCCAACGGCGAGCGCCCGTTTGGACTGCTCAAAAAAATCCTGTCCGACTGGGCGAACGCAGGCGTCAAGACCGAGGCACAAGCCATCGAAGCGCTGTCCAAGCATCGGAATAAGCCTACGGCGGGCGGCAAAAAGAACCGTGCCGTCACGGGCTATCAACAAACGGCGATCACCAAGGAGGACATCCAACACATGATCGTAGACTTGGATCAAGACCTATGACGGACGACGTAAAACGCTATTACAGTGCGCTGCGCGAACAGCATCGCATCGAACATCAAAAACGGCTTGCCGCGTGCAGCGCCAAGAATCCGCGCTTCGCGTCCTTCGACGAGGAACGGGGTCGGGTGGTGCAGCAGCTTGCACAGGGCAAAACGACGGCGGACGCCGCTCGCTCCCGCGTGGCTGCCATCACGGCGGAACGGCAAAACCTGCTGCTTTCCATGGGGCTTCCCATCGACTATTTAGAGCCGATTTTCACCTGCAAGCAGTGCAAGGACACGGGCGAAGTGGGCGATTTGCTCAAAAAGCCCTGCGCTTGTCAGCTCAAAAAGCTGCAGGAGGCGCGCACGGTCAGCGCACGCATCAACACGCGTGAAACCTTCGAAGCCTTCAACGCGGACATCTACGGGTCCGAACGCCAAAAGCAATTCTGCATACGGCTGAAAGCGTTTTGCCTGCGCTATGTGGAAACGCTGCCCCATCCGCAAAAGCCGACGCTGGTTTTGACGGGACAGGCAGGACTTGGCAAATCGTTCTTTGGCAACGCCATCGCTTACGCGGCGCTCCAACGCGGCGTCGATGCGCGCAAGGTGACCACCTATCGCCTGCTGCAAGACGTTCTGGACGGGTTTTCCAGCCACACCGAGGCGGTGGCGACGTATGCGGACGTACCTCTTTTGGTGCTGGACGACTTGGGCAGCGAGCCCATGATCCCCAACATCACGGTGGAATCCCTGTTCCGCGTCCTCAACGAGCGCTTTTCCGCTATGCTGCCCACGGTCATTCTGACCAATCTCAACCAAAGCGAAATCTTCGAACTTTACGGCGAGCGCGTCGCGTCGCGCATCTTCGACGGCGGGCTGACCCAAGTCGTTGAGATGAACGGCGAAAACGTCCGCGTCAGGAGAAGCTGATGCTGTATTTGGTGGCAACGCCCATCGGCAATTTGGGCGACATCACGCTGCGCGCCATCGAAACGCTCAAGGCGGCGGACGTCATCTACTGCGAGGACACGCGCCGCACGGGACAGCTTTTGACGCATCTGGGCATCGAGAAGCCCGTCCTCAGCTGTCACAGCCACAACGAGCGCGCCCGCAGCGAACAGCTTTTGCAGGCGCTTGCCGCAGGGCAAGAGGTTGCGTACGTTTCCGATGCGGGCATGCCCGCGGTGTCCGATCCGGGCGCCGTGCTGGCGCAGGCGTGCATTGCGGGCGGATTTCCCTACACGGTGGTTCCGGGCGCATCGGCGGTGCTGACCGCCGCGGTTCTGTCGGGGCTGCCGCCGCAGCCGTTCTCGTTCTTTGGCTTTTTGCCGCGGGAAAGTAAGCCGCGCAAGGAGACCCTTGCCGCCATCGGCAGCGTGCAGCATCAGGTCATTTTGTACGAAAGTCCGCATCGCGTGCAGGCGACGCTGCGCGAATTGGAAGCGACCTTTGGCGACTGCCAAGCGGCGGTGCTGCGGGAGCTGACCAAAAAGTTCGAAACGGTCTATCGCGGCACCTTCCAATCGCTCATTCCGCTGTTTGAAACGGAACCGAAGGGCGAATGTGTGCTGGCGTTTGTGCCAAAGCCAAAGCCAAAGCCCAAGGCGCGTTCGCTGGACGAGGCGCTTTTGGTATTGCTCGCGACGTGCTCGGTCAAGGACGCGGCGGCGCAGGCGGCAAACGAGCTTGGCGTCCCCAAAAAGGAAGCCTATGCGCGGGCGTTGGCTTTGCGCGGGGAACAATGAAGGATCTGCACGAAAAAAAAGACAAAATGTGCTTGTCTTTGCTTGCCAAATATGATAAAATCCTTGTAATCTAATACACGCAGTGTCATCAACGAAGAGGAGAGAGATTATGGAAGCTGTACCTGAATCGATTCAAACGAACGCGCCCGAAAAGAAAATGGATCCTGATACCAAAAAACGCATCATCAAGATCGTGGTCGGTGTCGCCGTTCTTTTGCTCGTTGCCGCGTTTGTTGCGTGGCTGTTTTGGACTGCCACACCCTCTGCGGCAGCACAGAATTACCTGCAGGACGAGATCAACGGCAACCGCACCGATGTGGAAAGCACCGTTGCTTACAGCGAAAAGGCGCTGAAAGTCGCCCAATACAAGGTTCCTCTTTTGGCAGCCATGTCCGCCGCACGCAATTCCGAGTCGATTGACGACGTTGAATCCGAATCCGAAGAAATCGCCGAGCAGGTCGTCGGCATTTCCGCAGCGGATGAATACCTCGTCTATGTTTCGCGGTATTTGGACGCCCTCAAGGCGTACGCCGCGAACGAGAACAACTTTGTCGATGCGGGCGGCGACCCCAACAAGACGGCAGCTTTGCGTGAAGGGCAAGCAACGCTGATCGCGCTGGTCGATTCCTTCGGCGACAAGCTGGACGACTACACCGAGTACAACGCGCTGTGGGACGGGTTCAAGTCCTACGCCAAGAAAGACATCTTCACCGCGTTGTCCATTGGCTACGAGTCCGCCTATTTCGACTACATGAGCAAGGTGTGGGATACGCCGATTGCAAGCTGGGCACAGTACAACGCCGCGTTCAAGGCGCTGCGGCAGGCGGAAGTCCGTGATGCGTACGGCAAGTATTCCATCTCCATCAAGATCGTAGGCAAAGAGGACATCACCGTCAGCGAGCTGAAAGAGGTCTGCACCTACGCCCACAAAGAAGAATACATGCCGGGCGCAGTTGAAGAATCCTTCGTGCCCACCGACTACGGATTCTTCTCCTACGACAAGATCAAAAAGTCCATGGTCATCGACGCGGTCGTCACCATCAAGGGCGAGAAAATGACCAAAGAAATCAACTGCAAGCTGTACATGGTCAAGCTCGATCCGTTCTGGCGCGTGCTGGACTGCGAGATGGATCCCCTGTTCTGATTCATGCAACATCAAAAGGAACCGTCGATAGGCGGTTCCTTTTTGCATGACAATTTTTCTTGGGGTCAGTCCTCGACCATCACGACGCCGTCCGCTTGGACGGTGATTTGCATGCCATCCTTGACGTAGTTCAAAAATTCCGCACCCAAGCAATCGACGGTGGGCATGGGAACGTCCGTCCAAACGTCGGTGAGAATCACGCCCGCGGCTGCCAACGAATCGATGGGGTTGGAGAACAGCATACAGGCGGGCTGTCTGCCCAACGCGGCGGCGCTGTAAAAGACCATGCCGCCCGTGGTGGAACCGATGGTTTGCGGCAGGCAAAGCGCTTTCAGATGCATGGATTTCTTGTACAGCTCCGGATTGTTCTGGTCGGAGCAGGTGGCTTTTTTGTCGCCGAACATCAGACATTTTTGGTAGCTTGCCAGCGTGTTGAAGCCGTTGTGCGACACCAGCGCTTCGGCGTGGGCTTCGCCGGGGACGACGACGCGTCCTTTGAATTCCTTTTTCATGCTTGGCCTCCTTTCGTGAGCAGCGCCAAGATCTCGGCGTCGGTGTGATACCGCGCCGTGGTGTAGGTGCGCAGCTTGTTGGAATTGGTGATTACGGGCATCTTGGCGCACAGCGGGTTGTTCATGTACATCAGCGGACAGATGGAGGAAGGCACCACGCCCGTGGCTTTCAGCCGTGCAAAGTAAGGCGTCTCACGGAACGCATCCATGACGGCAGGCGCGGCGGTAAAGACGGTGGGAATCGCCACCTTTGAAAGACCGGACGCCTTAAGACCCGCTTCGATTTGTTCCGTCCAATCGGTCAGCTGCTTGAGCGACAGGTGGGGACAGCCCACAAAGCACAGCTTGGGCGATGCGTTCGGATCCTTCCAAATGCAGGGATAGCCGTCCTTGACCCGCTGCAGCTCGGCGTCATCAATGACATAAACCTTGGCGTCCGCACGAATCAGCGTGTCGCCCTGTTCCACCGCTTCGGGCGTCAGCCCGTCCACATGGTACAGCCCCACGGCACCGTTGGACGCGGTGGCGGCGCCCATGTCCTTCAGGTAGGCGCAGGCGTCATCGTTGAGCGTGTTGCCGATGAATTTGTCCAGCCCCTTGATGTAGGGCACGTCCTCCATGACCCGCATCCCGATGGCGGAGCCCAACACCTGCGCTTCCGGCTTGGCGGTGGTCTTGACCTCGACAATCCAAGTCGCCTTGCGGCCCTCGTCCGTCAGCAGCCCAAAGTATGGGACGCAGCCCACAATGCTGCCAAACAGCTCTAAAATGCCCGAATTGCGGTTGCAGCGGGCGCCCAGCACGGAATTGGCATAGACCACGGCGCTGGACTCCGCCCAAGAAAGCACCTGTCCCTTGTGGGGACGGTTGCCAACCTGATCCAGATAGCAGGTGCAGGTGAAGGCGTCGTTCTCTCGAAGCCCCATCTTTTGCAGCTGCTTTTCGTAGGATGCTTGCTGCGTGTACATGAAGTGCTTGAAAACCAGCTTTTGCAGCGCGTTGGCAGGCACGTTCGGGTCCATGGGGCGCGGGTCAACGGTGAATGCCTGCTCGGAAACGGCGCCTGCCGCAATCAGCTCGTCCATCAGATCGAACACGGCTTTCATCACGCCGAGCCCGAAGCTGGTGACCAAATGCCCGTACTGCGACTCCACCGGCACCATCTTTTCTGCGCCGAACGTCTCGCCGTACATGACCAGCGTCTTCATCACCTTTGCCAACGTTTCGCCCTGTTCGCCATTCAAAATGGCTTGTTGCGCTTGGGTTAATTGCATAGAGTTCGCTCCTCTCGTTTGTATCTTTCATAAATATACCACGATCGCGTATGAAATGCAACGCGTTTTCCGTGGTGCGACCTGCCAAGTTGGAACCCATTGTTGCACAAATGTGGCAATCTTTCAAACTCTTGCCCGAACACCTTGCAAAAGCGGGCGCAACGCGTTACACTGTGGTTGGCACTCAAAGATAGAGAGTGCTAAATCGAAGAGCAGAGGGATGCACACATGAGCAAGAAACAGTTTAAGGCGGAATCGAAGCGTTTGCTGGATCTGATGATCCATTCCATTTATACCCACCGCGAGATTTTTCTGCGGGAGCTGATCTCCAACGCGTCGGACGCCATCGACAAGCGGTACTATGCCGCGATGCAGCAGGGCAAGACGGGCATTGACCGCAGCACCTTCAAGATTCTGCTGGAAACAGATCAAGAAGCGCGCACGCTTTCCATCACGGACAACGGCTGCGGCATGACGGCAGAAGAATTAGAATCCAATTTGGGCACGATTGCAAAGAGCGGCACGCGTGCGTTTGTGCAGGAGCATGCGGACGCGCAGGATGTGGACATCATCGGCAAGTTCGGCGTCGGCTTCTATGCGGCGTTCATGGTTTCCAAGAAGGTGCAGGTCTATTCGCGCACCGAGGACGGCGACGCGCACGTTTGGGAATCGGACGGCGTGGACGGCTATACCGTCAAGCCCTGCGACTATGCGCCCGTTGGCACCAAGATTGTGCTGTTCCTTTCGGACAACACGGACGAAGAGAATTTCGACGAGTACTTAGAGCAGTATCAGCTGATGGCGCTGGTCAAGAAGTACAGCGATTACATTCGCTACCCCATCTGTATGCAGGTGAGCCGTGAGCAAAAGAAAGAGGGCACCGAGGACGAATACGAAACCATCGTCGAGGAAAAGACCCTCAATTCCATGGTTCCGCTTTGGCGCAGAAACAAGAACGAAATCACGGAGGAGGAGTACCAACAATTCTACCGTGACAACTTCTTCGATTACGAAGCGCCGATCACCACGCTGCATGTGCGTGCCGAAGGGATGCTGTCCTATACGGCGCTGCTGTTCGTGCCGTCCCATCCGGCCTACGACTTCAACACCAAGGAGTTCAAGCGCGGGCTCAAGCTCTACGCCAACGGCGTCATGATTATGGAGCATTGCGAGGAGCTGCTGCCGGAGTATTTCAACTTCGTGCGCGGCTTGGTGGATTCGCCCGACCTTTCGCTGAACATCTCCCGTGAGATGCTGCAGCACGATCGGCAGCTTTCCGCCATCGCCAACAACCTCAAAAAGAAGATTCAAGCGGAGCTTCTGCGGATGATGAAGGACGAGCGCGACAAGTACGTCGGCTTCTACGAGCAGTTTGGCCGCACGCTGAAGTTCGGCGTGTACGACAAATACGGCGCCAACAAAGACTTCCTCAAGGATTTGCTGCTGTTCCATTCGCGTACGCAGGAAAAGCTGATTTCGCTGCAGGAGTATGTGGACAACATGCTGCCCGACCAAAAGGGCATCTACTACGCGGCGGGCGATTCGCTGCAGCACGTTCTGAAGCTGCCGCAGACCGAGCGCGTGGCGGAGAAGGGCTATGACATTCTGTGCCTCACCTACGACGTGGACGAGTTCGCGCTGCGCGTGCTGGAAACGTATGCCGAAAAGCCGTTCCTGTCCGTGTCCGATCCCGATCTCGATTTGGCGGGCGAGGACGAAAAGAAGGCAATGGAGCAAAAGCGGGAGGACAACAAGGAACTGATGGAGCGCATCAAGACGTCGCTGGGCGACAAGGTGTCGGACGTGCAGCTGACCGATCGGCTCAAGAACGCCGTGGCGTGTCTGACGGGCGAAGAGGGCATGAGCGTGGAGATGTACAAGGTGCTGCGCAATATGCCGAACGGCGACAAGGTTCCCATGCGCTTCAAGCTGGAGCTGAACCCCGACCATCCCGTGTTCCAAAAGATGGCGACGCTGGACGACGATACGCTGGCGGATTACGCCGCGCTGGTGCTGGATCAAGCCAAGCTGATGGCAGGTCTGCCGCCCGAAGACCCCACCGCGTTCTCCGATGCGGTCTGCAAGCTGATGTAACATCCCCAAAAACCAACACACCCGCCGCATGCATTTGCATGCGACGGGTGCTTTTTTGTAAAGGCTTACAGCAGCTTGCGATAGATGTCCTCGGCATTGCCGGTGTGCAGCGGGCGCGGGTTGTCGCGGGCGCAGGCGTCCAAGACGGCGTCGCGGGCAAGGTCGGGGATGTCCGCTTCGGTCACATGCACGTCGGACAGCTTCTGCGGAATGCCGACCTGCTTGGACAGGGCGCGCACCGCGTCGATGGCGGCTTGATTCGCCTGTTCGACCGTCATTTTGGCGGTGCCGTGAATGCCAAGCGCCTTGGCGATGGAACGAAATTTATCACCCACAAACGGCGCGTTAAACTCCATCACGGAGGGCAGCAAAATGGCGTTGGCGACGCCGTGCGCCACATGGCAGCGACCGCCCAGCGGATGCGCCAGCGCATGACACGCGCCCAGCCCCGCGTTCGAAAACGCCATGCCCGCCAAATACTGGGCAAGCGCCATCTGCTCGCGTGCATTTTCCAATCCGCTGCAGGAGGGCTTGAGATACTTGCCGATGCATTCAACCGCCTTGAGCGCAAAGATGTCGGTCATGTCCCAGCTGCTCTTCGAAACGTACGCTTCGATGGAGTGGGTGAGGGCGTCCATGCCCGTGGCGGCGGCAAGGGAGGCGGGCATGCCCATCATCATGCGGGCGTCGATGAACGCGACCCGCGGGATGCAGTTGTCGTCCGCGACCAAAAACTTGCGCGCACGCGCTTCGTCAGTGATGACGTAGTCGCGGGTGACTTCGCTTGCGGTGCCTGCGGTGGTGGGCACGGCGAACAGAATCACGCCCAACTTGGGCGTCTGAATCACCTGCTCCAACGAGCGAATGTCGCTGTATTCGGGATTGGCTGCCACGATGGAGATGGCTTTTGCCGTATCGATGGGCGAGCCGCCGCCCACCGCGACGAGAAAATCGCAGCCGTAGCTTTGGAACACTTGCACGCCGTGCTGAATCACGGAAATGGTGGGATTGGGCACCACCTCGTCGAAAATGCGAAAGTCGATGTTGCTCTTTTGCAGCGCCTCAATGACGGGCGCCAGTGTGCCAAACTTGATGAGGTTGCGGTCGGTCACGATGAAGGCGCACTTTAGGTGGCGCTCCACCGCTTCGTCGCCAATCTTCTTGACGCAGCCCGCGCCAAAGTATGCTTCCTTATTGAGAATGATGTGATGCATAGTACCCCCCTATTTAGCGCGACAGAATGCGCGCCGCGTAACAGTAGAACGCCAGACAGCCGCCCAGCAGGGCAAGCACGGCGGCAACAACGGCAAGCCAAACGCCCTTTTTGCGTCCGATGCCGCAAAAGACACAGGTGGCGACGCCAAAGCAAAGACAAAGCGGCGCGGCAAAAAACGTGGTGTACGCCCCGATGCGAAGAACGCTTGTGGAAAGCGTGAGCACCCGCGAGACAAGCGCAAGCGCCGCACCGTACAGGGACAAAAGACCGAACGCGACGGTTGGGAAGACGGCACGCGAAACGCGCTTATCAGGCTTTGCCAAGGTGGGCGGGCGGTCGATCAAGACGCCGCAGACGCCGCAATAGGACGCATCGTCATGAAGCAGCGGTGCGCCGCAGGCAGGGCAGTAGAACATCTATCGCTTCTCCTTGCCGCGGATGAGCGACAGGATGTTGCCCTTCGTGCGCTTGTGCAAATAGACCAGCGCATACCAAAGGCACACCAACACCTGCATCATCCCCGCGATGAGGTACAGCAGCGGCAGCGCGTCGTCAATCAGATGCCACAATATGAGCGAGATGGTCAGCGCCAAGGACCAAACGAGCAGCGAGACCGAAAGCCCCTGCAACAGCGGCGTTGACCAAAGATGCGAGAACACCACGCTGATGACGGCGCTGACGGGCAGCGCGACGATAAACGCAAGCCAGCCGCCCCCCGTCGCGGCAGGAATCAGCGTGCAGACGAAATATGCAATCGCGGCGAGCAGCCAAACGACGCCGATGGAGATCAGCGTGATAATCAGATGCTTGTGCCGTTGGGTGCGGGCGGGACGGCGCAAGGGGCCTTCCTCGACGAATGCGTCGATGGGAACGCCGTACAGCCGCGACAGCCGATACAACACATAGAGATCGGGCAGCCCCTCTGCACGCTCCCATTTGGAAATCGACTTGTCGGAATAATTTAGTTTTTCAGCCAATTCCGCTTGGGTCAGCTTGGCACGCTTGCGATAGGACACAAGCCGCGACGCGACGACGGAACGGAGGGTTTCTTCCATAGCATCCTCAAACGCCCAATTTGGGCGACTCTACCGACAGTAGAATCGAACCGTGCCACTCTAGCGAACGAAAAAGACGGGGTAGAGCGACGCCAAATCCAAATAGGGTGCAATCCTGTTCACTTTCCAATATTATACCGACAGAATCAGAATTACGCAAGTGCCAATTGCGGGCAGAGGAGGTCTCACAATGCAAACAAACCGTGTCATTTCCATTTTCGGCGATTCGATTATGAAGGGCGTGCAGCTGCACCGCGAAACGCTCCGCTATGTCCGCACGGACGGCATCGACTTGGACGGCATCGCCCAAGCCCACGCATTGGTCGTAGACAACCGTTCCCGCTTCGGTTGCACCATCGAAAAGGGCGAAGCGCTGCTGATGCAGCAGCTTGCATCGGGGCTCAAGACGTCGGCGGTGCTGTTGGAATACGGCGGAAACGACGCCGACTTCGATTGGGCTGCCATCGCGGCAAACCCGGACGGTGAGCATTTGCCCCGCACGCCGCTGCCCGCGTTTCGGGCGTCGCTGTCGCGCATGATTGCCGCGCTGCGCGAACATGGCGTCATCCCCATTTTGACGACGCTGCCGCCCATCGCACCCGAACGGTACCTAAATTGGATTACCCACACGGGGCTGTCCAAAGAAAACATTTTGCATTGGTTGGGCGAGGCGAACACCATCTACCGCTATCAAGAGATGTACTCCAACGCCATTGCCCTCTTGGCGGAGCAGACCCACTGCCTTTGCATCGACTTGCGGCAAGCGTTCTTAGAAAAGCGCGTGCTGCTGCCGTATCTGTGCGAGGATGGCATCCATCCCAACGACGCGGGGCAGCAAATCATTCACGATGCGCTGAACGCCGCCGCCGAACGACACCTCAAAATTCTTGCACCCGCATAGCCGAGAAACCCCCAAAAGAAAAGGCGCGTACCGAGTTGGTACGCGTCTTTTCGTAAGCTGTTATTTTTCGATGCGGAAGCAATAGGGGTTTTCGATGCGTTCCTTTTGCCAAAACGTGATGGCGTGGCGATACAGGGCGCGGGCGTGGATGCGGTCGTGCCACAGCACGCGGCGCAGCAGCTTCTTGAGCGTCCAAAGCTCGTGGGCGTCGCCTTCCACCACGCGCGGATACAGGAAATCGGGCTGCGCTTCGATGGCGGCAAACAGCGCCTTGCGATTTTCCACAAGCGACGCGGCGTTCTCGTAGGGAATGCCCATCGAGGTGGCGTAGTAGGCGATGGTGTCGTTCGTGTGGGCGACCATCTCCCGTGCCGTCTGCGGAATCTTGCCATAGAAGGTTTTGCGCGACTTGAGCAGCGCGCGATCCTTTTGCGGGATGGAATCGAACAGAAGCTGAAAATCGTGGGCGGACTTGAGGCACAGCGATTTCTTTTGCGTGTATTCCGCCATGCTCATGGGCAATCGTTCGGAGGGAAACAGCACGTCGCTGTCCGCATCTTCGACGGCAAGGCAGGTGCGCGATTCGTGGAGCACGTTGATTGCATCGCGGTTGAGCGCCGGAATGCTCTTGCCCGTCGCCCAATAGGCGTACGCGGACACCTCGGCGGGGAGCTTGTGAAACGCAAGCGCACGCGTCGCCCCGCGGGAAAACGCGCCGGGATAATTGTCCGCCCAAACAAGAAACCCGTTGTCGTTGTACTCGATGATGACGTCGATTTGCGCCATATGTCCTCCTTGGGGTCAGCCCTCGCTGCGATTGATGCGGCTTGCGATTTCGTTGGTCTTTGCATAGACCGTTTCGGGATCGACGCCGATGTTGTACACGCCGTTCTCGTAGAGAATCTTGCCCGCGATCATGGTCAGCGCCACGTTGGACTTGCAGCCGCTGTACACCACGTTTTTGCTGATGTTGTTGATGGGCTGCATGTTCGGCTGCTGCAAATCCAAAAGGATGACGTCCGCTTGCTTGCCCACCTGCAGGCTGTCGCACTGGGGCAGCTGCATCATGCGCGCACCCACGGTGCAGGCGGAGTGCAAGACCAAATTCGCATCGGTGGAATCGGCGCCGTGCTTGAGCTTTTGCAGCCCTGTGACCAAGAACATCTCGCGGAAGAAATCGAGACAGTTGTTGCTTGCGGGGCCGTCCGTGCCGACCGCCACGGGCACGCCTGCCGCGTAGTATTCGGAGATGGGCGCAATGCCGCTTGCCAGCTTGACGTTGGAACCCGGATTGGTGCAGACGTACAGCCCACGCTTTTTGCAGATTTCGATGTCGCCCGGCTGCGTATGCACCATGTGGAACCCGCCGCCGCCGTAGCGGAACAGATCGAGAGAATCCAGATACGCCGTGGGCGACATGCCCGTGCGGCGGATGCAGTCGGCGACCTCCGTAGCGGTCTCGCTGTCGTGGGTGAACACGGGCGCTTCCAATTCGTGCGCCAAGTCTGCGATGTCGCGCAACAGCGGCAGGGAGGTGGTGTATTCGGCGTGGAACCCAATCTGCATGGAAACCAGCGGATGCAGGTTGTTGTAGGTGTCGTAATCGTACCGCAGCGTTGCCTTGGTGCCGCCGAAGTCATTGACGGAACCGCAGATGACGAGGCGGAAGCCCGCGTCGATGGCGGCACGCGCCACCAGCTCGGGACGATAGTACATATCGAACGCCGCCGTGACGCCGCCGGAGACGTATTCCATGATGGCAAGGAGCGTGAGATAGTAGATGTCGTCGTTTTGGAGCTTCGCTTCCGAGGGGAAAACGTCCTCTTGGAGCCACGCCTGCAGCGGCTTGTCGTCCGCGAAGGAGCGCAGATACGTCATGCCCGAATGGGTGTGTGCGTTCTTGAATCCGGGCAGCAGCAGATTTCCCTTGCAGTCGATTTCCCGATCCCACAGCGGCGGCGTTTCGCCCTGCGGCGTGCCGACCAGCGTGATGCGGTCGTTCTCGACCCACAGCTCGCCTTCGATGACGGCGGCGCTTGGCGATGCAAACGGAATCATTCTTGCGTGATAGAATCGTGTATTCATATCCAACCTCTTCTGTTGTTATTAAATAGCAGTATAGCATAGAAATTGCGTTTGGGGAATGAATAATCTATGAAAATCCAAACTTTTTCCGTCAAAACGCGGCACGAAGCGTTTTTCGGAGCAGGATAATATACTTCTCAAAGTGCGGCTTCCGATTTGACGGACGGAAGCGAAAATGGTATGATAATTAGGAAGAAATTTCGCATTGGGAGGCACACATGAATCATCTGACGGAAGGGATCCGACACGTCATTTTGGACGGCGAATCCCTCAAAATCCAACAGGTCGTGGCGGTGGCGCGCTTTGGCGCGACGGTATCCTTGGCGGAAAGCACCTACGCGGGCATTGACGCTTCACGCGCTTTGGTCGAAAAGATCGTCGCAGAGAATCGCACCGTGTACGGCATCTCGACGGGGTTTGGCGAGTTTTCCAAAATCGCCATCGGCTGCGACAAGAGCGCCGAGCTGCAGGAGAATCTCATCTTGAGCCATTGCGTGGGCGTGGGCGAGCCGCTGAACGAAGAAACGGTGCGCGCCATGATGCTGTTGCGGGCAAACGCACTCGCAAAGGGCTTTTCGGGAATCCGCCGCGCGCTGATTGAAGCGCTGATTGCCATGCTGAACGCGGGCGTGCATCCCATCGTGCCGCAGCAGGGCTCGTTGGGCGCCAGCGGCGACCTTGCACCACTCTCCCATATGGCGCTGGTGCTGATTGGTCGTGGCGAAGCCCTGTATCACGGCGAACGCTTGTCGGGCGCCGAGGCGATGGCGCGGGCGGGCATCCCCACCTACCATCTGCTTGCCAAGGAGGGACTTGCCCTCATCAACGGCACCCAATGCATGACCGCCATCGGCACGTTGGCGTGGTACGACCTGATGCGCGCAACGCAGCTCGCGGACATCACCGCATCCTTAACCATGAACGCGCTCACCTGCCTGCTGTCCGCATTCGACCCGCGCATCCATGCGGCGCGGCCGCACGCGGGGCAAACCACCGTTGCCAACAACATTCGCCTGCTGTGCGAGAACAGCCCCACCATGGAGCAGTCCCGCAATATCCGCGTGCAGGACGCCTACGCCATTCGCTGCATCCCGCAGGTACATGGCGCGGTGCGCGACGCGCTCTCCCATGTGCAGCACGTGTTCGAGACCGAGATGAATTCCGTCACCGACAACCCCATCCTGTTCTTGGACGATGAAAGCGTCATTTCGGGCGGCAATTTCCACGGCGAACCGGTGGCGCTGGTCATGGACTACCTAAGCATTGCGGCGGCGGAGCTGGCGTCCATCTCGGAGCGCCGCTTGGAGCGCATGGTCAATCCTGCGCTGTCCAACGGCTTGCCCGCCTTCCTTGCGCCCGACGGCGGCGTCAATTCGGGCTACATGATTTGCCAATATTCGGCGGCGTCGCTGGTTTCCGAAAACAAAGTCTACGCCCATCCCGCGTCGGTCGATTCCATCCCGTCGTCGGCAAACCAAGAGGATCACGTTTCGATGGGCACGACCGCGGCGCGCAACTGCCGCATGATCGTCGAAAACCTTTACTCCGTGCTGGCGTTCGAGCTGATGGCGGCGGTGCAGGGCATCGACCTGCGCAAGGCGTCGCTTTCGCCCATCCAAAAAAAGATTTACTATATGGTGCGCGCCAAGGTGCCGTTCTACGCCAAGGACACCGAGATTCGCATCGACGTCACCGCAATCAACGAGCTGATTCGTGACACCACCATCGAAAATACGGTCAGGCGGCAAATGCCCGACTTTCATTAGGAGGCAATATGGACTGTGTACTGCAAATGACGGCGCTTCCCCCGTATCCCAAGTTTCAAGAAGGCGTGCGCCGTGCGCCCAAGCGTGACGCGGTGCTGTCAGAGACCGATCGGGAAACGGCGCTCAAAAATGCGCTGCGCTATATCCCGACGCAATTCCATGCCGCGCTTGCGCCCGAATTCATGGACGAATTGGAGACGAGAGGCCGCATCTACGGCTATCGCTTCCGTCCCGAAGGCCGCATCTGGGGTCGCCCCATCGACGACTACCAAGGCGCCTGCTTGGAAGGACGCGCATTCCAACTGATGATGGACAACAACTGCGATTTCGAAGTGGCGCTGTACCCGTACGAGCTGGTGACCTACGGCGAAACGGGACAGGTCTGCCAAAACTGGATGCAGTATCGGCTGATTCAACAGTACCTGAAATCGCTGCGGCGCGACCAAACGCTGGTCATCGAGTCGGGACATCCCGTGGGCGTATTCCGTTCCACGGAGCTGTCGCCGCGGGTCATCCTCACCAACGGCTTGATGGTGGGCATGTTCGACAACCCCAAGGACTTTGCCCGCGCCACCGCCATGGGCGTCGCCAACTACGGACAAATGACGGCGGGCGGCTGGATGTACATTGGCCCGCAAGGCATCGTGCATGGCACGTTCAATACGCTGCTGAACGCGGGACGGCTGAAGCTCGGCATCCCCAAGGATCAAGACCTCAAGGGTCGCTTGTTCGTCTCGGCAGGGCTGGGCGGCATGAGCGGCGCGCAGGGCAAGGCGGCGGAGATTGCAGGCGCGGTGGCGATTTTGGCGGAGGTGGACTATAGCCGCATCGAAACCCGCTATCGGCAGGGCTGGGTCAGCCGCGTGTCCGACGACGCAGACACCTGTGTGGCTTGGGCAAAGGAAGCGCAGGCAGCGGGGACGCCGCTTGCCATCGCCTACCACGGCAACGTGGTCGATCTGCTGGCAACCCTCATCCAAAAGAACATCCATGTCGATTTGCTCAGCGATCAAACCTCCTGCCATGCGGTGTACGAGGGCGGCTACTGCCCCGTGGGCATGACCTACGCGCAGCGCACCGAAATGCTTGCCACCGATGAAGAAGGCTTCCGCCGCGCCGTGGACGATTCGCTGCGGCAGCACTACGCCCATATCGTGACGCTGTCCCAACGCGGCACCTACTTCTTCGATTACGGCAACAGCTTTTTGAAGGCGGTGTTCGATGCGGGCGTGCCGTCGGTCTGCAAAAACGGACACGACGAGAAGGACGGCTTCGTCTTCCCGTCCTATGTCGAAGACATTTTGGGGCCGCAGCTGTTCGATTACGGCTATGGCCCGTTCCGCTGGGTGTGCCTGTCGGGCAAATCCGAAGATTTGGACAAAACCGATCAAGCCGCCATGGACTGCATCGACCCGAACCGCCGCTACCAAGACCGCGACAACTGGGTTTGGCTGCGCGACGCCAAGAAAAATCGCATGGTGGTGGGCACCCAAGCGCGCATCCTCTATCAAGACGCGGAAGGGCGTTTGCAGATCGCGCTGCGCTTCAACGAAATGGTGCGCAGCGGCGAGATCGGCCCCGTCATGCTGGGAAGGGATCATCACGATACGGGCGGCACGGATTCGCCGTTCCGCGAAACCAGCAACATCAAGGACGGCTCCAACATCATGGCGGACATGGCGACCCAGTGCTTTGCGGGCAACTGCGCACGCGGCATGAGCTTGGTCTCGCTGCACAACGGCGGCGGCGTCGGCGTGGGCAAGGCAATCAACGGCGGCTTTGGCATGGTGCTGGACGGCAGCAAACGGGTCGACGCCATTCTCAAGACGGCAATGCCGTGGGACGTCATGGGCGGCGTGGCGCGGCGCGCTTGGGCACGCAACCCCAACGCCATCGAAACGTGCCTTGCGTACAACGCGGCAAACGCCGAGACCGACACCATCACCATTCCGTATCTGGCGGACGAAGCGCTCATCAAACAAACGGTGCAGCACCGAAAAGGAGAATAACATGCAGCAGCTCATGGAATGTATCCCCAACATCAGCGAGGGCAGAAACCAAGACGTAATTGGGCAAATTCTGGACGAGGTGCGTCATACGGAGGGCGTCACGCTGTTGGACGCCGCGTCGGACGCCAGCCACAACCGCACCGTCATCACGTTTCTGGGCGCGCCCGAACAAGTTTCCGAAGCGGCGTTTCGCGTGGCGAAAGCGGCGCGGGATCTCATCGATTTGCGCGTCCATGCGGGCGAGCATCCGCGCATGGGCGCGGTGGACGTGATCCCCTTTGTGCCGATTCGCAACATGCAAATGGACGAATGCGTCACCCATTCCGTGGCGCTTGGCAAGCGCATCGCGGACGAGCTGGACATCCCCGTGTTCCTCTATGAGGAGAGCGCCACGGCGCCCCATCGCAAGAACCTTGCGGCAATCCGCAAAGGGCAGTTCGAGGGCATGGCGGAAAAGGTCAAAAAAGAAAAATGGCATCCCGACTTTGGCGGCAACCGCATCCATCCTTCTGCGGGCGTGGTCGCGGTCGGCGCACGGCAGCCGTTGGTGGCGTTCAACATCAATCTGTCCACATCCGACGTGCCCATCGCGTCCAACATCGCCAAGATCATCCGCGAATCGAGCGGCGGTCTGAAGGCGGTCAAGGCGCTGGGCGTCATGCTGGAGGAGCGCAATCTGGCGCAGGTCACCATCAACATGTGCGACTTTCACCAAACGCCGCTGTACCGCGTGCTGGAGCTGGTGCGGTTCGAGGCGGCGCGCTACGGCGTGCAGGTGGTGGGTACCGAAATCATCGGACTGGTTCCCATGCAGGCGCTGTGCGATTCGGCGGAGTACTACCTGCAAATCGAGCAGTTTGACGGACAAAAACAAGTATTGGAGAATCAACTTCTGTGAAGGTCATCGAACACATCGGCGAACTTGCCACGGCGCACGGCACGGCGGCGGCTGCGGGCGATGCGCAAACGGTCGAACGGCGCACGGATGCATACGTCGCTTGGGAAGGCGATACGATTGTGTCGGTGGGGCAGGGCGACTATTTGGGCGCGGCGGAGCGGCTGAACGCTGCGGGACGCTTGGTCACGGCAGGGTTGGTGGACTGCCACACCCATTTGGTGTTCGGCGGCTGGCGAGAGCGCGAGTTTGCCTTAAAGCGCAAGGGCGTGGGCTACCTTGACATCCTCAAGGCGGGCGGCGGCATCCTTTCCACCGTGCGGGTCACCCGTGCGGCGTCCTTTGATACGCTGTACCAAAAGGCGCAAGCGCTGCTGTTCGAGATGATGCGCAGCGGCACGACGGCACTGGAGGCAAAGAGCGGGTACGGGCTGGATTACGAGACGGAGTACAAGCAGCTTGCGGTGGCGCAAAAGCTCAGGGCGCTAAATTCCGATCTGGTCTCCACCTTCTTGGGTGCGCACGCCTTCGCACCCGAATATACGGCAAACGCTTATGTCGATGCGCTGTGCGACACGATTTTGCCGCGCATTGCAGAAAGCGGGCTTGCCACATTTTGCGACGTGTTCTGCGACGAGGGCGTTTTTTCCGCCGAACAGGCAAAGCGCATCCTGCTTTGCGGCAAGGCGCACGGGCTGACGCCCAAGCTCCACGCGGACGAGATCCGCTGCATCGGCGGAACGGACACGGCACGCGACGTGGGCGCCATCAGCTGCGACCATCTTTCCGAAACGGGCGATGCGGGCATTGCCGCGCTGCGGGCGGGCGGGCAAATCGCCGTGATGCTGCCTGCCACCTCCTTCTATCTCAAAAAACCGTACGGACGCTTCCCCGACATGGTGCGGGCGGGCGTGCCCGTGGCGGTGGCAACCGATTTCAATCCGGGCTCCACGCCCAACCTGTCCCTGCCCTTTGCCATGACCGTATCGTGCCTGTATGGCGGGCTGACCTGCGAGCAGGCGCTGTGCGGCGCGACGCTCAACGGCGCGGCAGCCATCGGTCTTGCCGAACGGCTCGGCACGGTGGAAGCGGGCAAGCAGGCGGACTTGGTCATTTGGGACGCCGACAACCTCGATCAGCTTTTGTACCGTTACGGCACGAATCGCGCCGCCGCGGTCATCAAGAAAGGAACGCTATGGAACAACTGACCTCCTTGGATCTTGCCACATTTCTCGACCTGCTTGCAAGCAAAGCGCCCGCGCCGGGCGGAGGCTCCGCGTCCGCACTGTTGGGCGCCACGGGCGCCGCGCTGGGCATGATGACGGCAAACCTCACCATCGGCAAAAAGAAATACGCCGCGCTGTGGGAACAAGCCGAAGCCAATTTGCAAAGCGGAATGCCCCTTTGCCATGCGCTGCTGCAACAAATCGACGCTGACACCGCCGCATTCAACGTGCTGATGGACGCGCTGGCGCTTCCCAAAGAAACCGACGCGCAAAAGGCGATTCGCCGCGATGCCGTCGAAACGGCAACCAAAGCTGCCACCGAAGCGCCGCTTGCGGTGCTGGGACTGTGCCGCGACGCCGCCGTGGTGTTGGAACAGCTCTATGGCAAGGTCAACCCCAACTGCATCAGCGATCTGGGCGTGGGCGCCGCCGCGCTGCAGGCGGGTGCGCGGGGCGCATGGCTCAACGTGTGCATCAATCTGGGCGCCATCCGCGACGCGTCGTTTGTAGAAGCGGCGTACCAAAAAGGGCAGGCGCTTGTACGGGACGTTTCTGCCCGCTGCGACGCCTTGTATGGCGCGGTGGCGTCGGACTGCGACCCCTTTTGCAACCAAAATTGACCAAACGCGGTGTTAGTTACAAAAGCGAAAGGAGCTTTTTGCCATGAAACGATTGATTTGCGCGATCCTTTGCGGGATTCTCGTGCTTGGCGCGGTGGCGTGCAGTACGCCCAATCCCAACTATGTTGCAAAAAATGCGCGCGCCTTTACCGATGCGCCCACAGAGGACGCAACGGCAACGCCGACGGCGGAGCATCAAAAGAATTTAGAGAAAGACAAAACCACCAAAGAACCCATGACCACGCCGACGCCGAAGACGACGGAACAAACCGGTCAAACGGAGGAACGCGATGTGAACGCTTACAACACCTATGCCTACGCCTTGGCAGCGCAGCTGCTGACGGGCGACACGAACGAAAACTGTTCCCCCTACAGCCTGTACTTCGCGTTGGCGATGCTGTGCGAAGGGGCGCAGGGGCAGACGCGGCAAGAGCTGCTGACGCTTTTGGGCGTGCCCGATTTGGACACGCTGCGGCAAAACTGTGCGGGCATGCTGGCGGATTTCACCTACGATACGCAATACAGCGTACTGGACACCCACAATTCCCTGTGGCTTGCAAAGCGGTTTGACGGCACGTTCCACGATACGTTCACCGAAAATCTGGCGGAGCGCTATCATGCGGCGGCGGCTTCGGTCGATTTCGGAGGCAGCGAAGCATCGCAAAAGATCGCGGATTGGATTGCAAAATACACCCGCGGCGCCATCGCGCCCGCGCCCGGCACCTTGCAGTTCTCTGCCAATACGGTCATGGCGCTCGTCAACACCATCTACCTCAAGGACGCATGGGACAACGAGTTCAATCCGCAAAACACCGCAAGCGACACGTTCACCAAGGCGGACGGCAGCACCGTGCAGGTTGATTTTATGCAGCGCGGATTCAGCGATTATGCGGCGACGGTGGGCGACGGCTATGTGCGCCTCACCGTGAACCTTGCGGCGGTGGGCTCCATGACGTTCGTGCTGCCCGACGAAGGGTTCGACCTTTCCGCTATGCTGGCGGGAGACGGCGCCATCGAGCATTTGCTTTGCGACGGCATCGACGGCCGCTACGACGTCACCTTCAAGCTGCCCAAGTTCTCCTTTGATGCGCGTTACGATCTGCCCGCCGTGCTGCAGCGCATGGGCGTGACCACGGCGTTTGGCGACGGGGCAGACTTTTCGGGCATTTCCGACATCCCAAGCGCGGTGGATACCGTGGTACAAGAAACCCACATCGCCGTGGATGAGAACGGCGTAGAGGCGGCGGCATACACCATGATTTCCAATCGCGCAACGAGCGTTATGCCTGTGGAACGTCCTGCGCTGTCCGTGATCTTGAATCGCCCGTTCCTGTTCGCCATCGAAGCCCGCGACGGCTCGACTTTGTTCATCGGCGTCGTGCGCGACCCTTCCTAATCGACAGACAACGCCCCTTGCGCGCACAACGCAGGGGGTATTTTTATGCAAATTGGCACGAATGATATACAATAGGCTTGCAAGTTTTTTCCAATCTGTTATAATGGCGGTAACAAGCATGGGAGGACGCACATGGACGAGCTGCACGTCGGTCTGTTAAACGATTCGTTTCCGCCGCAAATCGACGGCGTTGCCAACGTGGTCAAAAATTACGCCGACATTCTGACGCGGGAATACGGCAGAGCGACGGTGGTCACGCCCGCATATCCCCACACAGACGATTCCAAATACCCATACGAGGTCATTCGCACGGTCAGCTTCAACACCACCAAATGGGTGGGGTATCGCACGGGGTACCCGTTCGACGAAAAGACGATCGACCGCGTGACGCAGCTGCCCATCGACCTTTTACACGTCCATTGCCCGTTCGTGACGGCGATGATGGGGCGCATTTTGCGCGAGTCGCTCAACGTGCCGCTGGTGTTCACCTATCACACCAAATACGACATCGACGTGCGCAACGCGGTGCGGCTGAAGCTGGTGCAGGAGCGCGCGCTGCGCTTCATTGTGGACAACATCGAGGCGTGTGACGACGTTTGGGTCGTCAGCGAAGGGGCGGGGAAGAACCTGCGCTCCATCGGCTACAACGGCGACTATACGGTGATGCGAAACGGCGTAGACGTGCCGAAGGGGCGTGCCGACGACGCCGCCATCGAGGCGGTGCGCAAGGAATACGGGCTCAAGAAAAGCGTCCCCACGTTCCTGTTTGTGGGGCGGCTCATGTGGTACAAGGGGCTTCGGCTCATCTTGGACGCCTGCAAAAAGCTCAAAATGCAGGAAAAAGGGTTTTGCATGGTCTTTGTGGGCGACGGCGGCGACCGCGACGAGGTCGAAGCCTACGCCAAAGAGCTTGCGCTCGGCAAAAGCTGCATCTTTACGGGCGCCATCCACGACCGCGACAAGCTGCGCGCCATCTACGGCGCGTGCGATCTGTTCCTGTTCCCGTCCACGTTCGACACCAACGGGCTGGTGGTGCGTGAAGCGGCGGCAAGCGGGCTGGCAAGCGTCCTCATCGACGACAGCTGTGCCGCGGAGGGCGTAGAGGACGGCAAGACGGGCATTCTCATTGCAGAGACCGACGACGCGCTGGCGAACACGCTGCTGCTTGCCACCACCCACCGCAGCGAGATGCGCAACATGGGCGCACGCGCCATGGACACGCTGTACTATTCTTGGGAGGATGCCGTGCGCGCCGCCGTCGAACGGTATCGGCTCATTCTGCACGATTCAGCAGGCGTTCCCAAACAGCACAAATGGACGCCCAGCGGCGAGTTTCTTTTGGGCATCAGCGAAATGTATGAGGCAAACGCCCGTATGCGCGCCTACCCAAGCTGGCTTACCCCAAAATACAAAAAGCGCACATAGGCGCTTTTGCAAAAAAACACGGGCTGTCTTGCGGTAGCCCTTTTTCGTTTTGTTAGGTGCGGTCGCGGTACAGGGCGACCAAGTTGCACAGCGTATCGACGCAAACGTCCATGCCCTCCACGGTGATATGCTCGTAGGGGCCGTGGTACGCGTAGCCGCCCGTGCCAAGATTGGGGCAGGGCAGCCCCATGAAGGAAAGCCGCGCACCGTCCGTGCCGCCGCGAATCGGCTTGACGCAAGGCGTCACGCCGGCAAGCTTCATGGCGCGTCGGGCGTTGTCGATGAGGTGCATGCACGGCTCGATCTTCTCTTTCATGTTGCGATATTGCTCCTTGAGCGCAAGCGTCACGGTGCCCGCACCGTACTTGGCGTTCATGCGGCGCTCGATGTGCCGCAGGGTGCAAAGCCGCCCTTCAAAGCATGCCGCGCTGTGGTCGCGCACGATGTATTCCAGCCGCGCCGCTTCCGTCGTGCCGCCAAGCTTTGTCATGTGATAAAAGCCTTCATAGCCTTCCGTTTCACGCGGCGTTTCGGCGGATGGCAGCATGCCATTGATCTCGGCGCAAAGGAGCAGCGCGTTGATCATCACGTCCTTGGCGTCGCCGGGATGGACGTTGAACCCCTTGACGGTAAAGACCGCTTCCGCCGCATTAAAGTTTTCATATTCAATTTCGTTTTCGGCGTCGCCGTCGCAGGTGTAGGCAAAATCGGCGCCAAAGCGCGCTACGTCAAAGTGGTCGGCACCGCTGCCGACTTCCTCGTCGGGCGTAAAGCATACGGACAGCTTGCCGTGGGGAATGCTTTCGGCTTGGATGCGCTCCAGCACCGTCATGATTTCGGCGATGCCCGCCTTGTCGTCCGCGCCCAACAGCGTCGTGCCGTCGGTGACCAGCAGCGTGCGCCCCACCAGCGTCTTCAGATGCGGGAACTGCTTTGCGGTCAGCGTGCGGCCGCTTGTGCCCAACGGGAGATCGCTGCCGTCGTATTGGGGAATGAGGCGCGGCTTGACGTTTGCGCCGCAAAAATCGGGCGCGGTGTCCATATGCGCGATCAGACCCAACCGCGTGGCGGCTTCATAGCCCTTGGTGGCAGGCAGAGAACCGTAAACGTAGCATTTGTCGTCCACTTCGGCGTCGGAAACGCCGAGCCCTTGCAGCTCCTCCACCAAGCGCCGCGCCAGATCGAACTGCCGCATGGTGGTGGGGGTGGAGGTGCTTTCTTCGTCGCTGGTGGTATGTACTGCGACATAGTTGAGGAGACGTTCGTAGGCTTTCATTCGGAAAAGTCCTTTCTGACTTGTTTGAGCATCTGTCGGATGGGGAGTTGGTAGGGGCAGCGCGTTTCACACACGCCGCATTCAATGCAATCGCCCGCTTTGTGGGGCATGGCGGCGTACCGTCCGCGTGCCCAGTCCTCCAACCCGTAGCGGGAGAGGTAGCCGTCGAACGTGAACAGCACGGGAATGTTGATGCCAACCGTGCAGGGCGCGCAGTAGCCGCAGCGACGGCAAAACGCATGGTTCAGCATGCCGCGGATGCGGGCAAGACCCGCCAACTCGGCTTCGGTATAGGGGCGAAGATCGTCCAATACGGAGACGTTTTCGGCGATTTCGTCGGTGGTGTACATGCCGGGAATGGCAACGGAAACGGCGTCGTTTTGGAGGACGAATTTCAGCGCCAGCTTGGCGTCGTCGATGGCGCCGCCCGCCAAAGGCTTCATGCAGATAAAGCCGATGTTGCGCGCCTTGCAGGCGGCAATCGCCGCCTCGCCTTGGGTTTCCACAATGTTGTACGGGAACATCAGCGTCTCCACCCAGTCGAACGTCAGCGCCTTTTCAAAGGCTTCCTTGGTGTGTACCGTCACGCCGATATGCCCAATTTTGCCGGCGTCGCGGGCGGCAAGCAGCGCCTTGAGCGCGCCGTCCTCGGCACAGATCGTGTCCAAATCCTGCACGGTGGCATTGTGGATTTGGTACAGGTCGATATAGTCGGTGCGCAGCTCCGTTCGGCTGGTTTCGATGTCGGCTGCCATGGCGGCACAGGTACGCGCCATGGACTTGGTGGCAAGGACGAAGCGCGCACGCCTGCCCTCCAACGCCGCGCCAAGAAAGGCTTCGCTCACCGTGTAGCCGCGTGCCGTGTCGATGTAGTTGACGCCTGCGTCCAAAAGCGCATCCACCAGCTTGATTGCCGTTTCGGCGGTGGCACGCTGAATGGGGATGCCGCCGAACCCGATGCGGGAAACGCGCAGGCCCGTTTTGCCCAATATGACGTACTTCATGCGTTTCGACCCGATCCAATCACTTTGACGGTGAATCGGCGGGTGCGCGGCCCGTCAAATTCGGTGAAGTAGACGCCCTGCCAAGTGCCCAGCACAGGCTTGCCGTCGTCGATCATCACGGTGACGCTGCTGCCGATCACGCTTGCTTTCAGGTGCGCGGCGCTGTTGCCCTCCGCATGACAAAATTCGGGGCGATCGGGATACGTCTTGTCCAAGGCAAGCAGCAAATCCCGCACCACATCCGGATCGGTGTTTTCATTGATGGTGACGCCCGCCGTCGTGTGCGGACAGTATACGGTCAGCATTCCATCGAACACGCCGCTTTGCAGGCACGCGTCCCGCACCTGCTCCGTGATGTCAATAAACCCTTCCTTGGGCGTTTGCAGTCGATATTCGTACAGCATAGGTACCTCCCAAAATCACCACCGCATGGCGGCTTCCTTGTGTCCATTTTACCACGCCCCGCGCATGGTTGCAAGGTGCATACAGAAAGAAAACCACGTCGTTGGTGTAAAATAGTTCCGGGTAAAAGTGAGGGAGGATTGCGTGTAGGGGGA
>CAYRQM010000018.1:0-36038 GCA_964426415.1 uncultured Christensenella sp.
CGCAAAAGGTTGGCAGCGCCGCAAACGTTCCTTCCCCCAAAACGTGTACACGGGTTTTCCCGCAAAAGGTTGGCAGCGCCGCAAACGTTCCTTCCCCCAAAACGTGTACACGGGTATTCCCGCAAAAGGTTGGTACGAAGCGTAGTCGTAACGCCCACGTCAAGAAGGGCGTTGCCGAGGCGAGCGTGACCTTTTGCGGAGAGGAGGCGCGACGGAACGGGCGAGCAATGCGAATGAGGCGAAGCCGAAGAAGCCGTTGCGAGCGAAGTGCAGTCCGCGCCGACGAGTGAGGGCGTTTACAACCGAACAGCAACATTGTTGCGTTACATTTGCGGAATGTTGGGGAGTGAAGGGTGAAAGGTTTTGCCCCCTGGTCATTCCGAGGCACGAAGTGCCGAAGAATCTCCCGTTTGCGTTCGAGATCCTTCGCTAAAGCTCAGGATGACAATCGGGCGCTTTGCATCACCTTCCACGAATAACGTGTACACGGGTGTTTCCGCAAAAGGTTGGCAGCGAAGCGTAAGGCGTCGTGAGGGCGTTTACAACCGAACAGCCGAAGCGAGCGTGACCTTTTGCGGAGAGGAGGCGCGACGGAGCAGCGAACGGCGCTTTCCGCAGAAAGAGCCGTAAGTAAAGCGAAGTCCGAGCCGACGAGCACTGCGGCAATTTTGCAAATGCAGAGCATCTGCCGAGTCTTCAAATCCCTTCCATCAAATTAGCCCCCCGCGGTGCGGGGGGCTGGTGCGATTGGCGGGATTTGAACCCGCAAGGTTTCCCCGGCGGATTTTAAGTCCGCTGTGTATGCCGTTCCACCACAATCGCTTGGCTCTCTTATTTTACATCCGAATTGGGATTTGTCAACCTAAAACAATCCGAGAACCCCAAGCAATGCGCCGCACGCACCGCCCGCCAGAATGAAGAACAGCGGATGAATCTTTTGCGTCTTCTTCCAAAATGTGAAGAACAAGAAAATCGCAAACAGTCCCACGCGCACCAGCGTGCTGTAATCTGCCGCGAAGGAAAAGCCCACAAAGTCTGCCTTGATATTGAGCGCCACCAGCAGCAGCGAAAAGCCTGCCGCCGTGATGAGCCCGACCGCCGCAGGGCGCAAGCCCGAAAACAGCGATTGTACCGTATGCGAGGTGTAATACTTGTCGATTGCCTTTGCAATCAGCACGATGATGATGACGGACGGCGTGACCAGCCCGATCGTGGCAAAGATGGCGCCCGGAATGCCCGCGACCGTGAACCCGACGTACGTCGCCGCGTTGACGCCGATGGGGCCGGGCGTGGATTCCGCGACCGCGATGATGTCCGCAAGCTGCGCTTCGGTAATCCAGCCGTAGGTGGCGCCCATCTCTCGAATGAACGGCACCGTTGCCAGCCCGCCGCCCACGGCGAACAGCCCCGCTTTGAAGAATTCGTAGAACAGCAAGAGCAGATCGGTCAGCATTGCTTGCTCCTCCCCCATGCGAGCCCGACGATGGCGGTGCCCAATACGATGAACACGGGCGAAACGTCGGCGATGGTGATGAACAAGAATGCGGCTGCAAACAGCAGCGCCGAGGGCAGATCGGTGACGGATTTTTTGAACAGCTTCCACACCGCCGCGGCAATCAGCGCACACACGGCGATGCGCACGCCCATGAAGATGTACTGCACGATTTGGATGTGGGCAAAGTTGGTGAGCAGCGCGGAGATGCACACAATCAGAATCATCGGAACCGTGATGACGCCCAGCGTGGCGATGATGGCGCCCGCCGTCTTCTTGACCCGATAGCCGATGAACGTCGCCGTGTTGATGGCAATGACGCCCGGTGTGCACTGCGAGACCGCCATATAGTCGGTCAGCTCGTCCTCCGTGACGATTTTCTTGCGTTCTACAAGCTCACGAATGAGAAGCGGGAGCATGGAATATCCCCCGCCAATCATCAGCGAACCGATTTTGAGAAAGGTCAGATACAGATTGAGTAAACTCATAGCGGCGTTCCCATCGTTCCCGAAATAAACAGTCCCAAATAGACAAACCAAAGCACGCCGCAGCCAATCAGCAGCAGAACGTCCACCCATCGCCGCTTTGTCAGCGACGCCATCGTGACGGGCAGCACCGCGCACATGGTCAAAAGCCCCGGCAACTTGCATAAATCGCCCGTACACAGCGCGGCGAGGAAAAACAGCAGCAGATACAGCACATACGACGTGCGGATGCGTCCCACCGCCAAGACCGTGACCGCCGCGACGCCGAACAGGTACAACAGCGGAAACAGCACGTTGGCTAAGAATCCGCCGAGCGCAAACGGCGATGCAACAAAGCGATGCAGGAACGTGGCGACGGTCGTGAACGGATTGGACAGCGCATAGCCATACGCCGCGTAGATGTGCGTGAAGTCGCCGTAGCGCAGCAGGCTGTACAACAGCACAATGCCGACGCCCGCAGGGATGAGCAAAAACGAGATTCCGTTGCCCACCTGCTTGCCCACATAGCCCTTCCCCATCTCTTTGTGCGCATGGGCATTGGCGATGAGCACCTGAACAAATTCGACGCAAATTGGGACGAACAGCAGGCAGCCAAAGGGATGTGCGATCGCCGCAAGCATGGCGAACAGGTTGGCAATGGGGAAATAGCGCTTGCGCATGAACAGCAGGCATAGGACGCTGCACAGCAGGAACACGGGCTGCATGGACGTTTTCATCAGCATGCAGGCGGCGGGCAAAAAGAACAGATATCGAACCGCTCGGCGCGCCGTGCTTCGATTGAAATCGACCAGAATGAGGTAGTACAGCGCTGCCGCCGCGCAGGCGCCGCTAAAATAGCAGAACATCCACAGCAGCACCTGCATATAAAAGCCGCGCGCTCTGCCAAACAGCAGCGCGCCGTTGGACAGCCACATCTTTTGGACTTGGAAGAAGGTGTCGGTGTATCCGTACACATGGAAGTGGATGAGATAGCCCACCGCCATCTCGATGAGGCGCAGCGCCATCACAAGCAAAACGAGCTTGAACAGCTCGCGCGTGCCGCATCGGCGGTAGGTGCGCGCACCGCTTTGCGCCAAGTGCGGCTCGTCCTCACCCGACAAAAACGAAAGCAGATGCGGGATCAGCCGAACGACCGCCCACGCAATCGGAATCGCGCACAACGACACCGTCACCGCCGTCATCCAATCGGTTGGCGGCGCATAGAACAGCCAAAGGCCGTACAAATAACACAGTACGGCCAATAGGACAGATGTGGTGAATACGATTGCGATGGACCTTTTGTGCATATTACCTGAACGCTTTCGGCTTGCCAAACACTTCGGCATACAACAAGCCGCGCAACGCTTCGTCACCCGAAAAACGCAATGCGGGAATCGTGCCGCCGCCCTCTTCTTCTTCGGCGAGCAGGGCATCCGCAAGGTGCGATGGCTGCACCGCCGAACGAATCGGCTCGGTGCGCAGCGCGTACTTTTGCGCTGCGGCGTTCCCCTTGGGCGCCGCCTTGGAAGAAGGCCGTGCCGAGTAGGCGGGTACGGTGGCGCGGGCGGACGGGGTCGCATCGGCAGACGCTGCCGTCGTTTGCTCCGTCGCTGCGGTTGGGCGCGATGCGTACCGCACGGGCGTTGGATCTGCTTCTGACGCCCGTGCAGCATCCTCTTCTTGTCTGATGCGTTGTGCTTCCGCCTCTCTGCGCGCTTTGTTCCGCAACGCAATCGAGACGACTGAGATGCCGAGGACAAAGATTCCGAACAGAAGTGTGAAGCCCATAGTTTATTTTCCTTTCGCGTCGGACTGCGGCGCCGCGGACTTGCCGATTGCGGTGCGCATCTCGGTGTCGGAAATGACGTTCTTCATGTTGTAGTAATCCATGACGCCCAGCTTTCCGTCACGGAACGCGGTTGCGATGGCACGCGGCACTTCTGCCTCTGCCTCGATCACGCGGGCGCGCATCCCCTGTACTTCGGCGATGTTCTCTTGCTCCTGCGCGACTGCCATGGCGCGGCGCTCCTCTGCCTTGGCTTGCGCGATGCGCTTGTCGGCCTCGGCTTGGTCGATTTGCAGCTGTGCGCCGACGTTACGTCCGACGTCGATGTCGGCGATGTCGATGGACAGAATCTCGAATGCGGTGCCTGCATCCAAGCCCTTTGCCAAGACCGTGCGGGAAATGGAATCGGGGTTCTCCAGAACGTCCTTGTGGCTGGCGGCGGAACCAACCGTGGTGACGATGCCTTCGCCGACACGGGCGATGACCGTTTCTTCGCCTGCGCCGCCGACCAAGCGGTCGATGTTGGCGCGAACGGTGACCTTTGCCTTGGCGCGCAGCTCGATGCCGTCCATGGCGACCGCCGCGATGACGGGCGTTTCGATGACCTTCGGGTTGACGCTCATTTGGACGGCGTTCAGCACGTCACGTCCTGCCAAGTCGATGGCGCAGGAGCGTTCGAAATCGAGCGGGATGCCTGCGCGCTGCGCCGCGATCAAAGCGTCTACCACGCGATTGACGCTTGCCTTGCCATTGACTCTGCCGCCGCGGGCAAGATAGTGCGCTTCGAGCTTGTTCATCGGAAGGTCAAGACCCGCTTTGGTGGCTTTGATCATGGGATTGACGATGTCCGCGGCGTTGACCTTGCGGATGCGCATCCCGACGAGCTGGAACAGCCCAATCCGAACGCCGCTGGCGCTTGCGGAAATCCACAGCCCCAACGGGACGAAGGTGAAGAAGACAATCAGCAGGATGATGGCTGCGGCGATGCACAGCAGGATGACCCAAATGGATGTGCCCGGATCTTCCGCCGTGGTGCGTGCCAACGCAAGAAGCATTTGTTGTAACATAAGAGACCTCCTAATTGATTAGTTGACAAACGTGTGGAACAGGGTAATGACCGAAAGAATCAGCAGAATGGCGCACGGAATGCCAATGAGCAGCCCAATCCATTGCCGCTTGACCTGTTTGGGATCTGCCTGCTGCGGCGCCTCCTCCTCAGGCATGAGAACGCCACACTTCGGGCAGACGTCCGTGGTGTACAAGACGCCGCACTTTTTACAGTATTTCATGCGACGACGATGTTCAAACCGTCCACTGCGGTGACGGTGACGGTTTTGCCTTGTTCGACAAAGGTCGCGTCGGTACGCACCGTATAGCGCTTGCCTTCGATGAGGGCGGTGCCGCACGGCCGCAGCGGCGTCACCGTGACGCCCGATTTGCCGATAAGCCCATTCTCTTGGGCAATCGGGGAGGATACGCTTTCGACTTTGTCTTTGAGTACGATTGGGGAACGGAACAGCAGCCCGTGCTTCATGGATTGCATGAAGATGACGAACAGCGCAATCATGATGGCAATGGTCACAAGCGATACGATGCTTGCCGTCAGCATGCTGCTGTTGGTAAAGAACTGCATGGCGATGACAGCGGCAAAGCACAGAAATCCGCCAATGCCTGCCACGCCAAAGCCCGGCAAAAACAGCTCGGTTACAAACAATATCGCACCGATGCAAAAGCAGATGAGGCAAGGAAGCCACAGGGGGCCAAACACGCCTGACATAGGGACACCTCCTTTACTATATTCAGTATAGCATACTTCCCCGCAAAAGAAAACACCTTATTTCTCACCATTGCGTCCCCGAATCGTGTATGGTATAATAGAACGAAATTGGAGGACGTATGATTTCGCTTCTCGCAAAATGGTTCATCAAGGACAACAAAAACTATCACAATGCCGCCGTTCGGAGCGCGTATGGCACGCTGACGGGGATCGTGGGCATTGGGTTCAATATTTTGCTGTTTGCGCTCAAATATTTGGCGGGCACGTTGACCAAATCCGTGTCCATCGCCGCCGATGCGTTCAACAACTTGAGCGACGCCGGCTCCTCGCTCATCACGCTGTGCGGGTTCCGCTTGGCGCAAAAAAAGCCCGACCCGCAGCATCCCTACGGGCACGGCCGCTTCGAATACATCGCGGGGCTATTTGTCTCCGTCGCCATACTCATCATGGGGTATCAGCTGTTCCGCGATTCCCTTGACGTCATTTTACATGGCGGTGAGACGGCATTCGCACAGCATTTTTGGCTGTCCATCGCCATCCTTTGCATTTCCATTCTCATCAAGCTCTACATGTTTTTGTACAACCGCAGCATCGGCAAAAAGATCAGCTCTGCGACCATGCAGGCGAACGCGTTCGACAGCATCTCCGACACCGTCGCCACCTCCGTCGTTTTGATCTCGGCGCTCATTACTCGGTTTTTCGTGCTGCCCGCTTGGCTGCAGCTGGATGCATGGAGCGGCATCTTGGTGTCGTTGTTTATCGTGTATACCGGGCTGCGATCTGCAAAGGATACGATGGAACCCTTGCTTGGACAGCCGCCCGATCCCGAATATGTGCAAGAGATCGAGCAGGAAGTGCTTTCCTTTGAGGGCATCAGCGGCGTGCACGATCTGATGGTGCACGATTACGGCCCCGGCAGACGGATTCTTTCGCTGCACGCCGAAGTGCCCGCGGACGCCAATATTTTGGAAATGCATGATATTGTCGACAATGTGGAAAAACACCTCATGGAGAAGTTCGACTGCGTTGCCACCATTCACATGGACCCCATCGCCACCCACGACCCCAAGACCTTGGCGCTGCACAAGCAGGTTTTGGACGTCCTGCAGTCCATCGATCCGTCGCTGTCCATGCATGATTTTCGCATCGTGCCCGGCCCCACGCACACCAACCTCATCTTCGATGTGGTGACGCCGTTCCAATTTCGCGTCAAGGACGACGCGCTGAAACAAATGATTCAGAAAGGAGTGCAAGCCCTGTCGCCGCAGTACTATTGCGTCATCGACATCGATCGGGCTTACGTCAAATGATTACCCAAATCTACTCTATTCAAACCGTTGAGGAGGCCCTCGGCTGCGTGCGCGCCGGTGCGGATTGCATCGGCATCGCCTGTTCCGTCGGCGACGCCGCCATTCCTGCGGGCATTCCCCTGGAAACGGGGCTTGCCATCTTTCAAGCCATCGACGGCAAGGCGACTAAGGTTGCGCTAACCGTCGCAAGCGCCGATGCGGAAATCTACCCCGTCATCGAAGCGCTGCATCCCGACGTGATCCATGTGTGCGGCAACGGCTACTACGCTACCGCCGATTTCGCCGCAAAGGCGCGGGCGATGCAGCCCAATCTTCGCATCCTGCAAGCCATCCCCATGACGGGCGTCGAAGCGCTGCCGCTTGCGATTTCCCTTGCATCCTTCTGCGATTTGCTCATTTTGGACTCCGTCTCCCCCGCCATCGACGGGATTGGCGCGGCAGGATTTGTCCACGATTGGCAGCTTTCCAAAGCGATTGTAAATGCGCTTAAGGATAGTCCGTGCAAGGTCATTTTGGCAGGTGGGCTTGGCGCCGACAACGTAGCGGACGCCATCCGCACCGTGCGCCCCTACGGCGTCGATTCCTTTACGCGCACCAGCGACAAGCTGCCCGACGGCAGTACCCGCAAAAATCTTGAACAGGTCGCCGCGTTTGTGCAAAACGCGAAGGCTTGTGCAAAGGAGCTTGGTTTATGAAGCCTGTCCTATGCTTTGGCGACATCTGCGCCGATTTGATTATTCCCTACGGCAACGCGCTGCGGGTGAAAGCGGGCGAACAAATTCCCACCGCCGCGCTGGAGGTGGAAGCTTCCCACGGTGGCAGCGTCGGCAACACGACGGCGGGCGTTGTGAAGCTGGGCGTGCCTGCCATGTTCTGCGGAACCGCAGGCGACGACCGATACGGGCACATGCTGAAGGATGGATTGGACGCGCTGGGCGTCGATACGTCGCTGATGCGGTTGAGCCGCGAAATTGCCACGCTGTTGGTCATCCTGGTCATCGACAAAACGGGCGACCGCGTCGCGTTTGCCTGTCCGCCGCGCAACGCGTCGCAACACGCCATCTTGGAATCGCAGATTCCGCGTGACATCACGGAACGCATTGGCTGGATGCATTCCACGGGCATGACGCTGCGCGAAGACCCTGCGGCAAGTGTGCAGCTCAAGCTGATGAAGCGCTGCCGCGACGAGGGTATCCCCGTTTCGCTGGACGTCAATGCGCGCATTGAAGCCATCGGCGACCCGTTCTTTTATCGCAATCTGATGGAAGCAAAGCAGTATTGCTCCGTAATCTTGGGCTCAGCAAACGACGAAATTACGCTGCTTGCCGAGGAACCCGACCCCGAAGCGGCGGCACGAAAGCTCGCGGCAAACGGCACGGTGGTCATTGCCCGCTACGGCGAGCGCGGCGCAGCCATCTATCACGACGGCGTGCGCGACGAATGTCCCGCCTTTTCGGTGCCCGTGGTGGACGCCGTGGGCGCGGGCGACGCCTACGACGCGTGCTATATTGCCTCGCGGATGTTGGGCGATTCGGAAGCTGCCGCCAACCGCAACGCGTGCGCAGCGGGCGCAATCTGCGTTTCCCGCAAGAGCGGACGTGCAGGCCCGACCACGGCGGAGCTTGCCGCGTTCTTGAAGACCCGCAACTAAAGAAAAATGAGGCGCCTTCCGAACTTGGGAGGCGCCGCTTTTTTATGCTTGATTTTTGGTGCGTTCCTTTGCTGCGCGCCGTTCTTGGCTCTTTTTGCGCTTTTGCAGATAGACGTAGAACAGATAGGCGGCGGCAAGCAGCAGCACGCCCGAAAACAGGAAGAAGCGCAGCCCTTCCATGTTGGTCGCGCTGCTGACCGTGTTCATGATGGACTCCTCGGACGGCTCGCTGTCCAAGAACACCGGCTCGATGGCAACGCCGTTGACGTCGTAGGTGTAGACGTACCGCGTGATCCGCGAGTGCTGCGTTTCTAAGGTTTCCTCCGCCAAGAAGGAGTCGTAATCGCTGCTGTCGCAGGATTTTTGGTAGACGAACTTGCCATCCTCTGACGCGTAGATGAGGAAAAAGTCGCCCGTAGAAGCGTCTCGATGCGCGGAAACCGCCGTCAACGTCGTCTTGCCGTAGTTGATGAAGTTGTCGTAGACGGACTTTGTATTCGTTTTGACGACGCCGACGATGCAAAAGGCGACTGTCGCCAAAAGCATCAGGATGGACGCCGCGAGAATCAGTTTTCTGTTCATATCGTCCTCTTTTCAGCCCCATCATACCGCATCTTGCGCCATTCGTCAAGAACCGCAAAGCAGGCTCACGCGGAGCCTGCTTTTTGTATGCGTGTGTTGTTTATGCGGCGGGAAAGACCTTGATGAGCCCGACGCAGTAGCGCAAAATCATCGCGGCGTCGGCGGTGGTGACAACCGTGTCGCCCGACACTTCTGCGTTGATCTTGCCTTGTTCGGATAGCACGGACAGCCCCACGATGGCGCGCAGCAGCAGCGCTGCGTCCGCCGACGTGACGGTCGTATCGCAGTTGACGTCGCCCAGCAGTGCGCCCGATTCGAAGGACGTGATTTGGACAATCTCGGCGCGGTCACGCACGCGAATCCGCGGCAAAAGCTGATCGACGCCGCTTGCATCGGGATGCATCCCCACGGACGCGACGCCCACGACGCGCACCGCTTTGCCTACGGCAATCCAGCCAAGATCGTATGCGGTATCCGACGTGATGTAGCCGTCGAGGAACACCCGTGCCTCGCCGCTGCCATCGCTGACGGTGATGTATTCCAATACGCCTTCGTTGAGCGAGAACGACTTGATTTCGCCCTCGATGACCACCAGCTTGCCCGCGTTCTTTTTGGACATGGATTCCCGCGTGGAGACCTTGGTGGGCGACAGCGGCTTTTCGACTGCGTCCATGAGGTAAACGCTGACGTCGTTGAGCTGGGCGTCGCCCTGGTACGCGCCGCGATAGCCCGTGACCCAAAGCGTTTGTCCCACGCTGTATGCACCGTTTACGGGGAACAGATTGATGCCGCCCGTTTCATTCTGCAGGTAGATGCTGTCGAAGAACGCCGTGTTGACCGAGTGGCCGCTGGCGTTTGTCGTGACCGTCCCTTCCACGCAGAACCATGCGCCCTCCATGCCGTCACGCGCTTCTTGAATGGTGGAAACCGCGATGGACGAAAGTATGATGTTGCGGGTGAGGTAGTAGTTGACGTTTTGCACCTGCCCCAAGTTCTCGGTTTCGGGGATTTGGTAATCGTTGAAGAACGCCATGCCGCTGACGACCAAGAAGCCGCCGCCCGCAAGGGTTTCCGACGTGACCAAGGCGGTATTTGTGCCGCGCACCGTGTAGCTGCCCGTGTCGATGGGCAGATACGGCTTGGCGGCGTTGAGGTTTGCATACGATGTGGCAAACGTGTTGGCGTTGCCGTGCACCAGTACGATGGCGTTTGCGCCCGCTTGCACCGATGCGCCCGCGTAGCTGCCATAGGCAAGCGAGCTTTCGGCAAGCACGCCCGCCAAGAACCGCGACTGTGCGTTGTAGCAGGCACTTTCGCCCAACGAGAAGCGATACGAAGCGTCGGTGGCGTTCTGCGTATCGACCACGACGTCGCTGCGAAGCGTTACATCGGAATCCAATGCCGCAAGCAGCGCGTTGAGCGCGGCGTTGCCGCTGTTTGCGCCGTTGCCGCGATCCGCCTTGCCCGACAGGAACAGGTTGCCGCCCGCATTGGCATACGCTTTGATTGCCGCAACCTCGGCGGTCGAATACGCCTTGCTTGCTGCGCCCCAGCCCGCGTACGGCGCGGTGATGATGAGCAGGCTGACGCCGTCCAGCGCGGCTTCAGAAATGCCGTTTTCCAACAGCACGACGTTCGCGTCAAACAGCCCTGCAATCTCTTTGAGGCGCATGTACTGCGCCGCGGAATCGCCGCTGATGTAGGCGTTGTCGTGGGACGCGTCCACCGCAATGGTGAGCACGTCGGACGCGTTGCGCACGTTGGTCTCCAACGTGGCGGTGAACGTACAGCTTCTGCCTTCAAAGACGCCTGTGACGGCGACTTGGATGGTCAGCGCGCCGGAGGTGGCGGACGTATAGGTGGCTTCGTGCATCATCTCTGCGCCTGCCGCTACGGTAAACGGTGTGGTGTCCACATAGAACGGATCGGGGCTGCCCACCACCGTGTACGCGACTCGCGTCACCTCAAACGGTGCGCTTTCGTTGTTGAACAAGGCGGTCTTCAGCCCGAATGCCTCGTTCGTGACGGGCACGCTGACGTCCGCCGTCAAGGACGCGACGCCCAGCTTGAGCACTTCGCCCACCCAGATGGGTGCGGTCACGGCAATGTCGCCGTCCGCTTGGTCGATGCGGATGTAGTAGTAGGAGTAATTGGGCTCGAGCGTAAAGTCGAAGACCTTTGCTTCGGCGCCGATCACGCCCGATTCGGTGTATACCGTCACGCCGTTGTCCGCGATGACGGAGAGCTTGAAGTTCTTGTCGCCCGTGTTGGGATCGAAGACCGATACGTGGAATTGCAGCGCGTTGGGCGTCGTCTCGAACACCGTGCCCATCGGTTCGTCATTGAGGAAGTACAGAATTTCGAGGTTGTTGTCCTCCGTGGCGTACTGCCGCATCTCACGCATGGCTTGGTAGATGCCATTTTGCGTAAAGTCGTTCGTCCAAACCACGTCGCGGGCGGTGTTCGCGTCGCCCCAACGACCCTTGTGGTTGTCTTGGTTGTTGGCGGGCGCCAAGTGCCAACCTTTGCTCAACGCGCGGTCGTACTGCTCGTAGCTGGGCCAATAGCCGCCGCTCGAAACGGCGCCTTCGCCGTTGCCTACTTCGATGAGGGCAATGACGGCGTCATAGCTTTCGGAATAGTACGCGAAGTCGTCAAACGTGCCGAACGTCGTGCCCGGATGGTTGAACATGGAGATAGACTGCGGGTATTGGGTCAACAGCTTGTAGTAGTTTTGCAGACCCTGCCCGTCGCGGATGGTGTAGACGCCGTTGTTGCGCGAAACGAATCCGTCCGTGGCGTAGGTGTTCATATGCCCGTACTGCCCCGTCCACGTCATTTCGTAGCCGTAGTTGCCGACGAACGTCGCATCGGTGTACCGATCCGCCATCAGGTGCCCCAGCTCCCACTTGCTGATGTTGACCGTATCGCCCGCGTCGTTGACGTAGGAGATGTCGTAGCCAAGGCTTGCTCCGTCCATCGTGCCCAACGTGGCGGCGTTGTCAAAGTAGTTGGAGTGGTCGGTGACGATGATATAATCGACATTCTTCGCGGTGTTCTTTGCATAGCGGAACGCATCCTCGATGGTGCCCACGCCGTCGCTCAACGACGTATGCCCATGGATTTGCCCAAAGTAGAGCTTCTCACCGCCCGCAACCTTGAGGGTGTAGTCCAGCACCAGCAGCTCGGAATCTGCATAGCCCGTCTTGGTTCCGTATGCCTCTACGCGCACGGGGAACGATTCCTCTGTAAAGGTCAGATGCAGCGCGTCCGTTTCGGAAAGCGAGGTCGTTTGTGCAGACCCCGTGCCGTAATTGCGGGTGACGGAAGCGTGAATGGTGGCGCCTGCCGTCTCTGTGGAAAGGGTGATGGGCGTGTCTGCGCGCACCGTGCCCGTATACGCCGTCGATTTGATGGGCGCAACCTTGGCTTGGGTGTAGTCGAAGGTGAAGACGCGGCTTCTGACCCCGTCCGTTTCGGTGTACGCCTGCAGCACATAGGGCAGCGCATCCAACAACGGCTTGGATTCCTCGCTGTACAACAGCCAGTTGTCGTCGGTCAGATCGACCAGCGCGCCCTGTGCTTCGCCCTCTTCATAGGTGGGCGCGACATAGCGGCGGTAGTAGGTGTTTGTGCCGCTGCCCGTAAGCGTCACGGTCGTGTTGATGGACACCTCGCCCGCTGCGGGCGATGCCGTGACCTCCATGGCGTCGGCAACCTTTGTGCCCAAGATGTGGACGGCGGTAAAATTGAAGCTGCCGACGGAGCCAATGACGCCCGTGCTGTCTGCGCGCATCAAATCGACCAGTACCCAGCGCAGATACACCGTGTCCCGATCCGCAAGGTAGGCGGGCAAGGCGCGGCGGTTGAGCAGCTGCATCAGCGTGTCGTTTAGCTCGTTGTGCATGACGGTAATCGTGCCGCCCTCGATGTCGGTGAAGGTTACGCCGTCAAAGGAGTATTGCATTTTGAAGTTGCGCGGGCCCGCACTGCTGGAGCGAACGCGTGCCGACAGCTTGATGTCGGTGTAGTCCTTGGTTGAGAATGCGAACTCGATGTAACGACCCTCGGCATTCCAGCCCGTGGTCTTGATGGACGACTTGCTGGACGTAAAGGCGTAGGTCGGAACCTCTACCCCTTCGGGCGGCTCCTCGACTTTATATTGGTCGGTGACGGCGTCGCCCGTGGAAACCACGGAACGCCACGCGAACGCACCGCCCGACGCCAGCATTTGGTTGGACTCGTTGCCCGTACCCTGATCCCAAGCAGCCAGCGTGTATTCATCGGCAGGATCGACGGGACGTTCCACCAGCTCAATCCAAGTTTGATCTTGGATGCGCAGATAGAACCCGTCGGTGTTGGTGACGACATCCTGTGCGTTTTGTGTCAAAACGGCATAGACGTTGACGACGTCGCCCTTTTGGATGTTGTCCAGCGTGGGAATATAGTGGATGTTGACGGCGCCCGTTTCGTCGATCACGGCGGTGGCAGGCGGTGTTCCGCCGTAGCCCGCGTTGTAGTTGATCGTGTCCATGCGCACGCCGTACAGCGCGATGTATTGCGATTCATGCGCTTCTGCCCAATCGTAATCCAGAAGCTGCGCCGCCGTTGCCGTCACAGGCGTCGGCCATGTGGCAAGCGTCGGCGTGGTGTCTTCTTTGCGCTTTGCCTGCTGGATTTGCTTGAGTCCCTTGTAGGAATCGCGCATGCCCGTGATGGTCACCTCTCTGCCGACCTGCACGCCTTCCAAATTGTAGCTGTAGCCGCGCACCGCGATGGCTGCCGTATCGTCTTGGATGGTGAAGGTGAGCATGGAGTAATTGCTGTACTGCCGTTCCTCCAAGAAGGTGACCACGCCCGTCACCGTGACCTCGTGGTCGATGATGGCGCGGGCTTGCTTGATGGTGTAGTTTCCGTCGGGCGATACGAAGGCGAACCCGAAGGCGGTGTATGCACCCTCCACCGTGTAGCCGCCCATGTCGCGTGTGGCGTACGCGGTGAATTCCAGCGTGTTGTCGCCGTCTGCGGGATAGATCGTGCCCGTGTAAAGAATCCAGTTTGCACCGCCGTCCACGGAATAGTACAGCACGGCGCCCGCCGTGGCACATTCCAGCGTCACGCCGTCACCCGTGAACAGCACGGGATTGTCGGGCGATGTGACGGGTGCGATGTATTCTTCCTCGCAGCACGGGGACACGGCAGACTTGGGTGAAGGCCACGCCGAAAGGAAATCGGCTTGGTTGTCGCCCGTGTACATGCCGCCGAAGATGTATTCCATGGTGCCTTCGTCCCCCGTCTTGGCGCGGGTGAGGCAATCCAGCGTGTCGGTCACGGGTGCCGGCCCGTTGCCCAAGTAGTCGTTGGGCGAGCCCCAGCAGACGTAATCGATGAGGTTCGGGTCGTCTGAACCCGAACAGGTGTTGGCGTCCTGCACCAGCGCGACCTTGCCGCCCGTGGCAGACAGCGTGAGGTATTTGTAGGATATGACGCCGCTTTCGGTGACTTCGTTGCACGCCTCGACATCGACGTTGGGCAGGTCGTATGCGCCGACCTGCGACACGCCCGCCGAACACTTGACCAGCAGATAGCCGTGGGCGCGGATGGTGGTGCCGCTTGCAAAGGTGAAGCACTTGGTGGGCGCTTGCGTGTTGGAGAAGGCTTGATACCGAGACGCATACAGCAGCGACCAGCCGCCGATGTCCACCGCCGCGTCGGAGATGTTGCGCAGCACGATGTAGTCGGACGTGTACATGCTGCCCTTGTTGCCGCCCGAACCGTACAGCTCCTCGATGACGACGGGGCCGTTGCCCGACACTGCGCCGATTTCTTCGGAGGTGTTGTCGATGGTGTAGTCGAAGGTCGCCACCGCGCCGCCGTACGCGCCGTCCAGCGTGCCAAACGCGTAGATCGGCGCGCCGTTGTACACCACGACGGTGGAATGGTTGTTGATGGTTTGATAGACGCCGTTGCCCTGCCGATAGCAGATGGCGGCGGATTCGGTCTCACAGCTGAGGGTGACGATGGTGCGGGCGGACACCGTGCCGCTGTCGGGCATGGGAACCGCCGTGACCGCGCCCGGCGCCGCTGCCAGCGTTTCGCTTGCGCTCATGGCAACGCCCGTTACGATGAGGTCGTCGATTTGGCAGGAGCCTGTGGACGTGATGGAGGCGGCTTCGCCCGTGTTGGATTCACAGCGCACATCGCCCATACGCGCAATGCGCATCTCGACGAGTGCGTCGCTGTCCCAAACGGGCAGATTGACGTAGACCGCGCTGAGCGACTTGCCCGTGCCGCCGACGTCCAAGGTGAGCAGCCCGCCCGGCACGTCCGTCCAAACGTCGTCTACCTTGGCCTGAAGCTGCAGATATTTGGGGCCTTCCTTTGAGCTTTGCGCCCAAAACGAGACCATGATTTGCTTGTAATTGGTGGTGTAAAAGCTGAAGTAAAAGCCTTTGCCGTCCTCGACCGTCGGGTCTTCGTAATTCCAGTTGGCAGCGCCGAAGGAACGCTTGGACACGGATGCGCCCGCGATGGTCGTCGTGCCGTGGCTGTAGAAATTGCCGCCCGTGATCGTGCCGCCAAAGTCGACCACCTGCGCTAAGTTCATCTCTTGCGTGATGGTGGAATCGGGCGTCGCCACTTCGGGATCGTTTGCCGTGCCGAACGTCCAGCCAACCAGACTGCCCGCCTCGGCTGTGGAGCCGCCGCCGTTTCCGCCCGTTGCCGCGAACGCCTTCAAAAGCGGATATCCGCCCGTTGCCGCCTGTACCCAGTCGGTGGCGTTGTCATTGCCGTAGGCGGTACGGGTGACGGCACGCGTTGCAGAGCCCTTGGGCGCGGGGCCCGTGCCCAAATACAGGGATTGGGAACAGTCCGTTACCCCGACAAAATCAGCGATGTTGGCATTTGTGGGGATGTTGGTGTTGGTCAGCCCCGAAAGCGCATAGGTGGTTTTGACCAGCGCAATCTTGCAGTCGGTGGTGGTGCTGATCGCAAGCTCGGTGTTTTCCAGATCGGCTGCAACCGGCAATTCCTGCGCCGTTTTGCTGCCTGCCGCACCCTTGATGAGATAGTAGTTGCCCGCTTTGATGGTGCCAGAAAGCGCGTAGGTCTTGCCCGACGCCGTAGAGGTCGCCGCGGAGGTGAGATACTGAATCGACCAGCCCGCAAGCGAAACGTCCGCCGTGCCCGTATTCTTGAGCAGGATGTAGTCGTTGTTGTAGTAATTGGCGGTGGTTCCCTGTCCGCCGCCGCCGTAAAATTCGACGATGTAGACGCCGTCCGTGCCGATCTCTGCGCGTGCCGTGCGCACGCCAAAGCCGCCCGCCAGCAGCAGCAACGCCAGCAGCAGCGACGGCAGGACTTTCTTCAAGAAACGATCCATTATTCTTCCCCCTTGCACACTTTGCATAAGTATACCATAAATAGGAATGGATGCATAGCCCCATTCTGAAAAGAAAGTAAAAAACAGACCGTTGCCGATCTGTTTGTTTGTGCTATTTGAGTGTGACCACGGTGACGCCCGCGTCGCCCTCGCCGTATTGTCCGATGCGGAACGACTTGACACGCGGAAGCGTCTTGAGGTATTGCTGCACGCCCGTGCGCAGCGCCCCCGTGCCCTTGCCGTGAATGATGTTGAATTCGGTACGTCCCGTCAGGGTGCAGTCGTCGATGTAGGCGTCGATGGCAAGCTTTGCATCGTCCACCAAGTAGCCCCGCAAATCCAGCTCGTACTTGACGGTTTTGAGGTCGGTGATGATCTCACGCGGTTTAGCGGCAACGGCCTTTGGCGATTCGGTTTGCTCCATTCTGCGCAGGTCGGACAGCGGTACATACAGCTTCATCGCGCCTGCCTGCACCTGCACCATGCCCTTTGCGTCGGACGTTTTCAGCACGATGGCGTCGCCGTTGACGCTGACGACGTGTACCTTTTGCCCCTTCTGTACGGCGGACGGCGGCACGCCGTATGCTTCGTTTTGGCGCACGCTGTCGTAGAGCTTGGATTCCGTCTCGCGCATGGCGTCGCGGGACGCTTGAATCGCCCGTTCCAACGCCTTGGTGTCGATGTTTTCCATTTGGCGCAGATTAGAGATGAGCGTGTCCATTTCGCGCTTGGTCTCCTGCACCACGCGGCGCGCATCCTCACGCGCCTTGTCCCGCAGAACGCTTCGCTCCTCTTTGAGCTTGGTGCGCTCCGCATCCAAGGATTCGCGGATGCGCCTTGCCTCTATCAGCTCGGTTTCTGTTTGGTTGGCGCGTTCCTCTGCGATGCGGCGCTGCTCCTCCGCGCCGCGCAAGACGTCCTCGAACGCGACATCCTCTTTTTTGAGGAAATCCCTTGCGCGATCGACCACGGAATCCAAAAGCCCCAATCTGTGGCTGATTTCGAATGCGTTGGACTTGCCCGGAATGCCGATGAACAGGCGGTAGGTGGGGCAAAGCCGATCGACGTCGAATTCCATGGAGGCGTTTTGCATCCCCGCACGGGTGAGCGCGAACGCCTTGATCTCGGAATAGTGGGTGGTGGCAAACGTGGTGGCGCGGCAGCACTGCAGGTATTCCAAAATGGCCTGCGCGAGCGCGGCGCCTTCGTTTGGGTCGGTGCCTGCGCACAGCTCGTCCAACAGCACCAGCGTGCGTTCGTCGGCTTGGGACAGGATGCTCACGATGTTGGTCATGTGCGCCGAGAACGTGGACAGCGACTGCTCGATGGACTGCTCGTCGCCGATGTCGGCGAAAACCTCGTCGAACAAGGCGATGTCGCTGTTCTCGTCGGCAGGAATGAACATGCCCGACAGCGCCATCAGGGTGAACAGCCCGACGGTCTTTAAGGTGACCGTCTTGCCGCCCGTATTGGGGCCTGTGACGATCAGCGTGTCGTAACCGTCGCCAATCCAAACGGAGATGGGCACAACCTTGTGCTTGTCAATCAGCGGATGGCGGCCGTTCTTGATGCGAATGACGCCCTGCTCGTTGAGCTTGGGGCAATTTGCCCGCATGTCCCGCGCAAGGATTGCCTTTGCAAAGATGCAGTCCAGCTCGCCAAGCAAGCCGAGACTTTCGTAGAGCTCGTCGGCAAACGGTGCGATGAGCGCGGTCAGCCCTGCCAAGATGCGTTCGATCTCTTTTGCTTCGTCCAGCATCAGCTTGCGGTATGCGTTGCCAAGCTCGACCACCGCAGCAGGCTCGATGAACAGCGTTTGCCCGCTGCTGCTTTGATCGTGAATGAGGCCACCCACCTGCGTGCGAAACTCTGCCTTGACGGGAATCGCATAGCGCCCGTTGCGCATGGTGATGATGGGCTCTTGGAGATATTTGGAGAAGGACGCGTTCTTGAGGTAGCTGTTGAGCTTTTCGCGGACGCGCTCGTTGGTGATGCGCATTTGCCGCCGAATGCGGGCAAGCTCGGGCGAGGCGTTGTCGGCAATCTCGTCCTCGGAAAGAATGCAGCGCGAGATCTCGTCTTCGATGGAGCTGTGGGCGGAAAGCTGGTTGGCGATGTGATGCAAGGAGGTTTCCTCGTCGCCCGAAAGCAGCACTTCCCGCGCTTTGCGGCTGACGCGCAGACAGATTGCCAAATCCAACAACTCGGCGATGGACAGCGTGTACACCGCGTGCATCCGCTTGAGCAGCCCGCGCAAATCGGGGAACCCGTCGATGGGCGTATGCCCCGTCCTGCGATAGATGGAATCGGCTTCCCACGTTTGGCGCAGCAAAACGCGCGCTTGCTCGATGTTGTCGGTGGGTTCCAAGGCGTCTACAAGCCCGCGCCCAATTTCGGACGCCGCATGGGTCTTACATTGGGCACGAATCTTGTCGTATTCTAATGTGTGAAAAGCTCTTTGATTCATAGTGGTTGCCTTACGGCATGGCGTTCATATCCCCCACCGTGACGGTGACGTCCAGCTTTGTTGTGCCGCGCAGCACGGTAAAGCGCACCGTGTCGCCGATGGAGAGCGTGTGGATGTATGCGATCATGTCGTCTTGGGACGCAAGCGCCGTGCCGTCGATCGCAAGGATGATGTCGTTGACCTGCATGCCCGCAAGGTCGGCGGGCCCGCCTTCGGTCACAGCATACACATAGACGCCCGGTTCGGTGTTGGCGGCTGCCGCCGTTTCTGCGTCGCGGGTGGAGATGGTGACGCCGATGCCCGGGCGCTGCACGCCGCCTGCCGAAATGAGGCTGTCCACCACCGACATGACGTTGTTGATGGGCAGTGCAAAGCCGATGCCCTCGGAGGGAACCGCGTTGCCGTAATCGTCGTAGCCTGCCGTGACATACTTGGCGCTGTTCATGCCGATGACCTCGCCCTTCATGTTGATGAGCGGGCCGCCGCTGTTGCCAAAGTTGATGGCGGCGTCGGTTTGGAGATACTCGTTGGTGAAGCCGTCGATGTTGATGTTGCGCGCTTTGGCGCTGATGATGCCAAGCGTGACGGAGCCGAACAGCTCGGTGGAGTCCAAAGGATTGCCGATGGCAAGCACGGATTCGCCCACGCGCACGGCGTCGGAATTGCCAAGCGGCAGCGCGACCAAGTTGGTGCGGTCGATCTTGAGCACGGCAATGTCGGTGGAAACGTCCGCACCGATCAGCTTGGCGTCAATCTCGGTGCCGTCCTCCAAAAGAACGGTGAGCTTTTCGGCGTCCTCCACGACGTGTTGGTTGGTGACGATATAGCCGTTTGTGGTGATAACAAAGCCTGTGCCGCTGCCCCATTCGACCAGCGATGTGCCGGTGTAGCCCGTGTGGGAACGGTAGTTGACAACCCCGACCACGCCGGGCGAAACCGCTTCGACCATGTCGGGAAGCTCGGCATACGCCGCTTCGGGCGTCGGTGCAAAGTAGTTCTTGTACAGTGTATCCGGCTCGTTGGTGGGCGCCGGCGTTGCCGATGCGTCGGCTGTCGGCGCTGCCGTGGGCTTCGCGGTGGGCTTTGGCGTCGGCGCTGCCGTGGGTTTTGCCGTTGCTTCGGCGGAAGGTGCTGACGTTGCATCAGCGGAAGCGTCGGGCGCCGCAGTCTGCGCGTCCGCTTGCGGGATAATCCTGCCCAAGCGGTGATACGCTTCTACGGTGAACGATTCGGCAAGCTTTTTGGCATTGCCGACCCATGCGCCGTTGTTGTAAAACGCCAAGAATGTGCCAAAGCCCAGCGCAAGAACCAACACCGCGATCAGAGCAAGCACAAAGATATTGCCTGCGCGGCGCGCTCTGCGAACGCCTCGATTCATTTTGTACTCACAAGGATACGGGATCAATCTACGTGCCATTGCGTTTACCTCCGTCCGTGACTCGTTTCATCATGCTTGCGCGTTCTAACGTGAATGTGAACTGTGTGCCGCGGCCGCGCGCGCTGCGTACCGTGATGGTTTGTCCATGCTGCTCGATGATGCGTTTGACGATGGACAGACCCAGCCCCGAACCAACCTGCGGTGCAGGCGTGTGCGCTTTCTCGACCTTGTAGAAGCGATCGAAGACATGGGGCACATCCTCCTGCGGAATGCCGATGCCGTTGTCGCGCACCGTGACGTAGACTTCCTTGCGCATGGAATACGTCGAAAGGCAGACGGTGGTGCGGTCGGGCGAATACTTGATCGCGTTGTCAATCAGGTTGCGCAAAACCTGCCCGATCTGTGCGCTGTCTGCGTAGACAAAGCACTGCTCCTGTGCGAAGCGAACGTCCATCTCCATGTACTTTTCGGTCAAACGCGCTTCGAACGTCAGAAGCGTCCGACGCACCAGCTCGTTGATGTCGAACGTTTCGTAATGCAGCTCGATCGTGCCCGACTCGATGCGGGCAAGGTCTAAAAGGTCGTTGACCATCGTCGTCATGCGACGGGTCTCGTTGAGTACGATCTCGATGTATTCGTCGCAGCTTTCCTTCGGAATCGTACCGTCGTGCATCGCCTCCAAAAAACCTTTCATGGAGGTGAGCGGCGAACGCAGCTCGTGGGAGACGTTCGCCACAAAGCTGCGGCGCGTGTCCTCGAGCCCTCTCAGCTGCTCTGCCATTTCGTTGAAGCTGCGTCCCAACTGCGCCGCCTCGTCCTTGCCCTGCACCGCGATGCGCTGTGAAAAATCGCCGCGGGAATAGCATTGCACCGTGTGGTTGATCTCGACGAAGGGATTGATGACGGCAAAGGCGTTGTAGTAGGATACGACAACCGACGCCACGATCCCAAGGAGGCAGATGAGAACGACCCAAAGCAGCGTTTGCACCATGTGCGCGTTGACCAAGGTCAGATCGGCATGGAGCAGAAGCGTGACGGTTTGTTCGCCGATGGCAGCAGAAGATACAAGCGTCAGAATCGGCAGATCGCCCGTCTTGAAGAAGAGGCGCGTCGTCTCGCCAAGCGCCGCGTCGCCGCAGCGGGTTTCATTGAGCGGACACGATGCGTACGGCGTCCATTTGGACGCAGCCGCACAATACGTTTGCAGCGTGCCTTGCGCGTCGACCTGTTCGATGAGCAGATCGTTGCTTTCGGCGGCGTTTTGAAGGATCGCTGCCGTATCGGAAGGAGACTCGGTCAAAACATCGGCGACGAATGACGCCTGCCGCTGCAGTTGCTCCCGAACCTCTTGCATCCTTTGCGCATAGACCACCGTGCAAATCACGACGCCTACCACCAAGATGGCGGGCACGACCGTGATGCTTTGCATGAACAGCATACGCGAGAAGATTGTTTTGAAACGAATCCTCCGCATCGCAAACGCCTACTGGCGAACTTCGAACTTGTAGCCCACGCCCCAAACCGTTTTGAGCTGCCAGCTGTCGCGTTCGCCCAGCTTCTCGCGGATGCGCTTGACGTGGACGTCCACCGTGCGGGAATCGCCGAAGAAGTCGAATCCCCAAACCTGCTCCAAAAGCTGTTCGCGGGTGAAAACCTTGCCGCTGTGGGACGCAAGGAAGTATAAAAGCTCGATCTCCTTGGGCGGCATTTCCAACTGGACGCCGTCCAAGATGACGGAATAGTTTTCAAGAGAGATGGACAGATCGGGCAATGCGATGGAACGTTCGCCGTCCGTTGCGGGTGCGAAACGCCGCAGCACCGCCTTGATGCGCGCCACCAGCTCGTTGGAATCGAAGGGCTTGGCGATGTAGTCGTCCGCGCCCAGCTCCAGCCCGCGCACACGTTCGCCCGTGTCGCCCTTTGCCGTCAGCATAATCACGGGCGTGGTGCTTTCCTGTCGAATCTCGTGGAGGATCGACCAGCCATCCATGCCGGGCAGCATGACGTCCAACACGACCAGCGTCGGCTTTACCGTGCGGAACGCCTGCATCGCCTCGTAGCCTGTCGTGCAGGTGCTCACCGCAAACCCTGCCTTTTTGAGATACAGCTCGATGATGGCAAGAATGTTTCTGTCGTCATCAATGACCAAAATGGTGTTGTTCTCCATACGAACCTCCTCAATCTCTCGTTTCAACAGCGACGCCGTTTTGCAGCAGAAGCTCCGCCGTTACGCCGTTTCCTTGGCGCAATCCGCCCGAAAACGACCCGTCATATATGGTTCCCAGCCCGCAGGACGGGCTGCGCGCTTTTAGGATTGCACGCTCGCATCCATACAGCTTTGCAATGCGCAGCGCCTCGTTTGCGCCGCGCAGAAAGGATTCCGTCACGTCGCGTCCGTCCGACGCCATCACGCGGGTATCGTCCGCCGTGCGCTCAGAGGGCAGACGCGGACATGGCAAACCGCCCAAGGCTTCCGGACATATGGGGATCGCCTTGCCTGCGCGTACCAGCGCCATGATCTCCTCGGATGGTTTTGTGTCGCCGTCATAGCGGCAACGATAGCCTGCCAAACAGGCGCTGACCAGAATCATCGCATTCTCCCTCTTGATATTTAGAATCATTTTAACACAGCATCCGTTTTTTGTCTACACTTTGTTCATAACTTGCTCCCCATTTGCAACGCGCCTGCAAAGAAACGCCTCCCGTCGCATTGGGCGGGAGGCTTGCGTGTGGATTGCTCTTTTGTAGGCAGGTTTTATGAGGCAAGCTGCGCCATAAAGAATGCGCCCGTTGCGTCGATGGCGTCATAGAGCGCCGTCAGGTCGCCCGTAAACACGTTGAAGGTGTGATCCATGCCCGCAATGTAATGGCAGTCGGATGCCGCGTTGGTGGAGGCGTCCTTGATCTGCTGTGCATAGGCGGGATCGACCGTGGTGTCCGCCTCGCCTGCAATGGCAAGGATCGGGCCCGGATACGCTGCCACTGCCGCCAGAACGTCGGTGTTCATGACGTCCTCGCACCATTGCAGGGACACGTTCAGATTTTCACGCCAGTCGAACTCCATCACGAAGTAGCCGTTGTCCTTTGCTTCTTGGTAATCTTCTTCGCTGAAGAAGCCGGGGATGACCATGGTGACGGCGCCCGCCCAAGTGACGACGGTGTCAATCAGCTCGGGGTTGTTCTTCGCCAGCAGGATTGCCAGCGTGCCGCCTTGGCTCCAGCCCATGGCGCCGATGCGCTCTGCATCCACAAAGGGAAGCTGCTGCATATAGGCGATGCAAGCCAGCGCGTCGTCCTGCGCAGAGGTGAAGTTGTAATCGAGATAATCGCCCGTGGACTCGCCGTTGCCGATGAAGTCGAAGCGGATGGTCGCAAGACCGTACTTCTCCGCCAGAATCGGCGCTGCGGTCAGGTAGCCGTTGCCCGCTTCATCGCGCGCGGATCCTGTGCCGTGCAGCATGACCACAGCAGGCGCCTTGACGTCGCTGACGGGAACGCAGACGGTTGCGGGAACGAGGTGATCGCCGTTTTCGATGTAAACAACATACTCCATGCTCTTGACGTCACGCGTCAGCTGTGCCGCAAAGAAGGTTGCCGCGCCGTTCTTGACCATGTCAAGGATTTCGGTGTCGCCGCTGTAGAAGCCATAGCTGTGCCCGTCGTGGGGTGTTTCGACGGTTTCTGCGTTTAGAGCCGTCGCAACAGCCTGCGATACGGAAGGCGCGACCGCCTCATCGTCGGCTGCATAGATCACCAGCGCGGGGCCGTCGTAATCGGCAGCTGCCGCGTCAATGAGCGTTGCCGCTTCGCACGCGTCGATGTCCGCAAACCATTCCTTGGAGAGGTGTTGCTCCTGTCCATAGATGGTGGTGAAGGTGACGTAACCCTCGGCTGCCGCTTCCGCTTCTGCCCTTAAGGTGTTCCAAGCGTCTGCGCCGCCAAAGAGGTTCTTGAGATTTTCGGTGTCCGCAGCGGGCGCAAGCAGCGCAACTGCCGCGAAATCATAAGCGCGTTCGTACAAAAGCTCCAATGCCAATCTGCCGCCCATCGAGTAGCCGAACAGACCTACGTTGGAAGGATCGACGTTGTAGTTGTCCAGAACGTACCACAGACCATCGACGATGTCATGCTTCATGTTGGTCTCGGTGTTCAGTGCGAAGTCTTCCGTGCTGTCGCCGCATCCGGGGAAATCCATGCGGATGGAGGCTACGCCGGCTGTTGCCAACGCGCCTGCGACCTCGTCAAAGCCAATCAGCTCATGACGGCTGCCGCCATGTCCATGTGCCATGACAACCACAGGCCACGGACCTTCGCCCTCGGGCAGTGTAACGGTTGCCGCGATTGCAACGCCACGCGAAGACGAGGTGTAGGTGATGTCTTCCGTCGTGTAGGTGACCGTCGTCGTGGGTTCCGTTGTTGGTTCCACGATTGGTTCATCCATCGGGTTCTCAACCACCGGATTGTCGGTAGGCGTCACTTCCGCGTCGGGTGTTGGTTTGCATGCCGCAAAGGACAGCACCAGCAAAGCGACCAGAATCATGGATAGGAATTTTTTCATGATTTTCCTCCTAATCAATTTGTACGGCTTCTTGCCGGACGTCATAATTATACCACCTTTGAGCCTGATGTCAACAAAACGCATTTGCCATAACTTGCCGGTACGCGACGTTTCCTGCCCGTCCTTGTGCGATTTTCACGGTTTCTTTGTGCAATTTCCCCATTCCATGTGGATCGACCTTCCGCATAAGAACAAATTACTTCTATAGATTGCCAGAATATGCTGTATTCCGCAAGCGTATTTACCGTCCTGCTCCATGTATATTCTCGTATTCTAATGCATGAATATTCGTACTTTGAAAGTCTGTGTTGGGCATTTGCGCGAAAAGCACGAAAAAGCAGACGCCGCGAACCGTCTGCTTTTTGAGGTACCGATAAGGTGCGAAATGGGACACTAGAAGGGGGCCTCCCATTGTTTGGCGTCAAAGACAGGTGAGGCTGACGCCGTCACACCTTCACAAGTACCCGTTGGCAAGTATCCATCTATTTGGAATTGTTACCTGCCAATCTTTACGTCGTCCGGCACGGGAATCGCCGTGCCCTCGTCGTTGACCAGCATCCCGTCAAGATAGGCATAGTCGCCCGTCTCGGAGAGCTGCCCGTTTTCATCATATTGAAAGAGCGTCGGCGCTGCGTGATACTGCGGCGCGACCGTGATTGCCTTTGTCTTGAGGTCGTACACGCCCCAAAGGGTATCTTCGCGCACCCAGACGAGCTGCTTGGTGTTGTAGGAACGGAACAGCGCCAACTCGTCGTACGTCATCGGAAGCGCCACTTCGCCGTCGTTGTCCAGCAGCCCAATTTTGCCCGCGTTTGCGATGCGATAGTAGGAATCGTCCAATCGGGAATAGGTGGAAAAGAGCGGCTCGGTTTTGAACGTGCCGTCGGCAAGCATCGTGCTCATCAATACGCCTTGTACGGACGCAAATACGAAATCCGCCCCCTTGACAAGCGTGATGCTGCGATACTTTGCCGCCAGCAGCGTGCAGGGATGCACCCGTCCGTCCTTGATTGTAAGCCCGTACAACTCGCCGTCGCGGAACACCTCCGCCGACGCAAGCAATTCCTTGCTGTGCTGCCCCACCTGTTCCGTCATATCAAAATACGTCCAAAGCACAATCTTTTCGGAATTGTCCGCTTGTTCCTCTAAGTATGTTCTGAGCTGCTGCTCATACATTTTCATCCGATCGCCGTCCGGTTCCCAGTACAGCTTGGCGGCGTACGTCTTGGCAAGCGCCATCGCGTCAAGGAGGCGATTGTCCTGCAGGCAGGCGGAAATGGCGCCGAGATGGGCGTTTTGGTAGAGGTAATCGGCGTCGGAATATGCGGTGCGATCCAAAGGCTCCAGCGCGGTGATGGCGCCTTGGAAGTCGCCGCGCTGATAGCACGCCGTGGCATAGTCATACGCGATGGACTCGCTCAACGCCGCACTGCGCAGCGCGCTGTCGCGGAATCCGCCCAGTTCGGCAAATTTCTGTGCTGCCGCCTCGACGTTGCCCTGTTCCTCCAGCTCCTCGGCGATTCCGTAGTCGCACAGCTTTGCATACTCGTTGTCGCCCATATATGCATCCAGCAACGCAAATTGTTCTTTGGCAGCTTCGAATTCTCCCGCACGATACGTCTGCATTGCCCGATAAAGCATCCATTCTGGCACGAGATAGGAGAACGGCAACACCAGCGCTGCCAAAAGCACCACATAGATCATGGCATATCCGTATCCGTTTCGTGCGCTGGTCTTTGCACGCATGCGCCGCTGTTCTTCGGCGTTCGCTTGCTCCGTATCGTCCGCGGTGTACAGCTCGAATATGGTTTGCAGCGGTGCGCCGCAGCGCGGACAGATTCCATCCCGCTTGCCTGCTCCGCCGCAGCAGCAGCCGATCCATTCGCCCCAATCCATGGGGACGTACTCCGCCGAGCAGTTGGGCGCTTGTGCCGCAACCCGCTGCCGAAACAGCCAAATCTCGGCTGCTGTCTTGCCGTCAGCATCCAAGCGGCGCTGCGGTTTGAGCAAGCGGCAGGTTGGATCGCTTGCCCGCCATTCGACGCCGTTTGTAAATTGTACGCGGGTCGGGACGATGGAAAACGTGCGCACGGCGGCAGCCGAAAACGGAATTTCCGACGTGAAGCCTGCGCTTGCCCGCTCCTCATTGGGCAGGTTTGCGATGCAAAGATCGCGCTGCGTCTCGATTGTTTCGCCCGTGACGTCCTTTCCGAACACGTCGAGTCGGATGGCGATGATTGGCTCCCGTGTGACGGGCAGAATGCGAACCGTGCCGAACACGGAACGGCTTGCGCGCTCCTTGCGCACGCAGCGTTCGGCAATCAAAATCGGCGCGTCCACGTATTGCAAGGGCGTCGCGTCCCGCGAGAGAAGCCTTGTGTTCAAATACAGCGTGCGATCCGCCAACGCGTTGACGGTATCCTGCATGAGAATGGTGGCAATCCCGCCGCAGCCAAATAAGGTCAGCAACAGACAAGGCAGCGTACTTTTGCCGATTAAGCCGCGCTCCTGTCTGCGGACGTCCAGCGTTTGCGCGCAGCGGTGATTCCAATAGACTGCATAAAAGGGAACGAGCAGGTACAGCACAATCGTTCTGCCCGCTTTCGTGCCGTGGCGCTTGCCAATCTCGAAGCAGCGCGTCATACGATACGTCCAAATGAGCCGCCAAACCCCAAAGGTGAGAAAGAGCAGCAGCGTGTGCTGCGCCAAGTCGCGCTTGCAGTCTACGAGCGTCGGGGTCGGTTTGCTTGCTTTTCTCTTTGGGGCAGGCTCTGCCTTGACCGCGCAAGCCACCGTGATGCAGCCCGCAGCGACCATCGCCACCAAGCCCGTCTGCAAAAGCAGCGAAACAGAAAACGACGCATGCAGCCAAATGAGCGTCATGGCAGCGGCATAGGCGCACGCCGTCAAGCACGCGCAAAGCCGTGTGCCGACGCGGTTGCCCCGCAGGATTGCGACGCCCGTGAGAACCGCCGCCAGACACGCCGCCGACGCGGGATACGCCTGAAGCGAGGCGAATTCACCCCGCTTTGCCGCAAGCGAAAACTGTACGATTGCGTAGACCAAGGAAAAGCCAAACGGCAGGAGAAACGACGACGCCAACGCGAACCGTTTGCCTTGGCTTTCTTTGAGCAGCGCACCCAAAAGCAGCCCTGCAAAGAACGCATACCACGGGATGCTCGTCAAACAAAGCTGTTTTACGTTGACGTTTCCAAGCAGCAGCGTGGCAATCCAAATGCCCGCGTACAACAGAAACAGCACGCCTGCCGCCACCTTGGACAGCTGCACGACGCAATCGCCGCTGCGCAACCGAATTTGCTTTCCTATCCGCATTGTGTTTTCCCCCTGTGATGCAAAAAGGGGCTTGCGCGAAGTAAGCCCCCTTCGTCGATGGATTATGCCTTTGCTTTTTTGCTCTTTTTGCGCAGCGCGATCAACAGAATGACCGCCGCAAGGAGCAGCACGGCGCCGCCGATGGTGCCATAGAACAGCGGCTTGTTGTAGAAGTACTGCACCAACAGATTGCTGGTGACCAGCGCTTGGTACGCCTTGGGCGCGCTTTCGTTTCCCGCTGCGTCCGCAACCGCCACGCTGACGTTTTGCCAATCGGTGTCTTCGCCCAGTGTAAAGGATAGCTCCCACTCACGGGCGGACTGATCGGTGACTTCCGGAGAATCTGCCGTGAAGATGCGCGTTTCGCCGTTGACGATCAATGTGACTTGATCCAGCTTGCAATCGTCCTTGACGCGGAACTGAACGAAGCGGCTGTCGCCCTGCGAACGGTTGTCGGCGCGCTGTTCGCCCAAGTCGATGAACAGAAGCTGCGGTGCGGTCTTGTCCACCGTGAACGCCATGTCGGCGCCTGCATCCTCTGCCACAACATTGCCCGCTGCGTCCACTTCGGCGCCGCGGCCTTCGTCGGTGCTTTCATAGATCAGCTCGGTCACATCTTCCGAACGTGCCACGACTTGGTAGCTGTCTTCCTTGGCAAAGTTGGCGTCTTGGATGCTGTATACGTATTCCTTCCAGCCGTCCGCCTCGCTCAAATCCTGTACGGTGAAGCCGTTTCCATCCGTCAGCTCATTGCTTTGCAGCGAGCCTGTGATGAGAATCTTGGTCGTCTCGATTTCGGTGACGTTGATCTCGTGCAGCAACAGGGTCTGCTCTTGGTTGATGTAGGTGCCGTTGATTGCTTCGGATTCCTTCTCGTAGTAGAAGACGGATCCGTTGCGGTTCAGGGAGAAGATGCGTTCCGTTGCCGCCGACGCGTTGGTGGAATCGGTGGTGTTGCCCGCGTAGTCGGTGCAGGAAACCTGCAGCGTGTACACATCGTCGTTCTCACGCGTGTTGGCGAACGCCGCGAACGTGAAGATCAGACCGGTGACCGCGCCGTAATGTGCATCGTCGCTGCCTTCGTAGTCGGCATAGCTGCCGTTTGGCGTCAGACTGCCGCGGTTCTTGCCCGCAAACAGAATCTTGAGCGCATCGTCGTTCATGTTTCTGTCGTAGCAGGTGACAATCGGCGTGCAAGCGTCTGCATACGCGGTGCGATTCTGAACGCCGTCGATAACAATGGTCGGCGCAACGGTATCCAGCACCTTGACGTTGGAGGCGTAGTCTTCCATGGAATGTCCCGCGAAATCGGTGTACGTCAGGAACACTTTGTAGTCCGCGTCATCGGTCAGTGTGACCTGTGCGCGATGGGTGGTGGAATCCACGGAGAAGCGGAAGCTCTTGCCGCTGCTCCCTCCGTTCTTGGAGATGGACTGGTCGATCTTGGTTTGGTCGAAGAAGACCTCTTCGATCACAACCGAAACGACGATCTCGCCCTCGGCAATGCCGTAGTAGTCTTTTCCGCCGTTCGCGCCGTACGCTTCGCTGAACGTGACGGTGCATTTGGGCGACGTGTTATCCACCGCGAACTGTGCCGTTTCGACTTGTTCGCCCGATAACCCGCTCCAGTCCTTTGCGTTGGCAACGATCTTGCCAAGCGCATTTTCGGGAACGGTGATGACGATTTCTTCCTTGGCGGAAGGTGCGCTTTCGCTGAGCGACGCGCCCGTCTCTACAGACGTGTTCGGTACCGTGTTCTGCGCATCAGGCGACAGAATCGATACGCTGCCGACGCCGGAAACGTTGTCCGTAATGGTGACGGTCACATCCAGCGACGGAACCGCGTGGAAGTAGGTGTCCGTACCTTCGAAGTTCGCAAGGTGATCGGAAACGATGCTGCTGACCTCGATGACCGGTGCGGTCATGTCCACGATGAACGGCTTCTCGGCAATCTGCTCAGACTTGTTCTGCGCATAGTCGGAAACCTGCAGTGTGAACCCATCGGTATAACGGCCCTCGTCGAAGGGAATCGTGCAGACGTAGGTGTTCAGTGCCGTCTTCGCCCAAGATTGCGGCACGGACGCGGTGGTGCCGTCCAAGAAGCTTGCCGCCATGGACGTCCACATGCCGTTTGCCGTGGTGCCTGCAGTGGCGCCCGAAGTGGCGAAGAACGCTGCCGCCTTGTCGGGATCGAAGTTGGCGTCTACCACCGTCACCGTGCAGGTGCGCAGCTTGTGGTAGTAGTCAATCGTGCCCAAGGGCGCAGGATTGTTGTCCGGCGAAGTCGGTGCAATCGAGAGGACGGGCGCCGTCGTATCCACGATGAAGTCGGGGATGGCGATGGTCGTGTTGTTGGTGGCAATGTCGGTCACGGAGACCGCAATGTCCGTATACTTGCCTTCCGCAAAGGTGTACGACGCCCGATAGGTCTTGAGGGTGTCGTCCGCATTCTTGGCGGAGAGTTCTTCCCACGTCAGCTCCGTTGCGTTGATGGCGCCGGGGTTGATTTGATTCTCACCCGTGAAGGTGAGCGTAGATGTTTCGGGCACAAAATTGTGCTCTGCCACGGTGATGGTCAACGTGCGGTCTGCATCGTAGTATGCAAAGCCCGTATCGCCGTTGGCTGCGTTCTCTGCCGACCATTCCAACGCCACAACGGGCGCAAGTCCGTCAGCAGGAACCGTGATGCTCTGCACAGCCGTTTCGTGACCTGCATTGCTTTCCGCCTTGAAGTAGAACGTCGTCACTTCGGGCAGAATGCGGAACAGGACGGTAAACGACGGAACTGTCGGCGGAACCGTCTTGTCGGCGGAGCCTTCCACCGTCGCCGCCAAAGCCACGGAATAGAAGTATGGATCGTCCGTTTCCTGTGGGAAAGCCATCGTTGTCAATTCGGTAAACGGGCCTTCGGGGCTGAGCGCCCAGTAGTATTTTTGGATGCCCGCATACGCCGAGCCGTTGTACTGCACCTCTAAATAGTCGGTGGACACAATTTCGGTGTTGCCGTCGTAGGCTTCGCCCGGCTCGCCCGCTTCCCCGCGCCAGCGGGCGTAGGCAAGGGTCAGATCCAAGCTGGCATTGGACGTTTCGATGGTCACCGCTTCTTCGGACTTGGCGCTTTCACTGCTGTTTTGTGCCTTGTCATACGCGGTAAACGTCAGAATGCCCGTGACGTCGGGATCGATATTCGCATCCAGAACCAAGGTTGCTTTTCCGTTCTCGTCGAACGCGGCGACGGTGCGCAGCGCAGCCGCGTCGCCGCGCTGGTTTGCGACGTAGAGCTCCCCATAGTCCAGCTCGCCCCAGTCGTCATGCGCATCGACGGCGATGTAGGTGTCCGCCGTGATGTAGTTGAAGGTGATGACCGAATCGATCATGGAGAAGACGTCGTCGCCGATGGTTACGGTGTCGATGATCGGCGCTGTCGTGTCGATCTGTACCTTGGCGATGACAGCGTCGGAATCAATGCCCGCAACGGACGTCACGACAAAGGTTACATCCGTGTTGCATTCTTCCGAAATCGTGATGGTCGCCTTGCCGTCTTCATCCAACGTGAACATGACCGTGACGGGTTCGCCTGCACGATTGCGGTAGGTATAGACGCCGCTCGCGTTGTTTCCGCTGTCCATCGCGTCCATGCTGACGTGCAGATCGACGGGTTGGTTCGTCCAAGTTGTTTCCGTCGGCGTGACGGCGATGCTCGGGGTGACGGTGTCCAGCTTGATCGTGACGGCTTCGGTATCCGCATGGTTTCCCGCAACGTCGGTCACGCGGAACGCATAGGTGTGCGTGCCGTTCAAGAAGCCCGAAAACGCCAAATCGCTCAGCGTGTCCCAAGCGCCGCCGTCAATCTTGACCGCATACGACGCAACGCCGCTTGTCGCAACGCCTTCTGCCGGTGCAGGGTCTGCGACGGTCAAGGTGATGGTGGGCGCAGTCTTGTACCAGCCCGCATCATTGGGCGCATCGCTGATTTCCGTCGAAATAGTCGGCAGCGTTCTGTCGATTTGAATGGTCTTCGACGCGCTGTAATCTCTGCCCGCATAGGTGCGTGCGGTGACGGCAATCGCGATGCTGCCCTCTTCCGTCACAGAGATGACTGCGCGGCTTGTGCCATGCCCCGTGTCCTGATAGTCAAAGGCGCCGCTCTGTACGCCGCGGCTCCATGTGCCTTCGGCGCCGCTGTACGGCACTTGCGACAGCGTCGCGGTGACGTCGACGCTTTCGGCATTCGTCCAGCTCTCGTTTGCGGATAGGGACAGCTCGGGATTGACCGTATCGACATTGATATTCAGCGTTTGCCGCGCATCATTTCCCGCAGTATCCGTTGCAAGCAGCGTGTAACTGTGGTTGCCGTTTCGCGTTTCAAACCGATAGAAGCCATCCAAGTCCGGCGTGATTGTAACGTTGTCCACCTTGACCGATGCAACGCCCGAAAGCGCATCCGAAACTTGGAAGGATACGGTCACGACATCCGGCGACCAGTCGCCCGAATAGACGGGCGAGTACGTCGGCTCTTCGATCGTTGGCGCGGTTTTGTCAATCATGACAGGAATGGATGCGTCCCTGCCGGCGACCGTTGCGGGTGCAGACGCACCATCCTGCGTGAAGGCGAACATGCCGGCGCCCTCTGTCCCATAGGATGTGGGGCTGACCGTAAAGCCGTTCCGTGCGGTGATGGTGACGTCTTGGTTCGTCCATGTGCCGTCATAGCTCGTCGAGTAGACGTCTTGGGTGAGTGTCCACGTTGCGACAACCGTGACGACGCCCGCTTCCCCAACGGTGTAGTCTGCCGGAATCGAGGTCACGGATGCGCCATCCAACTGCCATCCCGCGAAGCTCAAACAGTCGGCGTAGGCTGTGTTGACCGCAGCTGCTGCGGGCAGCGTCAATGGAGTGCCCGCGATGTATTCCAAGCCGCTGCAAGAGCCGTACCCGTTGCATTGGAATACCACAGGGTATGACTCGCCTTCTGCACGGGTGGTCGCGGCGCCCAAGGGCAGCAAGCCGATGCACAGCAGCAGCGCAAGCGCCCATGCCGCCATTCTTGCCCAGTTCGATGAACCTTTCATCTTTCTTTCCTCCTTACATGATCCTGTTGTTGTATTGATTACTTGCGGGATTGCCCGCGCATGTACCGATAGACGTTGCCGTTGAGAATACCGTGCAGGTGCGCCGACAGCAGCAGCACCGCCAATGTGATGCAAACCAAGAGGGCGTTTTGAACCCGCATGACCCGCAGGATGACGAATGCCACAAGGGAAACCATCAGCAGCACGTCCGCCACGATTGCTTCGGGATTGGAGAAGGCGCGGAACACGCCCCAAACCCGATCGCCCTTTTTGCGCAGCTTCTTTGTGGCAAGCGCAAGCCCGATGAACAGCCCATACCCGATGAGCAAAAAGCCCCAGAACGCAGCGCCGCAAAGGTATGCGAAAACGGGATTGCCCCGCTCGGGGTCGAAGGTCACATAGGGAATCCATACGACCGCCGCCGAGGACAGCAGCAGCGCCGCAAGAACGCCCGAAAACCAAATCCAACACGCAAGCGACGTCTTTTTCATAGGATGCGTTCCTCCGTCCCCGTAAGCAGTACATCCTTCAAAAGCACCAACACGTTTTGGTTTGCCTGCGTGCGCATACGCTCGTCAAGCCGCGTCGTTTCGCCGTCCGCCGTGTTGACCAATGGCTGCACAGGCTGCTGCACAGCGGGACGCGGGGCGGGCTGTGCAGGCTGTTGCGCAACGGGACGCGGTGCGGGCTGAGGCGCGGGCTGTTGCATCGGCTGCGGCGTGGGGCGAAGCAAGGTTGTTTCCGTTTCCGCCGCTGTTTGCTGCAGCAAGGACGTTTCTGCAGGCGCTTCCGTCTCGGTCGGCTTGTGAGGCGGCTGCGATGCGGCAGGCTTTTCGAAGTAAGCGGAGACGTCGGGCTTTTTGAGCCGTTCGCTTGTGTTGCCGCGCTTGAGGTTTCTGGAAGGCGCGTCCGGGTATGTCGCCCGTGCGCGCTCCATGGTGCGGCTGTCGCTGGTGATTTTTTGGATCGCCTTCTTTGCCGACTTGCCCGAAAGGAAGCGGAATGCAGGTCCGACCTTGTTGCCAAAGAACAGGGCGACGCTGATGATCACAAAGACGCCGCATAGAATGAGGCTGACGACAAATGCGATTTGGTAGAGGGAAGCAAGCGATTCCGTACTCATCCGTTGTTTACCTCTTGCTTTCTGAACGCCATTTGGATGCTCTCCTGTGTTTTGATGCTCTGTTCCAAAAAGCGTGTCTTTTCACGCGCCGCCGCTTCGTCGACGGCGTCCAGCCCTGCCACCGCGGTCGATACGCGGTCGAGCAGCGTTTCGATTTCGGTTTGATCCAAGAACCTCGCAAACTCTTTCGCATAGACTTGGATGTTGTATTGGATCACATAGTACAGCTGCAGGCGCTGGTAGGTGCCCACGCTCTGATCCGTTTCGAGATAATCTACCATGTCGCGCATGATGTTCCAGACGCTGCGGTATTCCTCCGTTTCGCGGCCTTCCTTGGACGCGATGGTCAGCTCGTCGTAGAACGTCGCCATTTGGTAGTACAAGTTGGCAAGCTGCTGCTTGTCGTTGTGGTAGGATTCGTCGGCGGCGATATGGAACCACGGCGCCGATTCGATGATGGCGGTGGTTTCCTTGTCGCCGTTTTGATAATAGCAGCTGTACAGGACGCCGATTTCGTAAGCAAGATCGTCGTAGGTGCCTGCGCGCATCAACGCTTCGCGGTTTTTGCCCGGCAGCCCCGTGCTGCTGATGGAATACGTCATGACGGCGGCAAGCTGCTGCTCTTCGTCCGGCGTGAACGCTTCATCGGTCTTGAAGGAATGAATCAACCCTTCGTACGCTTCCATGGCGCCCGGCTTCATTTCGATGGCTTGTCGATAGGCGCCCGCTTCTACCAGCGCTTGATAGTTCTGTTCACGGGTCACATTGCGACCAAGGAGAAAGAGAACCGCGCTCACCGCGAACAGAACGCTCAAGCCTGCCGTGATCAGGAAGGAGGATACTTTCCTGCGTTGTTTCTTTTGGTATGCAATATCGTGTTCCTCGGAGTGCTCCAGTGCATATTTCAGCTCGGCACAGCTTTGGAACCGATTTTTGGGGTCTTGCTGGGTGCATTTGAGGATGATTGCCTCTAACCCTGCGGACAGCTGCGGATTCCAGTACCGAATGGGATACATTTGGTAGGGCGGCTCCGCCGGATTGTGCCCCGTCAAAAGGTGGTACAGCGTCGCGCCCAAGCAATAGATGTCCGTGCGCGCATCCGTTTGTCCGTGCCCGCCGAATTGCTCCGGCGCCGCATAGCCTTGGGTGCCCAAGCACGTCGTATCGGCGACGTTGCGCTCTTTGTATTCACGCGCCGTGCCGAAGTCAATCAGCATCGCCGTGCCGTCGGGACGCAGCATGACGTTGGACGGCTTCATGTCGCGGTAGACGATGGGCGGCGTGCGCGTGTGCAGGTATTCCAAAACATCGCAAAGCTGAATCGCCCACTCCAAAACGTAGGATTGGGGCTGCGGCCCGTTTTCTTTGAGGATGGCGCTCAAAGGCTTCCCCTCGATGTAGTCCATTACAATGAGGAAGCAGCCGTCTTCGTCGATGATGTCGACGATGCTGGGCAGGTTGGGGTGGTTCAGGCGCTTGAGCATATCGGTCTCGGCGACCAAGCTTTGCCGCACGATCTCGAAATCCTTAACGCCGTCCTTGCGCACCTCTTTGATTGCCCATTGCTTATTCGCTTTGCGGTTTAACGCAAGATAGACAACGCTCATGCCGCCTTGTCCGACCTTGCTCAAAATCTCGTATTTGCCGTCTATGATCGTTCC
>CAYRQM010000019.1:0-35750 GCA_964426415.1 uncultured Christensenella sp.
TCCCCCTACGCGCAATCCTCCCTCACTTTTACCCGGAACTATTTTACACCAACCAAAGCCAAAGGAAACCCATTGTACGACACGAAAAACTGTGGTATACTATGCGAAAGAAACCATGGGAGACGCTTATGAAACAGTTTGAAACCGAGCAACAATACCGCGACGCGCTGACGGCACAGCATTTGCGCTACCGCGAAAACTGTCCCGATTCCATGATTGCGCTGCTGTCGTTTGACCTGTTGGAAGCCGATCGCCTTTCGCGTACCGTCCGATTCGGAATCAAGACGGCGCCGTGGATGCAGAATCAAAACCATGTGGTGCATGGCGGAATTACCGCCACCATTTTGGACGACGTGATGGGCATTTTGGTGCGCGCATGGAGCGACGACGGCAAGCGCCTGCCCACCGTCGAGCTGCACACCCATTTCATCCTGCCCATTGCCATTCCTGCACCGCTGCAGGTGCGCGCTCGCATCGTGCGCTACGGCGGCACGCTGACCTTTGTCGAGGCGGAAGCCTTTGAAGCCAACACGCCCGATCGCATCGCCGCCACCGCGTCCGCCACGTTTTATACCAAAGGCTGAGCGCAAGAATCAGTTTTTCAATCAAAAAAAGCGGGGGATTTCCCTCGCTTTTGTGGTTTTGGTTTAGCCTTGTAAGGCAATTTGCGGAACGGAGCCAATCTGCTGGAGCCACTGCACGGTGTCGCGCAGCGAATCGCGGATGTCGCGCGGACGGTAGCCCAGCGACGTGTTTGCCTTTGCGTTCGAGAAGCTGGCGTTGGTGGACAGCGTGTAGATGGAGTACTTGGTGAACAGCGGCGGTTCTTTGAGCAATTTGTAGTACAGCTCGCACAGCGGCGCCACCGTGTTGACAAACCAGATGGGCAGGAAGCGTTTGATTTCTTTGTGCCCCGTCAGCTCATGCAAGATTTCCAACAGCTCTCTTATGGTGTGGTAGCCGCCCGACAGGATGTAGCCCTCGCCGCGCTTGCCGCGCTCGGCGCAGGCGATGATGCCGCTTGCCACGTCGCGCACGTCCACGAAATCGTAGCCGCCCTTGATTGCGGACGTCAGACGACCCGTCAAGTAGTCGGTAATCATTTGGTTGGTGTGGCTTCTGCCATAGTCGTAAGGCCCGATGATGCCCGACGGGAACACCACCTCGGCGTCAAGCCCCTGCCCTGCCGCGTACAGTACGGCGGCGGTGGCTTCGGCTTTTGTCTTGGCGTACAGACCCACCACCTCGTCGGAGGAGAAGTGGTCGATCTCGTTCATGGTGTTGCCGCGGGGCAGCTCGGGGATGGCGTGAACGGAGCTGACATAGATCAGCTTTTTGACGTGGTGCGCTGCGCAAAGATCGGTGACGACCCGCGTACCGCCCACATTCACGTCATAAACCTGCTGCACGAATTCCGACGCGATGGAAACCACGCCCGCACAATGGATGACGATGGTTTCGAATTGGTCGGTATCCGCAAAAAATGCGGAAAGGCTGTCCTTCTTGCAGACGTCGCCATATACGGGCGTCGCACCGACGGGCAGATGTTTTTCGCCCGGCAAACAGAGTGCGCGCACGCGGCACCCCTTTTGTACAAGCTGGGTGATGATCGCCGTGCCCAAATGGCCCGCGCCACCCGTGACAAGATAGAGACGTTCTGCCATCGAACAAACCTCCTTTGCAGATCTGACATTAGTATAGCAGACGTGCAAAAATAAGCTATCACGCAAAAGCGACAATGCTGTGAACTTTTCCGCATTGCCGTGCAAAAACCGTCGAAACCGCCGTTACGCGCCCGTGTTCCAAGGCAGCGGCAGCGTGAAATCCTCGTGCGTTTCGTCGAAGGGATAGTAGTCTGTGCGCTGTGCAGGATCCGCAAAGCGATTGTAGGCGTTCCAAAGCGGCGAATAGGTCATGACGTGCAGCGTATTTGCCTGTTCGTCGATCTGCATGAGGCGCAAAAACCCGCCGCCGCCGTCGTCCAGCGCTTGGTAGTTGAACAGCATTTGATAGACGGTGCGCTCCGCCGTGCCGTCGCCGTCGTCGTCGAATTGTTCGGGAAAGCAGTACGCGCCGTACTTGTGCCCGCACAGCACCATATACAGGTTCGGATTGGTTTTGACCACGCTGTCATACAGCGTTTGTCCGTCTTCGGAAAGCGTTTGCGTCTTGGTGTAATAGTCGTGCAGGCACAGCACGCCCACGCGGTTGGGATAGGCGGCAAAGACTTGGTTGATCCATTTGACGCAGCCCTTGCCCAAGCCGTAGCTCATATAGACGAAAACATAATCGGTGCTGCCCATGGTGAGCAGGTCGAAATGGCCGCGATTGTCCTCGAACGAGCCGCCGTACCACGGGCAGTCCGCATAATGGGCTTCGCCAAAGTATTTTTTGTACGGGGTCAGCCCCGTTTCTTTGAGCTGATCGTGGTTGCCCGCCAAGACGCCGTTTGGAATGCCGTCCAAATAGGACTGCGCCTCGATTGCCACCTGCCATTGGGCTTCGTCGGCGCTGTCGTTGACCAAATCGCCCGTGTGAATGACGTACTGCAGGTGCAGCTCGTCTTTGTGATCGCGCAAAAACGCGGTCATGCAGAGGTAGGACTCCGGGAACTTGTTTGCGTAATGCTGCGTATCGGACATCCACGCGATGGTGTACACGCCGTCCTTTGCCAGATACGGCTGCGGCGTCGGTTCGGGCGTCGGTGAAGGCGAAACCGTTGCGATGGGCGTCGTGTCCGCCTGCGCAATGGTGGCGGTGGGCAGCACCGAAAGATAGACCTGTTCGTGTTCGGCTGGCGTCTGCGTTTGCGTAGACGCAGCGGGCGTACAGGCGACGAGCAAGCAAAGACCAAGCAGCAGCGCTGCGATGCGGATTCGAATCAAGCGTTCCATAAAACCACCTCCATCGGCCATTCGGAACAGACGGAAAGAACGTATTCGCCCAGCATTTGCTGTTGGACGTCGGCGCAGGTACAAAGGTTCACTTCGCGCATGGGCTGTGAAAAGCCGCGTCCGCTGCGCTTTAGGACGCTTTCCTTGGCGGAAAACAGGCGGCAAAAGCACGCATCGGTGGGATCGGGCAGCCAAAGCGCCTCTTGCTCGGCTTCACAAAGAATGTGCAGCGCCAACGCGGGCGCGACGGGACGAATGCGCTCGATATCTACGCCGACTGCAGACAAAGAGATTGCCGCCACAGCATATTGCCCCGCATGGGACAGCGAAAACATTACGGGAAGATTGGCAAAGCAGGGCTTGCCATACGCGCCCGTTTGGATGGAAAGCGGCAGCGTGTAGGAAATGTCGCACCGATCCAGCGCCGCAAGCAGGCAGTATTCCGCCAGCCGTCCGCGGGCTTGATCTTGCGGTAACTTCATGCGTGCCGCCCGTTCCTCGCGGTAGTCGGATTGTCGTGCGCCCCATATTATCTGCATGGTGGGCAGGTCATCCAACTGTGCCACAACGACGCACGTTTTTTTACACAATCCATGCGTTTGAACCATTTCCATATGCATATCGTACCACACCCAACGAAAGCTGTCAAACCGTGCGAACGCGTTTGAATCGCCCTTTCTGCGGACAAACTACCGCGTAAAAGAGGTGATTTGATGATTCACAAAGTGGAGATCAGCGGGATTGACACGGGCAAGCTGCCGAAACCCTCCCAAGCCGAGCTGCGCGAAATGCTGGAACGTGCCAAATCGGGCGACACGGAAGCACGGGAACGGTTCATCTTCGCCAACCTGCGGCTTGTCCTTTCGGTGGTGCAGCGCTTTTCGGGCCGCGGCGAACAGGCGGACGACCTGTTTCAAGTGGGCTGCATCGGGCTGATGAAAGCCATCGCGGGCTTTGATTTGACGCTGGGCGTGCGGTTCTCGACCTATGCCGTGCCGATGATTGCGGGCGAGATTCGCCGCCATTTGCGCGACTACAACAGCGTGCGCGTTTCGCGTTCCCTGCGCGACACGGCGTATCGTGCCATGCAGGCGAAGAACCATCTGATGGAGAACGCCGAACGCGAACCGACCGTGGCGGACATCGCAAAGGAGCTTGGCATTTCGGAAGCGGAGGTGGTGTTTGCACTGGACGCCATCGCCGACCCGATCAGCCTGTACGAACCCGTCTTTCACGGGGATGAGGACGCCGTCTGCGTGATGGATCAGATCCGCGACAGCAAGGAAGGCGAAAGCGCTTGGCTCAACTCGATTGCCATTCAAGAGGGCATTCGCCACCTCAATCCCCGTGAACAGAAGATTCTGAAGCTGCGCTACTTCGGCGCAAAGACGCAAATTGAAGTCGCCCGCGAGATCGGCATTTCGCAGGCGCAGGTTTCGCGGCTCGAAAAGGGTGCGCTCAAAAGCCTGCAAAAGTATGTTGCGCTATGACTGCATCCTGAGCATCTCGCGCTTGAGCCGCTTCATGATGCGCTTTTCCAAACGGCTGATGTAGCTTTGCGAGATGCCGAGCCGATCCGCCACCTGCTTTTGCGTTTGGGGCGGCGCGTCGTGCAAGCCAAAGCGCAGGTCGATGATGTCGCGTTCCCGATCGGAGAGCATGGACAGCGCCTTCTCTAAAAGCTCGCGTTCGACCTCGTCCTCCAAATCTCTGCCCACCACATCCGCATCGGTGCCCAAAACGTCCGACAGCAGCAGCTCGTTGCCGTCCCAGTCGATGTTCAGCGGCTCGTCAAAGCTGACCTCAAGCTTGAGCTTGGTGGTGCGGCGCAGGTGCATGAGAATTTCGTTCTCGATGCAGCGGGACGCATAGGTCGCCAGCTTGATGCGCTTTTCGGGCTTGAACGTCTCGACCGCCTTGATGAGCCCGATGGTGCCGATGCTGATGAGATCCTCGGTGGGCACGCCCGTGTTCTCGAACTTGCGCGCAAGAAACACGACCAGCCGCAGGTTGTGTACGATGAGCTTATCCTTGGCTGCCTTGTCCGTTTGGGACGCCGCAATGCACCGCGCCTCCTCCTCCGCGTTGAGCGGTGCGGGGAGGCTTTCGCTTGTATGAATGAACCAACAGATAGCGCGTTTGCCAAACGGCAGCCGCCAAAGCAGGCGAAGCCAAAGGGATCGAAACCAAGCGAGCATTTGTTTTCCTCCAATCTTGTGGGAGCAGACTTGCGGGCAGCACCGCGCCCGCGTTCGGGATGGGCTGCGGCGACCGTGCCAGATAACAGTCGATGCAGACCGCATCGTAGTCCAAAAGCGTCACACGTTCGGGGCGCATGGCGTACAGTATCCCCTTCCCGTGCATCGTGCCGTAGGGAACGGGGCGCGAGCCGATCACCGCATGGTTCCAAAGCACCACGGGCAGCCCCGACAACGGTTCCACCAGCAGGTTTCCCGTGTCGATGAGGGCGCGCACGCGATACACACGGTTGCCGTACAGGATGCGCAGCGTGGTGTAACCCGAAGCAAGATCGCGCTTACGAAGCAGTGTGCGCAACACCCTTGGCAGCGTGATTGCGGCGGCGATTGCCCACACCGATGCACGCACGGGCACGGTTCCGATCAGCGCGCCGCCGTATTGCACTGTCCCGCCGCAAAGAACGGTGACGCCAAGTACCGCGCCGCCCAGCAAAAACGCCGACAGCAGCACCGCAAGCAGCGTTTTGCACACCGAGGTTTTTCGCTCGCAAAGCGGGATTGCCAACGCCGCAAAGAACAGCAGCTTCAGCGGCGTCCACGCAAGAAACGGCAGCACGAACATCGAAAGAAACGCATACACCGCACCCGCCAGCGCAAACAGCATCGTCGCACCGATGCGCAACCGCTTCCCCGTCAGCACCGACGCCAGTGCGAAGATGCTGTAATTCATCAGCGTATTGTCCAACAGGAACAGTTCGATGCTGATTTTCATGCGACGCGTATCACGACGACGGTCATGTCGTCGCGCTGTCCTTTCGCCTTTGCAAGCTGCAACAGCGAATTTGCCAAATCGTCCTGCGTCTTGATGCAGCTGCGCACCACGGCTTCCATCTCGTCCGCCAGCGTATCCTGCACGCCGTCGGAGCAAAGAATCAAATGGTCGTTCGGCTTGAGCTTGGTGCGAATGACAAACGGCTTGGCTTCGTCCAAGATGCCGCAGGGCAGCGCCTCTCCCGCAAGCTGCCGCACATGGCCGTCCCGCAAAAGATACGACGGCGGCGCGCCATATTTCAGCAGCTCCGCTTCCCCCGTGTTCAAATCGACCGAAACGGCGTCCAGCGTGGCGTACATCTCGCGGTCGCCCTTCAAAAGCAGCATGCGATTGACGTTTTCATAGATCAACTCCTTGCGCACACCCGCCCGACACAGCCGAAACAGCAGCTCCAGCGCCGCTTCGCTCTCGCGCCGTGCCGCCGCGCCGTTTCCTATGCCGTCGGACAGCGCATAGTAAGCCATGCCGCCCGCAAGCTGACACGCGCCCGTGGCGTCGCCGTTGACGCCGCCGTTTAGGCCCGCCTCCGCCACCTGCATTTCGGTGTGCAGCGTCGCGTCGTCCTCGAAGGAGAGCAACAGCAGCCCGTCGCGCTCCTCCGCATCCACCAACCGCAGCGGTGCGCCAAACGCCTTTTGCGTTTCGTGCAGCACCAAGCGCTTCTTGACGCCGCTCTTTTGCGCCACCGTGACGCGAAGCTCGGCGACGCCGTTGGTTTGCAGTACATCAACCGCCAATACGGGCAAGCCCACCGCCGTCAAATGGTTCCACACGCGATCGCTCGCATCGTCCTCCGTCCAATCGCCCGTGCGAACGCGTGCGGCAAGCGCTTCGATTGCTTCGCCCGCTCCGCAAAACTGCCGATTCGCAAATGCGCCATGCTCCGCCGCACGCGACGCCATGGCGGTTTTTGTCAACGCCTGCTGATACGACAACAATATGGAGGCGGCAAGGTCGGTGAAATGGCGGCACGATGCGTCGATGGGAGGCTGCGGAACGACCCGTGCGCCACCGTTGAGCTTTTCTGCAAGCTCCATGATGCAGGCGTGCATCGCTTCCCCATCCTTCCAGCAAAGCCGCCGCACCTCGCAGCCCGAACAGATGGTCAACGCGCCCTGCACCGTCCAACGCTGTGTGGCGTCCGTCTCCTCCAACGGGCGGTCGAACATTCCCCCCAGCCCCGAAATCAGCACGCCGACGCGCTCCAGTTCCTCCGCCGTCTGCTTTTGCATCCGTGACAATGCGCGGCGGTCGTGGGCGCGCTGCGCCTTTTCGGCGTCGGTGCGCACCAAAAGAACGCTTTTCCAACGCTGCGGCAGCAGCAAATACAGCAACGAGCCCATGATGAGGTTTTGCGCGTTGAGTTGATGCGCGCTCTCTTGAAAGAAAGTAAAGAACAGCAGCCCCGACAGAAAGAATGCGCCGACCACGCAGATGCGGGCGCGGGTGCGAAACGGCACGGCAAGGATGCTGCCAAGCGCGATTCCCGCCACCAGCAGCGCGTCGCAGCCCGTATACAGGCAAAGAAGTCCCGTAAGCAGCGCGCCTGCCGCCACACCGAACACGCCGCGCAAATCCACCGCAATCTGCGTAGCAAATACGATGACGATGACGGCAAAGGAGAAGCCCACAATGGTCAAATCGGAAACGGACAGCAGCAGCAAGCCCAGTGCGAACACGCAGGACGCCTGTTCGCCGTCGGTCAGGACGCGGTTGCGCTTCCACGTCTTGACGGTTGTAAAGAGGATGCGAAGCAACAGCCCCGCACCGAGCGCCGCCGCCAAGGAGATGGCGCCATATAACAGCTCGATGGGGTCGTACACCAGCGCGACGGGCAGCGTGCAAAGCCCGCACAGTGAAAACAGCAAAATGCGAATGGGCGGCTGCAGCTTCTTTTGAAACAGCAGACAGATGCGCGTCGCAATCCAGTACACCGCCGCGCAGGCAACGGTGCTCCAAAGCGGCGGCGAACCGATCAGCGTGCCCAACAGAATGCCGGCAAGCGACCAGATTGGGTCGATGGAAGCAAGCTGACTTGCCAACAGCACGGCAAGCGCGAATGGCGCGTGGACGTCGTGAAGCCGCACGCGGCACATGAGAGACGACAACAGCACGCAAAGCACGACGGACAGCGTGCCCGCGCTGCCATCTCTGCGCAACCATCGAGTTTTCCCTCCTTTTCCATCTTGCATACCCCCATTGTACGCATTTGAACCCGTGCAAGTTTGGCGATTGGCGCAAAACCGCTGCAATTTTATCTGCCCCGTCCTTCCGTCATTCGCGCAGATTGGCGCTTCCACGCCGTGATGCAAGGGAATCTTGCATAATAATCTTGCCCATGCGAAAGACATCTGCTATAATAAGCTGAATGATTTTGGGAGGACGCCTATGTTTGTTGCAAATGGGGATTACGCGAATCTGAAGGGAAATTACCTTTTTTATGAGGTGGGGAAGCGCGTTCGTGCCTATGCCGCCGCGCATCCCGACGCCGATCTCATCCGCATGGGCATTGGCGATGTGACGCAGCCGCTGGTTCCGTCGGTCATTGCCGCCATGCAGCGTGCCGTGGACGAGATGGGTCACGCCGAAACCTTCCATGGGTACGCGCCCGACTTTGGCTATTCCTTCTTGCGCGAAGCCATCCAAAAACGCGACTACGCGGCGCGCAGCATTCCCATCGACACCGACGAAATTTTCGTGTCCGACGGCGCCAAGTGCGACGTGGGCAATTTTCAAGAGCTGTTTTCCAAGCAATGCGTCATCGCGCTGCTCGACCCCGTCTACCCCGTCTATCTCGACACCAACGTCATGGGCGGCAGAAGCGGGCGCTATTTGGAGGACGAAGGGCGCTATGCCCGCATCGTGTACCTGCCCGCCACCGCCGAAAACGATTTTGTGCCAGATCTGCCGACCGTGCCCGTTGACGTTCTGTACCTTTGCTATCCCAACAACCCGACCGGCGCCATGCTCACGCACGAAGCGCTTTCCCGCATTGTGGATTTCTGCAACCAAAACGGCGTGCTGCTTTGCTACGATTCCGCCTACGAGGCGTACATTTCCGACCCGACGCTGCCCCACAGCATCTACGAGATCGCGGGCGCACGCACCTGTGCCGTCGAGTTTCGCTCCATGAGCAAGACGGCAGGCTTTACGGGCACGCGCTGCGCGTACACCGTCGTGCCGAAGGACATCGTGTGCAAGGACGATTTGGGCAATACCGTGCGTCTGCACGACCTTTGGGCACGGCGCGTTTCCACCAAGTTTAACGGCGTGCCCTACATCACGCAGGTGGGCGCCGCCGCCGCACTCAACGAGGGCTATGCCGAGATTCTCGACACCGTCGCCTACTACATGCAAAACGCCGCCGTCATTCGCAACGCCATGCGCGATGCGGGCTACACGGTGTATGGCGGCGTCAACGCGCCCTACGTTTGGATCAAGGTGCCGCACGGCGACAGTTGGCGCTTCTTTGACGAGCTGTTGGACGCCTATCATATCATCGGCACGCCCGGCGCAGGGTTTGGCAAAGCGGGCGAAGGCTATTTCCGCATGACGGCGTTTGCCTCCCACGAGGATACCGAACGCGCCATGGCACGGCTATTTGGAGGCAGCAAATGACGAAGATTATTGCATTTGAGGGCATTGACGGCACGGGAAAAAGCGTCCAGATGGCGCACCTTGCCGACGCGCTTCGCCGCACGGGCAAATCTGTGCTTGAGATTTCTTTTCCCATGTACGATACCTTCTTTGGCGAGATGGTCGGACGCTATTTGACTGCCAAGGACGGCATTGCCGCCAACGATGTGGACGGCAAAAGCATGGCCCTGTGGTTTGCGCTGGATCGGTTTGACGCCTTTCAAACGCTGCCGTATGCATCCTATGACGTGCTGCTCATCAACCGCTATGTGCTGTCCAACGCCGTTTACCAAAGTATCCGCGACTGCGATCTGGGCAAGCCCGACATTTTGGATTTTGTGCTGACGCTCGAACACGAAAAGTTCGGCATCCCGCGTCCCGATCTGTATTTGGTTTTGGATATGGACGTGCAGGACGCCGCAAGCAACGTTGATAAAAAGGGCTATCGGGACTATGTGGGCAACGCCCGCGACGTCTACGAAAGCATCGATTCCATCCAAACCCGTGCGCGCAAGAAGTATGCCGCGTATGCAAAGCGCCTGCAAAACGTGGTCTTTATTCCCTGTATGCAAAACGGCGCATTAAAGAGCATCGACGCCATAGCGGCGCAAATCGAAACCGCCGTCCTGCCGCTGCTATGAGCGACACGGCACAGCGAATCGCCGCCATCGCAAACGCGCTGCCCCACCCGCTCGTCATCGCCATCGACGGACGTGCCGCAGCCGGCAAGACAACGCTTGCAAACGCGCTGTCCGCATTGCTTTGCGCACCCGTGGTGCAGATGGATCATTTCTTTTTGCCTGCCGCTTTGCGCACCGAAACGCGTTACGCCGAGGCGGGCGGCAACGTAGACTACGCACGCTTTCTTGCCGACGTGCTGCCGCACCTGCTTGCAAATGAATCGTTTGCCTATCGTCCATTCGACTGCAAAAGCATGACGTTATCGGAGGAAATTCAGATTCCCGCCGCGCCCGTGCGCATTGTGGAGGGCAGCTATGCGCTGCATCCGCGCTTTGGTGTTTATGCACAACTTTCCCTCTTCTGCGACGTGGATCGCACCGTGCAGCGCACGCGCATCCTTGCCCGCAACGGCGCATCCGCCGAGACGTTCTTTCAGCGCTGGATCCCGTTGGAGGAAGCGTACTTCTCCGCGTATGGGATTCGGGAAAGCGCCAAGATGGTTGTAGCGTAATTGCATTGGTTCCCCCATGAATATGTTTTCCGCGCCGCGTGGTCATTCTGTGGGGGCGGATAATGTCCGCGAGCCGTTTTCCCGTTGTCATTCTGTAGGGGCAGATAGTATCTGCCCGCCGTTCCCCGTGGTCATTCTGAGGCACGAAGTGCCGAAGAATCTCTCGTGTATGCGCGAGATCCTTCGCTGAAGCGCAGGATGACAATGGGTGCTTTTGCGTTCCGTTCCCAAATTTGATGTGCGCAGAATCGCGCCAGCGGATGGTATCCGCCCCTACGGGAATTGGAGCGATATTGCGTTCCTTCCCAAAGGCGCGTGCGCAAAGACAGGCAGGCGGATGGGTTTCACCCCTTCCCGAATGAAGACGGTTCTTCCACCAATCAACGCAAAAACGGACGGCGGGCGCCGTCCGTTTGTGTTATTTGGGATTACGGTTGCGGGGGATTGTTCGGTTCGGAGGGCTGCGCCTTCTGCGCTTGACGGCGCTTGGCTCTGCGCTTTTTGCCGCCGCGGATGGAGAAGATGATGATGCACGCGATGCCGCCAAACAGCACTGCCAAGAACAGCAGCCAAGGCAGGGCGGCAACGAAGTTGATGCCGAAGCTCTTGAGCCCTTCGCCCAGCGACGTGAGGTTGTTCTTGAACTTGCGGGCAAGCTCCTGTCCGCCCGTTTCGTTGACGGCAGGCGTTTCCTGCTCGACTTCGCGGATGTACAGCTCGACCGTGCTGTACGAAACCAAGCTGTCATAGCTGCGCTTTTGCGCCTCAAACGACTCAATTTCCTCGATTACATCGTACAGCCGCTTTTGCACATCCAGCAGATCCTCGGTGGTTTCGGCGGACTGCAAAATGTTGCTCAATGCCGTTTTCTCATCCTGCAAGACCGCAAGACGGCTTTCGATGTCGACATACTGCGACGTCACATCGCGCGTGGACAGCGACTGCTGCGTCACATTGCCCATGCCGTCCACTTGGCTTAAGAAGCCGTCCAACGCATCCGCAGGGATGCGCGCCGTCACGTTCGCGGTGCGATAGGAGGTGGAATAGTAGCTGTTGCCGCTGACGGACGACGTTTCGATGTAGCCGCCGCACGCTGCAATTTGCGATTCCAAGGCAGGAAGAAACGCGTCAAACGTCAGCGTCTCGATGCGCAGGTCTGCGTCACGGATGAGCTTTCGTTCGGAAGCGTCCAGCGCCGTTTGTGTGCCGTCGGCAGATAGCTGCCCCGTCGCTGCGGTGTCGCCCGCCGCTTCCGGGTATGGCTCCGGCATTTCGGCGTTGTCCCAGCTTATGGATGCATCGGAAGATGGGCTTGCCTTGCTGCAAGCCAAAGCCGTAAACGCCAAAGCAACCACCAGCAAAATGGTAAGGAATTTTTTGTTCATGTTCGTACCTCCTCAAAGCGTCACTTGTTGTTCTCTATTGAATAAGTCGCCGTTTTTCGGAAAAGGTTTCACCATGGTGACAAATTAGATTGTTTCTTCTTCGTAGGCTTGGAAGCGGCGCACCTTGGCGGCGACCGCCTTGCCGGTGGGTGTGACCGCAAGCCCGCCCTTTGCGGTTTCGCGGTATTCGCGGCGCATGTCCTTGCCCACGGCATACATCGCCTGCACCACCTCGTCGAAGGGGATCAGGCTGGTGATGCCACACATGGTCATGTCGGCGCACAGCATCGCGTTGGACGCGCCCAGTGCGTTGCGCTTGATGCAGGGACATTCGACCAAGCCTGCGACGGGGTCGCAAATGAGCCCCAAGATGTTTTTGATGGTCATGGCTGCCGCATCCAAAGCCTGTTCGGGCGTGCCGCCCGAAATCTCGACCAGCGCTGCCGCCGCCATCGCGCTGCCCACGCCGACTTCGGCTTGACAACCGCCGTCCGCGCCCGATATGGTGGCGTTCTTGGCAAACAGCAGCCCCACCGCGCCCGCCGTAAAGAGGCCGCTTAGAAGCTGCTCGTCGCTCCAATCGCGCTCCAAGCCGCATTCCAGCAACACGCCGGGCAGGATGCCGCTGGCGCCTGCCGTGGGCGCCGCCACGATGCGTCCCATCGCCGCGTTGACCTCGACCACCGCCATCGCGCCCGCCGCTGCGCGACAGGTGCTTGCGCCCGAGAACGGCTCATAGTTGGAATAGCGGAACAAGCGCATCGCCTCGCCGCCGCTGAGCTGGCTGACGGACTCGACATGGTCTTCCAAGCCGCGCCGCACCGCCTCGCGCATGACGTCCAGATTGATGCGCATTTCGTTTATGACCTGTTCGCGTGTCCGTTCGCCAAACGATACCTCGCGGCGAATCATCGCTTCGGCAAGCGTCAAATCCTCTAATGCGCAGTAGGCGCACAAGGTTTTTCCGTTTTCAAACGCTTCGGATAACTGCATACTTCCTCCTTACACCGCGAACAGCTGTTCGATGCTCTTGCAAAGGCTCAAGATAATGCCCTGCATCTCTTTGGTGACGGGCGTGTCCGTCTCGATGCACATATAGGCGTCCTCTCCTCTGCCGTGGCGGAAAACGCGCATGAAGGCGATGTTGATGTTGAGCTGCGCAAGCACATGGCTGACCTCGGCAATGACGCCCGGTTCGTCGTGATGGCGCACGATGATGGTGGGATACTCGCCCGTCAGCTCGACTTCCAATTCGTCGATCTCGGTGATGAGAATGTTGCCGCCGCCGATGGATTCGCCCCGCACCTCCGTCCATTTGCCCTGCGCGTCGCAGGCTTCGATTTTGACCGTGTTGGGATGGCGCGTCGGCTCGTCGGAATACTTGAAATTGACGATAACGCCCTGTTCCTTGGCGTATTCATATGCGTTTGGGATGCGCTCGTCGTCGGGCGTGAAGCCCAAAATGCCGCCGATAAGCGCTTTGTCTGTGCCGTGCCCCTTGCCCGTTTCGGCAAAGGAGCCGTACAGCGTGAAATAGACCTCGGTCACGTCCTGCGCGATGATGCGCCGCGCAATGTATGCGATGCGCGCCGCGCCTGCCGTGTGACTGGAAGACGGCCCCGTCATGCGTGGGCCTACGATATCAAATACCGAAAAGCTGTCCATACCTACCTCATAAAAAATAATCGAGCGCATCGGCTCGACAGAGAAGAACATCGCACACCCGTCCGTCGACACCTTGTTACAAGTGGTCACTCAATCGGTGGCTCCCCGCAGGTTCACCCGCGGCACACCGTACAATCTGCTTAGTGCTGCTTCCGTCAAGACCTGACACGGTTCGCAGCGTACGATTGCACGGGACCCGCGCATCAACACTCCGTGTTGAGACCGACCTCACAACAAAACTGCCTCGGGACGGGAATTCAGCCTCGCTATAGCGATTGCGAGTACAGGGCATCGCTAACTCCCCGCTTAGTGCGATACCTCATTATAATCAGTTCCTCTCATTTTTGCAAGCGTTTTATTGCATAGGACAAAGCCGTATGCAATTGTTCACAATTGGATTGCTGCACGGCAAGAAGGAGCGGCAAAGCGTCGGTTCTGTCTTGGTTTGCCGCCAAAACGATTGCTTGTTGCAGCAGCCGTTTGCGCAGATTCTTGCCGACGATCTCCCCTGCCGCTTTGCTGTCGCCCCGAATCAGCGTGATGGGATCGAGTGCGTCGCGCACCGACTGCGGCACGGGAACCGTTGGCACAGTATTCTTGGGGCAGACGTCTTGACAGCGCTGACAGCCAAGCAGACATTGGAGATTGGGCAGCTGTTCGCTTGGAATGGGCGTGCCCTCTAAATAGGCGCGCAAACATTTGGTTGGATCGAACGCGCCGTGCTGCAGCGCGGGACACGCACGGTCGCACGCGCCGCAATGGTCGCAAACGGTCGCTTCTTCTTTGCGCGGCGTATAGGGAACGGGTGCATCGAGCTTGAGCATCGCGCCTTGCAGCGCCACATAGGTGCCATATGGCGCAAGGTACCAAAGCTGATTGTCCATGCGGCTGCCAAGCCCGTGCGCCAGCAATTGCGTGCGCAGCGGCGTCTCGGAACGGCACGCCTGTATGCCCGCCGCCGAAAAGTCTTGCAGCAGCGCCTGCATGGCGTGATAGGCTTGATTGGAAGCGGGATAATACGCCGCCACCACGGAATCGTCGTCGTAGGGTGCGTATGCCCACACGCAAATGAGCAGCGCGTTTGCCCACGGGTAAGCCGTGGTAGGGTCTTCCGTCAAAGCATCGGCATTATGATGAAACACGCCATCTTGACGACGGCGTGTCCAATCGGGGTAAGGCGTTACGGGAAGCAGGAACGCTTCTGCAAAGCCTTTGTTTTTTGCGTGTGCGATGACGTTCACGAAGCGTCCTCTTTGGCAAGCATCTCTTTGGTTTTCATCAGGCGGGAGGTGTTGCCGCGTTCGTTCTCTTCTAATTTCATTTGGATGGCGTGAATCGCCTCGTCGAACTGCGGAATCATGACGTATTCGAGCGCATTGACGCGGCGACGTGTTTTTTCGATTTCGTCCGCCAAGCGGCTCGTCGCCTTTTCGACCTCTGCAAGCTCGAGCAGAAGCGGCAGAATCTCGGCAAGCGACTGCACCGCACCATCCAAGTCGGCGCTGGTGGTGGCAAACCCGTACGGGTAGACGAAGCCCTCTTGGGTTTCCAAGGAGAGCTTGGGCACGGGCACGGAAAGAATGCTTTGCTTTTGCGCGTTGACGGTGATTTCGCGTGCGGGATATTGCAGCGCTTCTTCGATTTCGTTGTTGCTCATGACCGCACGCGCCAAAACGAAGCTCTGCATCGCCGCTGCCAGCTTTTGCTCTGTTTCAAGCCGCAGCGCCTTGTTTCTGCGCGCGAGAATGATGAAGCGCCGCACCAGCTCGTCGCGTTTGTCCTTCATCATTTTGTGGCCGCGGATGGCGACTGTCCTGCGCTTTTTGAGGTTGGACAGCTCCATGCGGGTCGGCTTGTATTGCAGCGCCAAGGTTATGCCTCCTCAGAATAGTATTTTTCGATGTATGCGTCACGAATACGCTTCAGCTCGGACTTGGGCAAAATGCGCAGCAGCTTCCATCCCAGATCGAGCGTTTCTTCGATGCTGCGGTTGGTGTAGTAGCCCTGCGAAACGTACTGGGCTTCGAATTCGTCGGCGAACTTGGCATAGAGCTTGTCGATGTCGGACAGTGCCGCATCGCCCAAGATGACCGCCAGCTCCTTGGCTTCTTTTCCGCGGGAATATGCGGAGAAGAGCTGGTTCATGGTGTCGGCATGGTCTTCACGGGTTTTGCCCTTGCCGATGCCCTTATCCTTCAAACGGGACAGCGACGGCAGCACGTTGATCGGCGGCGTCATGCCCTTGCGCAGCAACTCGCGGGAAAGGATGATCTGCCCCTCGGTGATGTAGCCCGTCAAGTCGGGAATCGGGTGCGTGACGTCGTCCTCGGGCATGGACAGGATGGGGATCATGGTGATGGAACCCTTGTGTCCGCGCATACGGCCTGCGCGCTCATACATGGTCGCAAGGTCGGTGTACATATAGCCCGGATAGCCGCGGCGGCCCGGCACCTCTTTACGCGCTGCCGAAACCTCACGCAGCGCCTCGGCGTAGTTGGTGATGTCGGTGATGATGACCAGCACCTGCATGTCCAGCTCGTAAGCCAAGTATTCGGCGGCGGTGATTGCCATACGCGGCGTGGAAATGCGCTCGATGGCAGGGTCGTTCGCCAAGTTGATGAAGGTGACGGTGCGCTCGATGGCGCCCGTTTGGCGGAAATCGTTGATGAAGAAGTCGGCTTCCTCGAAGGTGATGCCAACGGCGGCGAACACGACGGCGAATTTCTCGTCGCTGCCCAAGACCTTGGCTTGCCGTGCAATCTGCGCCGCAAGGTTGGCATGGGGCAGACCGCTGCCGGAGAACACGGGCAGCTTTTGCCCGCGCACCAGCGTATTCAGCCCGTCGATGGCGGAAATGCCCGTTTGGATGAACTCGGACGGATAGTCGCGGGCGGCGGGATTCATGGCGACGCCGTTGATGTCCAAGTGCTTTTCGGCGATGAGGCGCGGCCCGCCGTCCTTGGGATTGCCCATGCCGTCGAACACGCGGCCCAGCATATCGGGCGCAACGTCCAATTCGATGGAATGACCCAAGAAACGGGCTTTGCTGTCGGAGATGCGCAAGCCCTGCGAGCCTTCGAACAGCTGTACAATGGCTTTGTCGCCGTTGATTTCCAGCACGCGGCCGCGGCGAATGCTGCCGTCCGCCTGCTCGATTTCGACCAGCTCGTCATACTTGACGCCCTCGACGCCGCGAACCAGCATCAGCGGCCCCACGACCTCGGAAATGGTGCGATACTCTTTGCGCATTAGAATTGTCCTCCTTCTGTCAGAGCGGCAATTTGCTCGTTCATTTGTTTGAGGATGTCGTTGTACTCCGCCTCGGCTTGCTCCTCAGGCACGTACTTCAGCCTGCCGATGCGTTCGCGCACGGGAAGTGCAAGTAGCTTTGCAAAGGATGCGTCCTGCTCCAGCGCTTCTAAGTTCTTTTCGTAGTTGGTCATGATGAGCTTGAGCATCATGAATTGTTTTTTGGGTGACGTGTAGGTGTCGACCTCGTGGAACGCGTTTTGGTGCAGATAGTCCTCACGGATGCTCCGCGCCGCCTCGAGCGTAAGGCGATCCTTGAACGACAGCGCGTCGATACCGACCAAGCGAACGATTTCATCCAGCTCGCTTTCGACCTGCAAAAGGTGCATGGTGCGGGCGACCAAGTCGCTCCACTCGGCGTTGACCTCTTGGTTGTACCATGCGGACAGGCGGTCTTTATACAGAGAATAGGACTGCAGCCAGTCGATGGCAGGAAAATGACGCGCATACGCCAGCTTTGAGGAAAGCCCCCAATAGACCTTGACGATACGAAGCGTCGCCTGCGAGACAGGCTCGGAAATGTCGCCGCCCGGCGGGGAGACCGCACCGATGGCGGTGACGGCGCCCATTCTGCCCTCGCTGCCAAGCGCCTGTACGACGCCTGCGCGCTCGTAGAACTCGGCAAGACGGGACGACAGATAGGCGGGATAGCCTTCTTCACCCGGCATTTCTTCGAGACGACCCGACATTTCGCGCAACGCCTCTGCCCAACGGCTGGTGGAATCCGCCATGATGGCGACCTTGTAGCCCATGTCGCGGAAGTATTCCGCGATGGTGATGCCCGTGTAGATGGACGCTTCCCGCGCCGCAACCGGCATGTCGGAGGTGTTTGCAATCAGCACGGTGCGCTTCATCAGAGACAGCCCTGTGCGCGGGTCTTTCAGCTCGGGGAACTCCATCAGAACGTCGGTCATTTCGTTGCCGCGTTCGCCGCAGCCAACGTAGACGATGATGTCGGCGTCCGCCCACTTGGCAAGCTGATGCTGTACGACGGTTTTTCCGCTGCCGAACGGGCCGGGAACCGCCGCTACGCCGCCCTTTGCCACGGGGAACAGCGTGTCAATGACGCGCTGCCCGGTAATCATGGGCTCGGTGGGCGCTTTCTTCTCGGCGTACGGTCTGCCGCGGCGCACAGGCCAGCGCTGCAGCATGGGCAGCTCGATGACCTTGCCGTCCTGCTCCAGCTTGGCGATGGGCGTCACGATGTTGGCGTCGCCGTCGAAAATCCATGTGAGCTTGCCCTTGACGTTGGGCGGCACCATGACCTTGTGCAAAACGGCTTCGGTTTCTTGTACCGTGCCCAAAATGTCGCCGCCGATGAGCGCGTCGCCCACCTTTGCCACGGGCACAAAGTGCCAGAGCTTTTCGTGATCAAGCGCGTCGACCATGACGCCGCGGGTGATGCGGTCGCCCGCCAACTCGCGGATCTTGTTGAGGGGACGCTGAATGCCGTCGTAGATGGACTCGATCAGACCGGGCGCCAGCTCGACCGACAGCGGCGCGCCCGTGGAAACGACCGGCTCGCCGGGCCCAATGCCGCCCGTTTCTTCGTAGACCTGAATGGACGCCTTGTCTTGGCGCAATTCGATGACTTCGCCGATCAAGCGCTTTTCGGATACACGCACAACGTCGTACATCTGCACGTCTGCCATGCCGCTTGCCACGATCAACGGCCCCGAAACCTTTACGATAGTACCTTGCATAACTAATCTCCTGTTACGTATTGCTGAGAATGTCTACGCCGACCGCTTTTTCGACGTTCGCTTTGAGTGTCTTCAAGCCAATGCCCCGACTTCCCGCAACGTCGGGAATGGGGATGATTGCGGGATACGGTTCGCCCGCAAATTCGGCGATGGTCTCCGCGCACAGCGGATACAGGGATTCGGTCACATAGATGACCGCGTATCCCGTTCGCGCAAGCCGATGCATGCAGCGGTTGGCGCTCTCTCCGTCCGTTTCGGGAAATACCTCGATGCCGACCGCCTTATACAGCAGCACGGAATCGCGGTCGCCGATGACCGCACATTTACCGTTCGCCATAGAGCGTCACCAACCTTTCTCGAATGACGGATTCGGGCAGATCGTTGCGCTTCGCCGTGATGACCAGCCGCACCGCCTTGCCCTCCCGTTCCTTTGCCAGATAGTAGCCAATGATGGGATACAGGGTGTTTGTTTCGTATTTGTGGACGGAAATCAGCGACAGTAGATAGTTGTCGCGTGCCTTTTCGACTTCGGAAATGTTGCCCGTGCGCTGCATGGCGTTCAGCCCCGAAAGCAGCGCGTCGCGGCACACGCTTGCGTGCAGCACGCGATTGAGCAGATCGAACGAAAGCTCAAAGGAATCCATCAGCGTTTTATGCGTGATGCCGCCCTCGGGCAAAAGCACTTCGTCCAATTCGGAGATGGATGCGCCCATGGCACGCAGCCGCAAAAACGTCAGCACGTTGTCAAAATCGGCAAGCGCGCGGAAATATTGCGACAACACCGGGTCGGCTTTGCTTGCAAGAAGGGCGTGCTTGAGGTACGCCCGATCCAACGCGATGGAGATTTGCTGCGGCTCGACGCGAATTTGAAGCTGCCGCTCCAACCCGCGCAGCGCCGTTTGAAACGACTCGGGCAGCGCCTTGTATTTTTGGTCGCGTACCATGATGGTCAGCGTGTCGCGGTCGAACAGACCGCCCGCCGTCCAAAGCGGGTCGTCCTGATGCAAGAGCCGCGCCTTGATGAGCGTTTTGAGGTTTTGCACGTCGGCGCGGAGCAAGAACAGGTCGGTCAGCTGCGGGTCGGGCGACAAGTCGCGCACCTCTTGCATGGCTTCGACCAGCTCGTTGTCGATCATGCGCTCCACGTCGGATTCCGTCGCGTCGGCAAGCCCGCCGTATCGTGCGTCCAGCAGGGCGCGCATGGCGTCCGCAACGGAACCGTCCGTCATGCGGCGAATGGTTTGTGCGTCCAAGAGCCTTTTAGACAGCGCGCTCAAACGTGCGGATGCGTATGTGTAGCTTGATTGGGGCATGAGCCTTCCTCCAACTTATCGGAATAGGAGCTTTGCGACGTTGCTTTCCTCCGCCGTGCGCAGCTCGGCAAGAATCGCGTCGGTGGAGCAGTCTTTTTCGTAACCGCTGCCATACAACACGAATCCGCCGTCAATCGCAGCGTCCTTTTCGGAGATCGTCACCGCAAACGGCAGCGACTCTACAGCGGCAGCCAAAGCAGCACGATCAGCAGAAGCGGGTGCAACGGTATCGCCCGCCGCGGCTTCGTTTTTGAGGATCGCGCCATACAGCTTGATGCGGGTCGCTTGAGGCAGATCGCGCATATTCTCGCGTGCGGTTTGGAATACGGCGTCAAGCAGCGCACGCTTATCGGCTAACGCTTCTTTTCTGCCGTCCAACGCGGCGCGGGTACGGGCGCCGTCCAAGATGACGTCCGTCTGCGTCTCGCGGGATCGTTCTGCCGCCGCCCGCTGCGCCACGATGCGCGCATCTCTTGCTTTGGCGATCTCTCCGCAGGAAGCCTCGGCGTCGGCATGAACCTTAGCCGCCGCCATTTCAGCGTCGTTTCGAATGCGACGAATGAGGTTGTCTGCGTTTCCGTTTTCCATAGGAGCCTCTCTTACAGCGTGACGCCGTTGACGAGCAGGAACGAAATGAGCAGTGCCAACACGGCGTACGTTTCGACCATGATTGCCATCAACATGCCCTTGCCGCTTTCCTGCGGCTTCTTGGCGATCATGTTGATGCCTGCCGATGCGACCTTGCCCTGATAGATGGCGGACAGCAACCCGCCGAACGCGATGGGAAGCGCTGCCAGCAGCAAGCGCAAGCCTGCTTCTGCGGAGACCGTGACCGCCGTGCCCATCAAGCCTGCCTTCGACGCGATGACAACTGCGATCAACAGACCGTAAATGCCCTGCGTACCGGGAAGCAGCTGGAGCAACAGGCAGGAGCCGAAGCGATCGGGGTCTTCAGAAATGACGCCCGCTGCGGACTGTCCTGCATTTCCAACGCCGATGGCGGAGCCGATGCCCGCAAACAGTGCCGCGCATACCGCGCCTGCGGTTGCATAAACCATACCCAATTCCATGTTACGATACCTCCGTATTATTCTTATTGGTGATTAAGGTGTGTTTGGTTTTATAGGATAACGGTCGGAATTCCCGTCCGCCTGCCTCGTAGAACTTGCCGTAAAACTCGACGTATTGGAGTCTTGCGCAATGGACGAACGCGCCCAGGGTGTTGATTGCGACATTGAACGTGTGCAGCACAATCAGCAGCACGATGGCGCCGATGATGCCAAGTACCTTGAGGAACGGATTGCTTGCGCCCGTCAGCATCCCGCACAGCGTATTGAACACCTGCCCGATGACGCCCGTGGCGATGCCCAGTGCGAACAAACGGGCATAGGACAGGATGTCGGAAATGACGCCCGTGATGTTGTACAGCTCGCCAAGCCCGCCCGTGACCTTTCCAAAGAACTTGGGCTTGTTGCGCCCCTTGAACACGAGAATGAGAAACGCGCCGACGCCCGCAACGATGGTGGCAGGCAGGGTGACGTTGCGCGGCAGGCTGACCGACATGCCCACCATGCCGCCAAGCTGCGGCAGGAACCCGATGATGAGGCCCAAGATGATCATGACCCAAGAGATGTGGTCGAAGATCGCGCTTGCCCAATCGCCGCGGCGGAAACAGTCGATGGCTTTGATGAGGTAGCCCGTGATGAGATGCACGACGCCAAGCCCCAGACACAGCGCCAACATTTCCATGGAATTTGCCATGGGATCCAGCCAAATCGGGAAGATGTTGAGCTTTTGGAAGAACAGGCTTACCCCGTCGAACACGTTGCCCGCAGGCGTCTTGGTGATGCCGAAGAACGAGCCGACGAACAGCCCCCACACGATGGTGGAGATGCCGCCCCAAACGAGTACGCGGGAAATGCCGCCACTCATGCCGGTGGGCTTTTTGAATTTGACATACAGGAATGCGCCGAGCGCCAAGAGAATGCCGTAGCCGCTGTCGGAAAGCATCAGCCCAAACAGCAGAATGTAGAACGGCGTCATCAGCGGCGTGCCGTCAATCGTGCCATACAGGGGACGTGCGTACAAGGTTTGCACCTCTTCGAACGGCTTGGCGACCTTGTTGTTTTTGACGACGGATGGCGGAATCTCGCCCTCCTCGGGCGCACGGGTTTCGAAAAAGTAGGCGTCGGTCACGCCATGAATGGCGTCCTCGGTTTTATGGATTTCATCCTCGCGGATCCAGCCCTCCAACGCAAACGCGCTGCGGGTGTGCAGCAAATCGTCATGCGCCTCCAAGCGGTCGCAGTCGATCGTCTCGGCGTCCATGGCGTTTTCTAAAAGCTGCATCTCCTTGCCGTGGGCTTCCAAATCGGCGGCAACCTGCTTGCGCTCTTTTTCGATTTCGACGTCGCGGAAATCGAGTGCGGCGACCACCTCGGCAGGCGTGCCTTCCACCTTGGGAAATGCGACGTCCGTCCAGTCGATGGTTTTGAGGAAGCCTTGCGCCGCCTTCTCGTCTGCCTTTTGACAAGCCAAAATGACTGCCTGCTGGGCACCCTCAGAGAAGAACTGCGACTCGATATAGTCTTGCGCTTGAATTTCGGAAACGTCCTTTGCTGCGCACATGCCGACAAAATAGGTGATGCGGCGCGTGCTTTTGACGTTTTGCATCGGCGTGGTGAGCGCCGTCCAAGGAAGCAGCGCCAACCGTGTCGCGGCGGCTTTGTCCTGCTCGGACGACAGCTGCGCCTCGCGGTGAAGCAGCGATTCGATGGCGTCGCTGACCGCGGATGCACGGCTTGCGTCGGCGCGCAAATCGGGCAGCGTTTCCTCGCGGCGTTGGGGGCTGAGCAGCCCCGGCTTGTCCGCGTATTGCTTGACCGCCTCCATGGACTCGTTCAAGCGTTGGAGCCGATCCTGCACCGCCTCTAAGCGAGGATCCTGCGCGTCGCTTTCGGAAATGCGCAGTACCTCCACCGTGCCGATGTTCTGCAAGGCTTCGAGAAGGGATTCTTCGTCCGATTTCAGCGCGACCAGCGTGAGGCGCTTCATCGTTACAATCATACGGTTGCTTCGATCCTTTCCATCAAGTAGGTGACCGCTTCAGGAACGTGTTCCGCTGCGGCTGCGTGGGACTGTATGATGTCTTTTCGCACATCGCAAAGAATTTGTTCAGAAAGGCGCTCGCCCTCGGATTTCGCACGGGCAAGGGCGTCCGCCGTTTGCTTACGCTCCGACTCGGCAGCTTCCGCAACGGCAGCTTCTGCATCGGTTTTTGCCTTGGCGATGCTGTCCTTGGCGTCCTTTGACGCCTGTTCCAAGATGGCGTCCGCCTGCTGCTCCGCTTCGGCAATTCGATCCAACATGGTTTGCATAGAATCCTCCGTACAGGGTATTATTTGGTGCCGAACAGCCGATCGCCCGCGTCGCCGAGACCCGGAACGATGTAGCCGTGGTCGTTGAGCTTTTCATCGATGCTGGCAACGTATAGATCGACGTCGGGATGTGCCATTTGCATGGCGTAGATGCCCTCGGGCGCCGCGATCAGACAAACGAGACGAATGCTTTTTGTCTTTGCCTTTTTGAGTACGTTCACCGCCTCGATGGCGCTGTTGCCCGTGGCAAGCATCGGATCAACCAAGAAGGTGTCGCGCTGCTCGATGTCGTCGGGCAGCTTGCAGTAGTAGCTGGTGGGCATGAGCGTATCGGGGTTGCGATACAAGCCGATGTGCCCGACCTTTGCGCTGGGGATGAGGCTCAAAAAGCCGTCGGACATACCCAGCCCTGCACGCAGGATGGGGACGATGGCAATTTTCTCGTTTGCCAGCATTTTGACCGTCGTGGTTTGCATCGGCGTTTCGATTTCGGTGTCAACCAATGGCAGATCGCGGGTGACTTCATAGCACATCAGCATGGACAGCTCGTTGACCAGCTCACGAAACGCCTTGTTGTTGGTCGTTTTGTCGCGCAGTCTGGACAGCTTGTGCTGTACCAAAGGATGATCGATGACGGTTACTTTCATGTGTTACCCCTTTCTGTTTTGCTCGTATGCGGTGATTTTATCCACGCGGCGTTGATGCCGCCCGCCTTCAAATGCGGTGTTCAGCCACGCGTCGGTGATCTCCAGTGCCAAAGAAAGCGGGATAATCCCCGCCCCCATCGCCAATACGTTGGCGTCGTTATGCATCCGCGAAAGCTGCGCGGACTTGAGATCGCCGCACAACGCGCAGCGAATGCCGATGACCTTGTTGGCGGCGATGGAAATGCCGATGCCGCTGGTGCAGATTGCGATGCCGCGATCGACTTGACCCGACGCAACAAGCTCGCCCACGGCGAACCCGTAATCGGGATAATCGACGCTGGTGGCGTCGTAGCAGCCCACGTCGGTGACCGCATAGCCCAAATCGCGCAAATGCGCCATGATGGCTTCTTTGTAGGTGAATCCGCCATGGTCGCAGCCGATTGCCAGTTTCATGTGCATGCCTCCCAACTATTTTTATAAGTATATCACAGATTCGCCACGTTTGTACAGGGACAATTTTGCATTTTTGTACAAAGTTTCTTGCATTTTTTTGCAGCGGCGTCCTTAAACCTGTTCGCAATGAAATCCTGCCGCACGCAGCAGGCGATTCATATAGGCAAGACCTGTCTCGGAAGGGTCTACGCCCTCGGTGAGCAGCACGTCGCATTGGTCGCCCACGTCGCGCAAGAGCCGAAACAGATTGGTGCAAAGCGTTTCGGGATGGTCGCGGTCGCCAATGGAAACGGCGTTCAGCCCGCGATAGCGCAGCATGGTCTGCTCCGTGCCCAAAATCGACACGCGCTTGCCCGCGTCCTCGAACTGGTGGTACAGCGCACGGATGCGCCGCGCCGCGTTTTGCGGTGCGCCCTCGATGACAATCACGTCGGCGTCGGGCGCGTAGTGCTTGTACTTCATGCCGGGCGACGCTGCCGTTTCGTTGACGCCAAGGGGTTTTAGGACGCTTTTTGCAAGCTTGACCTCGCCGATAACCGCTTCTAACATTTCGCGGGTGACGGCGCCCGGACGCAGGATGGTCGGCTCGCCCACCAGCGAAAGAACTGTGGATTCCACGCCGTATTTGCAGGGGCCGCCGTCCAAGATGAGCGGAATTCTGCCGTCCATGTCCTCTAAAACGTGCGCTGCCGTGGTGGGGCTTGGCTTGCCCGAACGGTTGGCGCTGGGCGCCGCGATGGGCACGCCCGCCTTGCGGATGAGCAGCCGTGCCGTCTGATCGGACGGCATACGCACCGCCACCGTCTCAAGCCCCGCCGTCACCGCGTAGGGCACGCAGTCCGCCTTGTTGAATACGAGCGTCAAGGGCCCGGGCCAGAAGGTTGCGATGAGCGGTTCCGCCCGACGGGGAACGTGCGCCCACAGCTTTTTGACGTCGCCCTTTTGTGCAATATGCAGAATCAGCGGATTGTCGTTGGGTCTGCCCTTTGCCAAGAAAATCTGTTCGACGGCTTCGGCGTTGAGCCCGTTGGCGCCCAGTCCGTAGACCGTTTCGGTGGGAAACGCCACCAGCGCGCCGCTTTTGATGAGGCTTGCGCCCAGCGTCGTACCCGCTTCCGCCTGTGTGATGGTTTGAATGACTTGTGTTTGCATCTTATGCGTCCTGTTCGCCCGAAAGCTGCGCCGTGCGTTCCGCCACAATCAGCGCGTCGATCATTTCGTCCATATCGCCGTCCAAGAACGCTTCCAACTTATAAAGCGTCAGCCCGATGCGGTGGTCGGTCACGCGGCTTTGGGGGAAATTGTAGGTGCGGATGCGCTCGGAACGGTCGCCCGAACCCACCATGCTCTTTTTTTGATCGGCGAGCGCCGCGTGCTGTGCGGAAGCCAAGTGTTCGTACAGGCGGCTTTTGAGCATCCGCATCGCCTGCTCTTTGTTTTGCAGCTGGCTGCGCTCGTTTTGGCACGCCACCACAATGCCCGTCGGGATGTGCGTGATGCGGATTGCGGAGGAAACCTTGTTGACATTTTGTCCGCCTGCGCCGCCCGAACGATAGGTGTCGATGCGCAGATCGCTTTCTTTGAGATCGACCTGCACGTCGTCCACCTCGGGCATGACCGCAACCGTCGCCGCGCTGGTGTGGATGCGTCCGCCCGATTCGGTTTCGGGAACGCGCTGCACACGATGCACGCCGCCTTCGAACTTGAGCCGCGAATAGACGCCGCGCTTGCCCGACAGTGACAGCACGATTTCCTTGACGCCGCCCAGCTCGGTCATGTTTTCGGACAGCGTTTCGACCTTGTAGCCGTGCCGCTCCGCATAGCGCAGGTACATCCGCAAAAGGTCTGCGCCGAACAGCGACGCCTCTTCCCCGCCCGTCCCTGCGCGAATCTCTAAAATGACGTCCTTGTCGTCGTTCGGGTCTTTGGGCAAAAGCAGCGTCTTGAGCGCTTCTTCATGTGCTTTTACGGAAACGTCCAGCTCGTTCAGCTCCTCCTGCACCAGCTCCTTCATGTCGGCGTCCAAGTGTTCGCCCAGCATGGCGCGACAGCTCTCGCGCTCTTTGCAGTCTGCCTCATAGGCGTTGAACGCGTTGACGATCTCTTCCAAATTGGCGTGTTCCTGCACGTGTGCTTTCCACGCCGCCATGTCCTGCATCGCGTCGGGCAGGCTCAATTCCTGTGTAAGCGCATCGTAGCGCGCACGGAGCTTCTGTAATTTTTCAATCATGTTACCACCACCCGCGGACGATTGCCGTAATCCGACAAGCAAGCCGCGTTTTGAAATAGAGATTGGACGTCGTTCGCTTGCGTGCAGCCGATCTCAAGGAGCATCGTGCCGCCGCTTGCCAACACACGGCGATAGTCCGCCGCAATCCGTCGATAAAAGGACAATCCGTCCGCACCGCCGTCCAGTGCGCCCTGCGGCTCCGCCAAAAGCGCTGCATCGCGTGACGCCATCTCCTTTTCCGTCAGATACGGCGGATTGGAGACGATCAGGTCGAACGATTCGGAAATGTTGTCGAACAGGTCGCTTTCGACAAAGCGCACGGAAACATCGTTGCGCGCCGCGTTGGATTTTGCAACTGTGAGCGCTTCTGTGCTGACGTCGGACGCCGTGACCACAGCGTTTGCAAACTTTGCAAGCGCAATGCCGATGCAGCCGCTTCCGCAGCACAGATCCAGCACGCGCTTTCCCTTTGCAAGCGGCAGCGCCGCTTCGACCAAGCATTCGGTGTCGGGCCGTGGGATCAAGACCGAACGGTTGACCAGCATGGGCAAGCCAAAGAACGTCCATTCGCCCAATACATAAGGAAGCGGCTCGCCCGCAAGCCTGCGCAAAAGCAACGGTTCTATCTCGGTAAGCGTTTGTTCGGAAACGCGGCAAAACGCGCCATCCACCCCAACGTGCTGCAAAAGAAAGTGGGCTTCCAGCCCCGCCTCATCCTTTGCAATGGGCAGCAGACGGCGCTTGATTGCTTGTTCCGCTTCGAACGCGTTCATGCCTCGGCCGCGCCTTCTGTGGGCGCTGCGCCCGTCGCTTGCCCATCGTCCATTGGCGCATCTTGCGCTTGCTTTGCAGCGAGCTTTTCTTCGCGCTCTTTTTTGAGATCGACAATGATGTCTTTCTTGGGCGGATGCAAAGCCAGTTGGAAGGACGCGATGGCGACCTCCAGCATGTCGAGCGTCGGTTCTTTTGTGGTGAGGTGCTGTAGCGAAAGCCCCGGCGCCCGCACGATGCGGCAAAAGAGATTGTCGGACTTCGCCGCCGCCTTTAATACCTCGTAGGACACGCCCGCAATGAGCGGAATGAGCGCGATGCGCGCAAGGCGGAACAGGAACTTGTTCAGCCCGTTTTGCTGCCAGACGTCGAAGCCCGGAATCAAATCGAACAGCGCGGTCACCACCGTGGTGATGAGGATGGACAGCGCCATCACCAAGAACAGGTAGTTGGTGCCGCAGCGCGGATGCAGCCGTGTGCATTTTGCGGCGTTTTCGGGCGTCAGCTCCATGTCGGCTTCGTAGCAGGCGATGGTTTTGTGTTCGGCGCCGTGATACATGAAGACACGTTTGACGTCCTTGATGCGCGAGATGGCGACGATGTACAGGAGGAAGATGGCAAGCCGTGCCACGCCCTGCACGATGGTGCTGACCCACAGCGGCATTTGCGAAAGCCACGTCCAGCCGAACAGCGCGCCAAGCCCTTCTAAGCCCTCGACGATGCCGATGGGCAGCAGCACAAACAGCCCCACCGCCAAGATGCACGCCAAGAATACGGCAACCCATTTGACCACGTCCATCGCGGACTTGCCAAACCGTTTCGCCAGCCATTTTTCGAATTTGGTTGGTTCTTCTTCGAATTCTTCGCCCAATAGCTCTGCCGAACGGGTGGTGATGTCCATGCCCTCGGTGAGCGACTGCACCAGCGCATACACGCCGCGCACAAACGGCCACGTCGGAAACGAGCCCTTTTTGTATCGCTTTTTGTTGCGTCGATATTCCTTGACCATGGTGCCGTCGGGACGGCGAACCACCACCGCATATCCTGCGGGCGCTTTCATCATGACGCCTTCCATGACGGCTTGCCCGCCGATGGTGCATTTGCTCATTGCGTTACCTCGTTCTTTACTTTGCGGTCAGTATAGCACAATGTTGGCGTCGTTGCAACAAAAAGCCACCTGCAAAAGGTGGCAAGGATGTGAACGATTGTGTGCGGTGAAGCAAGGTCAACTGCGGCGCGATGCGGGAAGATGACGCAGATTTGACGGATTTCCTTAGGACAGGTAAAAACTTCAAACAAAATTCGTAAAAATGTAACAACCTTTTCGTTTTCATGTGACATCAGAAGTGGTATACTGTTTGCATCAAGGATGGGGATTTTGGATTCTCGTTCCGACAAATGGGAGGGTGTAATATGGTTCTTTTGGGCATCCTGATGATTTTGGCAGGCTTGGCGCTCGGTTTTTCGGGCTACATGATCTGCTTCCGCGGCAAGTATGCGTTGATCAGCCACTTTGTGGAGGACAAGCATGCCGGCAAATTCGACAATGCGTATGCACGTCGTGTCGGCATGATTCTGCTTTGCGCCGCCATTCTGTTCCTGCTGTTTGGCATCATCGTTCTCGTTGCAAAGAATTGGGCGTTCACCATCATCGCGCTCATCCTGTGCGGGCTGTTCTTGGCAGGCGGGCTGATTGGCAACTCCGTCGTTTCCTCCCGCAAATAAATCACGGCACAATTTGGATTCTTCCCGCAGTCGTTTCAACACGCTGCGGGTTTTTTATGCAAATGCGGCAAAGAACTCCGCCGCGATGCGCTCTGCGGTGACGGAAAACGCATCGTCCATCTCCATCTGCACATCCGAAAACGACTGATAAAGCCCATGGCGCTCTTGGTACAGCCGTTCTAACGCACCCGCGCCCTGTGAAAGCGGACGTCCTGCGGTATCCAGCGCACAAAGCGGACGCTGCAGGTAGTAGATGCGGCTGTTTTGCCGCAGCACGGCGCGATTCTCTGCCGACAGCACGGCGCCGCCGCCCGTGGCAATCACGCTGCCCCAACAGGCGGCGCATTCTGAAATGACGGCGCGTTCCATCTCGCGGAACGCCGCCTCGCCCTGTTTTGCAAAGATGGTTTCAATGGTGCAGTTTGCCCGCGCCTCCACCTCGGCGTCGGTGGAAAAGACGAGCCTTCCCAACTGCGTGCCCAGCAGATTTGCCACGGCGGACTTCCCCGAACCCGGCATTCCAATTAACACGATGTTGCGGTTCTTGCGGTTTTGCTCCGCCTTGCTCACCTTCAAAAGCGCCGAAAAGAGCTCCTCCACGCCAAGCTGCCGCTCCTTTGGCGCCAACGCTTTGACCCTCTCAAGAAGCGCTTTTTCGCGCTGCGGGTCGCACGATTCGATGTGATGCATGCGCTTATAAGCGCCAATGGCGTCCACCACGTCCATGCGCTGCAAAAAAAGCTGCACGATGGCGTCGTCGATGCGATCCAGTTGTGCGCGTTCCGATTCGATCATGTTCTTTCCTCCAAAAAAAGATCATACAGTGCCAGCGCCGTCACCGCCTCGACCGCGGGCACGGCGCGCACCGCGGGACACACGTCATGCCGCCCTGCGATGGCAAGCGGCGCTTGTTCGCCCGTCAAAAGATTGAGCGTCGTTTGCAGCTTTTGTATGGAGGACGCAGGCTTGACCGCAACGGTGAAGCGAATCGGCATCCCCGTGGTCATACCGCCCAAAATGCCGCCGTGCCGATTGGTTTCGGTGCGCACCTTCCCATTTTGTAAACAATACACGTCGTTGTTCTCGGAGCCGCGCATGCAAGCCGCCTTGTAGCCCGCGCCAAATTCGACGCCGCGCACGGCAGGAATGGCAAACAGCAGCGACGCAAGCCGACTGTCCAGCCCCGAAAAGATGGGATCGCCAAGCCCCGCAGGCACGCCCTTTGCGACACATTCGATGACGCCGCCAAGCGTGTCGCCCTCCGCCTGCGCCTTCAAAATCTTTGCCTGCATCCGTGCGCCCGCATCCGCGTCCAGCGTCGGAAGGGCAACATTGCCCATGTCAGGCAGTGAAAAGGGATCGCAGGAGAGATCGTCCAAGCGTGTATCGGGCTCGTTGCCCACAAAAAGCAGATGAGCGGCGATGCGCACGCCAAGAAGCTGCAGCTGTTGCAACGCAATGCCGCCCGCCAAGCAAAGGGGCGCCGTCATGCGTGCCGAAAAGTGGCCGCCGCCGCGCAAATCCACCGTGTCGCCATATCGCATCCGTGCCGCATAATCCACATGTGACGGACGCGGCTGATTGAAAAACGGTTGATATGCCGCAGGCTGCGCGTCCGCGTTTTGAAAGATTACCACAATGGGCGTTCCATCGGTCAGCCCGTCTTGTATCCCGCTTTGGAAGATGGGTTCGTCCGTCTCCCTACGCGCCGTATCGCCCGCACGGCCTAACGGCGCACGCCTTTTTAGGAACGCTTGCAGCGCGGCAAGGTCGACGGGAAGCCCCGCTTTGAGCCCCGCGATGGTGACGCCGCAGGTGGGCGTGTGGGAGCCACCGAACAGCGTGACGGAAAAGCTACCGTGCCAAGTGGATTCCATCGAAATCGCCTCCTACTGCCAAAAGATCGGAAAAGAATTGCGGATAGGATTTTTGTACGCAGTCCGCAAAGGGCACTTCGACGGGCTGCGCGGCAATCGCGGAAAGCAGCGTCGCCGCCATCACCATGCGATGATCGGGCGGAATCTGCGCTTTGCCGCCCTTTAGCGAGCCAAAGCCGTCAATCAGCAGCGAATCCGCACGTTCCAAGGTGCCGCTGCCGCCAAGCGAAGAAAGCAGCTCCAAGATTGCCGTCAGGCGGTCGCTTTCTTTGAAGCGGAGTCGTCCCACGCGGTACAGCACCGATTCGCTGTGGGATGCACAAGCCAGCGCCGCCAAGATGGGCGCAAGGTCGGGCGCGTCGGAACCGTCCCATTTGAAGCCGTCCAAAGCGCCGTGCGAGACGGTAACAGCGTCTTGCGAAACGGAGACGTGCCCGCCGCAAAGCCGAATCACATGCAGGATGCCGCGATCGGGCTGCAGCGAAGCAACATCCAAACCGCGCACCGTGATGGGGCCTTGGATTGCGCCCAGCGTCAAAAACGGCGCGGCGCACGACCAGTCGCCCTCCACCGGTTCAAATACGGCTTTCACGCTTTGCCCGCCCTGCACGTGGAAGCCGTCGGGCGTTCGTTCCACCGCGACGCCGTGGAGCGCCAATTCTTGGATTGTCAGTTCCAAATACCCACGGGACTGCAGCGGCGTGGTCAAGCGAATCTCGCTGTCGCCCGTGCAAAACGGCAGTGCGAGCAACAGCCCGCTCAAATATTGCGAGCTGACGTCGCCCGAAAGGGTGTAAACGCCCGCTTGCAGCGTGCCCTTTGCCGTAAACGGAAGCGTATCGGAAGACACTTCGACGCCGTTATCTTTAAGCGCGTCGCAAAGTGGCTGCATCGGCCTTGCGCGCAGCGATGGCGCGCCATCGAACGACCCGCCGCCAAACAGCAGCGAAACGGGCAGCAAAAACCGCAGGGTCGAGCCGCTTTCCTTGCAGTCGAACCGCCGATCGGTGTGCAGGTGCGAAAGGCAATCTAAGGTGACCGCCACGTCCGCGCAGGGCGCTTCCTCCGTCGGCAGCACACCCGCCAAGGCGTTCAAAATGGATCTGCGGTGCAGCACGGACTTGGACGGCATGGCGTCAATCGTGCCTTGACAATGCGAAAGTCTTGCAATCATGTGCGCCTCCTTCTGCCTTGCAGCACGCCCAGCACCAGCAGCGCCAAAAAGGCTGCCGCCAAGAACGGCGTTAAGATGCTGCAAGCGCTGCCCTTTGCAAGTGCCACGCGAATGGCGTTGCTTTCGAGCAGCTCACGCAGGATGACGCCCAGCACCACAGGCGCAACGGGATAGCGAAACCGTTTGCACAGGAATCCGACGACACCGAACTGCAGCATCAGAATGATGTCGTAGACGTTGGTGTTGATGGCGTAGGCGCCCACCATGCATAGCACTAAAATGACGGGCATGAGGATGCCCTTGGGCACCTTAAGAATCTTGACAAACAGGCGAATCCCCGTCAGCCCAAACACCAAAAGGCAGACCGACGCAAACAGCAGACAGCCGAGAATGAGGTAAAACAGGTGCGGATCGTCGCGCATCAGCGTCATGGAACGCCAGCCGCGCATGCACAGCGCGCCAAGCAAAACGGCGGTCACCGCGTCGCCAGGAATGCCCAGCGTCAGCATGGGAATCAGCGCACCGCCGATGGCGGCGTTGTTTGCCGTTTCGGGCGCAATGACGCCTTCGATGGCGCCTTCGCCAAAGGGGACTTCGTTTTTGCGCACGGTGCGCTTTGCCACATCGTAGCTCAACAGCGCCGCAACGTCGCCGCCCGCGCCCGGCAGCGCGCCGACGAATACGCCGATGAGCGCGCTTTGCAGCGTGAGCGGAAGATGATGCAGCACGACGCGCAATTTGGGCAGGATGCGCTTTGGCGTGTTTTGCGGGATGGGCGGCGTGGTGGTACCAATCTGATACAGCGCTTCCGACGCGCCGAGCAGTCCAATCATCGCCACGATGAAGCTCACGCCGCCGTTGAGGTAGGCAAGCCCGCCCGTAAAGCGGTTGACCGAAAACTGGGACGTATTGCCCACCATGCCAAGCAGCAGCCCAAACAGCGCGCCAATGACGCCCTTTAACATGGAACCGCGGGACACGCTGCCCACCAGCAGCAGCGCCATCAGCCCCAACAGCAAATAGTCCGCCGACTTGAAATACAGCGAAAGCTTTGCAATCTGGGGCGCCAAGAATGCCAGCGCGGCAATGCCGATGAGCGTGCCGAGAAAGGATTGCACCGTAGAGACGCCCATCGCTTCGGCGGCGCGTCCCTTCTTCGCAAGCGGATAGCCGTCAAACCCCGTCGCTACGGCGGCGGGCGCACCCGGAATATTCAGCAAGATGGCGGGTCGAGAACCGCCGAACACCGCGCCCACAAAGACGCCCATCATCAGCGAGATCGCGGACGTTTCTGACCATGTATAGGTAAGCGAAACCAAAAGCGACACCGCCATCGTGCCGGAAAGGCCCGGAATTGCGCCCACATAGACGCCAAGCAGCGTGCCAAGCGCGACAAAAGCCAGCACCCGCGGGTCAAGGAGAACTTCGAATAGCTCCATTCCCTCGCCCCCTTACGGCAACGGTACGCGCAGCAGCAGTGCGAATACCAGATAGCTTAGCCCCGTCGTCACGGCGGCGGTCAGCAAAGAAGCCCACCAGCTGCTGTGCAGAATGAAGAAGCAGGATACGAACAGGAACACGGGACACACAAGATAGAACGGAACGTGCAGCAGCAGCGCTGCGACAACGCCCAAGAGCGCCACCAGCATCCACAGCACGCTGCCAAGCGGCGCGCTTGGCTCTGCCGACTTTTGGCGCATCGTTACGATGAAATTCCAAACGCAAGCAGCCGCAAGCAGCGACGAAACCACCAGCGGAACCGTGCCGCCGTTGACCGTGCCGTCGCCCTGCACCGTCAGCACGATGGACGCGACAAGAAAGCCCAACGCGGCAAGCAGCAGCGCTGCGGCAAAGATGCACGCCATCCAATTAGCGCGGTGCGTCCGTTCCAACTCAATCCCCCTGCAAGGCGGAAAGGCTTGATTCCCGCCAGTTTTGGATGTATTCGGCAGCGGCTTTTCCGGATAGTCCCAACGGTTCGATGTGCAGCTCTTTGAGCAGCGCTTGGTAGGAATCGTCTAAAAATGCTGCCAAAAAGCCATTTGTCAGCGTTTCGCGCTTGGAGGAATCGACGCCTTTTTTGACAAAGACGCCATAGAACGGCCCCCACGGCAAAAACTTAGCAAACGTTGCGTCGTATTCGGTGATGGGCGGCACATCCGAAAGACCGTCCACAGGCGCGTCGGTGAACATGCAAAGAAAGCGCAGCGTGCCGTCTTGGTGGGCGTCGATTGCCGCCTGCACCTTGCAAACCGTCACATCGCATTCGCCGTTTTGCACCGCCGTGCGTGCGGTGGCGTCGCTGTCGTAGGGCACCTGCAAAAAGCGTACGCCCGTCACCTGCTCCAAAAAGGAAGCGACCGTCCAAGGCAGACCGCCCTTGCCCGTCGTCGCCAAACGAATGGTATCGGGCTGTGCCTTTGCCGCCGCGAGCAGCGCGTCGATGGTAGCATAGGGCGAATCGCCCTGCACCACAATGCCCACCGATTCGCAGCCGACCAAAAGGATGCAGTCGAAATCGGCATAGGTGAGATCAGACAGAGAAAGCGCGTCGTACAGCGCGGGATTCTCGGCGCCAAGCAGCAGCGTGTCGCCGTCCGCCGCCTTGTCATAAACGTATTGCGTCGCCACCGTGCCCGTGCCGCCTGTCATGTTGCGCATCGTGATGGTACGGTCAAGCTGCTGCTCCGCCAGTGCGCACAGCGGACGCATCAGGGTGTCGGTGCCGCCGCCCGCGCCCCATTGCACGACGCCGGAAATGGGCGTCGCGGTGCAGCCCAAAGCCAAGAGCATCACCAAAATCAAAACCGCAATTCGTTTCATAGTCCCTCTCCAAATTCTGATAGATGCATTATATAGAAATCCGCGCCGTTTTGCAAGGGATACTCGTCGGAGGCGCCATGTACTTCGTTTTGTTCGCGGTGGGTTTTGTGAAACCCGCCGTTCACCTGCTTCGTCATGGCGCCTCTCCGCAAAAGGCCACGCTCGTCGGCGCGGACTGCACTTTGTTCGCAATGGCTCCTTCGGCTTCGCCTCATCCGCATTGCTCGCCCGTTCCGTCGCGCCTCCTCTCCGCAAAAGGTCACGCTTGCTTCGGCTACGCCCTTCTTGACGCGGGCGTTGCGCCTCTCGCTTCGCTACCAACCTTTTGCGGGAAAACCCGTGTACACGGTTTGAGGGAAAGGCACGGAATGACCGCTCCCCTGTCATCCCGAGGCAAAGCCTTTGGATCTCGCGTGCAAGCAGGAGATTCTTCCTTGCTTCGCTGCGTCAGAATGACAACGGGGAACGGCGGGCGGATCCTATCCACCCCTACGGAATGACCGCTCCCCTGTCATCCCGAGGCAAAGCCTTTGGATCTCGCGTGCA
>CAYRQM010000020.1:0-31417 GCA_964426415.1 uncultured Christensenella sp.
GCGAAGTTTGGTATACTAATCGCATTTGAAATGGATGGAGCAGCCTTCGGGCGTGGATGGTATGAACTGGTCGTTTGCATTTTTTCTGAACAGCATTTTATTGGGCGTCGGGTTTGCGATGGACGCGTTTTCGGTGTCCCTTGCCAATGGCCTGAACGAGCCCAAGATGCGCACCCGCAAGATGTGCGGCGTGGCGGGCACGTTTGCCGTGTTCCAAGCGTTGATGCCCATGATTGGATGGATTTGCGTGCATACCATCGTGGAACGCTTCTCCGCCTTCGAGAAATTCGTCCCATGGATCGCGTTCGTGCTGCTGGGGTTCATCGGCGGCAAGATGCTCTATGAGGGCATTCGGAACAAGAACAGCGACGAAGAAAAGCCCAAGGTTGGGTTTTGGGCGCTGATGCTGCAAGGCGTCGCCACCTCGATCGACGCGCTGTCCATCGGGTTCACCATCGCGGAATACGGTTGGCTGATGGCGCTCGTGGCGTCGCTGATCATCGCGGCAGTGACCTTCCTGCTTTGCATGGGCGGTCTGTACTTGGGCAAGACCTTCGGCACCACGCTGCGCAACAAGGCGCAGATTTTGGGCGGCGCCATCCTCCTCATCATCGGAATCGAAATCTTAATCATGGGTCTGCTATAAAAAATGCTCCGCATCCGCGGGGCGAAAACTGTTTGCCTTCCCACGGCACTGTGAGGTTTCAGATGGATGTATATCAATCGCAAAGCACGCTTTGCAGCGCGCAGGTAGACGCGCATCGCACGCTGCGGCTCTCTGCACTGTTTACGCTGATGCAGGAGGCGGCGTTTGCCCATGCCGAACAGCTTGGCGTGGGCAAGGCGCAAACCCTTGACCGCAACATCCTTTGGGTGGTGGTGCGGCAGGACGTCGAGGTGCTGCGCATGCCGCAATACCTTGAAACCGTTACCTTAACGACGTGGCCCGGGCAGCGCAGGTTTGTTCTGTATCCGCGCTATTTTTGCATCACGGATGCAAGCGGTCAAGACTGCATTCGCGCGACGACGCTTTGGACGCTCATCGACGGCGACACGCGCAAGTTTGCCGAGCAGGCGGCGCGCGATCTGCCCGTATCGGAAGCGACGCGCCCACCGCTGTTTCGCGCAATGGCGCCAAGTCCTCTGCCCATTCAGCACACGGCGCCGTTTGTCGTGCCGTATTCCTATTTAGATTTCAACGGGCACATGAACAACACGCGCTACTTCGATGTCTGCGAAGATCGCATTGCGCCGCCGCGTGCGGGCAAGCGCCTTTTGCATGTGCGTTCGGAATATGTGAAAGAGGCGCGATTGGACGAGCAGCTGACCATTGGTTGGGCTTCGGATCAAAACCGCTTCTACTTTGCGGGCGACGCGGCGCAGCGCTGCTTTTCCATCGAGCTGACCTACGCCGAATAACCGATTTTGCCGCACCTGCATACGATACCTCGAGAACTTACGCATATGAGGTGGTTGTATGGTGGCGGAGAGCATCAAGGGTGTGCTGATCCCGTTTTTGGGCACGACAATCGGCGCGGCTGGCGTGTTTTTTATGAAGCGGACGCTGAACGAACAGCTGCAGCTTGCGTTGAACGGCTTTGCGGCGGGTGTCATGGTGGCGGCGAGCATTTGGAGCTTGCTCATTCCCGCGTTGGAAGGCGCGCAGGCGATGGGGCGCTTTGCATTTGTGCCCGCAACCGTTGGGTTCTTTGTCGGCATTTTTGCGCTGCTGCTTTTGGATCAGTCCGTGTCGCGTTTGGGCGTCGTGGCAAACAGCCAAAGCAACACCCGCAAAAGCACGGTCATGCTGGTGCTGGCGGTGGCGCTGCACAACATTCCCGAAGGCATGGCAGTCGGCGTGGCGTATGCCGGGCTGCTGGTGGGCAGCCCGCAGATTACGTTGGCAGGCGCATTGTCGCTTGCAATCGGCATCGGCATCCAAAATTTTCCCGAAGGCGCCATCGTGTCCATGCCGCTTCGGGCAGAGGGCATGTCCAAATGGAATGCGTTTGGCTGCGGCGTGGCGTCGGGCGTTGTAGAGCCGATCGCCGCCGTGTTGACCATCCTGCTGGCAGGGCTGGTCGTGCCGATTCTGCCCTATCTGTTGAGCTTCGCGGCGGGCGCCATGTGCTACGTCGTGGCGGTTGAGCTGCTGCCGCCGCTGTGCATCGGCAAGCGTCCAAATTGGGGAATGTTGTTGGTTTTTGTGGGGTTTGGCGTCATGATGGGGCTGGACATCGCACTTGGATAAATCAAAAACGGGGCGCATCTAAGCGTCCCGTTGCTTTTTCAAATTGTGTGCAGCATGGGCGGGCGGATGGTATCCGCCCCTACGGAATTAGGGCGATATTAGCGTTCCTTTTCCAAAAAGCGTTTAAGCGGGTGTTCCGATGAAAATGTCAATCACTCCGCGTGTTTTCCGTACCCCCGTTGTCATTCTGACGTTGTAGGGGCGGATTTGATCCGCCAGCTGTGTGCCGCTTGCGTGCGAGATCCTTCGGCTTTGCCGCAGGATGACAGATGGAGCGTTATTTTGCGTTCCTATTCGTATGGATATGTGCGCCAAACTCGGCGGGCGGATGGTATCCGCCCCTACGGAATTAGGGCGATATTTGCGTTCCTATCCCGAAAAGCGTGTACGCGGGTTGCCCGCAAAAGGTTGCAGCATAGCGAAAAGCATAACGTCCGCGCAAAGAAGGGCGTAGCCGAACCAAGCGAGTACATAGTGACGAAAGGAGCGGCAAGCGCCGCTCCTTGGGTGTTTTGATAATTAGTACAGCTTTGCGCCGGCGGGGATGTGGGGATCGAGCAGCAGCAGATGCAGCCGCTCTTCGCCGTTTTCGTGATGGACGGCGGAAATGAGCATCCCGCAGGAATCAATGCCCATCATGGTGCGGGGCGGCAGGTTGGTGATGGCGACGCAGGTTTTGCCAATCAGCTCCTCCGGCTCATAGTACCCGTGAATGCCGCTGAGGATGGTGCGATCCGTGTCGGTGCCGTCATCCAGCGTGAACTGCAACAGCTTTTTGGACTTTTTGACGGCGACGCAGTCCTTGACTTTGACGACGCGGAAATCGGACTTTGCAAAGGTGTCAAAATCGACGTCGTCCGCAAACAGCGGCTCGATCTGCACGTTGGAAAAGTCGATGGGCGCTTCGGAAACGGGCGCTTCGGCTTCGATCTTTTTGCTGCCGCCCTGCGGTTTCATCGTCGGGAACAGCAGAATGTCGCGGATGGTGGGCGCGTCGGTTAAGAGCATGCACATGCGGTCGATGCCGATGCCCACGCCGCCCATGGGCGGCATGCCGTATTCCATGGCAAGCATGAAATCCTCGTCGATGCGCATGGCTTCGTCGTCGCCCTTGGCGCGTTCCTGCGCCTGCTGAACGAAGCGATTGCGCTGGTCGATGGGGTCGTTCAGCTCGGTATACGCATTGGCGTACTCATGCCCGTTGATGAACAGCTCGAACCGTTCGGTGATCTCTTTAGAGCCCTTTTTGAACTTGGTCAGCGGCGAATTCTCAACCGGATAGTCGGTGATGAAGGTGGGCTGCATCAGCTTTGCTTCGACAAACGCGTCGAACAGCGCCACCAGCACCTTGCCGCGAGTGGCGGTTGCGTCCTTCAGCTCGACGTTTAACGCCTTGGCAATCGCCCGCGCTTCTTCGTCGGTATCGCAGCCCAAAATGTCCTTTTGGGTATACTTTTGCACCGCTTCATTCATTGTCATGCGGGCAAACGGCGGCGTCAGGTCGATGGGCGTGCCTTGGTAGGTGATGGCGGTGGTGCCGTTGACCAGCTTGCAGCAGCGCACGAACAGCGACTCGCAAAGATCCATGATGCCGTACAGATCGGTGTAGGCTTGGTAAATCTCGACCGTGGTAAATTCGGGATTGTGGGTGGCGTCCATGCCCTCGTTGCGGAACAGCCGTCCCACCTCGTACACGCGCTCCAAGCCGCCCACGATGCACATTTTGAGGTGCAGCTCGGTGGCGATGCGCAGGTACATATCGATGTCCAGCGTGTTGTGGTGCGTGACAAACGGGCGCGCAGCGGCGCCGCTCGCAACGGTGTTCAGCACGGGCGTTTCCACCTCGATGAAGCCCTGTGCGTCCAAGGTGCGGCGCAGCTCTGCCACGATGGCACTGCGCTTGCGGAACGTGTCTCGCACCTCAGCGTTCATGAACAGATCGACAAACCGCTGCCGATAGCGCAGGTCGGTGTCCTTCAGCCCATGATACTTTTCGGGCAGCGGACGCAGCGACTTGGCAAGCAGCGCGATCTCGGTGGTGTGGATGGACACTTCGCCCGTGCGCGTCTTGAACACGAAGCCCTTGACGCCCACGATGTCGCCGATGTCGTACGTCTTAAAAGCGGCGTAGGATTCTTCGCCTACGTCGTCACGACGAATATAGAATTGGATTTCGCCCATGCCGTCCAGCAGATGGCAGAAGCTCGCCTTGCCCATGATGCGCTTGGACATCATGCGGCCCGCAACGGACACTTCCTTGCCCTCCAGCGCGTCATAGTCGGCAACGATTTGCGCGCTGTGGTGGGTCTGCGGATAGGTCGTGACCTCGAATGGGTCGTGTCCTGCTGCGCGAAGCGCCGAAAGCTTGTCCCTGCGGATTTGCAAAAGCTCGGAAAGCTGCTCTGCCGTCAAGTCTTGTGGCGTGGCGGGAGTGGTAGAATCTTCCATCGGATGCTCCGTTACTTGCCGATTGCCACGATCTCGTAGTGAATCGTGCCGCCCGGGGTGACGACCGAAACGGTGTCGCCCGTCGTCTTGCCCAGCAGCGCGGCGCCGATGGGAGAATCGTTGGAAATTTTGCCCTGCATCGGATTGACTGCCGCAGAACCGACCAGTTCAAAGACGCACTCGACGCCGTCGTCGGCTTTGCGCACGGTGACCTTGGAGCCCATATTGACCTTGTCGGCGCTCAATGTGCTGTGGTCGATGATCTTTGCTGCGCGCAGCTCGTTTTCCAAGGTGGCGATGTCGTATTCGTTCTTCGCCTGCTCGTTCTTCGCCGCGTCGTATTCCGCGTTCTCGCTCAAATCGCCGAATCCACGGGCGATCTTTAACATATCCGCGATCTCTAAGGTGCGTGCACCCTTGAGGTATTCGAGATGCTCCTTGCGCTTTTCAAATTCTTCTTGTGTCAGCCAAATTTCTGCCATGTCGGTATCTCCTTTTTGCTGTTCCTTGGGAATCACTTCATTATATTGTTTCGACTATCAACTGTCAAGCAGGAAAAACCGCAGTTGTTCCAGACTTTCGACCTGATTGACCTGCACCCGAAGCCGTGCGGCGTCGTGCATGCCGCGCAGATAAAAGGGCATATGCTTGCGCAGCTCGATCAGCCCATGTTCGCCCTTTTCGGACAAAATGCGCACCGCGTGGGCGTACGCCAGCGCACGCTGCGCCCGTTCGGTGGGGCGCGTATAGGGAATGCCCGCAATCGCCGACTTGATTTCGGCAAAAATCCACGGCCGTCCCAGCGCGCCGCGGCCCACCATGACGCCGTCGCAGCCGGTCTCCTTTTGCATTGCCAACGCGGAGGCGCCGTCCGTCACGTCGCCGTTGCCAATGACGGGGATGTCCACCGCCGCCTTGACCGCCGCGATGCAGGCGCGATCCGCCTTGCCGCCGTATTGCTGCACGCGGGTGCGCGCATGGATGGTGAGCGCCGCCGCGCCGTTATCCTGCACGATGCGGGCAAAGGCGCACGCGGTATCGTCTTCCCACCCCTTGCGAAACTTGACCGTCACAGGCACGGGCGACGCCGTACAGACGGCATGGATGATGCGCCCTGCCAAGGCGGGCGTTCGCATCAAGGCGCTGCCGTCGCCGTTTGCCACAACCTTTTGCGCGGGACAGCCCATGTTGAGGTCGATGCAGGCAAGGCGGCTGCCCAACACGTCCGCCACCATGCGCGCCGCGTCCGCCAAGACGGCAGGCTCATGCCCAAACAGCTGCACCGCGACATTCGTTTCGTCGTCGCCAAGCTGCAGGTAGGATTCGGTTCGCAGGTTGCCATAAGAAAGCCCCTTGGCGCTGATCATCTCGGTACAGGTGCGATCACAGCCAAAGGACGTACAAAGCGCACGATATGCCACATCGGTGTAGCCCGCCATGGGGGCGAGCAGGACGGGAAAGGCGGAATAGAATGGATCCATGACTTTATGGGGCAGGCGTCGCCGTCACGCTTGGCGTCGGGCTTGCCGTGGGCGTCGCCGTGGCGGCAGGAATCGGATCGGCATACGGGTCGGCAGTGTGGGCAGGCTCGACCGCAGGGTTCAGCTCGAGCAATTCGATGCGGGCGATGAGCCAGCGTCCGTCCTGCTGGGTGAGATACAGGCGATATTTGGCGGGCATCCACGTGGGAATCTCGGCGGACGCCGCTTCGCTGCCCGTGACCTTGATGGAGCGAATGACCTCGATGACGTCGACATACGCGTTGAACTGCCACGGGTACAGATGCATTTTGGACACGGTGAGGCTGTAGTCGTAGGAGGAGATCGTCATGCCCGCATAGGGTGCGGCGGATTGCTCCCGCTGCGCGGCGTCCTCGGACAAGCACGCGGTGGTGAGATATGCGGCAAGGTCGGGGACTTCGCCGTCTTGCAGGATGCATGCGGCGCGCAGGCTCATGCCCTCGTTGACAAGGATGTAGGCGTTGCTGAGCCGTGCCGTCGTCACAAACGCCAAGCCGCAAATGCCCACGATGACCAAAACAAGCAGCAGCGTGCGCATGAAAAAGAACAGTGTGCGCCGCGTTGCCGAAAGGCTGCGCAGCGCCGCACGCGTGGCGCGTATCTGTTCTGCCGATTGCTTCTTTGCCATAGCTCCTCCAAGTGCCACCTATTATAGCATACCTGTGTACGCATTTCAAGGAATGGAAACGGAACTTTTGCGCCCGCGTTTTGTCGCAAGCGTGGGCGGTTCCGAAGGTTTTGTGCGAAAAAACCGCCGACGGCGCATCGGGCGCTGCGGCGGTCACGGCATGGGGCGCAAAACGCTATTCGTCCTCGCCGTCTGCCATTTCGTCCAGTATGGAAAGGAATTCGTTGAACACTTCGTCCAAGAGAATTTCGTTTTCGATGGGCTTGAAGATTTCGCCGTCGGGCGCTTTGACAATCTCCAGCAAAACGACCTCGTCTTCGCCCGCGAAATCGACCTCGCTGACGGGCAGCAGCGCCGCATAGCGCTTTTTTTCGTAGTCGAAGGTGGCGACGCAGTCGAACTCGACCTCGTTGCCTTCTTCGTCGATGAGGGTGACCAAAGTATCTTGTTCTTCCATCTGATGCTCCTTTATGCGTTGGGGTGGGAATCCATCCAGCCTTGCAGGATGATGACCGCTGCCATCTTGTCGATGACCTTTTTTTGCTTGCTGCGGGACACGTCCGCCTCTAACAGCACGCGACGCGCCGCCATGGTGGTGAGACGTTCGTCAAAGTAGACCAACTCGCCGTCCCATTCCTTTTGGATGGACGCAGCGAAGCGCTGCACCTTCTCGCCCTGCTCGCCGATGGTGCCGTTCATGTTTTTGGGAAGCCCCAACAGCAGCCGACACGGCGCGTATCGGGCAAGCATCGCCACGATGTACGCGACGTCCTTTTTGGTGCTTTCCGTGCGCCAATAGGTCTCTAACCCTTGCGCCGTGATGCCCAGCGCGTCGGACACCGCGACGCCGATGCGCCGATCGCCCACGTCCAATGCCAACGTGCGCATCAGTGCTTTTCGACGTAGAACCGAACCAGCTCCTCCATGAGCTCGTCCCGCTCCATGCGCAGAATCAGATAGCGTGCGTTGTTGTGGCTGGTGATGTAGGTCGGATCGCCCGAAAGCAGGTACCCGACAATCTGGTTGACGGGGTCGTACCCCTTCTCGCGCATGGCGGCGTAAACCGTCAGCAAAACGTCTTGCGCCGTGCGCGCATCCTTGGGTACGGTGAACTTGATTGTGTTTTTGTTTTCCATGTTGTCCACCTCCGCATTCAGTATACACCATTCCTTGCGCGATTTCAAATCTTTCCTGTCATGTTCACAGTTTTTTTCCCTTCTGCATACGATAGGGCAAACTTGGATAGGAGGATCATATGAAACGAACGATCAGTATTCTGCTTGGCTTGCTGTTCTTGCTGACACTCGTCCCCGCCTGTACGCCCGATCAAGGGGAGGACGCCACCGTCATTCGGCTCCATGAAGTGACGCGCTCCGTATTCTATGCGCCGCAATATGTGGCGGCAAGCCTCGGCTACTTTGCCGAAGAAGGCTTGGATGTGGAGATCACCACCTCGGGCGGCAGCGAAAAGGCAATGACCGCCCTGCTGGCAGGAGAAGCGGACATTTGCTTGGCGGGCCCCGAAACGGGCGTCTACGTCTACAACGGCGGACGCACGGATTACCCCGTTGTGGTGGGACAGCTCACCAAGCGCGACGGCTCCTTCCTGATTGCGCGCACGCCCACCGACCAATTCTCTTGGTCGGATTTGGAAGGAAAGACCATCATCGGCGGCCGCGCAGGCGGGATGCCCATTATGACGCTGCGCTGGGTCATGGCGCAAAACGGGTTGATCGGCGATGTGAACTGTACCATCATCGATTCCATTCAATTCAACCTGATGGCAGGCGCGTTTGAGGGCGGCGAAGGCGATTACGTCACGCTGTTTGAGCCCACCGCCACCGATTTTGAAAAGGCGGGCAAGGGATACATTGTCGCCAACATCGGCTTGGAATCGGGCGAAGTGCCCTACACCTGCTACTTCGTCACGCAAAAGATGCTGGCGGAGAATCCCGACACCGTGGAAGCGTTCCTGCGCGCCATTCATCGTGCGCAGCTTTGGGTGGAGACCGCGACCGACGAGGAAGTCGCCAAGGCGATGCAGCCCTACTTCCCCGACACCTCTTTGGAAAGCCTCATGTCCGTCGCCAAATCGTACCGCGAAACCGACTCATGGAAGAAGGAGCTGGCGATGGCGGAAGCGGACTACAACCGCTTGCTGGACGTCATCGCGTTCAGCGGCGAACTGACCGCACGCCCGCCGTTTGCGGCGCTGGTTGACAACACGCTCGCAAAGAAGATCGACGGCTGACGCCGCCCGCACATGCAAAACGCCGACCAAACAGCTTGGTCGGCGTTGTGATTTGGAAAGGAGATTACCAGAGCTTGACGGCGTCGTGATGCGGCAGCGGCTTGATGTTCCAAATTTCCTCCGCATATTGGTGAATGGTGCGATCGGAGGAGAATTGCCCCGCAGACGCGGTGTTCATCAGGCACTTCTTTGCAAAGGCGCGGCTGTCGCGGTACTCGCGGAGCGCCTGCATCTTGCGGTCGATGTATGGAAGCATCTCGTAAAGGACGAAGTAGTAATCGGGCTTTTGCCAATCGTTGCCGAACAGCAGCGAGCGATGCAGATCGGTAAATACGCCGCTGTTGTCGTCGCTGACGGTGCCGTCGATGAGAGAATCTACGACGCGGCGCACCCGCGGCTCGTAGTCGTAGATCGCCTTGGGGTTGTATCGCGGCCGCAGCGCGTTGAGATCCTGCACCGAATAGCCGAAGATGTAGTTGTTCTCCTGCCCCGCCTGTTCGACGATCTCGACGTTTGCGCCGTCGTATGTGCCCAGCGTGACCGCGCCGTTGAGCATGAGCTTCATGTTGCCCGTGCCGCTCGCTTCGGTGCCCGCAGGCGAAATCTGCTCGGAAATGTCCGCCGCAGGGATGATTTGCTCGGCGTAGGAGCAGTTGTAATTTTGGACGAATACCACGCGCATGCAGTCGTGTACGGCGGGATCGTTGTTGATCAGCTTGGCAATCTCGTTGATGTATTTGATGATTGCTTTCGCACGCAAATACCCCGGCGCCGCCTTGGCGCCAAACAGGAACACCGTGGGCGTGAAGTCGATGATAGTGCCGTCTTTGATGCCATAGTAGATGTCCATGATGGCAAACGCGTTGAGCAGCTGCCGCTTGTATTCGTGCATACGCTTGACCTGCACGTCAAAGCAGAATGATTCGGGCAGCTCGACGCCTTCTTTTTCGAGTACGACCTTGGCAAGCTGCCGCTTTTTCTCGCGTTTGATGGCGGCAAAGGCGTCGAGATCGGCGTCGCTTGTGAACGCTTTCAGCCCCTGTAGCAAGTCCAAATGCGTGATCCAATTTTCGGTGCCCAGTCGTTCGGTGATGAACTTGGACAGCTCCGGGTTGCAAAGCCCCAGCCAGCGGCGCTGGGTGATGCCGTTGGTCTTGTTTTGGAAGCGTTCTGGGTAGATGAGATACCACGCGTGCAGCACGTCGTCCTTGAGAATCTGCGTGTGAATGGCAGCGACGCCGTTGACGCAATGGGAACAGTACACCGCCAGATTCGCCATGCGAATAACGTTGTTCTGCACGATGGCGTACGGATCGCAGGTAAGCCCACGCGCCATAGTCTCGCCGCACAACTTGGTGTTGATGCGATAGATGATGTCGAAGATGTCGGGCAGCAGGTCGCGGAACAGATTGACGTCCCACTTTTCTAACGCTTCCTGCATGACGGTGTGATTCGTGTAGGAGAACGTCTTGCAGGCGATGTCGAAGGATTCGTCGAAGGACAAGCCCTCTAACATCAGAAGCCGCATCAGCTCGGGAATGCTGACCGTCGGATGGGTATCGTTGAGCTGAATGGCGATGTAATCGGCAAACGTGCGGATGGGACGGTTCTCACGCTTGAAGCGGAAGAGCAGATCCTGCAGTGACGCCGACGAGAGGAAGTATTGCTGCTTCAAACGCAGGCGCTTGCCCGCCGTGGTGGTGTCGTTGGGATACAGCACACGAGTGATGTCCTCCACCGCGTTCTTTTCCAAGACGGCTTCGGCATACTCTTGGTTGTTGAAGGATTGGAAGTCGAAATCACGCACCGCTTCGCTCTGCCAAAGGCGCAGCGTGCCGATGTTGTCGGTCTTGTAGCCAATCACGGGCATATCGTAGGGAACGGCGCGCACCGTCTGATCGGCAAAATGCACCAACACCTCGTGGGTGTCGCGGCGGCGGCTCCAAGGATCGCCAAACCGCTGCCAGTCGTCGGCAGACTCGGTTTGGAACCCGTCCGTGAAGGACTGTTTGAACAGCCCGTACTTGTAGCGAATGCCGTATCCGTCTAAAGGCAGGTTCATGGTCGCCGCACTGTCCAAGAAACAGGCAGCCAAGCGACCCAAGCCGCCATTGCCCAAGGCGGCGTCTTCGATGTCTTCGAACATGGAAAAGTCGAGCCCTTTTTCTTGGAATGCGCGCTTGACTTCTTCTAAGATGCCCAGTGAAAACAGGTTGTTGTAGACCATGCGCCCGACTAAGAATTCGGCGCTGACGTAATAGCAGCTGCGGGTGCGTTCGTGCGCGTGACGGCTCTCATACCACGGCTCTGCAATGGCGCCCATGACGACGGTCGCCAATGCTTCGTGGAGCTGCTGCGTTGTCGCGTCCTCCAGCGACGCTTGACAATCGCGCTTCAGAACCAGCGCAAGTTGCTCCATGATGGTTTCGGTTTGCATATAAAAACGGTCTCTCCTATGCCTAACTTTGATATTATTATACCACAAGAATCCACTTGATGCAAAAAAACCACCGTAAAAACGCGGTGGTTTTTGTAAAATCTGCGTAAAAGGCGTCAAGCCCAAGGACGACGTGCATTGACGAAGTTGCGCTTCCAGTAGGCGGACACGCTGCGTTTGATCACTTGACCGTTGGCGCTGGACGCGTCGATCATCATGCCGCTGCCGATGTAGATGCCGCAATGGCTGACCGTGGAGGATTCGTCGCTGCGGAAGAACAGGATGTCGCCCTTTTGCACGTCGCCGTAGCTGCTGATGTTCTTCCAGCTCGACTTTTTGGAGAAGCCTGCCGCGTTGAGGCGGTTGCAGGAAACGCCCGCTTGGCGCAAGCACCAATAGACGAAGCCGGAGCAGTCGAACGTGTTGGGGCCGCGGTCGCCCAGCACATATTCGCAGCCGATTTTTGCTTTGGCAGCCTTGATAAACTTGTCGATCTTGGTTTCTTTCTTTTCGGTGGTGGTGTCGTCTTTTTGGGTGGTTGCCTGCTCTTTGAGCTTTTTTTCCAGTGCGCTCGAAACGCGTGCGTCATCGCTGTACAGGCGATCCAAGGTCTTTTCCCCCGCCTTGCCGTCCGCCGTCAAGCTGTTGCGCTTTTGGAATGCGGTGACCGCCGCAATGGTCGTGGGGCCATAGATGCGGTCTACGTCGTTGTTGCTCAGATAGCCCAAGTCGACCAGCTGCTCTTGCAGCATCTTCACGTCGCGCCCCTCTGCGCCCTCTTTCATGACGTAGGGTTTGGCGTCGTCGCTGTACAAGAGGGTCAGCGTGCTGCTGCCCGCCACACCGTCTTGATCCAATTCGTGCTGCCGCTGAAACAGCTCCAAGGCGTATTCCGTCGAGCTGCCGAAATAGTCGGTCGGCTCTTCGATGGCAAGATACCCAAGTTCCATCAGCCGCACCTGCAGCGCCTGTACGTCTTCGCCCTTGTCGTGCTTTTTGAGCGTCGCGGGCGTCGCGGAAGGCTCTGCTGTGGGTTCTGTCGTGGCAAGCGGGTCGGGCGTCCCATTGGGATTTGGCGTTTCGCCCGTCAGCGGGTCTGCCGTCCAATCGGCTGTGCCCTGCGTCGGCGCTTGCGTTTGCCCCGCCGCGTTGGCGTTGACGGCGCTCGGATCGGACTTTTGGGACAGACGCGGAATGCCCACCAACAGCGCTATGGCAAAGAAGATGACCGCCGCGCACAGGAACGCGAACGACAACAGCAGGCGCAGCCGATACGCCTGTTTTTTGTTCAGACCCTTGAGGGTGTTGTAAGCCGTTTTGAGTTTGTCCAACAGTTGCTTCATACTATCAGTTTAGCCAACAAGCCCCCTTTGCGCAAGGGGGTAACGTCGGATTTTATCAAAATTTCATATCTTGTACGCATTTAAGCGCCGCGCTCATACCAGTAGGTGACGATGTCCTCGACCGCGGGTGCGCCGGAGCTTCCCGAAAGCCCATTGGGGATGAACACGACAATGACGATCTCCGGGTCTTCCCGCGGCGTAATCGCCACGAACCAGCAGGTGTTTTCGATGTCGATGTTGTTGTTGGCGGACGTTTGCGCCGTGCCCGTCTTGCCGCTGATGCGGTCCAGATAGCCCTTGTCTTCGAATTCTTGGGAGAACACCGAAGACGCCGTGCCGCCGTCCTCCGGCGAAACCACGCCCTTTAAGCCCTCTAAAATGGCGTCCCAATACAGATCGGGCGCCGAAATCTCATTTTCGGATACGGGCGCATTTTGTAGATAGGTTGTGCCGTCCGCTTCGGTGACGCTGCCCAAGATAGTGGTCTTATACACCGTGCCGCGATTGGCAATCGTCGCCACATACCGCGCAAGGGACAGTGGCGTCACCAGCATGACGCCTTGCCCGATGCCCGTTTGAATGGTGTACGTCGGCTTCCAGCGCAGCTCCTCCAGCCATGTGGAGATGGTGACGACCCAGCTTGAATGGAGGTACGAAACGCCGATGGGAATGTTGAGCTCCTCGTAGAGAATCTGCCGAATCTCGGCGCCGTGCTCGACCTGTTCGCCCGTTTGCAGCTGCAGCAGCCGCGTGGCGCAGGTGGTGAGCTGCTCGCTCGTCACCGTCAGCCCGTTTTCCTCGGCAATCGTTTTGACATGGGCGTAGATTTGGTTGTAAATGAGCCGCGGCAGCGAGGACGTTTGCTCGGACAACGGCTTGTCGCAGTCGTAGCGCGCTTTTTGCCCGCCGACCTGCACGGACAGCTCGCCCGGCAGCTCCACGCCCGTGGTATCTTGAAGCCCCAGCATCCCTGCCCAATAGACGAGCCGCTCGATGCCCACGCGATCCGCGACCGTGTAAAAATAGTAGTTGCACGAAACGGTCAGTGCGCGGGAAAGATTGAGGTTTGCATGGGAGGACGGATGGCTCGTCCAACAGCTTGGCGCGTTTTGTTCGACCTTGGTGGTGGGGTCGCTGACGAAATAATAGTAGGGCGATTGGTCGGAGATGCGCTCGTCCACGGAGATTTTCGCATCCATCAGCCCCGCAAAGCCCGTCGCCATCTTGAAGGTGGAGCCGAGCGCCGTGCGAATGGCGATGGCGCGATTCAGCGTGGGCTGTTGGCTGTCGTCGCCGAACAGCTGTTGAAATTCGGTTTCCGATACGCCGTCGGTAAAGACGTTGGGGTCGTAATTGGGGTAGGACGCCATGGCAAGGATTTCGCCCGTCTTGACGTTCATCACGATTGCCGCGCCCGTGGACGCCGTTTTGATGCTGTCCAAATCGTTGGTCAGCTTGAGATAGTCCTTCGACCGCGCTTGGATTCTCGCCTGCTGCTTTTGGTTGGTGGCGACGATGTTGTCGTACAGCGCCTGTTCCACCACCTGCTGCAGCTCGATGTCGATGGTCAGATGCACGTCCATGCCGTCGGTGGGCTGGGTGGTGCGCAGCACCTGCTCGATGGCGCCGCGGCGGTTCTTGAGAATGGTGGTGGTGCCGAGGCGGTCGTAGGTGTTGGGCGTGAGGTAGGATTCCATGGTCTTTTCCACGCCTGCCACGCCAATGCGGTCGTTGTAGGCGTAGCCCTCACTTAGCATATCGGCGGTGACCTGCTCGCCCAAGTACCCAATGACGTGACACGCCGTCGTGCCGTAGGGATAGACGCGGGTGCTGCTCTTTTCGGTGGAGATGCCCGTCAGCCGCTCCGACGCCATATCCAGCTCGGTGACCACCGCCAAGGACACGTCGTTGGCGATGACGACGCCTTCGTAGGCGCGATAGCTGTTCATGACCGCTTCCTGTCGGATGGACATGATCTTGCGCGCCTCGGCAAAGGGCATATCGTCGGGGATGCACCAAGAGTTGCGCAGGATGCGGTACGCCTCCTCGGCGGTCAGATCAGGGTCGGAAAAATTGCACGCCGCGACGAAATTCTTTTTGCGGGCGGCAATGGCAGTCTCGCTTGTAACGCCAAAGTCGAACATAAATGTGCCGTCGCTTTGCATATCGATGGAAAAGGTGTCGATGGTCGTGCCGCCGCCCGCCTCGATGATGGCGATGGCTTCGATGAGCGAGTTGGTGTACCGTGCGCTGTCGATGGGCGTGCGATTGTTCGGGTCGCGGTAGAACAGCACGTTGTACGTCGTCTTGTCGTACGCCAGCACCACGCCGTTGCGGTCGGTGATGACGCCGCGATTGCCCGCTTGGTACGTTTTGACTTCGGACGTCTGCTGCACCGCAGCCGAATACGCATCCGTCTCGCGGATTGCCAGCTTGTCCAAGAACACGAGCAGCACCGCAAGCATCGCCGCAAACACGCCGATGAGAATCCAGATGCGCGTATTCAGTTTGCCTTTCAAGCTGCGTTTCATTGCGTCAAATTCGGTCGCGGCGGCTTTTGCCAAGCGCCGTCAGCAGTGCCGCGATGGGAAGCGCCAACAGCGCCGTCAAAATCACGGACGGAAGCCTTTGCAGCAGGATGGTGCGCAGGAAGTCGAATCGTGCGCCCACGATGAGCGAAAACAGCAGGATGATTGCTTCGCGCACCGCCGCCGCTGCGCAGCAGTAGAGGAACAGAACGAATTGCTTGGGCTTGTTCTTGCGGATGAACAGATGGAGCGTTGCCACCGCCGCCAGCGTCGCCGCCGCCGTCAGCCCCGCGTACGGATTGCAAAAGATGTCGATGAGCAGCCCGCCAATCGTCCCCAGCACCAGTGCGTCCTGCACGCAGGTGATTGCGCACGCCGCCAGCACCACCGCCGTCAGCATGGAAGGGCAAATGCCAAAGAACGTGACGCGGGTGAACACGAAACAGTCTAAAAGCAGTGCCAAAATGGTGAGGGGAATCAGCGCGAAATAGCGTTTCATTCGGTCACGACCTCGTCCATGTCGACGATGACCAGCACCTGTTCCAAATGCGCGTAATCGACGTCGAGCGATACGACCGCGTCATATTGCCCCGTGCCGTCGTCGTTGCACGCCAACACTTCGCCCACATACAGACCGCGTGGGAACACGCCGCCCAGCCCGCTGGTGATGATGGTATCGCCCACCCGCAAATCGGCGTTGGCGGGCAAATAGTACAGTCTTGTGCCAAGCAGCGCGCCGTCTTGTTCGACCAGCCCGCCCAGCATCCCTTCGTCGCGGCTGCGCTGCACCATCACGCTGATGCGCAGCGTATCGTTGCAAAGCGTGCTGACGCGACACCAATTTGGCCCCACTTCCGTCACGCGCCCCACCACGCCGTCCGCCGAAATGACCGCCATGGATGCGGCAACGCCGTGGCGCGTCCCGACATTGAGCGTCAATACGTCCAGATATGGGTTGCTGTCCCGCCCGATGACCTCGGCGGTGACATAGCGCATGTTGGGATTGGCCTTGACAAAATTGCACAGCTCGGACAGCGCGGCGTTTTGCTTTGCCGTCTCTTCATAGAGAGCAAGCTCACGTTCCTTTTGCAGAAGCTCGGCGCGCAGCGCGTCGTTCTCTGCCTGCACGGAGGAGGGCTGAAACACGCGGACGAAAAAGTCGCCCACCGCCGTTTGCCACTTGGACAGCGTTTCCTGCACGGGCATGGCGGCGGAGCGGAACAAACCGTTGGCATACGTCACCGTGCGGTCGCCCACCGTGAACGCCGCAAGGACGATCAGCAGGACGATCGCAACCACCGCGATCAGGATCGGTTTGTTCATCCAAAGCTTGCGCACGACGCCTCCCTATATGAATACAGCATCAGTATACCACACAAGATTCGGACGGACGGTGAACTTTCGGTTAATTTGCTTTCCAGATCCAAATGGCAGCGCCAATCAGCACCAGCGCTCCCACGCAAAAGAACGCCCACAGCGGCAGGCAGCACAGCAGGATTGCCAGCCCGACGCCTGCCAAGACAAGCGCCAAGATTTGCTTGGTCTTGCAATTCATACACGGTTTGCGCATCGACAGAACCCTCCCCCTTTTTTTCATGATACGCAAATGTGCGCCGTCGTGTGACGGAACGCCACAGGGCGCGGATGAATAGTATGGAACAGATGTCAAAAGGAGGCGCAGACATGGAAGCGCTTGTAACCGTTGATTCCGTTTCTCTTGCGTACCATACCCGCGAAGCGGAGACCATCGCCATCGATCATTTGGATTTGACCGTCTATGACGGGGAATTTGTCGCCATCGTCGGGCCGTCCGGCTGTGGCAAAACGAGCTTGCTTTCCCTCTTTATGGGGCTGATGCAGCCAACCGAGGGCGAAATTCGCTTTTCGACGGACGGGTTGCGGCTGGGCTATATGCTGCAGCGCGATCATTTGCTGGATCACCGCACCGTGGAAAAGAACGTGCTGTTGGGGCTTGAGGTGCAGCACCGATTGAATGCGCAGACGCGTGATCGCGCAATGCAGTTGTTGGAAACCTATGGGCTGGGCGAGTTTATGCGGTTCAAGCCGCACCAGTTGTCGGGCGGGATGCGTCAAAAGGTAGCGCTCATTCGCACCCTTGCCTTGGAGCCTGACGTGCTGCTGCTGGACGAACCGTTTTCTGCCTTGGACTACCAAACGCGGCTGGACATTGCCGACGAGGTCTATCGGATCATTCGAAGCGAGCACAAGACTGCCGTTTTGGTCACCCACGACATTTCGGAAGCGGTGTCGATGGCGGATCGCGTGATCGTGCTGACGGCGCGCCCCGCCACCCTGCGCTGTGTGGTGCCCATTGCGTTCGACGCGACGCTGTCGCCGTTGGAACGACGGATGCAGCCGTCCTTTCACAGCTACTTCGATTGGATTTGGAAGGAGATTCACCCGTGAAAGCTTTGCCCCGTTCTGCCGCCCATGCGCGGTTTATTCGTTCGCTCAAGCGCAAGGACGCCGCCGTGCGCATCGCGCAGATTCTGCTGCTGGTGCTGCTGTTCGGCGTGTGGGAGCTGGGCGCAAGGCTGGGCTGGTTCGATGCGTTTATCCTGTCCAGCCCGTCCCGCGTTTGGCAAACCATCGTTGGGCTTTACCGTGCGGGCGACCTTTGGGTACACATCGGCACGACGCTTTTGGAAACCGTGCTGGGCTTTGTGCTGGGTACGCTGTTTGGCGTGCTGCTTGCGGTGCTGCTTTGGTGGCTGCCCGTCGTCAACCGTGTGCTCGACCCTTATTTGGTGGTGCTGAACGCGCTGCCAAAGATTGCGCTCGGCCCCGTGCTGATTGTTTGGATTGGCGCGGGCATGGCGTCCATCGTGGTCATGGGTATTTTGGTGTCGTTGGTGGTGACCACCGTGACCGTGCTGAACGGGTTTATGGCGACGACGGACGAAAAACAGCTGCTGATGCGCACGCTGGGCGCCAACAAATGGCAGATTTTTTCCAAGGTCGTGCTGCCCGCAAGCGTGCCCGACTTGATCTCGGCGCTGAAAATCTCCGTCGGCATGAGCTGGGTCGGCGTGATTGTCGGCGAATACTTGGTCAGCAAGGCGGGACTTGGCTACTTGATTGTGTACGGTGGGCAAGTGTTCAAATTGGATCTCGTCATGGCAAGCGTTGTCATTCTGTGCGTGTTGGCGGCGGGCATGTATTATGCCGTCGCGCTCTTGGAAGCGCGCATCCGCCGATAGCCCGCATCCTTGTGCCCGTGCGCGCAAGCCGTGACGGTAAAAGGCCGACGTCCTCTTTTGGGGGAGGCGTCGGCCGATGCTTTTTTGCGGTTTAGAATCCGAACAGATCGCGGAAGCTTGCCGCCTTTTTCGGTTCGGGCTTGACGTAGTGGAAGCCGCCTGTCGGCTCATCGCAGGAGAAGCCGAACATGGGCTGATCGCTGTCGCCATCGAAGCAATGCTCGGTGTCACAATGATAGCAGACGCCGCCGACCATTTTGTATAGGTGCGACGGATCGGGGTATTGCCCCGCCGTGCGGAACCCGTTTTGCTGCAAAAGCGTGCGGTACTGCTGCACCGCGTTTTGCGCCGCCGCGCTGCTTGCAAAGCGTGCGTAGAACAGGCAGCCGCCGTCCATCTGCTCGATGGAAAACGCGGTGCCGCCGCAGTTCCAACGCGGATAGGCGGACAGCAGCGCATCCCATTGCTGCATGGTGGCAGCATCGCGGGATGCCGCCGCCTGCTCCTCGGCAACGGCGGACGGCAGCTTGGCGCAGCAGTCGGCACAAAAGCGCGTGCCGATGCTGTTTTGCTTGCCGCAGGACGGGCAGACCGCACCTTGCGCGACGGTGGTTTCGGGCAGCTTCGCGCCGCAGGACGGGCAAAACTTGACGTCCTTCCCCGCCGCTTCGCCGCATGCGGGACAGATTTTCATATTTTGGGCTGCTTCGTTGGCAAAGGTGTTCGCCGCGCTTGCATAGCTTCCGAAGATGCCGCCAAGCGTGGTCGCCGCCTGATCGACGGAGGCTTGGTTGACGCTTGTCGCGCCTGCCGTGTCCGTCGGCGTACCTGTGGAACGGTTGATTGCGTTTGCCGCACGGTCTGCCGCTTGGTTGACCTTTGGGGTTACGACTTGGGTCACCGTCCGTTGGACGGCGTTGTCGACAACGTTGTCTACGGCGCGATTGACGCCGCGTCGGATCGCTCTGTCTAAAATGCCCATGGTATGCCCTCCCTGTTTTTGTGTTGACGTCGTCATGCGAAAACGATTTGCACGACGGTACAATTTCAGTATACCGTATCGCGCGGTACGGCACAAGAGGTTTTGTCAATTTTTGGAAGATGGATTTTACGTTTGCCCGCGCAGCGTGTCCCACACCACCAGCGCCGTGCCCGCGATCATGATGCAAAGCGCCACCAAGAACGTCCACGTCAGCGGTTCGCCCACAATCAAGAAGGACAGCAGCGCGCCCACGAACGGGGCAAAGGCGTAATACGCGCTGGTTTTGGCGGCGCCTAAGGTGCGCTGCGCCCGAATGTAAACAAAGATGCTGAGCCCGTACGCCACAAAGCCGAGCGCCAACGCCGCCAAAAGATAGACGAGCTTTGGAAACGGCTCTCCCACCGCGAACGCAATCGCAAGCGAGCCAAGCCCCGAAAAGACGCCCTTGAGCAGCACGATTTGATAGGTGTTTTTGGTGGAGAGCTTGCGCGTGCAGTTGTTCTCTAAGCCCCAGCACAGGCACGCCGCAAGGACAAACAGCGACCCGACGGAAAATTGCAGTCCGGAATCGTCCTGAACGGACAGCACCGCGCTCGCCAGCGTGATGAGCGCGATCGCCGCCCAAAGTCGTTTCGAGATGGCTTCCTTGAACAGCAGCAGCGCAAGGAGCGACGTCGCCACAATCTCAAAATTGTTCAGCAGCGCCACGTTTGCCGCCGTCGCCGTCTTGAGCCCCAGCATCAGACAAATGGGTGCCGCGATGTCCAATGCGATCATGCCCAAGACGTAGGGCAAATCCTTGCGTGTGAGCTTTTCGCTTTGGACTTTTCGCGCCTTGGGCACGCACAAATAGACGACGCCGATGCCGATCCCCGCGCCCAAGTACAAAAAGGCCGCCAAGAAGGTGGGTGCGATCCGGGCAAGCAGCAGCTTGGAAAACGGTGTGCTGATGGCATAGAACACCGCCGCCAAAATCGCCAATAGAATTGCCGTGCCGTTTTTCTTCATGCCGCCCTCCGTTGGTCATAGTATAGCAGATGGGGTGCGGAATGTCGAGTCGTCGGCGCGGACTTCGCGCACCGCACGGCTCTGTCATCCTGAGCCTGCGAAGGATCTCGCGTGCAAGCGGGAGATTCTTCCTCGCTGCCGCTTCGTCAGAATGACAGTGGGGGACGGAAACACGCGATAATTAACATTTCGTTTGAATACCCGCGTACACGTTTCTCGGAAAAGAAACGTGAGAAACGCTCCATCCTGTAGGGGCGGATACCATCCGCCGGCACTTGTGTGCGCACACGCTTCACGGAAAAGAGGCGCAAATAACGCATTATCTGTCATCCTGCGCCTGCGAAGGATCTCGCGTGCAAGCGGGAGATTCTTCCTCGCTGCCGCTTCGTCAGAATGACAACGGGGGGCGGAAACACGCGATAATTACATTTCGTTTGAATATCCGCGTACACGTTTTTCGGAAAAGAGGCGAAAATATCGCTTTATCTGTCATCCTGAGCCTGCGAAGGATCTCGCACGCAAGCTGCACACGACAGGCGGATGGTATCCGCCCCTACGGAATGGCGACGCGGGCTGCAATCAAAATGGCGGCAGCGCCGCCATTACCATAATTTCTTCATTCCTTCATTCGCGCCTGTCATCCTGCGCTTGGGGAGAAGCACCGCGTACACGCGACAGAAAAAGATGCACATTTTCCGCGAAGTTTCCTGTTTATGGGACAGTTCGTTTTGTACAATACAGACGATGACCGAAACCAAGCGGTTGCGGCATCGCAAACACCGTCTCTACTTTGATTGCGTTCGATACGCAGAAAGGAAATCCCATGTGCAACATTTTTGATGATCTGTTCGATTGGAACGACGACGGCGTCTTGGATCCGGAGGAGGCGGCAGCGGAGCTGCTCACCTATGAAGGGTTGACAGACGAAGACAGCGCACCCGAAGACGCCTTTGGCGACGACAGCTTCGACGGCGAAGGCGACTTTTGTTCCGACGATGCGTAGTGTGATCACCTCCGCGCCGCGCATACGGTGAGGACTTTTCCACTTTCCCCTCACCGCGCAAAAGGGCGTCCGTTTGGGCGCCCTTTGCTTTTCTTGCTTTTAGAAGTATTTTGCCACCAGCCCATCGATCTGCCCGACGGCGGTTTGGATGGCTTCCTGCCGTTCCTGCTCCGTGGTGCCCGTGCCGTCCACGGGCAGCTCCTCAAATGCCTCGATTCCGATGAACCGCAGGATGTCCCGCACATAGTTTAAGCCCTTGTTGAGCGCGGGCCGCAGAATCCACGGGATGTCGGCGCCCGACGACTGGACGTAGAAGAACACGCGATGCTTGTTGCCCAACAGCCCGTGCGGCTTGTTGTTGTCGTCAAATTCGATGGTCTTGCCCGCCTGTACGATGCAATCCAGATACTCCTTCAGCGGTGCGGGAAACGACAGGCTCCACATGGGCGCCGCCAGCACATACACGTCGGCGTCGCGGAATTGGTCGCACAGCGATTCGATCTCGGCTACCTCCTGCTGCTCCTCCTTGCTCAGCTGACTGCGCGCCTGCGTGCTGACGATGGCGCTGCGGCTTTCGAAATAGCAGCCCTTGAGCTGCGGAACGTGGTGCTTGTACAAGTCCAGCTCCTGCACCGCAATCTGCGGCTCCTTCGCCGTGATCGCCTGCACCAGCTGTCTGCCGACGGTCTTGGAGGAGGAGTCCTTTTCCTCCTTGGAATTGACGGTGATGTATAGCAATTGCTTCATGTCCATACTCCTTTCTTTTCCAATACTGTGTCCGAATCATGCTGCCGCTATCCGCCGATTTTCGATTTGCCGTGCGGAATTGCGCCGCTCCGCCCGCTATGCTATACTGTGGCAAAGTCGCGCCCGTTTGCGCTTGCATCCATCGGCGCCGTACAGCATCGCAAAAAACATCGAGAAGCGGCGGCAGCGATGTGCTATCATCAGCCATGTCAGGAGGGAAGAAACGTGATGGAACAAATACTTGCCGTGCAGCGGATGCAGGACTATATCTCGGAACATCTCACAGAGGAAATCACACTTTCGGATTTGTCCCGCGTGTCGCTGTTCTCACCGTGGCATGCCCACCGCCTGTTTCACGCCCATACGGGGCTGACGCCCGCCGCGTACATTCGACGGCTGCGGCTGTCGCGCTCGGCGCAAAGACTGAAAAACGCGCATTGCCGCGTGTTGGATGTGGCGTTGGATATGGGCTTTGGCAGTGTGGACAGCTACCAGCGTGCGTTTTCCCGTGCCTTTGGCTGCAATCCCAAGGAATATGCCAAGTCCCCCGTTCCCATCACGCTGTTCGTTCCCTATGGCGTCAAATTTCGCGCACTCAGAAAGGAGTCAATCGACATGAAAGAAGTACAAAGCGTATTCGTCCAAGTCATGCAAAAACCAAAGCGGAAGGTTCTCATCAAACGCGGCGTAAAAGCGGAGGATTATTTCGCCTACTGCGAGGAGGTCGGCTGCGATATTTGGGGGCTGCTGACCAGCATGGATTCCCTGTGCAAAGAACCCGTTTGCCTGTGGCTGCCCGACGCGTACAAAACGCCCAACACCTCTACCTATGTGCAGGGCGTGGAAGTGCTGCAGGACTTTGACGGCATCGTGCCCGAAGGGTTCGACGTTATCTCCCTGCCCGCATCCGTCTATTTGCTGTTCCAAGGCGAACCGTTTCGGGAGGAGGATTACTGCGACGCAATCATGGCGCTGCGCCACGCCATCGAACGGTACGACCCCGCCCTGATTGGGTACGCGTGGGACGATGCGAATCCGCGCATCCAGCTGGAGCCGCGTGGCGAACGCGGCTATATCGAGCTTTGCCCCGTCAAGGCACTGTCGCAAGCATAATCGATTTTCGGCACGTTGCACGCCACGAACCTGCCCTGCGCGTATGCAAGGCGGGTTTTTGCGTCTTTGCGCACGCAGTATCCGAATAATATATTTTTATTTTGCGAATCTTACTATTGATAACTATTCCTTATTAGGATATACTCCTATTAAAGAGCGGGGCGGGTCATGGTTCGGATGAGATGGTGCATTGGAGCACAGCCGACCGAACGGGCGTTGGACGCTGCGCAAGAGGTTTTGCACGAGCGCGTGCGAACACGGCGTATCTCGGTTCGTTCTGCGGGCGCTGCCCGAACATCTTGGCGACTGCGGGCGCAAGGAACATCCCGTAAATATATTTTTGAAGGAGTTTTGCTGTTATGAGAAGTATCGCAAGTTTGGATTTGCAGTATGCACACCGGTTCTATGGATTCAAAGGAGAAGCGCAGTATTTGCACGGACACACGGGGCATTTGACCATCGAGGTGGAGGATTCCGTCAACGAGGGCGTCAACATGGTTTTCCCCTGCAACGAGATTCAAAAGACCGCTTGGGAAGTGCTGAAGAATTTTGACCACGCCACCATTTTGCGCGAGGACGATCCGCTCCTTCCCGCGCTGCTCAAGGTCTATGACGAGCAGAACATTCGCAACGGTGCGCCGACCAACAAGATGAAAGGGCCCGCCTTCCGTACAGAGCTTGCCACCGCCTATCCCGATTGCCGTCTTGTCGTCACCAAGGAAACCATGACGGTGGAAGGCATGATCAAGATTGTCTACGATCTGCTGAAGGATCGGCTGAACATCGCAAAGATCACCTTTACCAGCGGCGTCAACGCGGCGAGTGCGGACTTCACCCCCACCAAGACCATCGAGCGCTGCCCGCTGTGCGGCATTGCGCTGAATGAGAACGGCGTTTGCCCGAAGTGCGGGTATCGCAAATAACATCCTCCTGCGCAGACGTCGGTCTGCGTGCAAAACACAGGCGGAAGCGGAGCTTGACGATGTTGCGTCGTCAGGCTCCCTTCTTTTTTGGCAGCCGCTTTGGCCTTTTGCGGTGAAGGTTTGCCGTTTGCATGCCGTTTTGCGCCCCTTTGCAAAACGGAATTGCATCCAAGTCGAAAAGGCGGTATACTGAAGGGGAACCGGAACGATTCGAAGAGAAGGAGAACGAGAGATGGGCATGTTTGGAACGCAGCGGTTTGGGTTTGGTTGTATGCGTCTTCCTGTGCAGGGCGGTGCGGTGGATACGGCGGAGCTGTGCAAAATGACGGATGCGTTTTTGGCGGACGGGTTCTGCTATTTTGATACGGCGCACGGGTACGTCGGCGGAAAGAGCGAGGCGGCGCTGAAAACGTGCCTGACAAGCCGCTATCCGCGGTCGCGCTACCTTTTGACCGACAAGCTGACAAACAGCTATTTTCAGTGTGAAGCGGACATTCGCCCGTTGTTCCAACAGCAGTTGGACGCGTGCGGCGTATCCTATTTCGACTTTTACCTCATGCACGCCCAAAGCGCGGAAATCTTTGCATACTTCAAATCGTGCCGCGCCTACGAGACGGCGTTCGCGCTCAAGGACGAGGGCAAGGTTCGCCACGTCGGCATCTCGTTCCACGACAAGGCGGCGGTGTTGGAGCAAATTCTCACCGAATATCCGCAAATCGAGGTGGTACAGATCCAGTTCAACTACATGGACTACGACGATCCTGCGGTGGAAAGCGGCAAGTGCCTTGCCGTCTGCAAGCGCCACCAAAAGCCTGTGATTGTGATGGAGCCCGTGAAAGGCGGAAGCCTTGCGAACCTGCCCGAAGACGCGGCGGCGGTGCTGGACGCGCTGCACGGCGGCAGCCGCGCAAGCTACGCCCTGCGGTATGTGGCAAGCTTTGACGGCGTCGAAATGATCCTTTCCGGCATGAGCAACCTTGCCCAGATGCAGGACAATCTGTCCTGTATGCGCGACGCAAAGCCGCTGAACAGCGCCGAACGCGACGCCGTGGAGCAGGTGCGCACAATCTTCAATGCCAAAAATCTCATTCCCTGCACCGCCTGCCGCTACTGCACGGACGGCTGTCCCAAGCACATTGCCATCCCCGACCTGTTCGCCTGCATGAACGCCAAAACCGCCTTCCACGACTGGAACGCCAATTTCTACTATGACGAGGTGTACACCAATCGCGGCGGCAAGGCGTCGGATTGTGTGCGGTGCGGCAAGTGCGAGGCGGCGTGCCCGCAGCATCTGCCGATTCGCAAGCTGCTGAAAGACGTGGCAGACATGTTTGAAACCTAAAAGAGTACGAAACACACGCGCTTTTGCGCATCCTTCAAATTCATCCAAACGGAGGACTCCCATGCTTTACTTAAACTTCCCGTTTGGTTTTTGGGATGCGACCGACCGCGGTCGGATTTTGACCCGCTATTTTGCGAAGGAGCAACCCGAATATGGTCGATACGGATGCGATTTTTCGGAATCGGACTGCGAACAGGGCGCGCCTGCTTGCCTGCGGGTTTACAGACAGCGGAACGCGCCTACAAAAGCAATTCCCGATTTTAGAGCAACAGTTTTGGATGGACGTGCAGGTGCTGCCAAGCGGCGCCGTGCGCTTTGCCGTCTTTGACCGCGCCCTTGGCGACGAATATGCGCTTGTGCACATCGAAAGCGCACAGGGCGGTTTTGTGGGCGAAGTGCGCGCCGCCTGCGAAGCGGTGTTGACCGATTTGGCGCAAAGCTGCTTTGATTCAGACTTTTTGAAAGCCAAGCAAACAAAGCGCATCGTTGGCGCAATCCAAAGTGACTTCGGCGTAGCTCCCTCATTTTTGTGGGCGGACTCGCCCGATTGCGCCGCCTTTCGCCGCTTGGACAACAAAAAGTGGTTCGCACTCATCATGACGGTCGATCGAAGCAAAATTGGCTTAGATGGGCGCGGCGCGGCGGAAATCATGAACATGAAAGCATCGCCCGACGCCGTCGCGGCGCTGCTGCGGCAGGCAGGCTTCTACCCCGCGTATCACATGAACAAAACGCATTGGTTTGCCGTGTGTCTGGACGGCAGCGTCCCCGACGCCGTGCTTTTTGCGCTTTTGCGGGACAGCTTTTGCAGCGTGGCGAAGAAACAGCCGCCCGCCTAAGTCGTTGCCTGTTCCGACAAAACGCCGCGGTCGCCCGTGCCATACTTTCCCAGTACGATCAAAAAGAGCCATACAATCATAAACGGCACGTTCAGCATCAGCAGCCAGCCGGGCGCAAAGGGGCAGACAAAGCTGTACGCCCCAATGAGCACGCCCGCAAGAATGCCGCAGACTTGGATGGCGCGGTTGCGCGTGGCAGCGGCCGAGGAAATCAGCCAAAGCCCTTCAAAAATGTGGGCGGCGTAGCGAACCGCATTGGGCAGCGCAAGGCTGACGGTGGCGATTCCTAAGCCGACGTTGCCGACGACGCCATAGAAATTGGTGAGATACAGCAGCCCGCTCAACACGTCCAGCACAATCCAAAACGTGCCTGCCCGCCGTCCCCATGCAGGCGTAGGCAACTTGCAGATGAAAAAGAACATCGACAGATGCCAAATCAGCCCAAGATATTCTCGCGCATACTGCCCCGCCCCTTCCGTAAAGGCAAAGAACGGCGTGGACACCACAAGCAGCACAAATGCGAGGATGGACAGCGTTTTCAGCGGCGGCAGATGATCTGCCTCCAACTTGTACCATTTGCTTTGATTCTGCAGCATAAAACCCTCCTTTGGGCGCACCTCTTGACGACGCCCGTTGGAACCAGTATAATGCAAAGCAAGAAACGCTACAATAGTAGCATAACTTTTGCTACACAAAGAGGGAATAATGTATCACATCAAACAGGACAAACGGGTCGATCAATCCGCCGCATTGATCTGTGAAGGGTTGGCGCTTGCATTGCAATGCAAGCCTTACGCGGAAATCAGCATCACGGAGGTGTGTCGTCACAGCGGGATTGCCCGCACGACCTTTTATCGGCTGTTCGATACACTGGATGACGTCTTGCTGTATCAATTTGACGAACTGTTCAAAACCTGTCTGCAAGCCTATGCCGCGCAAGCCGAAGAGCGCTCCTTTGCAAAGACGATCCTTGACCTTGCAACGCGCAACAAAGCGTTGATCTCCGCCATGATTGCAAGCGGAAGAAGCGATCTCTTTTCCCGTTCCGGCAGGGCGCAGGAGGACAGCATCCTGCGCTCCATGGATTTGGAAATGCCCGAAAAGGATCGGCTCTACTGCACCGCCATTCTCACGCAGCTCGCTTACGCGGTGCTTGGCACATGGGTCAACACCGGCTGCCGTGAATCCTCCGCCGCGCTTTACGAAATCATGCGGCGGGACGTCACGCTGCTCAACGCCTATCTGTAAGGCGCGGCGCAAAACCCGTTTGTCCCGCTTGACAGCGGAATCGAAAGGCGATATACTTGAATAGTTGAATATTCAACAGTTGCGCAGCGTGTGGAAAGGAGCGGCGATGGATTTCAATTCGATTTGTCTGCTGTCCAAGTACGCCAAGGAATACGGGCGCACGAAGATTCGGGAAGCGGGCGTGACGGACACCGAGCATCGGATTTGTACCTTTTTGTATGTGCACAGCGGCGTGTATCAAGAGCTGCTTGCGAACGCGCTGATGCTGGACAAGACCACCGTCGCAAAGGCGTTGGACACGCTGGAGATGCGCGGCCTTGTTTCGCGCACCCAAGATCCCCAAAACAGACGCAAAAACATCTTGACCATCACCGATTTCGGAATCGCCGCCATCGCCGACACCATCGGCATTTACGACGAATGGCTGGCGCGGATTTCTGCCGTCCTTTCTGCCGAGGAGCAGCGACGCTTTGCACACGACTGCGACCGTCTGTTGGCGGCTGCGAAAATAATCAATGAGGAGAAAAAACCGCTATGAGTTCCTTTCAAAACCTGCGTATCGTCGACAATTTCTATCAAACGTCCGCCTTCTTTCCCATGCCCACGGTGCTGATCTCGACGCTTGCCGACGACGGCAGCACGTCGCTGGGCGCCTATTCCCTGTGCTTTCCGTACTACATCGCCGGCAAGTCCTACTATGCCATGCTGCTGGAATGCCGCAACAGCTCCAACACCGCGCAAAACCTGCTGAAGCGCGGCGTTTGCGCGCTCAACTTTTTGGAGGACGCGAAGGACGATTTTCGTGAGACCGTCCGCTTGGGCTTCCCCGGCGAAACAAGCGCCGAAAAGATGAAGGACTGCAAATTTGCGTTGGAAGCGGGACAATGTGCGGGCACGCGGCCGCTTGTCCTTTCGAAAGCGTTTCAAGTGATGGAATGCACTTGGGATGATTCGTTGGAGGACGCCTACGCCGATCGGGAACGGGTGGGACAATTGGAAGGAATGGAGCCGCCCTACCACAATTTCAACGGCATTACCAGCAAATTCGGCTGTCACTTCATCCTGAAGGTAGACAAGATTCTGATGAAGCAAAAGCAGGTTGACGCCATCATCAACGGCGTCAAGGCGTCGGCGTTCCCCCATGTGCCCGTCGATTACGGCTATCGGGACAGCACCAATTTTTGGTACACCCGCTTTTCCCATCCCATCGCCATGAAGATTCCCGCGGCGCGGGAAGCCGACCTGACGGGCGTGGTGTATGCCGCCAACCGCATGGACGATCAGATCAAGTTTACCGAGGACGCCTGCAAAATGATGACCAAGGTTCCCCGCGTCTTTTTGAAGGCGGCGCTGCAGGGCTGCGTGGACTGGGCGCGTGAAAACGGCGTCACCTGCATCACGCCCGAACACATGAAAATCATCAACGACAAGCGTTCCAAGGAAAAGAATCGATAACGGCGCTGTCACAAAAAACTACCCAAGCTCGAACGTGCGAAACGAATGCGGCGTTCGAGCTTGTTTTGTCTTCGTCCGAATCGGCTGTTGCGGGCGGGCGATGGGCGTGGTATACTTGGGTATTCCATTCAAACTGCAAAGGGGCAACGAACATATGAATACACCGCTTGGTATGGTTCTTGTCGTCATCAGCGGGCTTTGTTGGTCAGCTGTGTACGTGGACAGCATTCGCACGGGGTTCAAGCAAAAAACGTACTGCATGCCGCTGTTCGCGCTTGGTCTGAACATCGCATGGGAAGGCATCTATTCCTACTACGAGCTGTTCGGCAGGGGCGGTGCGTCGCTGCAGGGCTATGCGAACGCCGTTTGGGTTTTGCTTGACGTCGTGTTGGTCGTGACCTATTTCCTGTACAGTAAGAACGACTGCAAATCGGCTTTGGAGCGCAAATGGCAAATTCCGTTCGGCATCCTCGCCCTGCTCCTCTGCATCGCCATCCAAGTGCTGTTCATCTATGAATTTGGCGACAAGCAGGCGGAAATCTATTCGGCGTATCTGCAAAACATCGTGATGAGCGCGTCGTATCTCTATCTGCTGAACCGTCGGCAATCCTCCAATGGGCAGACGATGCTGATTGCAATCTGCAAATGCGTGGGCACGCTTGCGCCCACCCTGATCGGCGTGATCGAAGGCAACGCCTTTATCGTCGTGACGGGCGTCCTCTGTTTTCTTCTGGATGTGCTTTACATTTGGTTCCTGTTGGGCGTTCGCAGAACGGAAGCCCGTCGGTGAGCGGCGTCCGCAGTCTTGATGCACGCGTGCGGCAAAGCCGCCCGCAGCGCTTGCAGCTTTTATCAAATTGTTTGTAAGATTTTTCGATTTCCGAAGTCTGATTGACAGGAGGTGAAAAAGTGACAGAATCCGAGTTTGAACGCATCTATTTGGAGCACTTCGACGCGGTACACGCGTATGTGTGCAAGCTGTGCCGCAACGCACAGACGGCAGACGAGATTACCCCAATTAGTGTTTGCAGCATCACCAACAGTAAGGATTCAGCCGGATTTGCAGCCAAGCAGCGGCACCCCCTGCTAACCTGCCGCGCTTACAAGGAAGAGAAGAACATGAGCGAGAAGTGGTCGAGCAGCGCGGTGTTTGCCGAAGCAACTGTGCTGTTCCGCTTCCGCTGCTGTCCCGGGATCTCCATTTCTACACGGGATGTTATTGTCTGCGATAACGTCCAGTACGACATCATCAGCGTGGAAGATGTTCGCGGACGCAGCATGTATTATCAGGTGCTTGCTAAGAGCTCGGAGGCGTCAAATGGCTGATGTCGAGATAAGGATGCCCACCGAGCTGCTGGAGCGCCTATCGAAGCTCGGCTCACGGCAGGATGAGGTCAGCGCAAGGGTGCTGGAAGCCGGTGCAGAGGTACTGGAAGCAAAAATGCGTTCATCACTGGCGGCCGCAGTTGGTAAGGACACGAAATACGAGTCCAGATCGACGGGTGAGCTGTTGGGTGCGCTCGGCACCTCACCCGTACTCGTCGACAGGAACGGCAACAGCAATATCAAGGTGGGATTTTCGGAACCGCACTCGGGCGGTGTCAGCAATGCAAAGCTCGCATCCATTATCGAATATGGTAAGTATGGTCAGCAGCCAAAGCCCTTTCGAAAGCGCGCGCGGGCGGCAGCAAAAGCACCGGTGCGCAATGCAATGATGGCAAAGCTGGAAGAGGAGCTGTCGAAGATATGAGTATTCTTGAAGAACTAAAAACACTCGTCGAGGGTCTGGGAATCCGTGTGGAAACCGGTGTATTTTCAGAGCCCGCACCCGACACCTATGTGGTATTGACGCCGCTGACGGACACTTTTTCACTGTACTGTGATAATCGTCCTTCCCTTGACATCAATGAAGTACGCATTTCGCTGTTCAGCAAAAGCAACTATCTTCGGCTGAAAAACGATCTTGGGGGTTCCCTGCTCGACGGTGATTTCACCATTACAGACCGGCGCTATGTCGGATATGAAGAGGATACCGGCTACCATCACTACGCGGTGGATGCAGCCAAACTATACGAAATGGAGGAACAGTAAATGGCAACGATTGGTCTTGACAGACTATACTACGCGAAA
>CAYRQM010000021.1:0-30450 GCA_964426415.1 uncultured Christensenella sp.
GACGCAACGCGCGAGCGATTCCCATTGAAGAGCGGCGGATTCTCAGAGAGACAGACCCCCTGCGGATACGGTCACAATCACGCTGCCCGATGGAACGACGTTCACAGGAACGGAAGCAGAGTGCGCAGCTGCGCTTGCGGAGTATTGGGCGGCGCATCCCGTGCAGAACCCGACAACCGTTACGTCAAACCCGACTGGTTCTGGCAGCGGGAAGCAGAACGTGAACATGGTTCAGTAAGGAGAGCATATGCCGATTATTGAAGACCTGAAACAGAAAGACGAAGAACGCAAGAAGTCAACGCAATATAGCTTTGATCCTGTTCCCGTTCCGTCGAAAAAGGTGAACGGGACAGTATCGTTCAAATCTTCCGATTCGTCTGACCAAGCCACTCAATATTCGCAAGACCCGCTTGACTATGTAACAAGTCTTCACTTCACACGCAACGGGACGACTTACGACCTTTCTTCGGATGCGGCGAAAACACTTGCGAACGGTTATCTTTACAAGGCGAAAAGCGATCCGACGTGGGCGGTGCAAGCGCAGACGGCAAGCACGGATTCTTATACAGACGCGGTGCTGAAGAAGTGGGGAATCCCGTCTGCCGCAAGTCTTGACGACCTGATCGAATACTCTGGCGGCGGCAGCGTGTCCGACGTGTACGGAGGCGTGTCCGAAAACCAGTGGTCGAAAATCAAGGAGATGTGGAGCAAGGAATGGAAATACGACGCTACGGACGTTGACACGCAGCGCCAAAGCCAAGGGCTTGCACCGTCGTCCTTCGATTCGCAATATGAGAACACGCTCCTCGACGCGCAGCTAAAAGAGATGGGGCTTCCTCCGTCCGCGCTTATATCGAAGACGTACGCGAACGAGTACAATATTTGGGTTGGAAACGACGAGACGTGGAATGACATCATGTACGACGCGGCGGAGCTTGTGAGCAAGAGCACCGAGAAGCCGCAGGAATCGGAGGGCGGTCTTCTTAGCAACGCTACCAACGCTGCGTTTGAGGACGCGACGATTGCGCCAATCACGTTCGACGAAGCGATTAAGCAGGTCATTGCGAGCAATCCCGAATACACTGAATTTGTCGGCAACCACCTTGGAACATACACTGAGCTGCCAGACCGCGACGACGAGAAGTATATTCTGAAAGACCAATACGGTCTCGATGTTGGATTCGACAGCGCTGCCTACAACAAAGACTTGCAGGCGGCGATCGAAAAGAACGCGAAGCTGCAAGGCGACGAGTTTGCGCTCACGGCTGAAGGGTTCGACGAATACTACGCGGGAAAGTACGCGGAAATCAAATACGACGAAGCGCTAAAAACCGAAGCGCTCACAGTCACCGCCGACGAGCTGTTTACGGCTGAATCGCTCGAAGGAATGGACGCGCCCACGAGAGCCAAGGCGGACGAATACGCGGCGACCGCTACGGAGATTCTTGCGTCGCAAGGATTTGACGCTTTCATAAAGTACATTGATGAAGATATACCCGCGTCCGTGCAAGCGAACAACGACGCATTCACGGGCGCGATAGAGGCATCCGCATTCAGCGCGTCGCCAACGGAGGCGGTTTCCGTTCTGAAAGATTATTATATCGGGTATGGCTACGACGAGGAAAAGGCAACGGAGCTCGCGCAATCTGCATATGCAGACACAAACTACGCGTATGTATATGGGCTGAACGCAAGTGAGATTGAACAGGTGCGCGGAGGCGCCGACGTTACGACGATTGTCACGGCGAAGCTGTCAACGGAAGAAGGGAAACAAGAATACTCTACGATCCGTGCAGAATGCTACTTCGGCGCTTTGTACGGGATGTCGCAAAAAGAGATTCAAGCGCAGATTGATTCTTGGACGGAAACGAAAGCAGGGATTTCAAGCACCGGCTACATCCCTCAAGACGCGAGCGGATGGGGCGGGTACGTTGACAACAGAAATCAAAGCGGAAGCACTCCTGCAGGCGAAGCCGCGTGGCGGGCAGCGGCGGCAGAATACACTACTGGTACGACGCGCGACGATGATGGGACACCGCACACGGCAAACGAAAAAGCGCAGTGGGCACGAAACGAAGCACAAACGAAAATCGACTATTATACGGATATGATGAACGCGTACAACGCGCTCCAATCTTCGTACTACTACGCGACACTGAAAGAGAACGACGACTACGAATCCGAATCGAAATGCGAAACTGGATATTCTGACATCGAGGACGACAGCGTAAATCCGATTCCAACAATGGGAGCGTTGCAATCGACGCTGTACGTTTACGCAAACAACTGCACGCGGTACGCGTCTGACGGTTCCGCTCACGGCGGCACATCGGGGAAAATTGATGTAAACGAACCTCCGATTAACCTTGACGACGACGGGTATATTGTTCTTGGCGACGTGGCTGAACGAGGGAAAACTTGCATGGAGCTCGCAAAATATCTTTCGGACGACGAGCTCGCCATGTACAACTATTTGTGGAATACACAAGGCGCGGAAAAGGCAAGCGCATATTTTGGAAAGTTGCTTCCAACGCTTGATTCGAGAGCCGTAAAGCGAGGTGACAAGACGGCAGAAGAATTTGCTGCCGCGCATCCGTTTTGGGCATCCGTATTTTCCGTCCCTGTCGGAATGGCAGAGGGCGTTATATCGTTTGTAAAAAGCACAAGCACAAGAATCGATAACGCGATAAGCAGTAGAGACGGTGTAAGCATAGCGCTGCGCGAATCGCAACTCCCGCGCAGCTCCGACGTTTGGCGCTCAACTGTTTCGCAGAAACTTGGTGAGCACGGGTGGGGAGCTGCGTACCAACTCGGCATGTCTCTTGTTGATAGCGCGGCTATCGTCGGATTGACTTACGCGACCGGCGGCATTGCGGGCGCGGTATTCGGCGCAGGTTCGACCGCTGCTTCTACGGCGGCGAACGTCGCGAGCTGGGTAGGAACGTCGGCACTTGGTGCAAAGGCGTTCAACACGACGCTTCACGACGGGCTTGAACGCGGGTTGAGCGATGACGCCGCATACAAAACTGCGCTTGCCGCAGGTATATTTGAAACCTTGTTCGAGAAGGTTTCTTTGGACGTGTTCACAAGCGGGATGGGCGGTTTCGCTGCGGTCAAGCAGGCGATTGCAGGAAAGACACGCGCTGAATCGGTCGCGCTGATCGCAAAATACGTTTTGACAACACAGATGGTGCAGTCGTTCACGGAAGCGTCCGAAGAATTGAACACAGAGCTTGCGAACGTCTTGTATGACTTCATAGCGAATGGCGACATGAACGAATACGAGCAACGTGCGGCGTATCTCATGAGCGACGAAGGAGGAGGTCTTTCAAGAGAAGAAGCCTACGCGCAAGCTGATAAAGAAATGACAGACCGCTTTGTCCAAGCGGGCGCAGGCGGCGCGATTTCGGGTTTCATCATGGGCGGCGGCGGCGCAATCATCTCGTCCATGACGGGCACGTATGGAACTCAAAACCGTCTGCAAGCCGTTTCTGAAACCGTGACGAACACTTCCGCAATCACGGCGAAAGACGCAACGACATTCGTTCGTCAGAACGGGCAGTTCGTTGACGGCGAAATCACTATGGAGAGCGCAATAGACGTCTTCAACAAGCTGTATGATAAGGGCGCAGATTCCGCTACAATCCAATCTGTCAAGCAAGCAATCACGACAGAGAAAACGAGCGACGACGTTTTCAACGCCATTGAGAGCATTGCAGACAAGGCGCAGGCGCGTACACGCAATGCGCTTGTCAACTCATACAGAAAGGCTGGTCTTGCGAAGGGAACATCTCGCTCGCAGCTCGAATCAGAAATCCAATCGTACTTGAACGGTGTGGACTACGCGGTCAAAGCATCTGATGTCGCAAGCATTGACACTGCCGTCGCTGCCGTTAAGAACGGTGAGCTCGAACGCGTCGTCGAAAAGCTCAACAGCGGGAAGGCAAAAAAGGCTACAGGACTATCCAACGCAGGAGGCGTCTCAGCTTCTATCCGCCACATCCAATCGCTTGTGAACGACGGGACGCTCAACGCGGAAAGCACAGACGTCACAAAAAGGCTGTTTGCCGCGAGAAAGCAAAGTGGCGCTACAACCACGTTGTCTACGGCATTTGCTACAGACGCGGCGCTTCTGACGCAGTACGCGGGACAGGCGGACTTCAACGGGGCTGTTTCGAGCAATGACGCTTCATCTTTGCGCAACGCGGCAAAGACGGGTGCGATCAAATCCCTTGCATCCGAGAACGGGGACGCGACGCGGCTGCTCATGCATGAGGCGAGTGGCGATGCTCTGAACGGGCGCGTCCCTGCAATCACGGCATTGTGCGGCGAGGACGGTGATGCAGGCGCGTTCGCGGCTGCCGTCATCGCCATCGCTTCCAATTCGCAGACGGGCGACGCACGCGCAGCCATATACAAGCAAATGACAGAGCGCGGATATTCGTCTTCGCTTATGTCCTTGCTGACGTATGCGGTTTTGTCCAAGGGACAATCTGCAGATGGCAACAGCGGGATCATGACGCTTTCGCAAGTATCGGAGCTTACGGCAGAAATCGGGAAGCAGCAGGAAGCGGCGGCAAACGCAAAAGCGAGCCTTGAAGCGACGCAAGCCGACATTTCCACCTCCGAGACGGAAGCGGAGGCGAAGGTCAAGCGCCACGAAGCTACGCGGGACGCGTTCGAGCCTACAGCAGAAAACGCAGAGAAGATTGCAAACGCAAACGCAGAAGTAAACAATGCTGCTTCCGCACTTGACAACTTGCGCTCTGAAAACGCAAAGCGGCTTTGCGACGACGAAGAAAGAGAGCAACGCGGCGGTCAAGAGCGCGAACGCGAAAATCAAAAAAGCACGCGCAAAACTTGCTACGCATTCTGCGCAGTACGTTTCTCTTTTCTCGTCAGACATCTACGCGATGCAGAACGGGAGGGCGATAAACAGAGCATCTATCGACGCACGTACCAAGGCGCTTGAATCGTACAGCATGACAGAGCAGGAACAGGCAGACAGGCGCGTAATCGACGAGGAAAAGAGACGCGTTCAGCGGTTTGCTATGGCGACTGGAACGCAAATAGAGGTCGTCACATTCGACGACGCGTTTGCGAAATCGCATCCGTTTTCAGAATCCATGCCTTTTGACGCAGACGCGTATGGCGTCGCTATCGGAGATTCCATCTATCTGAACGAAGCGAAGATTGACCCGCACGAACCGAACGCCTTGCGCATCACGATGGCGCACGAACTCACGCACCATCTTGAACGGGACGCGGCTACATACGAACAGCTTTGCGAATTTGCGCGCAGCTCTATCGGAAACGGATTCGGATCGCTTGTTTCGGAAATAAAAAACTACTACGCAAGCCGAGGGATCACTCTTGACCGCGCACACGCAGAGCGTGAGATTATTGCGAACTTCGCGTCTGAAACGCTGCTGCAATCTCCGAGCGCTATAGCGTCGCTCGTCGAGACGAGCAGACCTGTTGCCAATCGGTTTATGGAATGGCTCAACGGGGTATTGGAAAAGGTCGGACGCTACAACGCGGACAAGATGATTACACGTGGCGTCGCGCTGTACAAGAACGCCCTGAACGCGGCTAACCAGTTAGAGAGAGAACGCGTCGAAGCGGAGGCAGCTAAAGCCGTTGAGGCTGCTGTTCCTGTGCAACATGCGCTTAACGACCTCGTGCGAGACGTTTCAAAAGAACTCGGGATCCGATTTGTCGGGGACATAAGTCCAAAATCTGCAAAAAGTCTCACAGACAAGATCATTCGGAAGCGAGCCTCAGGAAAACATTCGTACTCCGTCACCGACGCAAAAGACCATGCGCGTTCGGTTTTCTTGCTCGACGACTTTGCTCAAATACCGCAGCTTTTTGAATCGCTCGCAAGCCGTGGGATTAAGTACCACGCAGAAGCTATCACAAATAATGATGGGTATCGTGGCCTTCACTTGACATGGACGGACGAAACAGGCGTGAACATCGAAGTCCAAGTCTCAACGCCATCTGCATGGGAAGTAAAGCTCAAGAGCGATTTGATTTATGAAAAGTGGAGAAATGTACTCTTGTGGCGAATGGCCGCAGAGCAGGCACGCGAATGGGCAGTAGACAAAGCCACAAGCCGAAAAATGTGGGGCGATTTGGGGCTTCCCTACTTTGGGAACTTCTTGATTTCTTCTTCAGAACTGATGACGGATGAACGTAGTAAGTCACCTGCTGTTATTCCGTCGAACCTGTCGAGCGGAACCCAGCGCCCGTTGGCCAACTTGCGAACGGAGAGCGTATTAGAATCATTGTCCTCGCGCAGTATGACCCCGTCCTCGGTTTTAGAGTATGAATATGACATAGCGGAACCTCCTTCTGTTGATATTGAAAGAGTAACTCAAAAAGACGAAAATGTCAACAGCGAAAACGCACAAGTGGACGGAACCGCCACTGATGTCAACGAACAAGAGCAACAGAAAGCATCGTCCGTGCAAGAGCAATCTGACGTCGCGCAACAATCCGAACAGACAGATGGAGAATACTATGTGCAGACGCGTACAGGCGCGAAACCTGTCACTGGCACAATGCGCGACGGGTTCGGTTTCAGAACCGCAGACGGGCAGATTGAGGTCACGCTTCTCGACACGGGTGCAGCCGTGCATCACGCGGCGACGGTTGAAGAAGCTATCGCCTACGTTGACGAACACAAAGCGGAGCTGATTGCATCGCAGCAGACGGAAGAAGCGCAGCGCAAGGCGGCGAATTTCCGCGAATTGCGCGACGCGTCTCTGCAGTATCGCGGTCAAGCAGCGCCCGCCACGGAGAGGAGGCAACGCAACACCTCCTTGCGTGACGCAATCGACACTCCCATTGACGCGGAAACTGCGGATATTCAGTATTCGTTCGGAACGGACGCGGGCTACATTCGCAATTCGTTGAAAGAAATGGATTCCGACTATAATGAGCTTGCAAAGAAATACGATCCAAATTCATCGACAAATGATTCCGCTTTGGTTCGTGAAGAACTTAATGGCATGGTGAACGCGGCTGCGAATGCAAACGGATTCGAATACCGCAGATGTTCGAAAAAGAATCTGAATGCTTCAAATGATGTCCCGCTTATGATGTTTTCGGAGCAGAACGATTTTGAAGGGCTTCATATCTTTGGCGATCACAGATATGTTGCTACTGGCAAAGGAGCGCTCGAAATCGCTGATGTCTATGATGAAATCTCAAATTTGTATGAGCAGTACTTTGGTACGGATGCGCGTGAAGACGATATTAACCCGAAAGACATTGTTGATTCCGCTGGGATTTGGGACAACGCAGGCTTTGTTCAATTCGTGTGGGACAATTACTTTGAACAAGTATACGAAAAGACTGGAGCTGTTCCTGCCGTTGCGCTGAGTGATGGCTTGGTCGTTCTTGGTGAGGACAACAGCAGAATCAAGTCGGCTGATCCTGTTGTGTACGACGATGCGGGGAATATCATCCCGCTGTCCGAACGGTTCAACTCGTCAGATCCCGACATCCGCTGGTACAATGGGTTCGACTACAACGGGATGTTGGAAAAGTACGGCGTAATTGAGAACTTCTCGAGACGTCCTGTTCCGAAAAAGACGAGCGAAACGAAGACCACAAGCAAATCCGCGCAGAAGGTCGCGGGCAGTTATGTGTTGTCCGACAAACAGCACGAAGAAGTGTTCAAGCCGCTTGTTGCATCTGAAGCGATGTCGTATGTACCAGTAGCGAACAATAAGACCCTTGCGGCGGCTACGACGCGTGCGAACGCGAACACGCTTGCTGAGAATATTGTGCTGCTGCGCGACATGGCAGAAAGCGGACGCACCAACGCAGAGGACGGCGCGTTCGCGCAGCTCATGATTCAGCGTGCGGCGCAATCAGGGACGCAAGAAGAACTTGAGGCGGCTCTTGCGTATTCGAGCATCATCAGCGTGGAGGCTGGACGTTCCTTGCAGATTCAATCGTTGCTGAAGCGGATGTCGCCGAACGGAAAGCTGAGGTACATGGAATCCATCATTGGGAAGATCAACGCGAAGTACGCAACGAAGCTGAAGCAGCCGTATGAGCTGACGACCGCTGAACGCAACGCGCTTCTGAACTCCAATTCGCAAGAGGAATCTGACACGATTATCGAGCAGATCTCCAAGCGCATTGGCGAAACGCTCCCGTTGACATTCGGCGACCGCATCAAGGCGTGGCGGTATTTCTCGATGCTGTCGAGCGCGAAGACGCACTTGCGCAACATCATGGGCAACATCACAATGTGGAGCATGTACAACGTGTCCGACGCGCTTGGGTCTGTCGCAGAAAACGCGGCTGTCAGCGCGGGTGCAATGACGCAGGACGAGCGCACAAGGGCTGTGTTCAGCCGTGCATTACACAAGGACGTCGTTGACTACTCAAAGGCAGCGTTCGACGAACGGCAAGGCTCGCTTGCGCAAGGCTCAAAATTCGTTGACAAGGGCTTCGGCGTGGAGAAGTACAAGCGGATGTTCGACTGGAAGCCGCTTGATAAGGCGGCGAAGGGCGTGTTCAACTTACTTGAAAAAGAAGACCAGTTCTTCATGAAGAAGCGGTTTGTTTCCGTGATGTCGCAAATGATCGTCGCACGCGGCTACGACGTGAACAACATCACAGACGAACAGCGCACCACGTTGGTGCAGCAGGCATCCGAAGAAGCGCTGAAAGCGACATTCCGCGATGCAAGCAAGGTCGCCGACGTTCTCACCGAAACATCGAAAATCAAGGGCGTTGGTCTTCTCGTCGAGGGAATCATCCCGTTCAAAAAGACGCCTATCAACGTGCTGAAGCGCGGCGTGGACTTCTCTGCGCTTGGTCTGTTGCGCGGAATCTATGACGTGTCCATTGGCGTCAAGTCAGGCAAGATTACGACTGCGGAAGCAATCTCGCACTTGACGGACGGGCTTACAGGAACGGCTGTCATGGCGCTTGGGTGGCTGTTGAGCCGTCTTGGCGTTCTGTCGATTGTTGGCGGCGACGGCGATGACGAGGACTACGACAAGTACCGCAGAAACCTTGGGGACTATCAATACATGATGTCCATTGGCGACGTGAACCTCGATTTGTCAGGCATCTCTCCAATCGTGTTCCCGCTGTTCATGGGCGCCGCGATTGACGAGGTTTCCGAGAATGGACTTCCGCAATTTGAAAGCGCGGACGACCTGTTCGCCGTTCTTGCGCAAGTCGCAGACCCGCTTACGGAAATGTCCATGTTGAGCGGCGTAAACACCGTGCTTGAGGATATAGCGTATGCGGGAGACGATGGAGCGATTTCAACCGTTGTTCGCTCTGCGCTTTCCTCTGTCGCACAGCAGTTTATTCCTACGCCAATCGGGCAGCTTGAACGCACGTTCGACCAGTATTCACGTTCGTACAACGTATCGGGCAAGGGGTGGCTTGGAAAGAGCGCTTCGTACACGGCAAAAGCGATTCAGAACAAGACCCCGTTTGCAGCTTTGTCCGAACCGTCAATCGATTTGCACGGTGAGGAAGTGAAGAATTTTAGCGGGTTTGGCTCTTTCCTGCTGAACCTGTACAACCAAAACATCGCGCCTGTCACCGTGCGCGTAGACAGGAAAGACGAGACGGACGAGGAAATCATGCGCGTATACGAAGCGACCCTTGACACGGGTGTCGTCCCGCAGAAGCCGAACCGTTCGCTTGGCTACGTCACGGACGCATACGGCGAGACTGTAACCTTCACGCTGACGGATTCAGAATACACCGAATACCAAAAGGAGCTTGGACAAGCGATCTACGCACAGCTCCGCCTTGTTATGGCAAACGAATCGTATGCGACGCTTGACGACGATAAAAAGGCGCAAGTACTGAGTAATGTAATAAGCACCGTTACAAGTGAAACAAAGAAGCAATGGAAGCAGATGAAGATTGAGCAAGCTGCGGCTGACGGAACGCTTCGGACAAAAAAGACGCCATAAATGCAACAGTTTTCAAGCAGAACGATGTTATAGAATGTAAGTGAGGTGGTAGACATATGGCGGCAGTAAAGAACATTCACGGGTTCACGCTCGACGTGAAGCGCCCGTCCCGCGTGTCCGTTTCGCTCGTTGCGGGAGACACGGGCAATCGGTTCAACATTGTAATCGCAAACGGCGGCGTTCCCATGACAGGGTTCACACGCGTGGTTGCCGCGTTCACGCGGGCAGACGGGCTTGTGTACACGCAGGACAGCGCGGTCGCGGGCAACGGCGTAACCGCGAACGGGAGCGTTGTAAATATTGACCTGTTCGCTTCGTCGTACTGCGCGGGTAAGAACACGTGCGAACTGCAACTGTACTCAACTGGAACAGCGACGGACGACACGCTTGTAACGACAGCCGTGTTCTCGTTCTTTGCTCGCGCGGCGGCAGTGAACGATTCGTCCATCCAATCGTCCGCACAATTCCCCGCTCTTGTAGAAACGGTGTATTCAATCGACAACATGACCATCGACGCGGAAACACTCGCATACGGCGCGCAAGCAACTGCTACCGTTTCAGAGCAAGACGGAGTGAAGCACATCCATCTCGGCGTCCCGAAAGGCACGCCATCCGTGCTCGTTTCTGACAGCGTTTCGCCAACTTCCTCAACGGCTGGCGTAGTCGGGCAATTCTATCTGAATATTGCGCTCGGTCACGTTGTGCTATACGTTTGCACATCCAGCGAGGACAGCGTTTACATTTGGGCACAAGTATACGATTCTGCCGCTTCAGTTGCAAGCGTGAACGGGCAGACGGGCGCTGTCGATTTGGACGCATCCGATGTAGGCGCAGTACCGACTACGCGCACGGTGAACAGCAGGGAGCTTTCGGCAGACATCGTTCTGAGCGCGGCTGACGTCGGCGCAGCGCCTTTGGCTCTTGCAGGCACTACCGAACCGACTACATCGACGGTTGGCGCGGTTGGGCAGATGTACATTAACACGTCAGACGGGCAGTTGTACGTTTGCTGTTCCGTTTCGGGAGGCATTAGCACATGGATTCGCGCAGGAAGCACGTATTATGGTGTTGTTTCTGAAGATAAGATTTCTCTTATATCCACCGATATGCTCGTTGAAATAGTCCCAAACGGTAACCTTGACGTAGGCGGTGCTATCACATTCCAAGATGCAGAACAGCGCGACATCGCTCTTAAAGGCGTGAAATCGCCGTCCGATTCCACCGACGCGGCAAACAAAGCATACGTTGATTCTTCCATCGCCACGGCAATCACGGGCGCGATAGAAGGAGGATATTGATATGGCAACGCATACAACTTTATCAAATCTTTTTAGCGATATTGCCGACGCAATTCGCGCCAAGACGGGCAGCGCGGAAGAGATCGTTGCGGACAATTTCCCAACAGCGATTGCGGCGCTCAATCCGTTGCAAACGGCTACTGCGCTCATAAGCGCGTTCGACGGGGCGTCGCTTCCGGCTTCCATCATAATCGATGCTCCAAACGTTTCCGATCTAAGATATTCATTCAGAAACGCGGTTGGCGCATCGAAAATTGTGCTGCACGTCGGGGCGGTGAAAACAGCCTTGAATGCTTTTTATTGCGGGTCAGCAGACACGACGCTCACGTCTCTCGACATTGGGTCGTGGATGGGTTCTACGAGCGCATCTACAATGGAAAACTATCAAAATTTCCTTACAAACCGTGCTGGTCTGAAAACGATAATCGGGACGATTTCGCTCGCACGTGCATCTTCGGTACAGTCGATGTTTGGTGGGTGCGCTGCGCTTGAGACAATAACGTTTGCGCGGAATAGTGTGAACGTAAATACCGAGCTGTCATTCTCGGACAGTCCGCTGCTTTCCACCGCGTCGCTCATCAGCATCGCAAACGCGCTCGTATGCGATGATTTCGGAGAATCCGTTCTGGCACTCCATGCGACATCGCAGACGGCGTGCGGGAGTATCTACGTCGTCAATGGCGGCGGGACGGCTGTGCTTTCTTCAAGTGGAACGGCTGGAGCGATGTCGCTTACAACATTTGTGACTACGGTGAAGGGATGGACGATTGCATGAATGCTACTATCATTGATGGCATCACGGTGCTAACGCCTGCGGACGGGCGCTATCTGACGAACGGATCAACCTACTCGCAACGCGTTTTTCTCGGAGCGCACGGCAGCGCGGAGCGATGGGCGGAGGTTGATAGCATTCCCTGCGCGGATGAGGACGTGGACGCGGACGCGGCGCTTGCGGAGATCGCGGAGGTGATCGGATGAAACGCTCGGAGCTTGACGCGCTGAAGGCAAGCATCACCGCCACGAAAGCCGTGCGTACCCGCGCAGAAGCGGCGGTCGCATCGTTGAAGGCGAATGCGCTGTACAAATACTTGCCCACATGGGCGAAAACGCTGATAGAAGGGATTTTGGGCGAATGAGCAAGATCGAGGAATTTGTTTCCATCCTGCGTAGGCAGGTCGGAAATGGCATTTATGTGTGGGGCGGTAACGGGCAAGACCTCTGCGCCATGCCAGACCCAGAAGCGTGGATTCGTTCCAAAGAAACGTCAGACGCGAATGCAGAACGGGCTATCAAGTTATACCGCGCACGCGTTGCGGCGGGCGCCAATCCGATTCGTGCATTTGATTGCAGCGGCTTGATTTATTGGACGCTTAAGCAGATGGGCTTGCAGAAGACAGACGTGTCAAGCCGTGGGCTGTACGGTCTTTGTGTTCCGATTGCCGCATCAGAGCTTCGCGCGGGCGATCTTGTGTTCCGTTGGACGGATTTGGACGCAGACGGATTCGAAGTTTCAGAAATCTACCACGTTGGTGCGATGTCCGAATCCGCAAAAGCCGTTGAGTGCATCGGACGCGACAGCGGCGTTGTGGAGCAGAAATGCTCCACCAAGTGGAAAGCGTGGGGCAGACCGAAGTGGTTTGTTTCCGAGGACGCTTCCGCACCGCCCGAAGACCCGTCTGTGTACTGGCGCGACCTGTATGTGGCTACGCCATATATGCGTGGTGCGGACGTGCTGTTCGTTCAGACTTCTCTTGTGGCTGCCGGCTACGATGTTGGAAAAAGCGGGTGCGACGGCATCTACGGAGACGACACGGAGGACGCGGTTGCCCGCTTCCAAAAATCCTGTGGCATTCCTGCGAGCGGCGTTGTGGATTTGCCGACGTGGAGCGCAATTCTTACAACAGATTCTGAACGCGTCCTCATGGGCGACGCGGACGGGGACGGGAAACTGACCGCAGCAGACGCGGCAATCATCCTCCGCAGCATCGTCGGAAACGCAACGGAGCTTTCGCTCCTGCAAGGCGATGCGAACAATGACGGAAAGATAACGGCGGAAGACGCGTCCTACATTCTTCGTTGCGCCGTCGGTCTTGAAACTCCTGTGCGGAAGGAGGGCAAATGAAATGGCAGAACGAACCATTGGCGAAATCATGGAAGCGCTTGCACGAATCGAAACGAGCGTTGATTCCATTGCAATGAATAGCGCCGACCATGAAGCACGCATCCGAGCGCTTGAAGGGAAAAGCGGCAAACGTTGGGACGCGGTTATCACCACCACCATCGCCGCAGTAATCACGCTGATCGTCGGCGTGATATTGGGAAAATTCATTTGAGAAAGGAGTGATTGAATGTGTGGGAGACTATCAAAGAAAAGCTGAAATCCGCACCCGTGTGGCTTGCGGTTCTCGCGCAGGTTCTTTTGATTATCGGGCTGTTTGCTCCGAACATCTCCGAGCCTGTAAAAATCGTAGGCGCATCCGTTGTTGAGATTTTGACGCTGTTCGGTGTTCTCAATAATCCGAACAACAAGACGGGATTCTGAAAGCAAAAAGTGACTTCCGTGGAAGTCACTTTTTAAGTCACTCGTTTTATATCGTGCGGTATAAACCGAATAAAGATGCAGAAATTTGCTCTTTAGAATTATACCACAACCTATAAAACATTCCACGTTTTATAATGCTTTGCGTTTATTTTATATGCGTGCATAAAACACGTGGAAAGATGAATATGGTGCCCGATAGGGGGACAGATCCCCTACACCTTGTATGGACTTGCCCATGCCACGGGGTACGCGCCCCACACGATCGTCACGATGAGTCAAGCGGCGCGCAAGGGCGGGAAGGAACGCTTGTTCCGATCCGCACTTTCGAAGATTGCCGCGTACACGCTGGAACGCGCCCTGCTGGGCGAACTGACCCACCAAGCGGCGCTGCAGGCGCTGAAGGACATGGGGATGACGGACGCGGAGCAGGCGGCAGGCGGCGTAGTGACGATAGTGATGGACGAGGCGCTGAAGGAGTATGCCAAATGAAGCTGGCCTTACATGGCACGCCCAACCCCAAGCAAGCGGCGTTCTTTGCAGCCCGTGCCCGCCACATCGCCTACGGCGGCGCACGCGGCGGCGGCAAAAGCTGGGCGATGCGCCGCAAATTCGTCCTGCTTGCCTTTCGTTACAGCGGCTTAAACCTGCTTCTACTGCGACGCACGCTGCCCGAGCTGACGGAAAACCATGTGCGGCCGCTGCAGGAGGAACTGAACGGCGTGGCGGTTTACAACCAAACGCAGCGCGTCTTTTTGTTCCCCAACGGCAGCCGCATCAAGCTGGGCTACTGTGACCGCGAAAGCGACGTGTATCAGTATCAGGGGCAGGAATACGACGTGATCGGCATGGAGGAGGCGACCCACTTCACGGAATCGCAGATGCAGTTTTTGACGACGTGCAACCGTTCCGTGCGCAGCGATTTTTCGCCGCGGATGTACTACACCTGCAATCCTGGCGGCGTGGGACACGGGTGGGTCAAGCGGCTCTTTCTGGATCGGGACTACCGACAGGCGGAGCGCGCCGAGGATTATCTGTTTATTCCGGCGCGCATCACGGACAACCCGATTCTGCTGGAGCGCAATCCCGCCTATCTCATCACGCTGCAAAATCTGCCCGAGCATCTGCGCAAGGCGCACTTGGACGGCAACTGGGACGTGTTGGCAGGTCAGTACTTCCAAGAATTTGACCGCGACCGACACGTCGTCGCCCCCTTTCCCATCCCATCCCGCTGGAAGCGCTTTCGCGGGATGGATTGGGGCTACAACGACCCGTGCTGCGTGCTGTGGTTTGCCGCGGCGCCCGACGGCAGGCTGTATGTGACCCGCGAACTCTACCGACGACAAGTGCTCGGCAGCGACATCGCAAAGGAAGTCGCAACGCTATCTTGCGGAGAGTCCATCGCCTACACCGTGGCGTCCCCCGACGCATGGCAGCAGCGCGGTCTGAAGGGGGTCGAGGGGGAGAGCATTGCGGAGGTGTTTGCGAAGGGCGGCGTGCCGCTGCTGCCCGCCGACAACGCCCGCGTGGTGGGATGGCAGCGCGTCCATGAAATGCTTGCCGATGCGCCCGACGGGACGCCGCGGCTGCAAATCTTCTCCACCTGTCAAAACCTGATTCGCACGCTGCCGCTGCTCACCTTCGACCAACGCGACGCCGAGGACGTGTCGGACAACTGCGAGGATCACGCGCCGGAAGCGCTGCGCTACGGGCTGATGAGCCGCCCCCGCTGTGCCGCGCCGCCTGCGCCCAAGCCGCAAAAGCGCTACGATCCGTTCTCCGCCCCCGCCGCGCCGTGTGACGGATTTCGCGGACTATAACCGAACAAGAAAGGAACCGCAATGAAACTGAAACAAACCGAAACGGAACGGCTGCTGAAGGAACGCGCCTACGGGCTGTTCCACGCGTTTCGCAGCGCGTATGCCGAAGAATGGCAGCGGCTGGAACGCTGTGAGCGCATGTACCGAGGCGATCACTGGTACGACGTCCCCGTGACCGACCCGAACGAGCCGCGCCCCTGTACGCCCATCATCCAATCCACCGTCGAGAACATCACGGCAGATTTGATGGATCAAGTCCCCGAAGCCGTCATTCGCCCCGAAAGCGCCTGCGACGCCACCATTGCGCAGGTGGTGGAGGCGGTCATTTGCCGCAACCACGACGCTGCGTCGTATCCGTCCGAGTATCGCAAGCTGGTACACGACCTGCTGGTCGGCGGCTACTGCGTGCAGGAGGTGGGCTACGACAGCACGCTCAACGGCGGTCTTGGCGGCGCGTTCATCCGCCATGTGGACAACCGCAGCATCCTCTTTGACCCGCTGGCGACGGACGTCGCGGACGGCCGCGCCGTGTTCAAGCTGGCGCTGCGCGCCCGCGATTGGGTGAAAGCGCACTATCCCAACAAGGCGGATGCGCTGACCGACGACCTTGCCGCCGTGGGCGACGCACCGCAGGACGCGCTGCTGCACCCCGATCGCACCGATTCGCTGCTGCTGTTGGAATACTGGTGGCGCGAATACGACGCGGAAAACGACCGACACGCCGTGCATATGGCGCTGTTGGCAGGCGGCGTTGTGCTGGAGGACAGCCGCATCCAAAAGCCCGAAGGCTATTTCGGTCATGGCACCTATCCATTTGTGCTGACCACGCTTTACCCGCGAAAGGGCAGCGCCTTGGGACTTGGGATCGTCGACCTGTTCGGCGCACAGCAGCGCTATGCGGACAAGCTCGACCAGATCGTGCTGAAGAACGCGTTTATGGCGTCGCACAACAAGCTGCTCGTCACCGAGGCAAGCGGGTTTGATGCGGACGATCTGAAGGATTGGGCGAAGGAGGTACACACCGGCGAAAGCCTGAACGGTGTGACGTGGTTCGCCACGCCGCCATTGCCGTCGTACCTGCTGGACTACATCCAAAAGATTCGTTCCGACATCAAGGAGGAGAGCGGCGCCAACGAGTCGTCCCGCGGACTTGCCGCAAACGGCGTCACGGCGGCAAGCGCCATCGAAGCGCTGCAGGAGATGAGCACCAAGCGGGCGCGCATGGCGACGACCCAGCTGCACGAATCGTTCCGCTTTGCGGTGCGGCTGGAGATTGAAACGGAGCGCGAGTTCAATTACTTCCTGCGTCCCGTCACCGTGATGGTGGACGGACAAGCGCGGGAAATGCTCTTTGACAGCGCGCTGATGATGCGGTCGGGCGTCGGCAACACGCTGTTGCCCGTGGAATTTTCCGTGTCCATCAAGGCGGTGCGGCAAAACCGCTTCTCCGTGACCGCGCAAAACGATCTGATGCTCAAGCTGTTGGACTTGGGCGCCGTCACCCGCTCGCAGGCCATCGCGCTCATGTCCTTTGAGGGCAAGGAACAGGTGCTAAAGGGCATGGACGAGGCACAGTCTGCTAACGCCGTGCAACCGAACCAAACCAAACGAATCGGAGGAAAACAATGAATCGAAATCGAATGAAGGCGACCGAACCGATCGCCGACGCGCTTCCCATCGAACCGACGCAGGAAGCGACGACCCAAGAGAACCCGTTTGCACAAGCCGCACAGGAGCTTGCCGCGCTGTACAACGCGGGCAGCCTGCCCGCAGGCTTCGACTTGGAAACGGCGTGCAGCGACCGCGCCTTTGCAGAGCTTTTGCAGGCGTTTGAACCGCTTGCCGCCGTCCGCATCTATGACGCGGAGCAGCGTGCCGCGCAGGCGGAACAGACCGCCAAGCAGCGCATGACCGAGCAGGTCACCGCACGCAACGCACTGCCGCGCCCCACCAAGGCGAACGCCGCCGTCTCCGCAACGCCCGACTATATGGGCATGTCGCAGGAAGCGTTCCGTGCGCTCGAAAACCAATTCAAGTCCGCCGCAAGAAGCGGCAGCCGCACCAAAATCTAAGGAGGTACCGATATGGCAATCAACACCACTCTTTCCACCAACGCAACCGCGTATTTCAACAAGCAGTTCTATGACCGCAAGCTCTTGGACACCGCCAAGACGCGGCTCGTCCATGCGTCGTTCGGGCAGAAGCGCAGCATTCCGCGTCACAACGGCAAGCGCGTCGAGTTTCGCAAGTACGACCTGTTCACGCCCGACGCCGACACGCTGACCCTTTCCGAAGGCGTCACGCCCAACGGGCAGTCCCTGTCCCAGTCCAAGGTCGAGGCGGAAGTGACCCAGTACGGCGCGTTCGTCGAGGTTTCCGACCTGTTGGACATGACCGGCTACGACGAGGTCATCTCCGATTCGGCGGAGCTGCTGGGCGAACAGCTTGGCACCGTCATCGAATGGGTGACCCGCGACGCCATGTGCGCCACCACCAACGTCCAGTATGCAGGCGGCAAGACCGACCGCAGCGCGCTGACCGGCACCGAAAAGCTGACCGTAGCCGAGGTGCGCAAGGCGGTGCGCACGCTGAAGAAGAACAAGGCGCGGATGTTTACCACCGCGGTGGACGGCTCCATGCGCAAGCCGCACTTTGTGTGCATCTGCTCGCCCGACGCCACCTACGACCTGCAAAACGATTCGCTGTGGCAGGACGTTTCCAAGTACAGCAATGCGGAGCAGATCTATTCCGGCGAGATTGGGCGTCTGTTCGGCGTCGTGTTCGTCGAATCCACCGAATCGAAGGTGTACGAACAGGCGGTGTGCAACAAGATCAAGGTGGGCGTCACCGCAGCCACCTCCTTCACGCTGCTGAACAAGCCCACCGACGCCGAGAAGGCGTACCTTTCCACGGCGGGCAACACGCTTTGCATCGGAAGCGACACCTTCACGCTTTCAGATACCGATCCGTATACCGAATCGGGCACGACCTACACCGTCACCGTCACCGAGGCGGTCACGGCAAGCGCCAACGCCATCGTGTATTCCGACGATGCGGGCGCGGTGGACGCCACCACCAAGGCGGCGCTTCCCGTCCATGCCACGCTGGTCTTTGGCGCGGACGCATACGGCGTCATCGACGTGGACGGCAGCGGCACGATGGAAACCATCGTCAAGCCCCACGGCTCCTCCGGTTCGCTGGATCCGCTGAACCAGCGCGCCACCGTAGGCGCCAAGGTCGCGGCGTATACCGCAGCCGTGCTGAACCCGCTCTGGATCGTCAAGATCGAGCATACCGTTTCCGAATAACCACCGACGGGGGAGGCGGCGCCGTCGCCTCCCTCTTTTGAAAGGAGTACCGAATGAATAAGCAAGAAACCGTATCCGTCTACCTGCCCACCTTGGGCAATGGCCCCTTTGTGGAGGGCGCCATCAACGGCGTGAACTTCCGCATCCGCACCGGCGTGGTGGTCGAAGTGCCGCGCCGCATCGCAAAGGTGTTAGGGGACAGCCGCAAGGCGCTTTGCATGGGCAAGCGCGCCGTGGAAGCGTACGCCGCATCGGGCGGCAAGAAGCTGCTGTGAGGTGAATCCATTTGACGCTACTGGATTTGTACACCCACGCGCTGACCGAATTGGAGCGCCCCACCGACAGCGAAACGCTGGCGCTCTGGCGGGACAAGCTGACGGCGTTTGCCAATGAAGCGCTGATCGACCTTTCCACCGCCTTTCGCCCATGGCGGCGCGACGTTTTGCCGCTTGCGGACAAGAAGCTGCATCTTTCTGCGCTGCCCTTTGCGTGCAGCAAGGTGCTGGGCGTGGAGGACAACGGCACGCGGCTCCCGTTCTATTACGATTTGGACGTGGAAACGCTGTGCGTGCCCACCGCACGGTGCGACGCGCTGACCGTGGTCTACCGTTATACGCCGCGTGCGCTGGAGCTGGAAACCGACGTGCCGCAGCTTCCTGCCGCCTGCCATCCGCTGATTGTGGCGTATATGGTGGGTCGGGTGCGCGCCCAAGGCGACGCTGCGGCCCAGAGCAGCTCCGCGCTGCGCCTTTCCCTGTACGAGCTGCAAAAGCGGCGGTTGAAACTGGATTTCGACGAGCCCGCAAGCTGCCGATTCTACAACACCTACTAAGAAGGAGGCTTTCCCATGGCGAACCAATCACGCATCTTTCAATCGTTCGGCGGTGTGCGCCAGGACGAAAACGACTACATTGCCTCTCCTGACAGCAGTCCCGACGCATGCAACATGAACACGCTTGACGGAAGTCTGACCGTTGCCACGGGATTCTCACGGGTCGTGCCCACCACCCTGACGCCCGAAGCGCCGTTTCGAAGGCTCTATGTGTACGCCCGACCCACGGGCAACGTCTATCTCATCGCCGACCGCGACTGCTTGTACGCCTACAACGCCGCCGAAGCACGGTGGCTCATGCTGTATCAGCTGGGCTACGCCATCGACGCCGATCTGTTTGACTTTCTGGAGCTCAAGATCGGCTCCGACACGCGGCTGCTCATTGCCTACGGCAAAGAACCCATGGTGCTGTGGGACGGCGAAAGCGACACCGTCACGTCCTTCGGCTCGGCGGAGCAGGGCAGCAACCTGCTGATGAATTTCATCGAGCTGTACTACGGCAGACTGTTTGCGGCAGGGAACCCGAACTTCCCATGCCGCCTGTACTGGAGCCAAGTGCCGGGCGACGGGCGCACCGTCGAGGACTGGACGGCAGCCGACGCCAATGAAAACGTGTCGGGCGGACATGTGGACGTGGGCACCGACAGCGACCCCATCACGGGACTGTTTGCGCTCTCGAACCAGCTGCTCATCTTCAAGCGGGACTCGCTGTATCGGCTGCTGGGCGACCGTCCGTCCAACTATCGCATCCTGCCCGTGGACGCTTCGTTTGCGCAGCCGCTGCACACGGCGTGCGTGCGCTACGCCGACCGCCTGTACTTTTTGACCAAGCAGGGTCTGTACTTTTACGACGGGCAGACCGTGCGCAGACCGTCGCATTATCGGGCGCTGTACCGACTGCTGAAGACGGCGAATCTAGCACAATGCGCCGCCGTCGCCTGCGGCGATACGCTGTACTTTGCGTGCAAGGAACACGCCTCGAGCGCGTACAACGACCTGCTCATCGAATACGACGTGCCCCGCGACTGCTTCATGCTGCGCCGCGGCTTTTCCATCGCGGGACTGTGCGCGGTGCATGGCGTGCTGTACCTGCTGACGGGCACGGGCAAGGTGGCGGCGTTTGACGACAGCACCACCTACGACGGCGCGCCCATCGACGCATGGTGGACGACGCCGCGCATCGACCTTGGGCACAAGGGCGTCGAGAAGGTGCTGTCCAACCTGTTTTGCACGGGCACGGGCGACTGCTTCGCCGTGGACGTGGAGACCCGCGACACGCGCTTTTCCACCATCGCACGGTTTTCCGACGACGATATGGCGGTGACGGACGTCCTGCTGCGGGGCGCGGGCAGAGTCTTTCGGATGCGGTTTCGCAACGTCGACGGCGAACCGTTTTCGCTGGACGCCAACGTCACCGCACTGTTTGAGAGCCAACTGCGGCCGATGTAGAAAGGAGGCAATTCGATGGCTTATTCCGCAACGGGGATGCAGGCGCTGTTTCCCATTTACATGGCGCGCAGCGTGCAGCCCAACGAATCCCGCGACGCCTACGACAGCGCGGTGGCGCAGAACGAGAACAACTTGAACCAAAACCTTGCCGCGCTTTACGACAAGATTTTGGAACTGGAATCGGCATTTGCCGAACACACGGAAGGAGAAACACAACAATGAAGAAGAAGGGAACGGAACTTCTCACGCCCGTCGTGGACGCGGACACGTCCATCAACACCCAAAGCAGCGGCGGCGGCAGCGACGCGCAGAGCTTTCAATCGCTGTACGAGCAGATGTACCAAATCTACGCGCCGCAGACGGTGGACTATACGCCGCTTTCGGGCGACGCGCTCGCTTCGCAGCTTGCCACATGGCTGCGTCCCACCTACGACGCCGCGATTGCGAATCGGCAGGCACAGACCCAACGTGCCAACGGCGACTTGGACGCGGACGCGTGGTCGCGCGGCATGGGCTCCTCGACCTATGTGACCGACGTCAAGGGCAGAAGCGCGGGCTACGAGGCACGCGACGTGGCGTCGCTGGAGGCGTCGTACAGCTCCGTCTTGGCGGAGCATCTGTATGAAGCGCTGTCTGCCGACGCCGAACGAAAGACGGAGATCGATATGTTCAACGCGGAGCAAAGCAACAACGCCCGCGCCAAAGCGTACGCGGCGGCGCAAACGCTGTATGCCGCACAGGGCGGCGGTGGCGGCGGCGGTGGCGGCGGCGACGATACGACCAAGCAAAAGCCCGCGTCCACGCTGCAAAGCGCCATCCTGCAATACGTTACGGGCGGCGACTACGCGGCGACGCTCGACGCGCTGAGCCCCAACGAGATCGATTCGATCCTGTCGCGCATGACGCCCCACGAACGCGCCCTGCTGTATGGCGGCGAGGGCGGCAACGCCAAGCTGCGCGCCGACATTCTCAACAGCGTTGGGACAACCGCCTACAACAAGCTGCAAAACAAGTATCCTGCGGGGACGAGCAGAAAGCAGGACGCGAACGCCGTCAAGTGACATTCGAACCCAAGTACGAGGCGCCTTTGCATCCGTGAAGGCGCCATTTTCGCGCAGTGGGTGCCAATAAGGGGCAACGTCGGGCTTTTTCGGCAAACTTTGCAGAAAATATTTACGAAACTGTGAAAAAAACCCTTGCTATTTCGCTACACATGCGCTATAATCTGTTTTGGTGTCCGTGTTCGGGTCTGTGGTTGCAAGTCGATGCCAGTCGCAGGCAAAACGATCCACATAAGCGGGGGAATCCCCGTGAGCATGGTGCGGCTTAGATGTAAGTCCAACCGACGCAAGTCGAGAGAGGCAGTAGTGGGGAGCTTTCCGCTTAGGAGCGAACCCTCCTGTTGGCGAGTGTGGGGGCAAAGACCAGGTCAGCCGAAAACGGGAATCAAAATCAAATCACCAGAATCGAAAGGGAAACACAAGAACATGTACGAAGACAGAACATTGGTTTGCAGAGATTGCGGCAAGGAATTCGTATTCAGCGCAGGCGAACAAGAATTTTATGCCAAGAACGACTTCAAAAACGACCCCGTTCGTTGCCCGGAATGCAGAAAGGCACGCAAAAACTCCCGCAACACCCAGCAGCCCCGTGAAATGTACGAAGCTGTTTGCGCTGAGTGCGGCAGAGTGACCAAAGTCCCGTTCCAGCCGAGAAACGACAAGCCGATTTATTGCTCCGATTGCTTCGCAAAGCGTCGCGGCAGATAATTTGACCGGACCACAAAAACGAGCCCGCAACGGCTCGTTTTTTTGTATTGTTGGTTGTCCCGTTTTTGGGACAGCTATATTTTGTAGAGCTGACGGTTGTCCAGCGCCCACTGCCGCTCGGAGAAGCCGCCGGGGGCGACGCCGTCCAGCGCGGCGTCCATCTCGAACAGCTTGCTGTCCAGCAGGTCGCACACGGAGAGAACCTCGGCTTCGGGGAACATCGGCAGCCGCGGACTGCCGAATTCGGGCTGACCGTGGTGAGAAAGCAGCATGTGCTCGACCAGCATCGCCTTTTGGTGCGGCAGCATCGTCACCTCGGCGGCGGCAGACACCATCGCCATGCCCATGCTGATATGCCCCAAAAGCTGCCCTTCTGCGGTGTATTGCCCCGCAAGCCCCAGCGTGCCCGCGTCCAATTCGTCCAGCTTGCCGATGTCGTGCAAAATTGCGCCCGTCAGCAGCAGGTCGGCGTTGAGATTGGGGTACAGCGCCGCGATGCTCTGCGCCAAATGCACCACCGAAACCGTGTGATGCAGCAAGCCGCCGCGCGTAGCATGGTGCAATTTCACACCGGCAGGATACAGCAGCAGCCGATCTTTGTTTTCGCGCATGAGGTATTGCACGAGCCGACGCAGGTCTTCGTCTTGGAACTTGGCGGCAAGGGCGTACAGCTCGTCGTACATAGCTTGCGGCGGGTAGGGTGCGCAGGGAATGATGGTTTGCAAATCGACGTCGTCGGCGTCGGTGATGTGGCGGATGCGGTCGATTTTGAACTGTTCGGTGTCCTTCCAGACTTGGACGGCGCCGCGCACCTTGACGAGATCGTTGGCGGCATAGTCGCCGTGGAGCACGCGGTTATAGTTCCACAGCTTTGCGACGCATTCGCCTTCGCTGTCGGCAATGACCAAATCGAGATAGTCCGAGCCCTTGACGTCCGTGCGCGCCGCCGCGCTTTTCACGATGCAAAAGCCTTCCGTCGTACCAAGCGCTTCCCGCACCAATCGCATTTTTCCCATGAAAGCACCTCCTTATTTGCTCCAGTATAACAGACTGCGGCAAAAATTGCTACCGCCCACGGTCAATTTCCTAAAAATTGCGCATCGAAGCCACAAACCGCGCCGCGTCGGGCGGCGAAAGTGTTTGACACGCCGCCCTGTCACGGGGTATACTGTTCCATATACCTAAAAAGGAGACCTTTATGAAACGCATTTTGACTTTGACCCTTGCGCTGCTGCTGGTGTTGGGCACGGTGGTGTGTGCCACAGGCGCGAACAGCTTGGTCGGCAACTGGGAGTTCTCGTACATGACGTACAACGGACAGGTGGTGTTGGAGGCGGGCGACAGCGACACGTTCAACCTCTCGCTTGCACTGCGCCGCGACGGCACCTGCACCCTCACCTCCAACGCGTATGAAACGCCCGTGGAATGCACTTGGAGCTATGCCGCGCCCACGCTGACCGTCGTTGCGGCAGACGGCAACGCCACGTTCACCTATTATCCCAATCAGAAGATTCTGGTCAGCGCGGCGGACAGCACCACCGGTTCCACCATGACGCTGAAGCGCGCGAAGTAAAAACGCCTGCACCGCCAAGCGCGGCGGAATGGGGAATTCGAGAATATTTTGGTAATGGCGGCGAAAGCCGCCATTTTGCTTTGCCGAATGCGCGTGTACACATTTTTCGGGAAGGAACGCGAAAAACACCCGTCTGTCATCTTGCGCCGAAGGATCTCGAACGTAAGCGAGAGATTCTTCCTCGCTTCGCTGCGTCAGAATGACCACGCGGGGCAGGATGCGCGCGGATTTGTTGACATTTTCATGGGAAAACCCGTGTACAAGGTAATTGGAGATACAGGGAGTTCGTCACGCGACTCCGTGAAGGTACGGGTCGGCTTCGCAGGGAGCGCAGTGACCGAGAAGCCCATACCGCTGTCGAATGGAGCCGCGGCGAACATTCTCCTGCGTGAGCATGAGGAGCAAAGCGCCGCCGAACAATTCGGCGGCGAAAGCCGCCATCATAGCTTGAAACTTGTACACGCAAGCACCATTACGGCGCACGGTCATTCTGTAGGGGCAGATACCATCTGCCCGCCGTGTGCAGCTTACACGCGAGATCCTTCGGCGCAGCCTCAGGATGACATTGGGGCGGTTTTTGTGTCCCTATTCGTGTGGGCGAGTGCGCAAACACTGGCTGGCGGATGGTATCCGCCCCTACGGGATTAGGGCGATACTTGCGTTCCTTTTCCCAAAACCGTGTACGCCAAAGACAAACGCGTGGCGCGTCCTTACTTTGCGGCGATTTGCAGATCGAGTTGTTTTTGATTTTTTACCACGCTGAAGATGATGACCACCGACGCCAGCGTGAACAGACCGATGCAGATGAACATGGCGATGGGGATGCCCAGCGTGTCGATGGCGATGCCGCCCAGCAGCATGCTGACGATGCCTGCAAGGATGGTGGTTTCGGTGAGCAGCATTTGCCCTTTGACCTTATCGGATTCGTCCATGCACGCATTGGCAAAGAACGCCGACACCGGCACGAACACGGCGTAGCTGACCATTTGCAGCGCTTCGCCCACATAGATGAGCCAGCCGCCGATGGGGAACAGCACGGGCAGCGTCAACAGCAGAATCTTGAGAATGAACAGCAGCGACGACACGCACAGCAGCCGATTGACGCTGATGCGCTTCATGATGCGCGAAAGCAGCAGCATGATGGGGATTTCACTGGCAGCCATGATGGCGGACGCCACTTCCATGCGGGCGCCGGTCGCTTGGGAAATGCTGTACAGATAATTGCAGGTAAAATTGTGCGGAATGAACATCAGCACGTTGCCCACCAAGAACAGCGTGAACCACGGATTCTTCCGCAGCACGGTGAGAACGCCCGCAGCGGGCGCTTTTTTGGTTTGCACATCGCTGTCCCGATGCGGCGCGAACAGCATTGCCATGAGGAACAGCCCCGCGTTGCCCGCCAAATAGAGCCACAGCACATGGGGCGCGCCGAACGCATCGAACAGGAATCCGTACGCCAAGGACGCCAAGGCATACGCGCCGCTGGCAATGCCGCGTCCCGCCGTAAAGTCGAGCTTTTCGCCGCGGTTGAGGTAGTGGAAGCCCACCGCGTTGGACAGCGGCTGCAGCGTCAGCGTGACCGTTGCCATGGCGCCAAACAGCACCGCCGTCACCGCCGCAGGATTGGACGGGTTCAGCTCGAACAGGGCAATCAGCGACGCGACGCCCGCGCCTGCCGACAGGCACACGCGCAGGGAGAACACGTTGTTGCGGTCGATGAGCGCCGCAATCGCGGGCTGCAACAGCAACGACGCCACGTTGGCAAGAGCCATTGTGACGCCGATTTGTGTTTTGGTCAATCCGTATGCGGTCAAAAATTTTTCGGCAAAGGCGTAAACCAAGCAAACCGAAATCCAATAACAGCATTGCAGAATCGTAAATTTTGCAGTCAATCCCTTTTTCACTGCGCCATCATAGCATAGTCCAAGAAAAAAAGCAATCGAAAGGTATGCAAATGATTTTGGGCGTCCATACTACGCATGAGGTGATTAAGATGGAACAGAAACAACCCAACAAATTCATGGTATTTGTACGCAACAACGGATTTTATCTCGTGCTGGTACTGTGTCTGCTCGCCGTCGGCACCGCCATTGCGCTGATGTCGATTCCGAGCAAGGAGGAGGAAGCCGCCGTCCCGTCTGCCGCGCCCGAACAAGCGGAGATTTTGATCGTGGGGCAATCCAACGATGAACCGCTGTCGGCCGTCGTGCCGTCCACGGCGCCAAACGACGTTTCGCCCGTTGCGGCAGCGACCTTGACTCCCACGCCAAGCCCCAGCCCCGCGCCCACCGCCACGCCCCAAACCAAGACGACGTCCTCCACAACCAAGGCGGCGCCGCCCGTTTCGGGTGAGATCATTTGGGATTACGCCACGGACAAGCTGCTGTACTCGGTCACGCTGGATCAATGGACGACCCACAGCGGCGTCGACCTTGCCGCCGATGTTGGCGCCGAAGTGAAAAGCGTGCTGTCCGGCACGGTGGAGCAGGTCTACGAGGACGATCGGCTGTGCGTCACCGTTGTGGTGCGGCACAGCAACGACAGAACCTCCCTTTACGCGAACTTGGATGCGTCCGTGCGCGTGAAAGTCGGCGACAAAGTCAACGCTGGCGCCGTGCTGGGCGTCGTGGGCGATACGGCAATCTCGGAATGTGGGCTAAAGCCGCACGTCCACTTTGCATTCTTTGTGCATGATGCTTCCGTTGACCCGAAGAAATACGTTCGACTCGGTTGACGTCCTCCTAAACGCCGCGGGCTCTTTGGGGCTCGCGGCACGCCTATTTTTGGGCAAAAAAACGGACGCACGAATCGCTTCGTACGCCCGCAGATAAGGAAGGATTAGTCGTTGGCGCGGAACATGGCGACCAGCTCGTCCACCGAATAGACCTTGGCGTCGTAGACCGACTTGAGGTATTCGATGCCGTAGTTGTAGTCGGCTTCGGTGAAGCTGTTGGTGGCGTCGGACGCGACCACGATGTTGTAGCCCAAGCAATATGCATCGGCGGTGGTGTGGCGCACGCACATATGGGTGTGCAGACCCGTCATGATCACGGTGTCAATGTCAAGCTCCTTGAGCAGCAAATCGAGATCGGTGTGGAAGAACCCGCTGTAACGGCGTTTCGGGACGACATAGTCGGTGTCGCACTGTTCCAGCTCGGGGATGACCTGCGCGCCAAACGTGCCCGCAACGGCGTGTTCGCCCCACAGCTTGAACTCGTGGTCGATGCCCTTCAGATGCGCGTCGTTGGAGAAGATAACCGCAACGCCGTTCTTGCGTGCTTCCCGCAAAAGCTCCGCCGTCTTGGGCACGATTGCCAAGCCGCGATCGCATTTCAATGCGCCGGTTACAAAGTCGTTCAGCATGTCCACGACGAGGATGGCTGTCTTTTGATTGTTCATATTGCACCTCATTCATTTTTGTTGATTCCTATTATAGCACGCGCCGAAAAAATGTCAACTCATCCCGGTGATCGATTGAACGCTAATAAATTGATAGAAGCATTTTCATCCGTTATACAAGGCGACGCGAGTCTGAAAAGGGGCTGAACCTCCAAAATATAAGTTAGGAATTGCCAAAAAGATTATATGATTTTGTTGCAATCAAACCCGCGGCGGTGGTATCATAGAACCTGATTCGGAATAGGCAAAATCGCTTGTTTCAGCAAAAAAGGGAGAGGAAAACAATGAAGAAAACGGTCCAATTGTTCGCGTTCGTCATGGCGCTGCTGATGGTCATCGGCTTGCTGCCAATCAGTATGACGAAAACGACAACGGCAGAGACCTTGACTTCAGAAACGGACGCCTCGTATGAGGAAACGTATCCGGAAGCCATCGATATCTGGGAAGAACTTGAAGTCCTCGAGGACGAGCAGTACGCCAAGAAGGCGACCGCAACGAAGGTCGCAGAAATGGCATATTCGCTTGTTGAGGCATCCGCGACCACCAAAGAAGGCACCCTGCAAAAGCACGGCGACATGTTCTTCTGGGAGACCACGGACGGCGCAGCCTGCGGGTATTCTCCGCGTCTGCGTGAAAAGATTCGCGCCACCACGGTCGATGCAAACGCTGTCGTCCCCGAAAACGAAGCGCCGATCACCGTTTCCTACGCAAGCAAGGGCGGCAGCCCCACGTCCACCGCGACGGCGGGCGCCACAGCTACACCGGTTTCGGGCGACGCCACTTGGGAGCTGGTCACTGCAGCCTCCGACATGGTTGCAGGCGGTGAATACATCATCGCGGCGCTCGACTACGATTACGCCATCAGCACCACGCAGAACTCCAACAACCGCGGTCAGTCCGCCATCACCAAGAGCGGCACCACCGCCACCATCGGCGCCGACACGCAGGTGTTGACGCTGGGCGGCGTTTCGGGCGCTTGGACATTCTACGATTCTTCCGCATCCGGCTATCTGTATGCGGCAAGCTCGTCTTCGAACTATCTGAAGACCCAAACCACCAACGACGCCAACGGGCAATGGGCTGTGACGATTTCCAGCAGCACCACCGGCTCCGCGACGGTGGTTGCACAGGGCAGCTATACGCGTGCCACCATGCAATACAACAGCAGCAGCTTGCTGTTCTCCTGCTACAGCTCCGCTTCCCAAAAGGGAATCTGCCTGTACAAGAAGGTAGCGGGCAGCGCAATGGCCACCGAGACGGCGACGTCCACCTCCACGGCGTCGACGACGTCGACTTCCACGGCGACCGCCACGGCTTCCACCACGGCGAATCCGGCAGCCAGCGGCATACTGATCTATACGGATTCTTCCAATACCTATTACAGCAGCAGTGCGCTCACCGCGTTGCTGACCTCGTCCTCGGCGGAAAGCACCCTGATCTCGCTGCAGGACACAAAGCTTTCAAGCACCCTTTCCTATAATAACTTGCGCGACTACGCGTTGGCGTCGGCGGATCGTCCGTCCGACTCCCGTTTGCAGACGGGCAAGTATCGGATGCTCTACACGCAAAACTACGAATCCCAGAGCGACCTGCCCAACGCGAGCGGCACGCCCTCCATCAACCGTGAGCACGTTATTCCCCAGAGCGTCGGCGGATATACCACCAGCGGCCCCGGCTCCGACGTGAACCACGTCCGTCCCTGCTACGAGGCTGCCAACAGCCGCCGCAGCAATTATCCGTACGGCACGTCCACCGGCACCGAATATTCCTACGAAGGCTCCTACGCCTTCAAGGCAAATACCACCTCGGTCGAGCCGTCCGACTCCGTCAAGGGCGACATCGCACGTATTCTGATGTACCAGTACATCCAGTACAGCGACGACGGCTACACGGTGAATCCCGCGAACACCAGCGTGTTCACAAGCGGCATTTCCACGCTGCTTGCTTGGAACGAGATGGACCCGGTTGACATCGTTGAAATCAACCGCAACAACTACTCTCAGTTCACACAGGGCAACCGCAACCCGTTCATCGACTGTCCGCAGCTTGCGAACGTCGTTTGGGGCAGCGCGTACAGCTCCACCACGTTCTACGACGTCACCAACGAGGTTGGTTACTTCACGCCGACGTACGCCTCCGGCACGCCGCAGTTCTCGTCCTCGTCCGCCGTTGCAAGCGCAACGGGTTCCTACGACACCTATGCGGCGGCAGACACGTTTGCGGTTCCCACCAAGGTTTCCGCAGGCAGCAGCTTCAACTACACCATTTCGGTGCAGTCCACGCTGCCGGGCAGCGTCATCGTCAAGTACACCGACAGCGGCACAACGCTTCCCACCTCGGGCAGCGGCGCGTACTACACTTGGGATTCTTCCACCAACACCATTTCGGTGTATAACGTAGACGAAGACATCACCATCGCGTACAGCACGTCCACCTCTACGTCCACCCCGACGCCCGTTCCGACGGACACGCCGACGCCTGAGATCACGGCAACCGCA
>CAYRQM010000022.1:0-30275 GCA_964426415.1 uncultured Christensenella sp.
GGATCTCGCGTGCAAGCGGGAGATTCTTCCTTGCTTCGCTGCGTCAGAATGACAATGGGGAACGGCTGGCGGATCCTATCCGCCCCTGCGGATTGACCGCTCCCCCTGTCATCCCGAGGCAAAGCCTTTGGATCTCGCACGCAAGCGGGAGATTCTTCCTTGCTTCGCTGCGTTAGAATGACAACGGGGGATGGAAGCGCGTGGTGTGAAAGGTTCGTATCCCCCACGCCGTGAGGCATTTCACATGGCGTAGCCATATTTCACTTGCAAAGCAAATTTCACAAATCCCGCAGGGATTTATTTCACCCAAAAAAGAGCCCCGAAAGGCTCTTTTTTGGTGTTGTTATGTTGTTACACAGGCCACGCCGTGCCCGTGATGTACGCCAAGATGCACTTCGCATCGTTGGAAGTCAGGCTGCTGACGTTGTCGGTTTCCGCGTTCAGAATGCCTTGCGCGGTCAGCGTTCCGCCGCCCGTGACGTACAGCAGCAGCGCTTTCGCGTCTTGTGCATTGACGCTGCCGTCGCAGTTGACGTCGCCCTTTAGACCTACCACGGGCTGCGTGTAACCGCACAGCGTGCAGACGCCGTCCGCATAGGTGCAGGCTTCGTTGGTGACGATCTGTTCACCGCAGGTTGAGCAGGTGGCATTGTGCGTGCCGTCGTTGTTGCTGGCATAGACCAACGTGTGGCCCAATGCCGGAACGACTTCCTGCGCGACAATGATTTCGCCGCAGACGGAGCAGTGGCTGCCGGCAGTTAAGCCGGTGGTGGTGCAGGTTGCTGCAACCGCCGCATCCGCAACTGCCGTATGACCCAAAGCTGCAATGGCTTCGGTATAGGTATCGTTGCAGCGCGAGCAGGTGTACGTCTTGACGCCATCAACCGTGCAAGTGGCTGCCGTGGTAATGACGCCACTGTCGTAGTTATGACCGAGCGCCGCAATGGTTTCTTGTGCAACGAGTATTTCACCGCAGACGGAGCAGTGGCTGCCTTCGGTCAGACCGGTTTCGGTACAGGTTGCTGCAACCGCCGCATCCGCGACTGCCGTATGACCCGTTGCCGCGATGGCTTCGGTGTAGGTATCACCGCAGCGCGAGCAGGTGTACGTCTTAACGCCATCAACCGTGCAAGTGGCTGCCGTGGTGACGACGCCGCTGTCATAGTCGTGGCCGAGTGCCGCAACGGTTTCTTGTGCAACGAGGATTTCGCCGCAGACGGAGCAATGGCTGCCTGCGGTCAGACCGGTTTCGGTGCAAGTGGCTGCAACCGCTGCGTCGGTGACAACCGTATGACCGGTTGCCTCGATGGCTTCGGTGTAGGTGTCGCCGCAGCGCGAGCAGGTGTACGTCTTGACGCCATCAACCGTGCAAGTTGCCGCCGTGGTGATGACGCCGCTGTCATAGTTATGGCCGAGTGCCGCAACTACCGTTTGTGCAACGAGGGTTTCGCCGCAGACGGAGCAGTGGCTGCCTTCGGTCAGACCGGTTTCGGTGCAAGTGGCTGCAACCGCCGCGTCGGCAACTGCGGTATGACCCGTTGCCGCAATCGCTTCGGTGTAGGTGTCGCCGCAGAGCGAACAGGTATAGGTCTTGACGCCCGCTTCGGTGCAGGTCGCGGGGGTGGTGACTTCTGCCACATAGTTGTGGGTGCAGGCAGTGCCCGACGTTACCCATTTATAGAATGCGAAGGTCTGACTTCCGATGTTGGTTGTGGTGCTTGTGTAGCAACGCCAATCGGGGTTGGTGGTATAGACGCCCAGATAGCGGCTTGTGCCGTTGTTTTGCAGGTAGCCGTCTCCGCCCATCGTAAAGGTGCTGTTGCTGTTGGTGCCCACGCGTATCCCGTTGTTGGTGTTCGTGCTGTACAGCCATGCGGTCTTATCCGTGGAGGTGTAGAAGGTGTAGCCGCTGTCGCCGTATTCCACATACCAAATGTTGGACGCATCCACCGTCGAGGTGATGACGCCGTTCGAAATGGTGCAGGTGTCGCCGGTGGGCGCCGAGGCGGTGCCATTGTCGTTGCCCAGCATGTAGTTCGTTCCGTCCGACGCGGTGGCGACATATACCACTTGGTCGGAACCGTTCAGCGTCGTGGGATCGGTGACCAGCGTCCATGTCCCTTCGCCCGTCGCTGCCGTCGCAGTTGCACTCGGCGTGGGCGTCGGCGTCGGCGTCGGGGTATCCGTCGGAACAGGCGTCGGCGTGTCCGTCGGCGTCGGGGTATTCGTATGTCCTGCCGTCTCATCGGGCGTGGGCGTCGGGGTCGGGGTCGCCGTTTCTGTGCTGTCCGCGTTCTTGCGATAAATCTGCGGGAGCAGCATAGAAGAAGATGTGGAGGACGTATAGGTGGTGAATCGCGGCGAGCTCGAATTGTACAGGAATCTGCCGAAGCCCGACGCGGTGTTCGTGATGGTGGCGGCGCCGTCCGTTCCGATGGCGATCGTCCAAGTGGTGGTGCCGGAGCCGTACGCCAAAAGTTTGACGTTGGTGGCGCCGATGTCGCCCGACGTTGTGCCAAGCGTCCATGCGCCCGCGCTGCCGCCCAAGGTGATGACTTCGGCGGTGGTGAAGGTGACGGTGCTGTAATCGCTTGCGAAGGTGGCGGTCTCGTTGCTCATGACGCTGCCGGAAATGCCGCCCGCGACATAGCCCTTGGTGTTGCACGCAATCACGATTTCATCGCCTGCCGCCAAGGATGCGGCGTCGGTGACCAGCTGCCACGCGCCGGCAATCGGCTCTGCGGTGGGTTCGGGCGTCGGGGTGGGCGTCGGCGTCGGGGTGGGCGTCACTTCGCCCGCTGCAAAGGTGATGGTCACGGTGCAGTCTGCGGTGACGCCGCTTACTGCAAAGGTGGTGTTGCTCGTCTTGGTGACAGTGGCTGCGCCCGACGGCGACACGGATGCGCTTTCCGCATGGTAGCCTGCGGCGGGCGTGCAGGTGACGACGTTGCCCGTGAGGCTGACGGTGCCATAGCTTGTGTTGTTGGACACGGCGGTCACGTCGTAGCTTATGGCAGACGAACCGGACGGCGTGGTGTAGCCCGCGGGTGCGGTCTGCCCGAACAGCGTCCAAGCCAGTTCGGGATAGTCGATGAAGACATTGCGGTTGCCCTGCACGTTTTCGACTTGGTCGTTGCGGGACATTTCCCACGTGTCGACGGGGTCAATCTCCATCCACTCCAGCAGCGTGTCCAAGGACTCGATGACCTTGAGCCCGTTGTTGGCGTCGTCGCCCGCGCCAATCACGGGATTAGCGGCGTTTTCATACAGGTTCGGCTCTTGCCAGCGGACGTAGACGTACAGAAAAATACGCGCCACGTCGCCCTTGATGTTGTCGTTGACCTCGACCAAATCCGCCGACGACAAATAGTACAGCACGTCGCTGCCGCCGGAAGTGCAGGTGGAATAGTTGGAGAGGACGTTTCGCACGTTGCCCATGGTGTAGTTGCTGCGGGTGGAATTGACCGTGCTGTTGGTGGGACGCAGGTGGTGCAGGTCGCTGCCGCCGTTGCTTTGATAGAAGCTGGCGCGGCTCTTGGGCCAAACGTGCTCACGGTTGAAGGACGAGCCCTCTACATCGGAATAGAACAGCATCGTGCCCGCCGTGCCGTCGGACGCGTCGGTCTTGGGCCAATAGCTTGTGAGGCTTGTATAGCTGACCGAATTGGTCATGGTATTGGTCATCAGCGTATGCAGCGCGGTGAACAGATCGCCCGTCATGGGCGTTGTTGCCGAGCCCGAAAGCGCAAACAGCGCCGATTCGGTATAGCTGCCCGTGTAGTAGGCTTGGGCTTGATCGGACAATGCGGTGCAGACTACGTGCCGCGTGCCCGTGTTGTACACCAGCGTGCCTGTGGCCGCATTGGACAGCGGCGCCAGCGTGACGACCAGCAGCAAGACCATCAGGATGCTGCCAAGTTTCTTGAATCGATTCATGCTTATCCTCCTGCGAAAATTCGCGTTCCTATCTACAATACCACCAAATTCTTTGTGATGCAAGCATAATCGAGAATATATAGGAAGGGAGAAAACTCCTGTCGTTTTGTGTGCGCGGCGTCGCCGCAAATGGCGATTGGAAACGATTTTTGGCATGGATTTGGGCGGCAAAAAGGAGCGGCTTGTGACCGCTCCAAGGGAAGGAAGGATGTTGCTTTAGTTCCACCAGTTGTCGTCGTAAAACGGATCGCCGGGGAGCTGATCGCCCGCGTTGGTGCCGCCGTTTTCGGTGGGGTCGGTGATGTCGGAACCGTTCCAGATTTCACCGGACGCGCAAAGCGGCGAATTGGGAGAAAATGCCACCGTCTGAAAGGCAGGTTGGATATAGCGCTTTTTCATGGTCATTCCCCCCGCATTGCCTGCACGTCCGCGGTGGGGAAATACACACTGGTGCCGCGTGCGATCATGCCAAGCGGATCGAGGATGGTGTCATAGCCGTCCACGAAGTGCAGATAGTTGTAGTAGTTGAAGATGTTCGTGGCGCAGTTTTGGCGCTGCATGGTGTACAGCGTGGTCTCTACGGTGCTGTCGGCGCTCTGCTTGATGAAGAACGCACGATAGGTGAGAACCGTATCGGCTTGGCGCTGGCGCTTCGCGGCGTCGGTCTTGTCAAACATCAAGTAGACCACATAGCGGAAGCTCACATCGGACACGCGCTTGAAGATGCTGCAGTCCGCTGCGCGCATCAACGGAATCAGTGCGTCGATGTCCCGCGCATTGGCGGCGTCCTCCATTGCCTGCGTCCAAGTGACCATGGTATCGGCGTTGAGCGCGGTGCTCTTGCTGCCGACGCAGGTGGCATATACCACCGACGTGGGCGTGGTGACCTGCCACGCATGGTTTTGGATAGCAAGCCGCATCAGATACGACGACGCGGTTTCTGCCGTGGGCGTATCGGTGGGGACGTTGGCGTCCAAGAGCGTCTTGGGATACATCATGACGCCGTAAACGAAGCGGTCTCCCACGTTCAGCGCGGCGTCCAGCGCAACGATGTCGATGTCCGAGCCAAACCGAATGCCGTCGGTGTACAGCGGCGCGGTGTTGCAGGACTGGGTTTCGTGGATCATGTGCGCTTGCGCGCCGATGGTGCTGAGCAGGGTGTGGTTGGTGAACAGATAGCTGTCGTTCACCTTGGAAAGCTCCTGCACAAAGCGGGCGTCCTCCGTCATGGGGCCGTTGAACAGCGCATAGTATTCGCTGCCGCCCGAAATCGCACCCGCTGCCGTTTCTTCGACGTCGTAGGTGTAGCGGTAGGTCGCGTCGCCAATCGTTTCCCATGCCATCAGCGATACGGACACATGATAGGGCGTCGCTTCGGCGCCGGTCAGCCGAACGGAATCGTAGTACTCCCGATCCTCCGTGGTGGTGGTGACGTTGTTTTCTGTCACATTGACGGTGCGCAGAATGTCAAAGTCGGCATAGTACGGGAACGTTTCCGCCGTCACCCACGATTTGTTGACGTCCAGCGTGATGTCGCCGCGGGATTGGGTGTTGGTGAGGGTGATGGTCGTGCCGCTGATTGAAACCGATGTGGCATAGTACGCTTGGTTCGTGTAGTTGATCTCGGTGGCGCTGTACACATATGCTACGCCGTCGGGATCGTATGCGGGCAGGTCGGTGAAGGTGTACGTCCAGCTGTTGGCGCTGCTCAAGCGCACCGCGCCCAAATAGACGTCGCCGTTTCGGGTGAGCTGCACATACACGGCGTCGGGACGGTACCCGTCCGCGTTGCTGTTGTCGCTCCACACCTTTTGCACGGTGCGGGAAACGATGGGCGTGTTGTAGATGGTGGTGGTGCCGTTGCTTGTGACGATTTCTGCGCCGTAGCCTGCGGGCACGGAGACCTCGCGCACCGTGTAGACGATGTTGCGCGCATTCGCCCGCAAGGGCAGATTCGACCATGTGGTCGTCCAATTATTTGCATCGCTCAGTGTCACCGCGCTGCCGCTTGCCGTGCCGTCCGCATAAAGCTGTACGGATACGGAGGACGTGCGCGAAGCCGTGTCGCCGCCGTCGTTCCAAACCTTGACTGCCGTTCTTTCCGTCGTGTACGGCGTGTGGGTGTTGGTCACCACAAAGCCCGTCGCTGCGGTGCCCGTGATGACGGAGGTGTACCCGTTGGGTACGGAAAGCTCCGCAATGGTGTACACGATCGGCGTGCCGCCGTTTTGCGTGGGCAGATCGGTGAAGGTGGCGCTCCAGCTGTTGGCGGCGCTCAGCGTGACGGTGCCATGGGCAACGGCGGCGCCGTTTGCAAGCAGCGCGCACTCGATGGATGCGGGACGCAGTCCATCTTGGTTGTTGCCGTCGCTCCAAACCTTTTGCACGCTGATTTGCGTGGTTTCGGGCACATGGACGTTGGTGAACGTGAGATAGTTGCCCACGCGCACCGGCGTCTCGGCGGTGTAGCCCGTGTAGGTGGCCGTTTCCGCCGCGGTATAGACGACGGGCACGTTGTTGGCGTTTGACGCAAGCCCTTGCCACTGGTACGTCCAGTGGTTGGCAGCGTTCAGCGTGACGGGATTGCCCTCTGCCACGCCGTTGGCGTAAAGCTGTACCGCAATGGAGGCGGGTCGCAGCCCGTCTTGGTCGTTGGCATCGTCCCAAACCTTGGTGACGGTCAGATCGGTCAGCACGCCCGGATCGGTGTTGGTGATGGTCAGCGTGGTCTGATCGACGGTAGAGGTATAGTGGGACACGGGATCGCCGTTTGCGTCTACGACGGTGTTCAGCTCACTCGTTTCGGTGACGGCATAGACGATGGCGTCGCCGTGCAGATCGGTGGCGGGCAGGTTGGTGTAGGTGTATGTCCAAGTGTCGCCGCCGCCCACGGGCGCCGTCATGACGACGGGATCGCCGCACGCTTCACCGTTGGCAAACAGCTGAATGGTGACCGATGCGGGACGGTTTGCGGTGTTGCCGTTGTCCGCCCAAACCTTGGTGACGGTTTTGTTGAGCAGCGGCGTGTTGTACAGCAGCAAGCCGCCGCCCAAGTCGTCGTTGATGCACGGATCCGAAATGGAAAGCGCATCGCCCGTGATGGTAACCCGCCCTGCGTCCGCATTGGCGGCAAGCGCGTAGGTCACGGCATAGCCGTTCAGCGCAGCGCCGTTTGCATCCGTCTCGGTGACGGTAAACGTGTGTCCCTGCGGCAGCCCAACGAACGTGGACTGCCAGTTGTTGGATGCGTCCAGCCGCACGGTGCGCGTTTCGGTGGTCGTGCCCGTGATGGTCAAATGCTTGACGCCTTCCGTGATGGTGGCGGCGTATTGGTTTTGCTGCCAGCTCACCGTGACGTCGATGGGCTGGGGTGTGGCGCTGCCGTTCCAAATTTTGGTGACGGGCAAATCGACCAGCGTCGGCGCAATCACCGGCATGGAATAGTTGGCGTACAGGTTGCGGGTGGACGTAATCTGCTCATGGCTGATGATGTCCACATTGGTCAGTCGATACCGCACATACGCTTGGGTGTAGGTGTTCGTAAAGAAGCCGTACTGCGCGGTGTCGCCATAAAGGCGCGACGCGACGTCGGCATAGTAAGAGCTGTCATAGACGGTGTACCCGTCCGCGGTGGTTTGATAGGTGATGTCGAACGCTTGGTCGGGATAGCCGTTGGTGTCCGCCGTGCCGACGCCGTTGGGGTCGATGCCGTCCGCTTGGGTCAGCCGTGCGCTTTCGGGAAAAGCAATTGGCGTAAACGACGCATTGTTTTGGTTCGCATACAGCGTGTCGATGGCGTACTGGGACGGTTTGACCGTCACGCGGATGCGCGCCATGTGGTTGTGCCGCAGCATGTAGTCGGTGTGGAACATCAGCATGATGCCCTCATGCTTGCACGCTTCGTTCGTCCAAATATACTTGACGTCATACTCGTCCGTGGTGGGCGGGTTCGCGTCCAAAATGTAGTCGTTCGGGTCGGTGGAGACGTTGCCCGTGTCCGCATCGTTGATGTTCACATAGAACGAAATCGACAGGAATTCGGGATTGTACAGCTCGTTGACCGTGGCGCCTCCAAAGGAAGCGGGATAGGTTGCCGTCAGGGCGGACGCAATCTCCTCTGCGGTCAGCTGATGGTACAGTGTGACGTTTTTGGACAGCAAATCGACGATGTCGACCGACACATAGCCTGTCTGAATCGTGTTGGCGATGGACTGGAATGCGTCGGCAAACGCCGCTTGCGTATTGCCAAAGAAGGAGTATGGCTCGGTGACCTCGGTGATGTCGATGCTTTCATCTTGGCGCACCACGGGCGTAAAGCGATAGATGCCGTCCTGCATCTGCGTCGCCACGTCGCCGTAATACTCCGTAATGGCTGCCTTCAGCTGCGCAAGCGTAAGGGACTTGCGGAAGTTGTCCAGCGTATAGGTGGAGCCGGACTTGAACCGATTGTAATAGCTGTCGCCAAGGTATACGCCGTTTACGGTGTCGATGATGGGGTACGGCGGATTGGTGTTCGGCATGGCGCCGGAGCCGACGTCTGCGCCAAGCTGCGCGACGGCTTCTTCATAGGTGATGATGCCGTTGCCCACCGCGCCCACCAGCCGCGTGAAATGCACCGCCGTGGGGAAGGTGGAATCTTCGATTTCTTGGGTGAACCATTCGCCCAAGCCCACCGTCAAGGTGGTGATGTCGTAGGGCGATTCATAAAGAAGCTTTGCCTGCCACAGCGCTGCTTCTGCCGCAACCTTGCGATAGTCGGTGCCGCTGGCGCCGCGGGACAGCGTGCCGCCCGTAGAAATGGTGGTGCCGGAAACCACCTTCACGCCGGGCGTGGTATAGGTGGCGGAAACTTGATCGACGTTGCTGTCGCTCACCAAGCTGTACGACGAGGAAAAGTGTGTCAGCGTCTGCGAACCGTCCGCGATGTAGGCACGGTTGGGCGCGCCGTCCGTCATAAAGACGACGAAGTTTTGCGCCGTGTTGAGGTTGGCGGGGCGATTCGTGTTGTAGCCCAAAATGGCGTCGTTTTCAAACAGGCGTGCGGCAAGCGTCAACCCCGATTGGCAGTTGGTGTTGCCCTCCAAGCCCGTGGATTTCAAATTGCGCAGCGTATTGACCAGCGTCGCTTGATCGTCCGTCCACATTTGGATGATCTCGGCGCTGCCTGCGTAGCGAACGATGGAAATGTTGACCACGCCGTCGTTGTCCTTGGCGTAGGCGGATGACGCGAACATTTCGTTGACAAAATCAATGGCGGTATCCTTTAAAACCTCCAGTGCCGTCACCGTCTGTCCGCTTGCGTTTTGCATCGTGTTTTTGACGATGGATGTGGATACGTCCAGCACCACTACCACGTTGGTATCGGAATGGCGTACGCCGTGCACGTCCAGTGTCAAGTCGTATGTGCCGTCGCCGTTGTCCTCCGCAATCTTGTGGTGGTTGGGCGGCGTCAGCTTCAACAGGTCGCTCTCTTGCGCCTGTGTGGGCAGCGTCGAAAACGGGGCAAGGCACAGCAGCATCAGAGCGATCAGGGCAAATGCCGTGATTCGTTTCATCATATGGTTCGACCTCCTAAGCATACTTTTACCCCCTATACAGTTAGAGTAGTTTAACACATAAACATACATAACGCAATGTGATTTTCAGATAGTTCAAAGTAATTTAAAGTTTATGACACATTTCGCGTGCGCGTACCCCTGCAAAGGTGCGGGTCGGCGGCGGCGAAAGCCGCCATCATAGTTTGCAGCTTGTGCGCGCAAGCAACACCACGCCCTGCGGTCATTCTGAGGTGCGAAGCGCCGAAGAATCTGTTTCATTCGTTCGAGATCCTTCGGCTATGCCTCAGGATGACAAGGGCGCGGCTTGGCGCCCCTTCCCCGAAAACCGTGTGCGCGGGCAGCACACGGATTGGTTGACATTTTCACCGGCAACCCCGTGCGCAATACCGTCTCGCGTGTGCAAAACACCCGCAAGCGAGGCTTGCGGGCGTTCCTGTTGTTGCTTAGCCGTTCCAGCGTTTTGTGCTGTTTGCTTCCAAATCCTTGAGGGTCTTTTGCGGGTCTTTGACCTTGGCAAGGAAGATCATCGCGGCGATGATGTACGGCTTGAAGGACGCCTGCTTGTAGAGCGGATCGCGGTAGCGATCAAACACGGTGGCGGCGACTTCGCCTGCATCGCAGGATACGTCGGTGATGTCAGCGGGCAGGCAGTGCAGGTACAGCGCTTTGCCGTCATGGGTGCGCTGCATCATTTCTTCGGTGCATTCCCAATCCTTATGCTGTGCGTTCTGTGCGAGCAGGCGCTTTTCCAGCGCTTTGATGCCGTCCATATCGCCGTTTGCATACAGCTCGGTGCGTTCTTCCATCGCCTTGAACGGCGCCCAAGACTTGGGGTATACGATGTCGGCGTCTTGGAATGCTTCTGCCATGTCGTGGGTGATGGTGAACTTGGCGCCGCTCTTTTCGCAGTTTGCCTTTGCCACATCTACCACTTCGTCCATGATTTCATAGCCTTCCGGATACGCCAGCGTGACGTCCATGCCGAACCGTGTGAACAGCCCTGCAACGCCCTGCGGGACGGACAACGGCTTGCCGTAGGAGGGGCTGTATGCCCACGTCATGGCGACCTTCTTGCCCTTGAGGTTCTTGATGGCTTCGTCCAAATCGTCCGAGCCGCCCAGCGTGTGGATGCAATGGAGCATGTCCGCCATGCACTGGGTGGGATGGTCGATGTCGCACTGGAGGTTGACCAGCGTGGGTTTTTGCTCCAGCACGCCGTCCTTGTTGCCCGCGGTGACCGCGTCGACCACATTGTGCATGTAGGTGTTGCCCTTGCCGATGTACATATCGTCGCGGATGCCGATGGCGTCTGCCATGAAGGAAATCATGTTGGCAGTTTCGCGGACGGTCTCGCCATGGGCGATCTGGCTCTTGCCCTCGTCCAAATCCTGCACTTCCAACCCAAGCAGGTTGCAGGCGGATGCGAACGAGAAACGGGTGCGGGTGGAGTTGTCGCGGAACAGGGAGATGCCGAGACCCGAATCAAAGATCTTGGTGGAGACGTTGTTCTCACGCAGATGGCGCAGTGCGTCCGCTACGGTGAAAACGGCTGCGATTTCGTCGTCGGTCTTTTCCCAAGTGAGGAAGAAATCGCCGTTGTACATGTTCTCGAAGTGCAGTTGGTCGAGTTTTTCGGTATACTTCTTTACGTTGCTCATGGTATGCTCCAATCTATTTTATTCAGCAAACTTGGTGTTGGTCTTGCCTGCACGGAACGCGCAGACGTCGTCGGTCTTGTTCTCGCCTTGATACAGCATCGGGGTCGCCGCATAGACGGCGGCGCAGGTTGCCAGATCCTGCTTCCAAGTGATTTCGTTGGGCGCGTGGGCTTGGGATTCTGCACCGGGGCCGAACCCGACGCACGGGATGCCGTAGCGGCCTTGGATGGAAACGCCGTTGGTGGAGAACGTCCACTTGTCGATCAAGGGACGGTTGCGCTTTGCCATGGCGGAGGCGGCGCCGATGCGCTTTTCGCCATACAACGCCTTGTGCGCGTCCGCCAGCGCCTGCACATGGGCAGCGGTCTCTTTGTTGATCCACGTCGGGAAGTAGCATTCCGTTTCGTACACCAGACCCGTCCATGCGGGACGGTCGTACATGTACATAGAAACCTTCACGTCGTCGCCGTACTTCTTGCAGGCGGGCAGGTTGCGAATCTCTTCCAAGCAGGAATCCCACGTTTCGCCGGCGGTCATGCGGCGGTCAAGCGATACGGCGCAGGAGTCTGCCACGGCGCAGCGGGAAGGCGAGGTGTAGAAAATCTGGGAGGTGGTGACGGTGCCGCGGCCCAAGAAACGTGCATCCTCGAAGTGTTCGGGGTTGTACTTCTCGTCCAGCATCTTGACAAGACCCTTGATTGCGTCGGCGTCGGTGGCGGTGTTCTCGTTGAGCGCACGCACATCCTGCAGGATGTCCGCCATTTTGTAGATGGCGTTGTCGCCGCGTTCGGGCGCGGAGCCGTGGCACGAAACGCCCTTGACGTCGATGCGGATTTCCATACGGCCGCGATGGCCGCGATAGATGCCGCCGTCGGTCGGTTCGGTGGAAACGACAAATTCGGGGACGATCTTGTCCTCTTTGTAGATGTACTGCCAGCAAAGACCGTCGCAGTCTTCCTCTTGGACGGAAGCAACGACCAGAATCTTGTACCCGTCGGGAATCAGACCCAAGTCCTTCATGATGCGCGCACCGTACACTGCGGAAACGACGCCGCCCTCTTGGTCGGAACCGCCTCTGCCGTAGATGATTTCGTCGGTTTCGTAGCCCTTGTACGGGTCTTGTTCCCAATTGTTGATGTTGCCGATGCCGACGGTGTCGATGTGTCCGTCAAACGCGATAATCTTGTCGCCCGTGCCCATCCAGCCCAGTGCGTTGCCTTCTGGGTCGATTTCTGCCTTGTCAAAGCCCAGCGCCTGCATTTCGCGGATCGTTCTCTTGACGACGCCCTCTTCGTCACAGCTCTCGCTGGGGATCGCAATGAGATCCCGCAGGAACTTCGTCATTTGCGGCAAATAGCCGTTTGCTGCCTTTTTGATTGCTTCAAAATCCATGGTGTGTTCCTTTCATTCATCTGTTGTTTTTGCGTCAATGTAGGAATAAAGGGTATATTTGCTGATGCCAAAGTATTTTGACACCTTGTCGCCGCTGCGTGTGACCAAGAATGCACCCGCGTGATTGAGGAAGCGGATCGCCTTGACCTTGTCGTCCTTCGTCATGAGCGCCACCGGCTTGCCCACCTGCGCCACCGACTGCTCGATCAGATCGTCCAAAAGCTCGTTGACCGATTGCGGAATCCGTTCCGGCACGCGCTTTTCGACACGGTGGTTGAGGATGGAATCGATGGCACGCTCCGCCATCAGCAGCTCGGTGATGTCGTAGTTGATGGCGAACACGCCTTCCACCTCGCCCGCATCGTTGCGAATGTAGACCGTGGAGGACTTCAAGATGCGCCCGTCGTGCGTCTTGAGCAGGTATCCCGCCGTGTCCTGCAGCTTGGAAGGATCCTTCTCGCTCAGCGCCTCCAGCACGATGCGCGAAGGCCCGTCCCCTTGCTGTCTGTGGGAAACTTGCCCGTTCTCGATGGCAACGATGGTGTGATCGGGATCTTCCGCCTTGAGATCGTGTACGACGATTTCACAGTTCTCGCCGAACTGCGTCGCCAATGCACTTGCCAATCGCTTGTAAAAATCCAAATCCATACCGCGCCTCCTTCTTCTCTTCCATTATAATCGTTTCGCCCATGAATACAAGGGCTTTTCAAAATATATTTTGGGCTTTCTAAAACATTTTTTGTTTTTGCGGCAATGGTTGCAAAGCGGCGCAGAATGGGTTACAATACCCATAATAAAGGAAAGGAGTAAAATCATGGAAGAAGAAAGAGATCTTGTAACGTTTGTCAGCGACGACGGCGATGAAATCCAGATGGAAGTATACGACTACTTTGAGCATGACGGCAAGGAATACGCGATTCTGATGGATCCGGAGGAGCCGGCAGAGGGCGAGGAGGACGCATACTATGTGTTCCGCATTCAGGTCAACGAAGCGGAGGACATGGAAGAATTCCTGCCCGTCGCGGAAGAAGACTGGACGGACGCCTTGGAAGAAGCGGCAAACGCCTGCATGAAGTGCCTCTACTGTGACGTAGAGGACTGCGACGGTTCCGTCTGCACCAAGGAATAAGCAAACCGAACGCCATCACCCGCAAGCGCCGCTTGCGGGTTTTTCGTCGCCATGTACTCCGCTCGTCGGCGCGGACTGCACTTTGTTCGCAACGGCTCCTTCGGCTTCGCCTCATCCGCATTGCTCGCCCGTTCCGTCGCGCCTCCTCGCCGCAAAAGGTCACGCTCGCTGCGGCTACGCCCTTCTTGACGCGGGCGTTACGCCTTTCGCTTCACTACCAACCTTTTGCGGGGAACCCCGCTTACACGTTTTTCGGGAAAGTAACGTCAAAAACGCTCCGCTGTCATCCTGAGGCTGCGGCGAAGGATCTCGCGTGTAAGCGGGAGATTCTTCGGCACTTCGTGCCTCGGAATGACAACACGGGGCATGCTGTTTCGTATACGAACGTGCGATAATCAAAATGGCGGTAACGCCGCCATTACCAAAATTTCTTCATTTCTTCATGTCTTCATTCCTTCATTCCCGTCTGTCATTTTCAAAGTCGAAGGATCTCACGCCTACACGAGCGCGTCTTCCCAAAAACAAACACGGCACGACCGTGTCTCGCTACACGGCCGTGTCGGTTTGATGGAGCTTCGCAAGTTGGAAGAAGGCGGGATCGAATAGGAATGGGTGAGAGGTGAGGATCCCTTTATCCTTGCGCTTTGCTGCGTTTCACAAAGAATGCTCCGAAGCTTTTCAGACCCAACATTTTTGGGTCTCTATTATATAAATGCAGTGAACACCCAAATTATGACATACGGATTCTACATTCGCACCATACAAATTGTATATAATAAAGCGGTTCGGCCGTTTTGCGGGCTGAACCGATGCAAATTTGGCGTTACGACGCTTGGGTAAAATAGATGATGTCGGCGACGGTGCGGTTGTCGCTGCTGGGGGAATTGAGGATGGCGCCGTTCCAATAGATGCGGGCGGAGGCACCGCCATCCAAATTGTACGCGGCGGTGCAGCCGAGGTCGTACATGAGCTGTGACAGCGCCACCAGCGTGATGCCGTCGGAATAGCCTTCCTGCCGCCCGTCCACCACGATGAAGCAGTAGTGCCCCGGCTCGTAGTAGCCGATGGCGCAGCGCGGGTTGGCATAGTTGAGGCGGTGATTGATCTCGGAGAAGGGCAGCCCGTTGTCGTCCAGCAGCCGCGGGCCGAAGCCCCACACCTGCCACGGATCGGCGTCGATGACGTCGTTTGCCGTGAACGTGCCGTATTTGAGCATTTTCATGGTGCCGTCGCGGTACAGGACGCAAAGGTCTTCATTTTTGAAGAGCGATTTGCGGTACAGGATGCCGTTGCGAATGACGACGCCTTCGCTTTCGTTGCTGTAATAGTCGCCCGAAATGGCAAGCAGCGCGTTGGCGTCTCCGGCAATCTGCTCGATGGGCTGGCTGTACTTGCGATTGAAATTGTCGTTCGCCGCCATCGTCTTCAGCTCGTTCAAATCCTGCACATAGACGTCCGCGATGGTATAGTTGAGGATGTCGGTGTCGTATTGATTTTGCAGCGTTTCGGAATGAATTTCGATGCCCAGTGTGGGGCTTTTGTAGGAAAGCTCGCCCAGCGTGGGAACGTCGGCAAATTTGTCGGGATAACGGCCGCCGCAAAGCCCGTCGGGCGTCGGTTCGGGCGTGGGCGTGGGCGTCGGTGTGGGAACGGGCGTCGGCGTCGCCAAGGGCGTGATGGTCGGCGCTTCGGTCGCCGCAAAGAAGGTGATTTCCACCGCGTCTTCGGGCGTGGCGGTGGCAGTATTTGCTGCAGGAATGGCTTGACAAGCGCTTGACGCCAACAGCAGCAATGCGGCAGCAAGCATAACCATACGTTTCATTTTGTGTCCTCCCGCGGGGCGCTTTTTGCTCCCGCACGATCTCTGTACTATGTATACCCGTCCTTGTGCGTTTTGTCAACCATTATTTCGATTCGGTTCGCCAAAAATGCACCCTTCTAAGTCTCGCTTGCCGTCGTTTCGCAGCCGTGGTATACTCGACAAATAAAGGGGGAGAACCGATGAAACCCATTCGATTGTTGGCGTCAGACTTGGACGGCACGCTGCTGCATCGGGGCAAGGCGTCGCCCCAAACGCTTGCCGCGCTGAAAGCCGCTCACGATGCGGGCTGTACCGTGGTCGTCGCCACGGGACGCTGCATGGATATGCTGCCGCGCCCCATTGCAAAATGCCCGTATGCGGATGCGTTCATCACCTCGAACGGCGCCCGCACCGTGCTGCACGGCGCATGCCTTGGCGCGTGCCCGTTCCCGCCCGCCCGCGTGCAACAGGTGCTGCAAATTCTGTCCGAACACGGCGCCTCCCTCAACGTCTTTTACGACGGCAAAGGGCGGTACGATGTGGGCTTTATTGCCCGCATTCTCAAGGAGCGCGGCACGCCGCTTCGTTCGCGGCTGCACACCCTGTGGCAGTTTTTGCCCCGCTTGCGGCCCGCCCGCGTGATCCGCCGCGCTGCGGCAAACGCCCACGCCGTCGAAAAAATTGGCGGCAAGTTCAAAACCCGCGCCCAAGCGGACGCTGCCCGTGCCGCGCTGCAAGCGTTTGGCGGGCTTTCTGTGCTTCCCTGCTTCGACGCCGATTTGGACGTCACGCCCGCGTCCGTCAGCAAGGGCGCGGCGCTTTTTGCGCTTTCCAACGCGCTGCAAATTGCGCCCGACTCCATCGCTGCGTGCGGCGACGGCGGCAACGACGCCTCCATGCGCATGGCGTGCGGCTGCTTTGTGGCGCCCAACAACGCCGAGCCCGAAGCGCTGGCGGCAGCCGACGTGCGCACCGCACCCGCCGCGCAGGATGGCGTGGCAAATTGGATTTTGGAGCAGTTTTTAGCCCCATAGCATCCCGCACCCAAGGTTCGGAAAAATCGCGCGGAAAGCGCAGCGCGGTATTGCCAAAAAGCCAAAAAAGTGGTATATAAAATAGGACAACTTGATACAGGAGGAGCCTATGCACGCGTTTTCCTTTCCGAATGGGTTTCGTCTCGGCGTTGCGAGCGCCGCGACACAAATCGAAGGCGACAACCAAAACAGCAACTGGTACGACTGGTATCAAAAGGGGCACATCAAAGACGGTTCCGATCCCGATGTGACCACCGCACACTACCGCCGCGTGACGGAGGACGCCGATCTGATGGCGGATTTGGGCATCCGCGACGCCCGCATCGGGCTGGAATGGGCACGGCTGGAGCCTGCGCCGGGGCAGTTTGACGAGGCGGCGTTCCAACACTACCGCGATGAGCTGTGCTTACTCCAAGCGCGGGGCATCCATGTGCTGCTCACCCTCCACCACTTTTCCAATCCCATCTGGTTTGAACAGCAGGGCGCGTTCCTTTCCCGCGACGCCGTCCCCGTCTTTTTGCGTTATGTGGACGCTGTGCTTGCACATTTGGGCGATCTGGTGCAAGACTACATCACCATCAACGAGCCCAACGTATACGCCACCTGCGGGTATCTGTTCGGTTCGTTCCCGCCGGGCGAAACGAGCGTGTCTCACACATTTCGCGTCATGCGCGTCATGGCAAAGTGCCATCGGCTGGCATATGACCGCATCCACAAGTGGTATGCCGATCAAAAGCTTGCCGCGCCGCTTGTGTCCTTTGCGGCGCACCTGCGCGCCTTCGCGCCCAAGAAGCCCAATTCCCTTTGGCAGCGGTTTTTGACGCCGATTGCACGGTGGGCGTTCCAAGGCCATGTGCACAACGCCTTCTCGAAAAAGGGCAAATATGTAGACTTTTGGGGGCTGAACTACTACTCCCGCACCGCCGTGGCAGGGCTGCAGGACGATGTGATGGACGATTGCTGCGTCACCGATTTGGGTTGGGAAATCTACCCGAACGGCATTGTGGAGTGCTGCAAAGAGCTTCAAAGAATCAAGCAGCTTTCCATCTTCATCACCGAAAACGGCGTCTGCGACAATCGGGACGCGTATCGCGGCCGCTACCTGTACGAGCATCTGCACGCGCTTTCCCAAAGCGGGCTGCCCGTGGAGCGCTATTACCATTGGTGCTTTGTGGACAATTTTGAATGGCTCGAAGGCATGACCGCCAAGTTTGGGCTGGTGTCGCTTTCGCCCGACACGCTTGCCCGCATCGTCAAAAAGAGCGGCTGGTTCTATGCCGAGATGATCAAAGCGCACGGCGTCACCGCAAAAATGTACGACACCTATTGCCGCGCGCAATATCCCGTGAAGGAGGACTGAATGGAACCCTTTTACCGCGATCGCATCGTGTATCAGATTTATCCGCGCAGCTTCCGTGATTCCAACGGCGACGGCTTTGGCGATTTGAACGGCATACGGGAAAAGCTGCTCTATCTCCACGCGCTCGGCGTGGGGCTTTTGTGGCTGTCGCCCATCTATCCGTCGCCCGATCGGGACAACGGCTACGACATTGCCGACTACACCGCCATCGACCCGCGCTACGGCACCATGGCAGAGTTCGACGCGCTGCTTTCTGAGGCAAAGGCGCTGGACATCGGCATCGTGATGGACTTGGTCATCAATCACACCTCCGACCGCCACAGCTGGTTTCAAAAGAGCGTGGCAGGCGAAGCGCCGTACCGCGACTACTACATTTGGCGCGACAAGCCCAACAACTGGGGCAATTTCTTCGGCGGCTCCTGTTGGACGTGGAACGAGACGCGCAAGCAATACTATCTGCACCTGTTCGACGCGGGGCAGCCCGACCTCAACTATCGCAATCCCGCCGTCGTGCAGGAGGTCGAAAAGGTTATGTCGTTTTGGCTGGACAAGGGCGTGGCGGGCTTCCGCTGCGACGTCATCAACATCCTTTGGAAATCCGAGCTGAAGAACGGCTTCCCAAAGCTCGCTTTAACCGGCTCCGGCTATTACCTTTCCCAGCCCGGCTGCCATGCGCTGCTGCGGCGGTTTCGGGAAGACGTTTGGTCGCACTACGACTGCTTCACCGTCGGCGAAACGGTCATGGTCAAGCCCAAGGATGCACGCCTGCTGTGCGATGCGCAGCAGGGCGGGCTGGACATGGTGTTCTCCTTTGAGCATATGAACGCCGACTGCTTTTTCATCAAGTGGCTGCCGCGCAGGTTCCGCGCAAAGCGGCTGTTCCGTGCGCTGGACAAGTGGCAACGTGCGCTTGACTGGAACGCCAACTATTTGGAAAACCACGACCAGCCCCGCAGCGTGTCCCGCTTCGGCAGCCCGTCCTATCCATACGAAAGCGCCACGGCGCTGGCAACGATGCTGCTGTGCCTGCGCGGAACGCCGTTTTTGTTCGAAGGGCAAGAGCTTGGCATGACCAATTTTGACTACGCATCCATGGACGACGTGCAGGATGTGGAATCGCGCAACATGTTCCAATTCATGAAAAAGCTGGGCTTTGGCGAACAGCGGCGCTGGCGCCATGTGCAGCACGCGTCCCGTGACAACGCCCGCACCCCGATGCAATGGGACGACAGCCCAAACGGCGGATTCACGGCGGGCACGCCGTGGCTGAAGTGCAACCAAAACTACAAGGCCATCAACGTCGCAGCCGAGGAGCGCGACCCGCATTCCGTGCTGGCGTTCTATCGCCGTCTTTGCGCACTGCGAAACGGCGACGAAACCCTAAAAGCGGGTGCGTACCGAAGCGTTTGCATCACCCGTTCCGTCTATGCGTTTACCCGTAGCTTTAAAGGCGAAACGCGCTTGATTGCGGTGAACCTTTCCGACAAGCCCCACGCGTTCCAAATGACGGGCACGCGGCTGCTGTCCAACTATCCCGATGCGGCGGAAGCGCTGCGTCCCTATGAAGCGGTGGTGATGCGCGTATGATTACCGTTTTGGATAACGTGTTTCGGCTGACCTGCGACGCGGTTTCGTATGTGTTTCGCGTCACGCCGTTTGGGCACTTGGAGCATTTGCACTTTGGCGGACGCATCGACGACGCGGACGTGGCGCCGCTGGCGTACAAGCACGCGCTGCTGCGCGGCGACGCCGTGCGCTACGACGAGGAACGCGACGACGCGTATTGCCTGTACGAGCTGCCCTTGGAATGGTCGGGTTCGGGCAAGGGCGATTTTCGCGTGCCGCCGTTGGAGGCGCAAATGCCCGACGGCAGCTTTACCAACGATTTCCTCTATCAAAGCCATCGCATCGTAAACGGCGCCGTGCCCATGGCATCGCTGCCCACGGCACAGGGCGACGAAGCGGTGTGCGACACCCTGATTGTCACGCTAAAAGACGCGGCGCTGCCCGTTTGGCTCGATCTTTTTTTCACCGTGTACCCGCAGGAAAACGTCATCACCCGCCGCGCCGTGCTGCGCAACGACGCCGAAACGCCCATGCTGCTGAAAAAGTGTCTCAGCTACTGTCTCGATTTGGAGAACGACGGGTTTCGCGTACTGACGCTGACGGGCGCGTGGGCTTCGGAGGCGCAGCCCACGGTGCAGCCGCTGTCGGTGGGCGTTTTTGTCAATGAAACGACGTTTGGCACGTCCACCCATCGCAGCAATCCCGCGCTGCTTCTCATGCAGCAAGACGCAAACGAAACGACGGGCGCGGTGTACGGGTTCAACCTTTTGTACAGCGGCAACCACCACACCGCCGTCGAGCTGCTGCCCACAGGACAAGTGCGCGTGGTGGGCGGCGTCAGCCCCCACTGCTTCCTATATACATTAGAAGCGGGCGCGTCGTTTGAAACGCCCGAATCGGTGCTGACCTATTCGGAAAACGGCTTGAACGGGCTGCGGCGCAGCTTTCACGCGTTCGTTTCCAAGCGCATCGTGCGGGGCGATTGGCAGAATCGAGAACGTCCCGTTTTGATCAACAACTGGGAAGCGGATTTTTTTGATTTTCGGCAGGGATCGCTCTTGCGTTTGGCACGGCGGGCAAGGAAGCTCGGCGTGGAGCTGTTCGTGCTGGATGACGGGTGGTTTGGTGCGCGCAACACCGACCACAGCGGGCTTGGCGATTACACGGTCAACCGCAAAAAGCTGCCGCAGGGCGTAACGGGGCTGTCAAAACGCATCCATGCGATGGGGATGCGGTTTGGGCTGTGGTTCGAGCCGGAAAGCGTCAACCCCGATTCCGATCTGTATCGCGCCCATCCCGACTGGGCGATTGCGCGTCCGAACCGCAAGCCAAGCTTGGGGCGGCATCAGCTCATTTTGGATTTGACGAATCCCGCCGTGCGCGACTATCTGGTGCAGCAGGTGAGCGCCATCTTGGACGACGCGCACATCGATTACGTCAAGTGGGACATGAACCGACCATTTTCCGACTTTGGCGACGGAATGCAGATGCATCGCTACATTTTGGGGCTGTACGACGTGCTGGAACGCATCTTTCGCCCGCGCCCCCACATTCTGTTGGAAGGCTGCGCGTCGGGCGGCGGACGGTTCGACCTTGGCATGCTGTGCTTTGCCCAACAGATTTGGGCGTCGGACAACACCGACCCCGTGACGCGGCTGTCCATCCAAACGGGGCTTTCCTATTTTTATCCGCAGTCCTGTTGGGGGGCGCACGTCTCGCAATCGCCGCATCAGCAAACGCTGCGCAGCACGCCGCTGTTCACACGGTTTGCGGTCGCGGCGTTCGGCGCGTTTGGGCTGGAGCTGGACATCAAAGACCTAAAGCCCATCGAACGGCGTGAACTGCGGCGGTACCTCGATTGGTACAAGGCGCATCGCCGAACGCTGCAATTTGGGACGTTTCGGCGCATCGACAGCGGCGACCCGCATGTGTACCAATGGCAGGCGGGCGAAGGCGACGATGCCGTGGTGCTGTGGGCAAATACGCTGGCGGACGCGACGCCGCCCAACCGTGTGCTGCGGGTGCTTGGATGTAAGCCCCAACGCGTCTACGCGTGCGAGCAGTTGCAGGAGGGCTTGGACATCGACCGCTTCGGCGGACTATTGAAGCACGTTTTGCCCGTCAAGCTCAAGGCGAACGGGCTTGTGCTGCGGACGGCGGGACGATACGCTTCCATGCCCGACTGCCGCGAATCCTACCGCACGACGGGCGCGGTGCTGTCCCAAGGGATTCGGCTGCAGCGTGCTTTTATCGCCACGGGTTACAGCAAAAACATGCATATGCAAGGCGATTTCGCCGCACAACTCTATGCCATCAAGGGGGAAGAATCATGAACAAAATGGACACCAGAAACAAGTACTTCTTTGGGCTGGGCACCATTGGCCGTGACATGTTCTACGCGTTCGAGGCAAACACGATCGTGTACTACATGAGCATGGTGCTGGACTTGCCGCTTGCCGTCTACATTGCGGCAAGCACCTGCCTGACCATCCTGCGCATCTTCGACGCGCTGAACGACCCCATCACGGGGCTGATCATCGACAACACCCGTTCGCGTTGGGGCAAGTATAAGCCGCCAATGCTGATTGGTGCGCTGACCGCCTCCCTGTTCTTCTTGGTGATGTTCTCCGATTTCGGTCTGCGCAACTGGACGTTCGTGCTGGTATTCGGCTTGGCGTACATCTGCTGGGACATCACCTACGGCGTCAACGATATCGCCTACTGGTCGATGATGCCTTCCCTGTCGCTGGATCAAAAGGCGCGGGAAAAGAACGGCGCGTTTGCCCGTATCTGTGCCAACATCGGCATGTACATCGTCATGGTGGGCTGGCAGCCCATCCTCAAGGCGCTGGGCGGCATTCCCTACGAAAACAGCGAAATGACCGCGGGCGTGGTGCAGCGTACCACGGCACAGATGCAGCCCGTCTGGTTTTGGTTCGCCATCGCCGTTTCCGTGCTGATGATTGGCTTCCAGCTGTTTACCATCTTCGGCGTGAAGGAGCGCAAGAGCGCCTTCAAACAAGAAGAAAAAACGACCCTCAAGCAAATGGTGCAGGTGCTGTTCAAAAACGACCAGCTCATGTGGACGACCCTGTCCATGGCGCTGTTCATGATTGGCTACTGTACCACCACGGGATTTGCGGTGTACTATATGCGCTATGTGTACGGCGACGAAAGCATGTACATGGTTTTGGCGGCGGTGGTGGGCATTGCGCAGTTTGCCGCGCTTCTCGTCTTCCCTGCCGTGTCCAAGCGGATGTCCCGCCGCAAGATGTATACCGTCTCCACCATCGCAGTGGTGGTGGGCTATGTGGTGTTCTTCTTTGCAGACCTGTTCAACAACGTGGCGCTTGGCCCCGTCAAGCTGTCGCTCGTGATTGTGGCGTTGGCGGCGGTGTTCATCTTCATCGCCCAAGCGTTCATTCAGCTGTTGATGCTGATGTTCTTGGCGGACACCATCGAATACGGGCAATGGAAGCTGCATAAGCGCAACGACAGCGTCACGTTTTCCATGCAGCCGCTCATCAACAAAATCGGCGGTGCGCTGGCGACGGGCTTTACCTCGCTGACGCTGGTGCTGGCAGGCATCAAGACGGGCGAAGAAGCCGCGCTGTCCATCCCCACGTCGGGGCAGCTCATTCTCAAGCTGTTCATGCTGGTGATTCCGCTGGTATTCATCGTGGCGGGCTATTTCATCTATCGGTTCCGCTACAAAATCACGCCTGAGGTGTACGGGCAGATCGTCAACGAGCTGAAGGAGCGTGGCGACATCGGGGAGGACGCCGATGCGTAACGATCACGATTTGGCATTTTTGCTGCGCTACGAAAACATCGCATGGTACGATAACGGACAGGTGCGGATGCTGGATCGCCGCTTCTACCCAACGGAGGAACGGTTCGTCACCTGCCGCACCTACCAAGAGGTGGCGAAGGCCATTTCCGATATGGTCACCCAAAGCTACGGCCCGTTCCAAGCGGTGTACGCGGGCATGGCGCTGGCGGCGCACGCTTGCGCACACTTGCAGGCAGAAGAGCAGCTTGCCTATCTCAAGGCGGCAGCCGACTGCTTGGCGACGGCAAGACCCACCACCGAGCGCAAGATGCGCGTCATTTCCGACGCCTGCGAACAGGTTGCAAAGGACGCCCTGACTTGCGGCGAAAGCGCCGCGCTTGCCCTCCAAAACGCCATGCTGGAATGGCTGGAGGCGCGCTATGCGCGCATCGCAAAGATTGGGCGGTTCTTGGCAGAGAAAATTCCAAAGGGCGGCACGCTGTTGAGCATGTGCTATCCCGACTGCGATTACGGCATGACGCTGCGCGCCTGCCGCGAGCTGGGCAACGACGTGAAGCTCATCTGTCCCGAAACGCGGCCGTATTTCCAAGGCGCCAAGCTGACGGCGTCCGTCGCCTACGACATGGGCTTCGACGTGACCGTCATCACCGACAATATGCCCGCGTGGACGATGGCGACCAAGCCGATCGACGTGTTCATGACCGCCGCCGACGTGATTACCGTCGATGGACATATCGTCAATAAGGTGGGTACATTCCAAGTGGCGCTGGCGGCGCGGCACTTTGGGATTCCGTACTACTGCACGGGCAATCCCAACGCGGTGCATCCCACCATCGCGGGCATCCGCATCGAGGAGCGCGACCCCGAAGAAGTCAAGCACGCCTTGGGGCTCCCCACCTGCAAGGCGGGCGTCAAGGCGTACTATCCCGCCTTCGACATCACCCCGCCGGAGCTGGTCACGGGCGTGGTCACCGACAAGGGCATCCTTGCGCCGGATCAGCTGCAACGGTACTTTGCGGGGGAATAGGGATTCGTGAATTGCGCAAAAATGGCGGTTTTTGACCGCCATTTTTGATTTTCAGAGTATGCGCGCAAGCCCCGCCGTTCCCCCGTGGTCATTCTGAGACCCGAAGTGCCGAAGAATCTCCCGCTTGCGTTCGAGATCCTTCGCCGAAGCGCAGGATGACAGACGGGTGGTATTTGCGTCCCTTTCCCGAAAAGCGTGTCAACGGGTATTCCCGCAAAAGGTTGGCAGCGCCGCGACGTGCCTTTCCCAAAAATCGTGTACGCGGGGTTACCCGCAAAAGGTTGACAGCGCCGCGACGTGCCTTTCCCAAAAATCGTGTACGCGGGGTTACCCGCAAAAGGTTGGCAGCGCCGCGTAGGCGTCGTGAGGGCGCTTGCAACCGAACAGCCGAAGCGAGCGCGTGACCTTTTGCGGAGAGGAGGCGCGACGGAACGGGCGAGCAATGGCGGATGAGGCGAAGCCGAAGGAGCCGTTGCGAACGAAGTGCAGTCCGCGCCGACGAGAGGGCGTTTGCAACCGAACAGCCGCAGCGAGCGCGTGACCTTTTGCGGAGAGGAGGCGCGACGGAGCAGCGAACGGCGCTTTCCGCAGAAAGAGCCGTAAGTAAAGCGAAGTCCGCGCCGACGAGAGGACGAATGTCCCCGAAATCGCATCCTTTCCGTTATGCCGCTTGCAAATCATGCACGAATACGATATGATAACATATGGAGGGAGGCGCGATTGTGGATTTCAACAAGAACGACAGCATGTCCCCATGCAAGCTCATCGATTCGATCCCACCGGAATACCTGAACGCTTCGGAGCGGATTTCGTTCTCGACGGGCGCATACATCACCAGCCCGAACGAGCCGGTCAAATGCTTCTACATTTTGCTTTCGGGCAGCGCCAAGCTGGTCTACGAGGGGCCGAAGGGCGAACATCTCATCCTCGACCTGTACCACGCGGGCGATTTCTTCGGTGAAATGGAAATCATCGGTCTGAAGACGGTCGACCGTGCCATCATCGCATTGACGCCCTGCGAAGCGTTTCGCTTTTCCAAGCGGCAATTCTTCGATCTGTGGGACGGCGCGAGCACCTTTTCGCATCTCATCCTGTACGTCCTGTCCGATCGGCTGCTGCGCGCAGGGGACGACCGTGTCTATGCCGAGCAGACGGTACTGCGGGAAAAGGTCTTTCGCATCATCCAGAACAACATCAACGCACGCGGCTGCTTTTTGTACACCAAGAATATCCTTGCCGAGATGTCCGGCATCTCGATTCGCAGTCTCAACCGCACGCTCAAGGAGCTTGCCGATTCGGGACTGATCGTCCAAAGCGGCGGCACGCTGCGGCTGCACATCTGATTCTTTGCCTCGTTCCGTTCGGAGCGGGGCGTTTTTTTGTGACGGTGTTGGACAAATGTCCTTTTCCCGCCGCCGCCGATTTTGTACAATGCAGATAGAAACAGGAGGTTGACATGGATTCTCACATTGCAGACATTCAACTTAAGGACGAAGGGCATCAGCGCATCGATTGGGTGGCGCGCCACATGCCCGTGCTGAACGCCATCGGCGATCGCTTTGCGCGTGAACAGCCTTTTCGGGGGCTGCGCATCGCGCTGTCCATCCACTTAGAGGCGAAAACGGCATATCTTGCCAAGACGCTGGCACGCGGCGGCGCCGAGCTGTATGTGTCCGGCTCCAATCGGCTCTCCACGCAGGACAGCATCTGTGCGGCGCTGGTGGACGACGGCATCACGGTCAACGCCATTCACGGCGCGTCCCAAGCGGACACGATCGAACTTTGGAAGAACACGCTTTCGTGCCATCCCCATGTGGTGATTGACGACGGCAGCGACCTCATCAATCTGCTGCTGGGCGACTGCAGCGCGTACGCCGACTGCCTGTTGGGCGGCTGTGAGGAAACCACCTCCGGCGTGCAGCGGCTGCATGGCTGGGCGCGCAGCGGGCGGCTGACGTTCCCCGTTATGGCGGTGAACGACGCACGCACCAAGAGCTATTTTGACAACACCTATGGCACGGGTCAAACCACATGGGACGCGATCATGCGCACCACCAACACGCAGATCAACGGCAAAACGGTGGTGGTGGCAGGCTACGGCTACTGCGGCAGAGGCGTCGCCAAGGTCGCCCAAGGCTTGGGCGCGCAGGTCATTGTCACCGAGATCGATCCGGTCAAATCCATTTTGGCAATCATGGACGGGTATCGCGCCATGTCTATGGAAGAAGCGGCGCCCCTTGGCGACATCTTTGTGACGGTCACCGCATGCTGCGACGTGCTGCGCCCCGAACATTTCGCCGTGATGAAGGACAATGCCATCGTTGCCAACGCGGGTCATTTCAACATCGAAATCGACTTGGACGGGCTTGCCGCCATGGCGGTGAGCAAGAAGGCAATGCGCAACAATTTGGACGGCTACCTGCTGCCTTCCGGACGCACCGTCTGCGTGGTGGCGGAAGGCGGGCTGTGCAACATTGCGGCGGCGGACGGGCATCCCATGGAAATCATGGATATGTCCTTTGCCCTGCAGGCGCTGGGCGCGGAATACATCGTCAAGCAGGCGGGCAAGCTGCCCGCGGGCGTCATCGCCATTTCGGACGCCATCGATCGGCATGTGGGCGAGCTGAAGCTCAAGGCGCTGGGCGGTTCCTTCGATACGCTCAACGAAAAGCAAGCGCGGTATCTTTTGGGTCATTGATTCATACCCGTCTATCGGGATGAAATAAAAAAAGGAGAGGTTAGGTTACATGAAAAGGTTGTTGAAGATCTTGAGTATGGTGTGTGCCGTGTTGATGTTGGCACTCTGTATCGTTGGATGCAACAAGGAGCAAGCGCCCGATGCGGACGCGACGCCCACCGACGTGGTCGCGGTGACGGATGCACCCGCAGATCCGACGGCGGAGCCGGCGCCCACACGGGAACCCCAGCGGATCGTCTGCTTGGCGCCCAACATGGTCGAAATCGTCTATGCATTGGGTCTTGGGGATGAGATTGTTGGTTGGTCTGCTTACACGGACTACCCGCCCGAAGTGGAAGAACGGGAGGGCTGGGTCCCCTATGGTGACTACTACTACACCGACACGGCGGACTTCAATGTGGATGCAGAGCTCGCCAAGGACGTCGCCGTCGTATCCAAGTTCTACGATTGCAATTACGACGTGATTGCTGCCGTAGAGCCCACCATCCTCTTTGGCTTCGGCTCTGCCCAGACAGAAATGGTCGAGCAGCTCAAGACGATGGGCTACGCCGCGTACAACTATGAGCCCGCCACCTTGGACGACGTGTACACCATGATGGTGGACATGGGCAACCTGTTGGGCGTAGGCGACTATGCACAGCAGCTGGTTGACGGCTACTACGCCGAGATCGAAGAGATCAAGGCTGTCACCGCCAATCTCCAGTCCGTTCCCGTCTACTTCGAAATCGCGCACCGCGTAGACTACGGCGAATACGGCGCCTACGGCCCGTACACCAACGCATCCGGCTCGCCGTTTGACGACATGATGACCATTGCGGGCGGCACGAACATCTTCGAAGACATGCAGGGCGACTATGTTGAGGTCACCTATGAGCAGGTCGTCGAGAAGAACCCCGTCGTAATCATGTCCCCCTATTGGCCCAACGCGTTGGACGAAGAGGTCACAACCCTCTACGAAATCATGACGCGACCGGGGTTTGAAACCACCGCTGCGGTCAAGGCGGGACGCGTGTACTACTACGATTCCAGCCTGATGAAGCGGTTTGGCCCTCGCACCATCACCGCCATCAAGAAGCTGGCGTACCTGCTGCACCCGTACTACTTCGAGAACCCCGAAAACTCGGTTTCTCCGTGGGAGCTGGGCAAGATCGACGTGTTTGAATCCTTCCCCGCACCGCTGCATTGACGTTCCCCCCTAAGAAAAGGGCCTCCGACGGGAGGCTCTTTTTGTGGCTGCAATCCCGAAAGAGGGCAGCAGAAAGGCGTTCCCTGTTGCCTCTTGCGGGAAAGGAAAGAGCCTCCGAAAACGGGGGCTCTTTGTGTTCGATGCAACCGGGATGCGTCTTTGACGCGCTGCTTTTGGCGTTAGCCGTCGGTGGACGTGGTGAGCGTCACATATTCGACGCTGATGTAGCCTTCTTCGTCGGTGTCCACAAGCCGCACCTTGTACCATTTCTTGTCGGCGCTCTGCCCCAAGATGCCAAGGTCGGTGTTGAGGGCAAGGGCTTTGAGCTTGGTGGAGGTGGTCGAGGGCCCTGCGCGGAAATTGACGTCGGCGGCATTCACGATCGCCCAATACACGATGCGCTCGTTGGTGAAGGTGAGATAATTGCCGTGTACCCAAGCCAACGTACCGGTGCCTTCCGGCTGAATTTGATACCAAATGGAGCCGTCGGACGCCGCCTTCTTGACAAAGACGTAGACCACGGTGTTTTTCTTGAGCGTATCGACCAAGGTATTTTCGACGCCTGCGCCGGTGCGGATGTTGACGCCGGAAGCGTTGATCTTGGCTTTGGCGGTCACGCCGTCCTTGGTGGAGGGATTCGTCGCGGCGGATGCCGTGGGCGAAGCGGAGGCTGTAGCAGTCGCCGTGGGCGTCGCGGAGGGCGTCGGCGTGGGCGCAACGATCGTGGCGTCGGCGGTGCCCGTGATGGTTACGAATTCTTTGAGAACATAGCCTTCGACCTCACAGGATGGGATGCGCACGAGATAGTAGTCGCCCGTTTGCGCAAGGATGCCGAGCTTCGTTCCGCTTGGCAGCGTGCAATACAGTGCGGCGCCGTCCTTTGCCTCTACGCGCAGGTAGATTTGTGAGGCGGCGACTTCGCCGAAGGCGGACAGGCGGGTGGTGGTCAGCTTGACGTATTTGGAGGCGCAATAGCCCCATTCGCCCGTGGCTTTCACCTGCACAAAGTACCAGCTGTCGATCTTGTGGTAGACGAACACCTCGGCGTTGCGCACCATGGTGGTGACAATCTCGCCGTCGGCGGCGGCAAACTTGCGCAGGTACAGCTCGTCCGCGTCGATCTTGCCGCAGGCGGTCAAGCCGGTGGAGATGGACGGGATGGCGGGATCGTCAAGCGGCAGCGCCGTGTAGGCGATGGCGGAGGCGTTTGCAAGCGTCGCGCCGCCGATGAGGTTGATGGAGTCAACCGTTTCCAGCATTTGGATGAAATCCTTCATCACATAGCCTTCGATGGTGGTGCCGCAAAGGCGAATCTCTGCCCAGTTGCCCACCGTGCGCAGCACGCCCACATGCGTGTTGGCGGAAATCGTCGTGCCCGTCAGCCCCGTGGAAAGCCCAAGGCCCTTATATAAGGAAAGGGAAGCGGTGGTAACACCCCATTGGGTGAGCCGCGTATTGGACAGCGTCACATAGTCGTTCAGTGCGGAAACGTAGCCCTCCAGCCCGATGTGCGCTGCGGTGGTGGACGCCGTCACCTTGACGTAGTACCAATCCCCCACCTTGTGATACAGGTTGACCTTGTCGCCCCGCACCAGCATGGCAATTTCGGCGTAGGTGTTGGCAGCGCCTGCGCGCAGCCGCAGCTCGTGCGCTTCGATCACACCGGATGCCGTCACGGCTTCGTCTGCCGCGCTGCCGATGACGCAGGTGCCGGCGGAAGGATCCAAATCGACGGTCATACGCAGAATGCGGGAAGCGTCGGCTGCCGTCACACTGCCGTCGCCGGTGACGTCGCAGACCAGCTTTTGCGTTGCGCTCAGCGTGACCATGTCCACCGTCGAGCGCAGCACAATGGTGGCATCCGCTGCGGTGACCTTCCCATCCAAGTTCGCATCGCCGTAGGGATACGACGCAGCGCCTGCAATCGGGACGAGAACAAGCAGCAAAACGGCTGCCAAAACGCCTGCAAGCAGTTTCTTCATGGGTACACTCCCCCTTATATCGTTTCTAATCGTATTCTATCACGAACGCCCACAAATGACAAGCGTTTATATAAGATTTCGCAAAGAAATGACAAGTCGGAGACCGTGTCAAGTTGTTCCGGGTGAATTAGGAGCAGAAGGCGTTGGGAACGGCG
>CAYRQM010000023.1:0-29904 GCA_964426415.1 uncultured Christensenella sp.
TCCCCCTACGCGCAATCCTCCCTCACTTTTACCCGGAACTATTTTACACCAACCATCGCGCGCGCGATGGTTGCTATTTTCGGCGCGATATGCTAAAATCGTGCTAAACAAAAATGGCTATGAGGAGGGTTTTCCCATGACGTCCAAAGAATACTATTACGGGATGCTGCCCGCATCCGAGCGCGACCTGTACCACTATCTGCCCACCGTCAACGATCTGCTGGATTTTGCAAAGGCGCGCTATGCAGACGATCCCGCCGTGGACGGCGCCGACGGGCAGATGACCTATGCCGCGCTGCTTGACCGCGTGGCGGCGTATCGCGGCTATCTCCAATCGATGCAGGTCAAGCCGAAGGACAAGGTTGCCATCCAGATTCCCAACGACGCGCTTGCCGTCGCCATGATCCTTGCCGCACCGTCCTATGGCGCGGTCATCGTGCCGTTTCCCATGACCATGCGCGGTGAAGAATTGGCGAACAATCTCAAAAAGATGGACGTGACGCTTTTCATTTACGCCGATATGCTGGCGCCCGTCGTCGACGCCATCACGCTGCCCGAAGGCTTGACCGCCGTGAAGGAAAGCGACGTGACGCTTGGCACGCCCATTCCCTGTGCCGCCGTCACCAAGGATTTGCCTGCCGCCATCTTCTTTACGGGCGGTACGACGGGCAAGTCCAAGGGCGCCATGCTGTCCCACGGCGCACTGATGCGCGGCGCATTCAACGGCATCTTCGGCCCGGGCGCGTCGCAGCACCAGCGCTATCTTGCCTTGATTCCGTTCAGCCATGTGTTTGGCGTCGTGCGCAACCTGCTGTCCTGCCTGTACACCGGTTCGCTGCTGTACACCTGCGCGGATATGCGTGCCGTGGTGCGCATCCTGCCCGAAGCGAAGCCCACGCTGCTGGTGTTGGTGCCTGCGCTTGCCGATATGCTGTTGGGGCTTGCCACCCTGCGCGGGCCCGAAGCGCTGGGCGGACAGCTCAAGGTCATCATCGCGGGCGGCGCACCCGTTCCCGAAAACATCATCTTCCGTGCCGACAAAATGGGCATCGTCTGCTGCCCCGGCTACGGCATGACCGAAACCGCGAACTTGGTCTCCGGCAACGGCAATCCGTTGGAGAAGCCCACCTCTGTGGGGCTGCCGTATCCCGAACAGGAAGTCAAAATCGTCGACGGCGAAATTTGGGTCAAGGGCGACCACCTCATGATCGGCTACTACAACGATCCCGAAGAGACCGCCGCCATCTTTGAAGACGGCTGGATCAAGACGGGCGACTTGGGGCATTTGGATGCGGACGGGTTCCTGTACATCACGGGTCGCAACAAAAACATCATCGTGCTGCAAAACGGCGAAAACGTGTCCCCCGAAGAATTGGAGCTGGCGCTGGTGCGCATCCCGTTCATCAAGGACGCGCTGGTGCGCGAAGCCAAATTAGACAACGGCGCCGAGATTCTCGAAGCCGAAGTGCTGCCCAACATGCCCGTGTTCCAAAAGCTGGGCATCCAAGACGTCGAAGGCACGGTACGCGCCAAGATTGACGAGCTGAACGCCACGCTGCCGGGCTTTATGCGCCTTTCGCGCATCGTCCTCCGCACCGAGGATTTCCCGCGCAGCGCCAGCATGAAGATTCTCCGCAAATAACATGGAACAAAACCGCGTCAAACAGCCGAACAACGCCATTCTGCCCCGCGACCTGTGCTATTTTGCCGCGTTGCTGGCGGTGCTCGTGCTGGCAGCCATGCTCTTTGTGCCGCTGCTCTCCAAAGACGCTTCCAACGCGGACGCCGTCGCGCTGCCCGAGCTGGCGGTGACCGATCTCGAAACCATGTCCGCCGCAAAAAGCGCCGACGTTTCGGAGCAGGTCGCGCCCTTTGTGACAAGCAGCTGCAGCGGGGCATACGCCGCGCTGACCGACAAAGAAACGGCTTCCGCCTACGTCGCCGCCCGCGCCGAACGGCTCGTCAAGGCAAAGTACCTGCTGCGCAGCCTTTGCACATGGGCTTCCATGCTGTGCGTGCTGACGTGCGGCGTTCTGTCGGCATGCAAAAAGGAGCGCCTTGGCGCCCCCTTCTTGGGCATCAGCTTTTTGCTGTATGTGCTTGCCGTCGCATGGTATCTGTGGGACGTGCCGCGCATTCCAAACGTCGGCTTTTACGTCACCGTCGTGCTGTATGCGCTGACGTGTATCATGATTTTCCTGCTCAAGCCGCGCACCAAAAAATCTGCGGCATAACCCAAGCTCTTTTGGAGGCGTTTGCCTCCTTTTTTTGTTGCGTGCGATTAGGGTTCCTTGCAGGTTTCCAAATATGCGACGATGTCGCCCACGGTCACGAAGTCGATGAGCTTTTCGTCGGGAATGACGATGCCGTGATCCTCCTCGATGGTCATCAGAAGCTGCATCACGTCCAACGAATCGGCGCCCAAGTCCTCTTTGATTTTGGATGCGGGCGTGATGGCGTCCTTTTCGATGCGCAGCTGTTCTGCCAACAGTGCCTGTACGTTTTCAAACATGGTTCGATCCTCCTTCGGTTTGTTGCGCCAGCAGCGTTTCGATGGCGGTGCCCAACGCGGTTTGTTCCATGCGGTATGCCTGCTCGATGCAGACGGCGAACGCGCTTGCCTTGGAGCTGCCGTGCCCCTTGACAATCACCTTGCGCGCACCCAGCAGCACGCTGCCGCCGTAGTTTTGTTAGTTCATAAACTCTTTTTCCCGCCGCATGGTATTTAGCAGGAACAGCGCGCCAATCTTGTTCCAAAGCGAACAGGTCAGGTCGTGCTTGAGCCGCAGCAGCATCTCAAGGCACGCGCCCTCGGTGGACTTGACCAGCACATTGCCCGAAAAGCCGTCGCAGACCACCACGTCGCAGCCGCCCTTTAAGAGATCGCGTGCTTCCATGTTGCCCACAAACCGAATCCCGCTTGCCTTTTGCAGCAGCGCATACGACGCCAAGCGCAAATCGTCGCCCTTTTCCGCCTCCGTGCCCACATTGAGCAGCGCGACACGCGGGTTGGGCACGTCGTAAATCTTTTCCAAGTACAGGCTTGCCATCAAGCCAAATTGCAGCAGCTCCTCCGCCGTGCAGGTGATGTTGGCGCCGCTGTCCGAAATGCCGACCTTGCCGCCGTTCATGGTGGGCAGCACGGGGCAAAACGCGGGACGAATGACGCCCTTCAGCCTGCCGATGCGCAGCACCGCCGCCGCCACCAGCGCGCCCGTAGACCCGTTGCTCACAAGCCCCGCAATGCTGTCGTCGGTGCGCAAAAGCGCAATCGCCTTCATCATGGAGCTTTCTCTTTTGAGGCGAATGGCATCGGTGGGCTTTTCGTCGCACCCAATCACGTCGGGTGCATGCACGACTTGGATGCGTTCGGCGTCAAAGGTGTATTTTTGCAGCTCTTGCCGAATCCGCGGTTCGTCGCCCGTCAAAATCAGCGTCAAATCGGGATGTGCGCCGCACGCCAGCACCGCGCCTTCCACGTTCGCTTCGGGGCTGTGGTCGCCGCCAAAGCAGTCGATCAGCAGCTTAATCATCCGCGTCCGTTCCCTTCAGCCGCTTTACAAACGCGCGCCGACGCTTGTGCTGCACCGTCTTAAACCGCTTCCATTGGTTTTGGATGTTGAAATTGTCCTCCAAATTGAGGTTCGTTTCGCAATGCTCGACGCCGTCCTCGGTGAGCATTTTCATCACATGGGCGATGATCGCCATGCTGACGCCGCGATTGGCATACGCGGGATCGACGCCCACCAGCCCCAAATCAATGACCTTGGGATGGCGAATGGCGCGCAACAGCCGCACCAGCGCCGCGGGCGTCAGGTGTCCTTGCGACTTTTGCACCGCCGCCGCAATGGACGGGAAGCAGATGCCCATGCAGACAATCTTGTCCTGCTCGTCCAAAATGACCGCCACATGCTGCACGTCCACGATGAGCCGAAAGCTCTGCATCAGCATCTTTTTGGTGCCTGCCGTGAACGGAACCGTGCCGTACAAATCGACATAGGTGCGATCCAGCAGGTCGAAAAACGGTTCGCTGTACCGCTTGAGAAAATCGGACGTGTTCTTGGCGGGGCCGTAATGGAGCCTGTACCGCTTGAGCAAAAATTCCGCCGTCTTCAGCAGGCTGTCGTCCGGCTCGTCGGGCGCGTACAGCTTGCTTTCCGGCCAGTCCACCTCTTTGCCGTAGCCGCAGTCCTCGATCAGCGCTTGATAGTAGGGCGCGTTGTACTGTTCTTCAAAGGTCGAAAGCTGGTCAAAGCCCTCGATCAGCAGCCCTTCGCGCTCCAAATCGGAAAAGCCCAGCGGCCCGCAGACCGTGTCCATCCCGCGTGCAGCCGCCCATTGTTCCACCGCCGCAAACAGCGCGTGCGCCGTTTCGGCGTCGTCGATGCTGTCGAATCGGGTGAACCGCACCCGCTTTTCGCCCGTTTTTTCGTTGGAGCGCGCTGCAAAATCGCCATGATGCGCCCCGTCATGCACCCGTCGCGGTAGGCGTTGAAACACGCCGCCTCGCAGGTGTCGTAATAGACGTGCTTGGGCGAGAAGATTTGCTTTTCGTCGCCGTACAGCGGCGGCACAAAGTAGGGATTGTCCCGATACAGCTTCAGCGGAAACTGCAAAAATTCCCGCTGCTCCTTTTTGGTTTTGACCTCGCGTACTTCGACCATATCGCTCACCGATGCTTCGCGTGGAAGCACACGCCCACCGCGTCAGGCCCGCAATGGCTGCCCGCCGTCGGATTGACCGCGACATATTCGATGCGCAGATCGTCGCCCAAGCGCGCACACAGCATGTCGCCAAGCTGCTGCGCAAGCGGCAGCGCGTCGGTGTGCCCGATGATGAGGCGATGCGCCTTGACGTCGTCGCCCAGCGATTCGACCTCGGTCACCAAGCGTTCCAGCGCACGGCCTCTGCCGCGCTCCTTGCCCACGCTGACCATCTTGCCCTCGTCGTTCATGTTGATGATGGGGCGCACGCCAAGCAGCGTCCCCATCGTGGCGGACAGCCCGCCCACGCGGCCGCCGCGGTGGAAAAAGCGCAGATCGTCCGCAAAGAAGTAGGTGGCAAACCGATCCACCTCGCGGGAAGCCCAGTCCAAAATTTGTTCCGCCGTGGCGCCGCCAAGGTGCAAGTCGCCGATTTCCTTTACGATGTTCAGGCTTTCAATCGTGATGCCCTTGGTGTCGACGGTGTAGAACTTGCGCTGCGGATACTTTTGCAGCAGCGCGTCCACCGCCTGCCGCATGCAGTCAAAGGTCATGGCCATGGCGGCGGAAAAATGTACATACAGGATGTCGTCGCCGTTTTGGAAGATTGGCTCGAAATAGGACGTGTAGCGCCCTACGCTGATGGCGCTGGTGGTGGGCAGCACGCCGCCGCGCAGCGTGTCATAAAAGGCGTGGCAGTCGAACGTGTCGAAGTCCTCATACGGGTAAACGGTTTTGCCGTCCACGCTGTACGGCATACTGATAAGACGGTACCCAAACGCTTGCGCTTCGGACGGCGTAATGTCGGTATCGGTGTCGGTGAACAGGATCAACATGGCGATTCTCCTTTATTCTAAGATGATGATGTAGTCGTAGATGGGCTGCCCGCCGTCGATATAGATGCATTCGGCGTCGGGAAATTGCATTTCAAGCGCGTCGGTCATGGCTTCGCCCTCGTCTTGGGGGATGGCGGCGCCGCCGATGAGGATGCAGACGTCGTGCGCGCCCGCGTCCAACAGCCTTGCCAGCGTCAGCAGCACGTCCTGCCGATCGCGGTCGGAGCTATAGATGACGTCGTCCGCAAAGCCGATGTAATCGCCCTTGCGCACGGTGATGCTGCCATAGGTGGTATCGCGGGACGCGGTGGAAACGACGCCCGTCACGACGCCTTGGATCGCGTCGGTCATGCCTGCCAGAATGTCGTCCGCGTCGCCGCAGGTCGCGTCAAACATGGAAATCGCCGCGTAGCCCTCGCCGATGGAACGGCTTTCGAACACGCGAATCGTCGCCTTTTCATATAGCGCGGCAGCCTGCTTTGCGGTGAGGATGATGTTGCCGTTGTTGGGCAGAACGAAGATGGTATCCGCATTGACCGCGTCAAACGCTTTGAGAAAATCGTCCACGGACGGATTCATGCTTTGTCCGCCGTCCACGACGTAGTCGGCGCCGCTGTCCAAAAACGAACGGCGAATGCCGCTGCCCGTGGCGACGGTGACCACGCCGTACGGCTTGCGCACGGCACGGGTTAAAACGGGCGCCTCCGCCGAAAAGCGGTTGCGAATGACGACCTCCGTGTTTTGAAGCGTCATGTTTTCGATTTTCAGCTTGAGAAATTCGCCGTATTTGTGGCATTCGTTGAGAATGCGTCCCGGTTCAAAGGTGTGGACATGGAGCTTGACGATGTTGTCGGTGCGGCAGGTGACGACGGAATCGCCTTCCGCATTCAAAAATGCGTTCAGCGCGTCCAACGAAAATGCGTCCGCTTTGCCCGGCATCAGCTGCAGCAGCACCTCGGTGCAATAGCCGTATGCCGTCCCGCCGTCTTCGGGCAGCGTATGCACCGAATCGTCGAACGATGCGGCAGGCGCGGACGGTGCTTGGGGCGTGCCCGCCGATTCGCCGTTGATGGCGCAGCGCATCCCCTCTGCCATATAGTACAGACCTGCTCCGCCGCTGTCCACCACGCCCGCGTCCTTCAAAACGGCAAGCAAATCGGGTGTGCGCTCCAGCGAACGCCGCAGCTCGTCGGTAAAATCTTCGAAATAGGTGCGTGTGGTGCTGTCGGATTGGATGCGGGCAGACGCAAAGGCGGTCGCCTCGCGGAAGACGGTGAGAATCGTGCCCTCCACGGGGGTGGACACGGCGTTGTATGCCGTCTTGACCCCGTTTTGCATGGCGCGGTCGATGATGGCGACGTCCGCAATCTCGGAATCGGCAAAGCCCTCGGCGATGCCCGCAAAAATGCGGGACAAAATGACGCCCGAATTGCCGCGTGCGGCGCGCAGCATCCCGCGCGCCGCCGCTGCCGCCACGGAATACAGCGAATCGGACGTGGCAACCACCGCGTCGCAGCCCGCTTGCGCCGTCATGTACATATTGTCGCCCGTGTCGCCATCGGGGACGGGAAAGACGTTCAGCTCGTTGACAATCTCTTTGTTCTCACGCAGATTCACCGATCCGTTTTGCAGCATCAGTGAAAACAGCGCCCCATTCAGTGGACGTGACATATGCTCTTTCTCCCAAATCCCTTCCGCCCCGCCCGCCAAATCGCGTGCGGCGCAGAACCCTCATATTCGAATCCAAGTCAATTTTACCGCATTGCAGCAGGAAATGCAATTCACAAATTGCGGAATCTGCCCAAAACCAAAAAGAGGCTCCGAAGAGCCTCAATAAACCGTGTCAGTCGTTGTAAATGTACCATGTGCCGCGCAGCTTGTAGGCAAACACGGTCGAGGTGATGGATGCGGCTTGCCCGTCTGTGCGATTGGTGATGACAAGATGCAGCTTTTTCGCACCGGAGATGCGGGAAAGGGTTACGCCCTTTGCCTCCAGCGCCGTGCCGTAGAGGGCAAGGAATTCGGCGGTGGACACGCGCTCGATTGCGGCGATGCGATAGGTGACGGCGCCCGAAGCGGCTGCAAGGTCGTGGTTGGCCTGCAGCGCTGCGGCAAGGTCGGCAGGCGTTTCGGCGCCGCTTTCCCACAGCTCGGCAGGGTACAGCGTTTCGATGTTGGTGCAGCGGCTGCCCGTGCTGAACAGATAGGCGTTGCGCATCGCGCCGCGCACGCCACAGCCCGTGCAGTTGCCCAAACAAATGCAAAACAGCAACACCAAAAGCAACGCCGTCGCGCAGCACACGATCAGCACCAGCAGCTTGCGGGGCAGGCGCGCAAGTTTTTGCAGCAAGCCCAAAACGAACGCCTTGCATTTTGCCCAAAATTGGGACAGCCCGTTGGGCGCCTTCGGCGCTTTTTGCGGCTTTGCAGGCGGTTCTTCCTGTTGGGCAGGCGGTTCTTCGAACGATGCGGGCTGTTCGGCGCCGCAGGTCAGGCAAAACCGCGCATCGTCCTCGAGGGGCGCGCCGCACACGGAACATTGCTTCATAAGGGTTCCTCCGATCTATGGATTCGTCGATGCGTTGTTTATGGTTTGACGCAGGAGGAGCGGCAGCAGCTTGACAGCCCGGTCACGACGCAGCCGCTGCATTTGACGACGGCAAGCGCCACGACAACCAGCAAAACCAGCGCCACGACGGCGCCCACAAGAATGGTCGCGCGCGTCTTGTTTGACATCTTGGGCACGGGTGCGCCGCAGTTGGAACAGGTCATTTCGCCGCCGTTTAGCAGCGTGCCGCATTGCTTGCATTTCTTCATCATGCCATTCCCCCAATGTTTTTTTATAGTATAGCATCTTTGCCCCTTTTTGTCCACTTTTTCATAAGAGCAAACCGTGCGAAAGTCGATTGACGCGGCGATGAAATTCTGATATAGTATATATGGATAAGGAGAGCTTATGGAATACAATCCGTTTGATCGGCGCATGCGCGTGCCGCTGCGTACCAACATTCCCACCGTCGCAAGCTGTATTGCACTGCTTGCGGCGTTGCTCAGCGTAACCAACTATCTGTACAACGGGCTTAGTCACGCATTCACGTTCGGGTTGACCGACTCCATCCACATTCTGGCGACGTATTGGGCGCAGCTTTTGGGCGGCGGCGGATTTCACGCGGTCTATTCGCTGCTGATCACGCTGGTGGGGATGCTCTCCATCGAAACGGTTGCCGCCGTCGTGTTCATCCTTTGCTCGCGCTATTCGCGCATCGAGTCGCGCATTATGCTGCTTCCTTCGGGCATGTATCTGCTGCTGCACATCGTGCGGTTTGCCCTGTATTACGACCAATTCGAATCCACCGCATGGTTCATGCTCGCGGCGTACGCCGTGGCATACTTTGTCTTCGCCTTGACGGTGTTGGGCGTGTTCCCGTCCAAGCTCCCCAGCCTCATCGTCAACGGCTGCGTGGTGCTGCTGTCCGCCATCTTTATGCTGTTCAACCACGGCTTGTTCTTCCTGCGCACCTATTACAACGGCCGTCCCGCGTTTGGCTTCGTCTATATTGGGCTGGCGGTGGGCTCCATCCTGTTTTTCATTGCAAATATGGTCTGGACGCTGGCGCTTTCGGACAACTGGACAAACGCCTTTTTCGACGCGTCCCGCAAGGTGGTTGTGGACAAGGACGGCGTCGAAATCGTGCTGGATCGCGGCGCAGCAGACCGCCGCAAGCGCTCGGAAGATCGACGCAAGGCGCGGATGAAAGATTTTGACCCCGACGACGACACCTTCGTCACCTACCAAGAGGTCGCGTTCGACCCCAATCGGTGCGTCGATGCGCCGGCCGAATCGCCCGTAATCATCGAGCCGCACCATGCGCCCGAAGACGATGCGCCAAGCGAAGACGATCCCGACGATACGCCGACCGACCTTTGACCCTTCGTCACACTTGCTTCCAAGGCACACGCTTTGGGGGCTTTTTTATTTCCAATTTTTACAAGCTGTTTCTGCGCTTTTTTCCGTATGGGCGAAGTTTCGTCGGCACACAATAGGAGTAGTGAACCGAAAGGAGTATTTCATGAAACGTTGGATAATCGGCTTGCTTGCACTCATGCTCCTCGGTATGACGATCGGCTGCGCCTGTCGCGCAAACACGAACGTCAATATGCCGACGACGCAGCCCACGAACACAACGGCGCCCATCAAGACGGCAACCCCGACAGAATCGACCGCGCCTGTTGTCACTGACGCACCGAATGAAGAGCCTTCTTCCTCCCCGTCCTCTTCTCCGAGCACAGCAGGGTAAGTGCAAGCCAAGGGAAGCCACGGCTTCCGCAAAAAGGACACGCCTCAATCGAAGCGTGTCCTTCTATTATTTTACAATCAGTCGTCGACGTTCATGCCTTCCAGCCCGATCTTGGCAATGGGCTTGGAATCGCCGTGCCGCACAAAGAACATGGTCACAAATGCCAACGCCACGCACACCGCCGCGTAGGGGAACAGGGTGGTAAAGCCCCAGGAATCCATCAGCAGCCCCGAAAGGAACGGCGTCACCGCCTGCGCCGCCATGCTGGCAGCGTAGTAGTAGCCCGTATACTTGCCCACGTCGCCGCCCTTTGCAAGCTCGACCACCATGGGGAAGCTGTTGACGTTGATGGTTGCCCAGCCGATGCCTGCGCAGGCGAACATGATGTTCATGAGCCATGCGGGGCTGTGCATATTGAGGAAGGACGCCACCACAAAGGTTGCCGTCAAGATGACGACGCCGATGAGAATCGCCTTTCGGCGTCCAATCTTGGAGGACAGCATGCCGATGGGCAGATAGGAGACGATTGCCGCCGCCTGCGCGATGATGAGGGTCATGTTGTAGTCCTTATCCAACACGCGGCTGGCGTACACGGAGTATTTGGAGGTGACGGCGTTGTAGCCCATGTACCAAAGCACAACGGAACCAAGGATGAGGATGAGCGAAATCTTCTCGCCCTTGGTGAGCCGCTTCGCACCCGATTGCAGCGTCGTGTCGTCCACGTCCTCGATGCCGTAGCGAACGGTGTCCGCCTCCATCTCGGCAGACCACTTGGGCTCCTTGACGGTGAGCAGGAAGACGACGAGCGCCACCAGCATCAGCGCGGCGACCGCGCCGAAGAAGCCGAAATAGTCCATAAACGTGTGCCCGATGCTGCTTGTGGCAAACACGATGCCAAGCCCCAGCACGCAGATGCCGCCCGCACTGCCCATCAGATTGATGACGGCGTTTGCCTTGGAGCGCAGCGGCTTGATGGTGACGTCGGGCATCAGCGCCACGGCGGGCGAACGGAAGATTGCCATGCCAATCAAGACCACCAACAGCACCACGATGAACAGAATCAGAATGAGCGGGCTTGCGATGGTGACGTTCCACACGAACGCCTGCCGCGCAGGCACGACGTAGTTGGTGTAGTCGGGATTGGTGGTGTAAACGATGGAGGTCGTGCCGTCGCTTGCGATTTTTTCGATGTTCAGCTGCGGAAACTCCATGCAGAAATCTTCCTCGGTGGGATACTGTTCCGCCAAGAGGAACGTGGCGCCGTCGGGCGTTTTCAGCGTGGCATGGCTGCCTTGCAGGATGTTGCGCACGAACCAGTTGTCGCTTTCGCCGCTGCTCTGGTTCTCGTAAATCTCTTGATACGCCGCAATCTGCTTGGGCGCCGCCGCCTTCAGCGCGGGATAGACGTAATTTTTGTACTCGTCCGTCGTTTCGTAGGTGGTCACCACACCCTTGTCCGAGGTGGTCTTGTGGGTGATTTTGTGCGGAATCGCCTTGAACGCCTCCTCGGTGTACTTGTCGGACAGGCGATAGGTTTCGCCCGCCGCATTTTCGAGCAGGACGTCCTTTTGCTGTTCGTACACTTCGGACAACGACATGGTGTTGATGTCGGTCACGCGCTTGATGTTGACGTTGAGCTGTGCGTAATCCATGCCTGCCAGCCCGATGAACGCCACCACGGCGATGAGGGTGCCGACCAAGATGTAGGGCGTTCTGCGGCCGCTCTTGTGCTTGCATTTGTCGGACAGGCTGCCAAACAGCGGCAGCAGCACCAGCGCCAAGATGTTGTCCAGCGCCATGACGATGCCCGAAAGGGTTTGCGTCATGCCAAATTTGTCGGTCAGAATTTTGGGAACGATGGTGTCATACGCCTGCCAAAAGGCGCAAATCAGGAAGAATGCGAACCCCACAAGGATGGTGCGCTTGTAATTGAGCTTCATAAATACCCCCTAAATACTGGAATGGTTCCCTGTCGATTTTCGTCCTTTTCATTATAGCGGAAATGTTGTATAATCTCAACATCATTTTTTAGCGGGAGGCATTCCATGGGCGCTTGGGGCGTAATCGGAATCGTTGTCGGCGCGTTGGCGCTGTTGTATCTTCTGTATGCGGTGTTGGTTTGCCCGTCGCGGCCCAAAAAGGGGCAGACGCAAGCGTTTCTTGGCGTGCAGTGCGCCCATCGCGGCTTATATGAAAAGGATCAATCCATCCCCGAAAACACCTTGGCGGCGTTTGCACGCGCCGTGGAGGGCGGCTACGGGGTGGAGCTGGACGTGCAGCTGAGCAAGGACGGCGCCGTGGTCGTGTTTCACGACGACACCGTCGATCGCATGACGACCGAGAAAGGTCGGGTGGACAGCTTCCCCCTTTCGGCGCTGCAATCCATGTCGCTCAAGGGCACGGCGCATCGCATTCCGCTCTTTGTTGACGTTTCCAAGGTGCTGGACGGGCACGCGCCCACCATCGTCGAGCTGAAATCCACGCCCGACTATGTGACGCTGTGCGAAAAGACCTTGGCAATCTTGCGCACTTGGCACGGGCCGTTTTGCGTCGAGAGCTTCGACCCGCATATCGTCCGTTGGTTCTATCGCAACGCGCCCGACATCCTGCGCGGACAGCTCACCGAATCGTATGCGGGCTGGCGCAAGTACAATCCCGCCCGCGTCGCGTTCTCTATGTCGCAAATGCTGTTCAACCGATTGGCGCATCCGCAATTTATCGCTTACGGCTCTGCAAATCGCCCGCTTGGGTGGCGTTTGGGCAAACTGGTCGGCACATTTTTCGTGTATTGGACGGAACGTCCCGACGCCGATCATGCGCAGCTCAAGGCGCGTTACGACTGCCTCATCTTCGAGCATTTTCGTCCCGAACCGCGTTTTGCGGCTTGCACATCGCAAAAGCCTCTGTTATAATGCCGCAAGAGGTTTTTTGCAATGTGGTTTTTCTTCGCACTGTTGGTGCTGCTGCTTTGGGGCGCCGCAGATCTGTTCTACAAAAAGAGCGCCGTTGAAAACGAACGGTACAGCCATCTCAAAACTGCCATCTTGGTGGGGTTTGTCATGGGGCTGCACGCGGGCGTGACGCTGTTCTTCTCGTATTTTTCGGTGGGCTTTGATGCGTCGTTCCCGTTTGTGACGCTCACCCGCACGGCGTTCGTGTACGATTTTCGCAACCTGCTGTACTATGCGCCCGTGTCGCTGATGTACGCCGGTTCCATGATCATCGGCTACTTCGGCTTGCGCTATTTGGAGCTTTCGGTGTCGTCGCCCATCCAAAACGCATCGGGCGCGGCGTCGTTTTTGATGCTGTTCGGCTTTATCGGCGTGCGCAGCGCACTGCAGGGCGGCGGATTTTGGTCGGCGCTAATCGACGAATCGGGTTCGCTTTCCGCCTTTGTCGTCACGCTTATCGCCGTGGCGGTCATCTGCTTGGGCGTGTTCCTTTTGGGGCTGTTCGAAAAGCGCAAGGAAACGCATTACCTGTCCGCACACGACAAAAAATACAAGATTGGCTTTGTCGCGTTCTTTATGCCGATTCTGTACTGCATCATCGACGCGCTCGGCACGGCGCTGGACGGCATCTACTTGGATGATTTTACCACCACGCCGTTGGTGCGTGTCACCGAGGATTCGTTGGAAACGGTGGCAAACACCAGCTATGAGCTGACGTTTTTCCTCATCGCGGTGGTGCTGTTTGTCTATGTGGTCTGCATCAAAAAGGAGTCCTTCCGCCCGCTGAAGCAGCGGGATCGGGCGCTGGCTGCCGTGTTTGAGACGGCGGGACAGATGGTGTATGTGTACGCGATGGCGGCAAATCCGCTGGTGGCGGCGCCGATGATTGCGGCGTACTGCGTCGTGTCCGTTCTGCTTTCGCGCATCTTCCTCAAAGAAAAGCTCACCGTTGCCCAGTACGTCAGCGTGGCGTTGGTGGTGCTTGGCATCATCGCACTGGGAATTTTAGAAGGATTGTCGGAATCCGCCGCCTAAAATGCATTTCGCTCTTGTATCCTGCGCCGCAGATGTGATATAGTAGACTGAATACCAAAAGGAGCTTCGCAATGAAAAAACTACTTCCGTTCCTTCTCGCCATCCTGTTGATTGGCTCGGCGGCAGGCTGTACCTCCGGCGCTGTCGGTACAAGCTGCTGCGGCACCGCGAAGAGCAACACCGATGCGTTACCCGAAAATTCCGCGTTCGTCTTGGCGACGGACGATCTGAAGGCAGCCGCCGTCATTTTGAACTACTTCCAAGCCAACACGGGCTACATTCCCACCACCACCTCGCTGAACAACGCGCTTGCCGCCGAAACGGCAGCTGTGACCGACGCACCCGCCGCCACCGACGCGCCCGCCGCAACCGATGAAGCGACGGAATCCGCCGATCCTGCCGCCACCACCGCGCCCGTCGGGCTGGACGCCGCGCTGCAAAACGTCAGCGTTTGCCTGCTGTTTACCGACGAAGCGGTCGCCGCATTGGAAGCCAAGGGTTGGACAAAGGCGACATGGGCAGACGGTGCGGTCAACTATCTCGACCTGACCATCCTGCTTGCGCCGACGGGCGTGACCGTCAACACCGACGCCGTCACCGCCCTCACCACATGGGCAGTGGGCGCCGAAGCGCAGTATCTGTCCGAGCATCCCGCCTATTTAGAAAACTAAAGCAAAAAGAACCCAAAACCATCAGCAAAAAGAACCCAAAACCATCAAGAGCCCGCATGGGCTCTTTTTTTGCGGGAACCCTGCGTACACGCTTTTGGGGGAAGGAATGCCCAAAACACCTATTTTTTGTAGGGGCGGATACCATCCGCCGGTGTTTGCGCACACGTCATTCGGGAAAGGGAGACAAAAAACGCTCGCCCGTCATCCTGAGGCAAAGCCGAAGGATCTCGCATGCAAGCGGCACACGGCTGGCGGATAATATCCGCCCCTACTACGCTGTCCCATTTTAAACTTTACTTTTGCTGATTTGTGTGGTATACTGAAAGAAAAAGGAGTGTGCCACATGAATCACAAGGACATTTTTCTCACTGAGGAAGAACAGCATTGGCTGAAAGCGATTGTGCGCAAAGGTGAACATAACGCACATGTCATTACACGTGCACGGGTTTTGCTTCTGTTGGACAGAACCGGGAAGGCTGACCATGTGCGGTATAAGCGGACAGCAGAATATGCCGGGATCTCGGTGCAGGCGGTGTACAATATGCGTGACGAGTTTTTGACCACACATGATATTGCATCCTATCTGACACGGAAGAAGCGGGAAGAGCCGCCCATTAAGCCCATTCTTGACGGCAAGGCAGAAGCGGAGATCATTGCGCTTGCTTGCAGCGAACCACCGAAAGGGCATGCAAGATGGACCGTGAGACTCTTGGCAGACAATGCTGTAGAGCTTCGTGTTGTCGACCACATTTCTCCAATGACGGTGCAACGTCTTTTAAAAAAACGCAATTTAAGCCTCATCTGAAAACCATGTGGTGCATTCCGCCCAAACAGAATGCGGAGTTCGCAGCGCGCATGGAGGATGTGCTTGCGGTATACGCAAGAGAGGTCAATCCGCAGCGTCCCGTAATCTGCATGGATGAAAAGCCATTTCAACTATTGGGCGAATCCCTTGCTCCCATTCCAATGAGCAAAAAGAACCACGTTGAGAAGTATGACTGCGAGTATGACAGGAAAGGCACATGCTCCATCTTCCTGTTTACGGAACCATTTGGACAATGGCGGGAAGCACATGCGCTTCCGCGCAGAACCGCCGCCGACTGGGCGATGCAATCCCAAACATTGACGTGCTCAATGACCTCCTCCACGACTGGAGCGTGTAGAGGAACGCGACGCAAAAAGGCGTGTCGTGGCAATTCACAAATGAATCCGCGCGGATCAAGCTGAAGCACGTCTATCCAGAGATAAAGTTTTAGAAGGTACAGCGTACTACAACGACAGAATGACCACGCGGCGTGAGGTTGCTTGCGTGTACAAGTTTCAAACTATGATGGCGGCTGCGCCGCCGAATTGTTCGGCGGCGCTTTGCGCACGCCGAGGCGCTTCGCTTATTAGTAGCGACGGTATTTCCCCGTGTGCGGGGAAAACCGCGCTGTCCGGCGCCTCGTCGGCGCGGACTGCACTTTGTTCGCAACGGCTCCTTCGGCTTCCCCTCATCCGCATTGCTCGCCCGTTCCGTCGCGCCTCCTCTCCCCAAATGGTCTCGCTGCGCTACCAACCATTTGGGGACCCCTCTCTGCTTTGCTCCTCATGCTCACGCAGGAGAATGTTCGCCGCGTTCCGCGGCTCCATTCGACAGATGTATGGCTTCTCGGTCGCTGCGTGCCCTGCGAAGCCGCCCGTACCTTCCCAGAGCAGCGAGAAGAACTCCCTGTAATCCCAAATATCTTGTACACGGGTATCCCAATGAAAATGTCAACAAATCCGTATGCTTCCCTCCCCACGTGGTCGTTCGGCGTTCTTCTGTAGGGGCAGATACCATCTGCCCGCCGTGTGAAGCTTGCGTTCGAGATCCTTCGCAGAAGCTCAGGATGACAGGACACGGTTTTTGCGTCCTATTTCCCGAAATCGTGTACGCGGGTGTTCCCGCAAAAGGTTGGTAGCGCCGTGTAGGCGTCGTGAGGACGCTTGCAACCGAACAGCCGAAGCCGCCCGTACCTTCACGGGGTCACGCGCATAACAAAAGGGACGCAAGCTGCGCCCCTTCCAATGATCGCATACGCGGTCGTTACTCCCAAATCCGATAGCCCATCAGAAAATGTCCTTTCCAGTAGCTGCCCGTCAGCACCGAATCGGTGATGCGCACCTTGCCCTTGCCGGAGGAGGCGTCGATCATCTTGCCGTTGCCCAGATATATCCCCACATGGCCCTTGCCCGAGCTGCTGCCCGAAAATACCAGCACGTCGCCGCGCTTCAGGTCGCTCATGGAGTTGATGCGCTTGTACTTGGTGCAGCTGCGCCAGCCCAACGACGTCATATAGCTTTGCTTGACGCCCGCTTGGTTCAAGCACCAGTACACGAAGCCGGAGCAGTCAAAGCTGTTGGGGCCCTTTGCGCCGCGCACATATTTGCAGCCGATCTTCGATTCGGCAATCTTGATGAATCCGTCGATGCCCGTGCCATAGTTGATGGTGCTGCCCGTGGTCGTGCCGGTATCGCCCGTGTTGCTCGAGCTGCCGCCCGAACCGCTGCCCGATCCGCTTCCGGAGCCGCTGCCCGATCCGCTGCCGGAGCCGCCGCTTGATGTGGTCTTTGCCTTTTTCGCGGTGTCGCTGTTCAGCTTGGACATGGTCTTATAGCCCACCTTGCCGTCCGCCGAGACGCCGTTGCGCGACTGGAACGACTTGACCGCCGCTTGGGTCTTGTCGCCATAATAGCCCGTCACCTGTCCGCTTGTCAGATAGCCATAATGCGCCAACCGTTCTTGGATGCGCTGTACGTCCTCGCCTTCCATGCCGATGGTGAAATCGAATTTGTCCAACTTGTCGTCGTCCAAGACCGCCTTGGTGGTTTTGCCGAGGCAGCCGTCCACCGTCAGACCTTCGGTCTCCTGCAGCCGCCGCACCGCCGCCTGCGTTTGCTTGCCGAACACGCCGTCCGGCTCATAGGTCAAATAGCCGCTCTTGTAGAGCTGCGTCTGATACGCCTTGATTTCGTCGCTCTGATCGCCCAATCCGTAATAGTTTGCGATGGTGTCTTCGCCCAACAGCACTTCATATGCGTTGTTGTCTACGATCGTATCGTCGCCAAGCCCGTTGCGGCGGCGAAAGCTCTGGACGGCGGCTGCCGTGTCCGCGTCGAACACGTCGCCCGCTTCCGAATCCAAATAGCCAAGCTCTGCCAACCGTTCCTTGACAATCAACACCTCGTCGCCCTTTGCGCCTTCGACCAGCGCATACGGCAGTGCGTCCTCCGCAAAGAGCGCTTCATAGGTGGCTTTGTCGCACATGCCCGTTTGGGTCAGCCCGTTGCGCAGCTGAAAATCGCCGATGGCAGACGACGTGCCTTCGCTGTATTCGCCCGTCGGCTGCTCAAACGCCAAATAGTCCAGCTCCATCAGCCGAATCTCGATGTCCAGCACGATGGGCGCATCGTCGCCAATCAGCAGCGTGTCGCCGTTTTCGGGATGCATCGTCGGCGCGATGGTCGGCGTCGGCGTCGGTGTGGGCGTCGGCGTCGGGGTGGGCAGCGGCGTGTCGGTCGCACCCGTTTCCAAGTGGGTCGCTTCCACCGTATCGACAATCGGCGTCGCCGTCGCCTGTACGAAGACGGCGGAGACCGCACGTTTCAGCATCGACGCGGTCGGTGCAAACCAATACGCCGCGCCGACCGCCGCGCCCAGCGTCAAAATCACGGCGCCCAGCACGATCAGCACGACGCGCTTTTTGCGATTCGGTTTGGGAGATGGCGCTTGTTCCATTTCGTTCTGCCCCTTTCGTCATCATGAGATGCTGCCATTGTAGCGAAAGAGTTTGACCGTTTTGTCCGCATTCTTTGAACAAAACACAACGAAACTGTAATATAAACGTGGAATCGAGCGAATAACCGCTCTTGTAAAATGGATAGGACAGAATCCCGTTAATTTGTATAGAACAGCGGGTTGCAGGGAATGCCGTCGATGAGCAGCTCAAAGTGGAGAATCGGGTAGTTGGTATTTTCGTCTGTGGCAAGCACGGCGATGGCGTCGCCGCGATAGACATGCTGTCCCAGCTCGACGGAGACGTTGGCGCACGGCCCGATGCGGGAAACGAAGCCGCTGTCGTGTCGAATTTCGATAAGAAAGCCGTATGTGCCGCGTGCGCCGCAGAAAATGACGGTGCCGTCCTCGGGCGCGATCACCTTGGTGCCCGCCTTGTTGGTGATGTCCACGCCGTAGTGCATTTTGCCGCCGCGCGTGCCGAAATAGCTTTTGATGCTGCCGCGCATGGGCATGCTGAACTTGAGATCGCCCGCTTCCTTGCCCGCTTCGCCCTCGCTGCGACCCGGCTCGCGGTCGGGACGTGCCGAAACATACGTGCCGATTTCGATGGTGCAGGGCACGCCTTCGCCGCCGATGCGGGTGGACAGGCTGGTGGCGCTGGAGCAGGCGATGCCGTCCTTATAGAGAATTTCGCTGAGCGTCAGCGTGGTTTCCGCATGGCCCATGCTGCGATACCGCCGTGCGCCCAGCGGCAGCAGCGGCGTGTCGATTTGCACGGTTTCCACCTTGCTGCACGCAATCACGGCGCGTTCCACGGTGCGGTTGACGGAAATGAGCGTGCGATTGCCCAGCAGCTTTTGCAGCGCGGCGTCTGCCGCAAGGTACTCCACCGCGCCGTCCGCCGCCATGGTGGTCAGCGTCGGCTCGATCTTGGCGCGCAGCAGCCGCTCATTGTCGCCGATGTCCTCCTGTGCGCAGACAGTGAGGTATTGTTCCAAAACGGACTGTGCCGTTTCGCGGCTCTCCACGGCAAACAGCGGCGTGCCGTTCACGCACACGTTGACGGCGGTTTCGGGATACAGCGGCGTCGGCGTCGCAACGGACTGCGGCGTGGGCGTCGCGCTTTGCATGGGCGCAAGCACCTTTTCGGGAATCGGCGTGGGCGACGGCGTTGCCATCACCTCTAAGTCGGTCGATGTGGGCCGCACGCGCCCCAGCAAAAACAGGACGCCGAAAATCAGCAGCAGCGATGTGGCAAAGCAGCCGAGCAAAAGAGCCGTGATCTGTTTGGGTTTCATCTTGGCGCCCCTTTCTGTGTTTGGATACAGTATAGCACATTTTCTTACTCTTTGGAACGTCTGCGGCGAAAATTCTGAGGTTCACAATAAATTCATCGCTTTCTGCACTTCCAAACGGGTGACGGATATGGTATGATAGATGCGGAAATATATGGGCGCGTGCGCCTTTCGCATCCCAACACGGGAAATCTGCGCAGATCGAGGAACATATGTCGCATTTGACGGACATGGAACTTTACTACTTCAACGAGGGGACTTCGCTGACGCCGTATGCGGCGCTGGGCTGTCACTTGGTTACGCATGACGGATTTCCCATGTGGCGATTCGCGGTGTGGGCGCCAAACGCGCAAAGCGTGGCTGTGACGGGCGACTGGAACTTTTGGAGCGAAACGGCAGATCCCATGACGCTGGTCGGCACGACGGGCGTATGGGAAGCGTTCATCGGCATTGCCAAGGCGGGTCAGCTCTACAAATACGCCATCATCGGCGCGGACGGGCTTCCGCTCATGAAAGCCGATCCCTACGCCGTGCGCTGCGAGCCCAACGGCACCGCCTCCATGGTTTGGGAGCTGTCCGACTACGATTGGAAGGATGCAGGCTACCTGTCCGCACGCGGCGATTCGCACACAGCGCCCATGAACATCTACGAAGTCCATCTCGGCTCTTGGAAGAAGGGGCTGTCCTACCGCGAGATGGCACACGAGCTGATCGACTACGTTTCCGAGATGGGCTACAACTACATCGAGGTCATGCCCCTGATGGCGTACCCGTTCAACCCAAGCTGGGGCTACCAAGTCACGGGCTACTATGCGCCCACCGCACGGTACGGCACGCCCGACGAGCTGAAATATCTCATCGACCGCGCCCACGAGAAGGGCATCGGCGTCATTATGGACTGGGTTCCCGCCCATTTCACCCGCGACGGCTACGGCTTGGCACGGTTCGACGGCACGCCCATCTATGAGCATCCCGACCCGCGCCGCAGCGATATGAAGCAATGGGGCACGCTGCTGTTCGATTACGGCCGCACCCAAGTGCAAAGCTTCCTCATCGGCAACGCTGTCTATTGGCTCAAAGAATACCATTTGGACGGTTTGCGGGTAGATGCCGTTTCCTGTATGCTATATTTAGATTACGGTCGGCAGGACGGCGAGTGGCTGCCCAACGCTTTTGGCGGCAAAGAAAATTTAGATGCGATTCGCCTGTTTCACAAGCTGTCGGAGGCGGTGCGCTCGCTGGAGGGCAACAAGCTGCTCATCGCCGAGGAAAGCACCGCGTTCCCGCGGGTGACCGACAAGCATGACGACAGCCTTGGCTTCGACTACAAGTGGAACATGGGCTGGATGAACGATATGCTGTCCTACATGCAGATGGATTCGCTGTATCGCAAGTGGCATCACGACAAGCTGACGTTCTCGCTGATGTATGCGTTCTCCGAGCATTACATTTTGCCCTTCTCGCACGACGAGGTGGTACACGGCAAGCTGTCCATGCTCAACAAAATGCCGGGCGACTACTGGCAAAAGTTTGCGCAGCTTCGTCTGCTGTACGCCTACCAAATGGCGCATCCGGGCAAAAAGCTCACCTTCATGGGCATGGAGCTGGGGCAGTTCATCGAATGGCGGTTCGACGAATCGCTGGATTGGCTGCTTTTGGAATACCCGAAGCACGTAGAGATTCAGCGCTTCGTGCGGATGCTCAACCATTTCTATCTGAATACGCCCGCGCTGTACGCCCGCGACGACGATTGGGACGGGTTCCAATGGGTGACGGTGGACGATACGATTCACTCCATCGTTTCCTTCATGCGCAAGGGCGCCGACGGCAAGCAAATGCTGTGCGCGTTCAATTTCACGCCCGTTCCGTGGGACGATTACTGCATGGGCAGCGAAGCGGCAGGCGACTACGAAGAAATCCTCAACACCGACCTGCCCCAATACGGCGGCACGGGTCAATATCAAAACGCCAAGATTTCCACGATTGCGGAACCGTTCGAAAAATTCCGCCATCGCATCCACGTTGCACTGCCGCCTTACGGCGCAGTTTATTTCCGGTTCACACCCTCCAAGAGATCGACCAAAAAATAACCCACCCGAAAGGAGCGACTCATGAAGAAGAAGATCGTAGCAATGCTGTTGGCGGGCGGTCAAGGCAGCCGTCTGGGCATTCTCACCACCAACATGGCAAAGCCTGCCGTCCCCTTTGGCGGCAAGTACCGCATCATCGACTTTCCGCTTTCCAACTGTGCCAATTCCGACATTGACACGGTGGGCGTGCTGACGCAGTATCGCCCGCTTGCGCTCAATTCCTACTTGGGAACGGGCCAGCATTGGGATTTGGATCGCAACGATGGCGGCGTCTTTGTGCTTCCGCCGTACATGACCGAACACGAAGGTCGTTGGTACAGCGGCACCGCCAATGCGATTTGGCAGAACCGTTCCTTTGTCGATCAGTACGACCCTGAATACGTGCTGATTCTTTCGGGCGACCACATCTACAAGATGGACTACGCCAAGATGCTGCGCTTCCACATCGAGCAAAAGGCAGCCGCCACCATCGCGGTCATTCGCGTGCCGATGGAAGAGGCGCACCGCTTTGGCATCATGAACACCGACGCGCACAACACCATCGTCTCCTTCGAAGAAAAGCCCAAAGCGCCCAAGAGCAACGACGCCTCCATGGGCATCTACATCTTCAACTGGAAGCTGCTGCGCCGCTATATGGAGCAGGACGACCGCAATGCGCGTTCCGACAACGACTTCGGCAAGAACATCATTCCCGCCATGCTGGATGCAGGCGAGCGCATGGTCGCTTATCCGTTCCGCGGCTATTGGAAGGACGTCGGAACGGTCGAAAGCCTGTGGGAAGCGAACATGGATCTTTTGGGCTATCCGCCCGTGCTGGAGCTGAACGACCCGTCTTGGCGCATTTACACCCGCACGCCCGTCATGCCGCCGCACTACGTTTCCAAGGATGCGTCGGTGCACAGCAGTCTGGTGACCGAGGGCAGCGTGGTGCGCGGCTCCATCTCGCACAGCGTCCTGTTCTGCGGCACGCTCATCGATAAGGGCGCCGTGGTCACCGATTCCGTGGTCTTTCCGCGTGCCACCGTCGGGCAAAACACCATTGTCCAAAAGGCGATTATCGGCGAAAATGCCGTGGTCGGCGATAACGTCATCATCGGCGGGCCGCTGCGCGCAGGCGAGATCGTCGACAACCGCTTGACGGGCGACATCGCGCTGATTGGCAACGACATCGTCATTCCCGACGGCGTATACATTCCGCAAGGCGCCGTCGTCAACGCAGACATGCTGCGCAACTTCACGAAGGAGGTCGCAAAATGATTCAGAACGCATTTGGTCTCATCTTCACGGGTGAAGCAAATCCCCGTCTCAAAGAGCTTTCTTTGTCCCGTTCCGTGGCAGCCGTCCCGTTTGGCGGCCGCTATCGCTGCATCGACTTCATTTTGTCCGCTCTGGTCAATTCGGGCGTGCGCAACGTGGGGCTCATCATGCAAAAGAATTACCACTCCCTCATGGATCACCTTGGCAGCGGCAAGGAGTGGGACTTAAACCGCAAGCGTGACGGCCTGTTCATTTTGCCGCCGTTTCTCACCAAGGACAACACGGGCGTGTACCGCGGCGACATCGACGCGTTCCATTCCGTCATGACCTACGTCCGCAGGAGCAGCCAACGCTACATCATCCTGTCGGGCAGCCACACCATCTTCAACACCACGTTCCAAGACCTTTTGGCGCAGCATGTGAACAGCGGCGCCGACATCACCATGATGTACAATGTGGACAGCCACTTCGACGCCGACGACCAAAACCGCGATTTGCGGCTGGTGTTCGACGAAACGGGGCGCGTCTCCGAATTCGAATGGAACCCGTACATTCCGCGCTCCAACAACCGTTCCTGCGAAGTTATCGTCATGGACAAACAGCTGTTCGAGCATTTGGTTGAAGAAGCCTTTGCGCGCGGCGACAGCGATTTTACACGCGACATTTTGCAAAAGAAATGCTCTACTTTGCAGATTCGCGGGTGGGAATACAAGGGCTATGTAGCGCGGCTCGATTCCATCAACACCTTTTTCCGCCACAGCATGGAGCTTTTGAGCGCGCCCGAAGCGGCGGATCTTCACAACACCGATCACCCGATCTACACCAAGGTCAAGGATGAACCTTCCGCCAAGTATGGCGAGGATGCGGTGGCGTCCAACTGCGTGCTGGCGGACGGCTGCAGCATTCGCGGGCATGTGTCCGACTCGGTTCTGTTCCGCGGCGTGACGGTGGCGGACGGCGCCGTTGTCAAGAACAGCGTCATCATGCAGGGCTGCCACATCGAGGCAAACGCCGTATTGGATCATGTGATTTTGGACAAGAATGTCACCATCACCGAGGGGCGCACCCTCACCGGCTACGAGGGCTTGCCGCTGGTCATCAAAAAGAATCAAATCATTTAAGGAGCGCCGCTATGAAAGTTCTGTTCTGTGCAAGCGAATGTGTCCCGTTCGTCAAGACGGGCGGGCTTGCCGACGTCGTCGGTTCGCTGCCCAAAGCGCTGCTTGCGTCGGACGTAGACGTCCGCGTCGTGCTGCCCAAATATCGGCAGATCGACTACTACTACGTTTCCCAAATGGAGCACGTCGCGCATTTCAACCTGCAATTCGGCAGCTACCGCGTCTTTTGCGGCGTCGATACGCTGCTGTTGGATGGGGTGCGCTTCTACTTCATCGACAACCTTGCCATGTTTGGCGGCGATCAAATCTACACGGGCGACGAGCAAGAGGGTTTCCGCTTCGCGTTCTTCTGCCGCGCCGTCTTGGAAATGCTGCCCTACATCGACTTTTATCCCGACGTGCTGCACTGCCACGACTGGCAAACGGGGCTGATTCCCGTGCTGCTGCATGAGCAATACCACAGCATTGCGCCGTATGCCGCGATCCAAACGGTGTTCACCATTCACAATTTGCGGTTCCAAGGTCTGTTCGATTGGACGCGCATCAATTCCGTGCTGGGTCTGAACGAGGGCTATTTCAGCCCCGACAATCTCGAATTCTACGGACTGCTTTCCTTTATGAAGGGCGGGCTGGTGTTTGCCAACCGCATCACCACGGTCAGCCCCACCTACGCCGAGGAAATCCGCACGGGCTACTATGGCGAACGATTGGACGGGCTGCTGCGGGCGCGGCAAGGCGTCCTTTCGGGCATTCTCAACGGCATTGACGCCGTTTCCTACGACCCTGCCACCGACATACAGCTTTGTGAACATTACAGCAGCAAGGCGCTTGCCAACAAAAAGCTGGTCAAGGCGGCCCTGCAAGAGGAATTGGGCTTGGAGAAGCGCGACGTGCCCATTATCGCGTTGGTGACGCGGCTCACCGCGCAAAAGGGGCTCGATTTGCTCACCTGCGTGCTGAACGATCTCATGCAAATGGACGTGCAGCTTGCCATTGTGGGCATGGGCGACAAATATTTCCAAGACGTGCTGCGCGATGCGCACTACCGCTATCCAAGCCGCATCGCCATCCGCTACGAGCTGAACGAAGGCTTGGCGCGCCGCGTATACGGCGGATCCGACCTCTATCTGATGCCGTCGCAGTTCGAGCCGTGCGGGCTTTCGCAAATGATTGCCATGCGCTACGGCACCATTCCCATCGTGCGCGAAACGGGTGGGCTGAAGGACAGCGTCGTACCCTACAACCAATACACCGACGAGGGCGTGGGCTTCAGCTTCCACAACTACAACGCCCACGAAATGCTGGGCGTGCTGCGCACCGCCGTCGATTACTGGTTTGGCGACAAGGCGATGTGGACAAGGCTGCAAAAACGCGCCATGGACGCCGATTTCAGCTGGTCTGCTTCGGCAAAGCAATACGATGCGCTGTATCGGGATATGCTGGGCATGCCAAAGCCGTCCCCCCGCGTGCCGCGCAAGCGCACCCCAAAGGCAGCCCCGTCGGACGTCCCCGCAGCTGCCGAACCGGAAAAGCCCAAGGAGCCAACCCCCAAGGCATCCGAGCCGATAAAAGCCGAAGCGCCAACCCCCAAGGCAGCCGAGCCGATAAAAGCCGAAGCGCCGACGCCGAAGGCAGCGCCTGCGAAAAAGCCTGCCCCCAAGCGCGCTAAATAGTTTGCCAATATAGAAACACAACGCTCGCTCTTTTTGGGGCGAGCGTTGTTGCTTGCCTTTTGTGCGTAAGCCCATGTGCGCGTTTTTCGGGGAAGGGATGCAAAAGCGCACCATGTCATCCTGAGGCTGTGCCGAAGGATCTCGCACGCAAGGATGAATGTATCCCCCAACGCCGTGAGGCATTTCACACGGCAAAGCCATATTTCACTTGCGAAGCAAATATCACAAATCCCCCAAGGGATTTATTTCACTAAAAAAACCACCCCGCGGGGGGGTGGTTTTTTGGTGTGTTTCGATTAGCCCAACTTGTACAGATACAGCGGTTTATAGCTGGAGGTGCTGTATGCGCGGAAGTTGGTTTGGTAGATGGAGATGCAGCGCGTCCCGCTTGCCGTCGTCTTGAGGTAGACCGCGTTGGTCGCCTTCGCGGCGGCGCTGGTCAGATTGAAGTAGTACGAGCTGCTGCTTGCAAGCGTGAAGCCTGCGGTGGAATTGGATGCAATCTGCAGGTACTTGCCCGTGGATTCGTTGTAGATGGTGAAGCGATCCGTCGTGGACGTTTCGGTGAACTTCCAGATGATGGAAGCGTCCGGATTGGTGATGGTGTTGTTGGAAACGGTGACGGACGCGAGGCCTGCATAGCCGCTCGAGACGGTGTTCTTCAATGCGCCCTTATAGCTGCCGTTCACGCCATAGATGACGTAGTACCCGTTGGTGACCTGCGAAATGTTGGTGACCAGCGTGTAGACATTGCCCGTGGACGCCGTGGGCGCAACTGTCGGGGTTGCCGTGGGCGCTGCCGTTGCCGTCGGCGCTGCGGTAGCGGTTGCGGTGGGCTTTACGGTTGCCGTTGCGGTGGGCGCGGCGGTGGGCGTTGCGGTGGCGGTGCTGCTGCTCGATTGCTTGTACAGATACAGCGGCTTATAGCTGGAGGTGCTGTATGCGCGGAAGTTGGTTTGGTAGATGGAGATGCAGCGCGTCCCGCTTGCCGTCGTCTTGAGGTAGACCGCGTTGGTCGCCTTCGCGGCGGCGCTGGTCAGATTGAAGTAGTACGAGCTGCTGCTTGCAAGCGTGAAGCCTGCGGTGGAATTGGATGCAATCTGCAGGTACTTGCCCGTGGATTCGTTGTAGATGGTGAAGCGATCCGTCGTGGACGTTTCGGTGAACTTCCAGATGATGGAAGCGTCCGGATTGGTGATGGTGTTGTTGGAAACGGTGACGGACGCGAGGCCTGCATAGCCGCTCGAGACGGTGTTCTTCAATGCGCCCTTATAGCTGCCGTTCACGCCATAGATGACGTAGTACCCGTTGGTGACCTGCGAAATGTTGGTGACCAGCGTGTAGACATTGCTGCCCGTGGTCGTGCCGCTTGTGGTGGATGCGGTGGCGGAAGCCGTGGGCGTCGCCGTGGTGCTGCTGCCGCTGCCGCCGTTGCGCGGGCTGACCAAGTTGGACGGCACGCTTTGTCCCAACACGATAAAGGCGTATTCGGGATAGTCGATGAAGACGTTGCGGTTGCCCTCGATGGACTGGATGATGTCGTTGCGGGACATCTCCCAGTTGTCAACAGGATCAAGCTGCATCCAATCCAGCAGGACGCTGGTGCTTTGGATGACGTCGGTCAGGTTGGTTTCGCCCCAGCGAACGTACACATACATGAGGATACGCGCAACGTCGCCCTTGACGGAATCGACCGGCTCATAATAGGTGCTGCTGTATGCGCCCGCCACCGAACCGGTGGAGCTGCGCTTGACGGTGGTGCCGCCCGTTACGTTGCCGAAGGGCTTGTTGTTGCGGGTACTGTTGACCACGGGGTCGGCAGGACGCAGATGGTGCAGGTCGCCGCCCGCGTTGCTGGTGGTAAAGGTGCCCAGCGACTGCGGCCAAACGTGTTCACGATTCCAAGTGGAGCCGCTGTCCCAAGTGCCGGAAACGGAATCGTTGCAGTACAGCAACAGAATGTTGCCGCTGTTCGATACATCCGCGTCGGAATACTTGGTGTAGGTGCGAATCTCGTCGTAGGTGGTGACCTTGGTCTGCGTGTTGGTCATCAGCGTCTTGAGATTGGTCTTTAAGGTGCTTGCACTTTGCGTGGATAGGGTGGCATAGGTGTAACTTCCGGTGTAGTAAGCCTTCGCTGCGCTGGACAGCGCCGTGCAGACGGTACCGCGGGCGCCCGAATTGTACGAGGTCGCCTCCGCGGACTGCGGTGCCAGCATGATGACGCTGACGAACAACATGACGAACGTCAACACCCATGCCAATAGCTTTCTTCCTTTAAACATCGTTTTTTTCCTTCCCCTATATTGCGAGAACATATGCGCTCCCTATGTATAATTATAAAATGTGAATCTGAAATATAACTGAAAACATGTAAGAAATTTTTGGAAAATCTGTGTTTTTTTCGGACAAATGCGGGCGGGCACGGACGCGAATCGTCTCGCCGCTGTATTTCTTATAATCATACGAAATAGCAAAAAAAGAGCAGGGGCGATTTCCCCTGCAAGGACGCGTGCCTCAGTTTTTGCAGCAGTAGGAGCCGCAGAGGCTTTCGTTTTGCTCGCCGGAATGGCAGTTGCACGCAGGGCGAACGAGGATGGTTTCCAGATCGCATTCACAGCCGCGTTTGTTGTGGCAGCAGCTTGTGACCTCACAGCCGACGGTTTGCTTTCCGCAATGGTTTTCCATGGGGATCCCTCCTTGTTTAGATTGGGCGTTTCCGCCTTGGTGTAGTATGCACCGCGCAAGGTGGGGATATACAGGTGGGGTTTCGCAGCATTTGCGGGAATACCCGTGTACACGATTTGAGGGAGAAGGAGAGCAAAACGCGCCCTCAGAATGACCGCGCGGCTCAGTGTTGCTTGCGTGTACAAGCCGCCATCCTAGCTTGAAGCTTGTAAACGGAAGTAACACCACACCACGGGGTCATTCTGAGGCACGAAGTGCCGAAGAATCTGTTTGATTCGTTCGTTCGAGATCCTTCGGCGCAGCCTCAGGATGACAGGAAGGCGATATTGTCATGCGTCTCCCGTTCGCTAATCTTCCGGGAAATCGGAAAGGTAGTAGTCCGGTTCGGCGACCTTGTCCTGCGGGTGGGATTCCGACGCTTTGACGTCGGCGGTTTTGACGTTGCCGTCCCGATCTTCGCCCACCCAAGCGCGGGTTTCGTTGGGCCATGTGGTGGAGCTGTGGTGCTTTTGGCGGCGGTGACGGTGGCGCCGCTTTTTGACGCCCAGCGCGATGAGCAGGATGGTGAACACAAGCACCAACACCACGGCGGCGGCAATCAGGGCGATGCCCGTGTTGCCCAAGGTGGCGGTGCTGCAATTGGCGATGGAGACGGAGGAACAGCCCAAAATGCCCGCATCGGACGGTGCGGCGGCGGGCTCCATTTCGGCGATGGTGAAGGCGACGCTGCATTTGGAAATTTCGTCGTCGTAGCCGTTCAGCTTGGCGGTCAGGTCGTCGATGACATTCACGTCGGGATGGGTGCGCGCATTCTCGGCTTCCAGCGCCTGCACCACGTCGGCATAGTCTGCAACGACGCGGGAATAGTCGTTGTCGATGCGAAACGAAGCGCCCATAGTACGCAGCACATCCAAGAATGCGTCGTATTCGGCGATGGGAATTTCGGCGGTGATTTCGCGGCGGTGGAGCGCGGCGGTATCGTTCTCGCTGACCTCATTGTCCTTTTGCAGCAGGGTGACGCCTTGGTGCGCGGTCAAAAGCTGTTCTGCCTTGGTGAGCCAAAGCGCGTAATCGGTGGTGCGGACGGACACGTCCAAGGAATAGACGATGGCGCTGGCGCCCGTCACCGTGCCGTAGGTGACCAAAATAGTGGGATCGGGCGTGGGCGTGACCGCGACATCGGCAACCGCAACAGAGCCAACCGTGCTCAAAAACAGCAAGCACAGCAAATATGCAAGGATTTTAGACTTGTGCAATCTCACCCGCTGACCCCCCAAAATCGAGATAAGTTTACCATAGTATTTTGAAATGCACAACCTTTTTCGATTCCAAAAGCCCGAAATGTGAAAAATTCCGTAGAATCCGCGTCCAAGTTTTGGTTGTACCATTGGGTCAGCGAAAGGCAAGGAGGCAACCGATGCAAACGAGGACGACCCAACTGGAGCAAGTGATCGAGGCGTATTTTGCTGCATGTGACGCAACGCGCGAGCGATTCCCATTGAAGAGCGGCGGATTCTCAGAGAGACAGA
>CAYRQM010000024.1:0-27829 GCA_964426415.1 uncultured Christensenella sp.
TGTCCAAATTGACGTCGCCCATCAGCGGGATATAGGTGTAGACGGCGGTGATCACGTAATCCTGCGTGATGGCAACGTCGGTCAAATCCAAGTCCCAAGCGCCGCTGTAACCCGTCTTGTTGGGAATGACGGGAATCTCAGACAGCGCGGTGTTCCAATCGACGGTGTACTCCCCAACCGTCACACCGTCGGCAAGGTAGGTCACCTTGTAGGTGTTGATCGTGTAGACCGCGTTGACGGCATAATCCTGCGTGATTGCAACGTCGGTCAGGTCGATGTCCCAATAGGGCGCAACTTGATCGTAGCCTTCCTTTTCCGGCACGGCAGGAATCTCCGCAAGGGTTTTGCCCTCTCTTACATCATACTTCGCGAAGCATACGCCATCGGCATAGTAGCTTACAGGATACGTTTTGAAAACGTGTGGAAGGGAAACCAACTCGGCATACGGATAATCCGGATTGCCGTCCATCGTCCATGTTGCGGAAAAATCGAAGCCGCCATAGTTGGACTGCACGCGAAGCTGCGCATCGGTGAATACAGTTGTGCTTCCTGCAACGTCCGCGCCATTGATGCCTCCGGCTGCTGTTCCGACAAGGTAGTAGCAGTTGCTTATGGTGCTGTTGTTCACGCCGCACACGCCGCCCACATAGGAGTCGCCGCTGACCGCGCCGGTGTTATAGCAGTATTTTATCGTGCAAATGTTGTAGCCGCACACGCCGCCCACTGTATTTCTGGCGCTGACCGCGCCGGTGTTATAGCAGTTTGTGATCGTGCCGCCGTTGGTTTCGCCGCACACGCCGCCGACATTACTTGTGCCGCTGACCGTACCAATGTTATAGCAGTTGGTGATTGTGCCTCTCCAGCTTAAGCCGCACACGCCGCCGACCCAGGTCCATATGCCGCTGACCGTGCCGGTGTTATAGCAGTTGGTGATGGTGCCGAAGTTGTTGTAGCCGCACACGCCGCCCACATAGTAGCTGCTTTGGGTATAAGAATTTACCACCCCGAGATTCTTGATCGTTCCGAGGGATATAATTCCAAACAGCCCTTGGTAATCCAAGCTGCTGTTGAGATATACGCCGCTGACCGTATATCCCGCGCCATCGAAGGTGCCGGTGTATTTGCAGCTGTTTGTGCCGATGGGCGTCCATGCAGTGGGCGTTGCAGTCTCGCCGTTCAGTGTATAACCGCCGCTTGTGTCAAAGGTTCCCGCGTTGATGGTAATATTCGACGTGAGGATGCCGTTGATGGAATTCGAGCCGCCGTTCACCGTTTCCGCAAACCAGAAAAGGTCGGCGGCAGAATCAAGCCGGTAGTATGTAATTCCCCCGATTGTCGTGGTCGGCGGTATAGTCTCCGCAAACGGCACGGCGGTATCGCCATTGACGTTGGCGGCAAATCGCGCCGTGTCGGACAGTTCATTCAGCCCCACCACATACCGCAGAATCGCGGTTGCATCGGCGGACGTGATGGAGGCGTCGCCGTTGACGTTGGCAAGCGCAAGCGCTTGCGGGGACAGCACATTCAGCCCGACAATATAGCGCAGCAGCAGCGCGGCGTCTGCCGCCGTGACCGATTTGTCCAAATTGACGTCGCCCATCAGCGGGATATAGGTGTAGACGGCGGTGATCACATAATCCTGCGTGATGGCAACGTCGGTCAAATCCACGTCCCAAGCGCCGCTGAAACCCGTCTTGTTGGGAATGACGGGAATCTCGGTCAGGGTGGCGTTCCAATCCACCGTGTATTCTGCAACCGTCGCACCGTCCGCCACAAACGTGACCGTGTAGGTGTTGATGGTGTACTTGACGTTCACGGTGTAGTTTTGCGTGATGGCAACGCCAAAAAGGTCGGTTTCCCACACGGGTGCGGTTTGGTCGTAACCCGTCTTTTGGGGAATCGCGGGAATCTCGGACAGGGTGGCGTTCCAATCCACCGTGTATTCTGCAACCATCGCGCCGTCCGCCACAAACGTGACCGTGTAGGTGTTGATGGTGTACTTGGCGTTCACGGTATAGTTTTGCGTGATGGCAACGCCCGAAAGATCGGTTTCCCATACGGGTGTGGTTTGGTCATGGCCCGTCTTATTGGGAATCGCGGGAATCTCGGACAGGGTGGTGTTCCAGTCCACCGTGTATTCTGCAACCGTCGCGCCGTCCGCCACAAACGTGACGGTGTAGGTGTTGATGGTGTACTTGGCGTTCACGGTATAGTTTTGCGTGATGGCAACGCCAAAAAGATCGGTTTCCCACACGGGTGCGGTTTGGTCATAGCCCGTTTTTTGGGGAACTGTGGGAATCTCGGACAGCGATTGCCCGTCAAGCACTTGCAGCGTGGCAACCACAGCGCCGTCGGCAACGTACTGCACCGTCCAATAGACGGGCGCATTGTTGGAATATTGCGGATTGCCGTGTTCGGCGTAGTAGACGCTCGCCCCTTCGAACTGCGGAACAGCGTGCGTTCCGATGGTTTGGTACCAAGCCTGCGTGTTGTCGGTGACGCCGTTGTTGAGCAGATAGCAGACTTCGCCCGATGCGAACTGCGCGGCAGACTTGGCGGTTGTGCCGCTTGTGCTGTCATCCGCTGCGCCAAGATAATAGCAGTTTTGGATGGTGCCATTGGCGTTTGCCGAGCAGATGCTGCCTTTGATTGCGTAGGCGCTTGTGTTGATGATCACGCCCGCATGATAGGAGTTTTGGATGGTGCCTTTGTTTTGCCCGCAGACGCCGCCATAGTTGTATGCGCCAAAGAAAGCGCCCAAATTGCAGCAATCCTGTATGGTTTGGCTGTCAAGCCCGCCGCAGACGCCGCCCACATCATTGGTGGCGGTGACCGTGGCAGCATTGCAGCATTTTTGGATGTTGGTGTCGCTTCTGCCGCAGATGCCGCCCACGCTTTGGCTGCCGCAGCGGAAGGAATTGCTGACGCACACGCGCTCGATCAAGCCGTAGGCTGCATAGCCGAACAGCCCTTGATAGCTTTTCGCGCTGTCGCCGGTATACAGGCCGGAAATGGAATGCCCTGCGCCGTCGAAGGCGCCCAGATAGATGTTTTGATTGCTGGTGTTAAAATCGCCGATGGGCGTCCATACATCGAGCGTGCCGCTGTACGCGCCCGCGGTTGTGCCGTTGGCGTCCACATACCAGTCGCCCTGCTTGCCCTCCCGCGTGTCCACATAGCCGACGTTTGTTCCGTCCGTCACCTTGACCAAGCCTGTGGCAGCCATGTACTCGAAGGTTTCGTCGTTAAGCGTAATGTCCGCCGTCAGGATGCCGCCTGCCGCCCTATTCTGCGCCGTGCCGTCGGTCAGCGTGCCGTTGACCAACGCTGCAAACCAATGGAGCTGCCCTGCGTTTGCAATTTCGTAGATTCCGCTCGCGTTGCTGTCCGCTGCCTGATACGCGCCGCAGTAGATGCAGACGCCGTTATCATAGCTGTGTCCCGCCGTATCGTGGCGCACATTGCAATAGGACAATGTTTGGGCGTCGCAGTCGGCATAAGCATAGTAGATCATGCCATGGGTGGAATCCAGCACGGGATATTCGTCCACTGACAGCGTTTGGCGCCAAGGGCTGCCGCCGCTGACGGAACCGTTCAGCCGATATGCCACTTCGCCCGATTGAAATTTGGATGTCGGCATTGCGGTGCCGCTACCAACGCCGCCGCAGTCGGAAGAATAATAGCTGTTGACGACAATGCCATAATTTGATGACACGATCCCGCCCGTATCGGAGGGCGCAGTGATCGAGCCGACGTTGAAGCAGTTCGTGAATGTGCAGAAGGTGGAAGGGGATGCAACAATGCCGGCGGCCAAGTTGCCCGTCGCAATAACCTTGCCTGCGTTATAGCAGTTTGTCATGGTGAGCCTGTAACTTTCGGCGCAAAGTCCGCCGACTCTCCCGACGCCGCTGACGGTGCCCGTGTTGTAGCAATTTGTAATGGTGCATTTGTAGGCGTTCCCGCAGATGGCTCCGACCACGCTGGTCTCCGACGTGCCGGAATAGCGGAGGTAGGAATTGACGATGCCAAGGTTCTTTACAACGCCTCCGGTACTGATATGTGCGAACAGACCTTTCGTCTGATTGTTGATATTGATGTAAACGCCGCTGATGGTATGCCCATTCCCATCAAACGTGCCCACGAAGCCGTTGTTACTGCTGTCGCCGATGGGCGTCCATTGCGTCCATGAATTGCTGCTTGAACCGTCGTAGCCGGAAAGATCGCCCGTGTTCAGCACAATATCCGCCGTCATGATGGCGTTGATGGCGCAGGAGCCGCCATTGACCTGCTGGGCAAACCATGTCAAATCGGCGGCACTGTCCAGCTGATAGAAGACCGCCCCGTCAATGGTGGTGGTTGGCGGCGCTTCCTCCGCAAGCGATACGGCGGGCAGTGCGCCAAGCACCAACAATGCCGCCAGCATTCCGGACAGCACGATTTTCTATGATTTTGTTCCGATTCGGTTGTTTCGCATCCAAAGCTCCTTCTCACGGAAGGCTTCTTGCTTGAAGGAAGCACTTCCAAACGCATAAATTGTTAAAGTTTATCATATAGGATGTGCGGAAAAATGTCAATCAAAATCGAGATTGTGATACAACGTCCTTCAGCAGAACGCATTATGGTGCGGTGGTGCGCAACGACCAAAGCGAAACTTCGCATTGTCCCGCATCGTTGCTGCCAAAGCAGCGGACGGCGCCGTCTGCATACAGAATTGCGGTATGCACGTTGCCTGCCGCCACCGCAAGGACGTTCGTTTGCCCCGTCACGCCAAACGCATCCGAATCGCGGAACACAAATTCGGAAACCGTGCCGTCAAAATGCAGCGCCAACACGCGGGTGTCGCTGACCGAAAGGGTGAGAACGTCCGCCCACGACGGCAGAAGGACGCCGCTATTTTGCACGGTTCCGTCCTGTCTGAGCCCCACCGCAAAACCCGTGTGCGTCCAAAGCCCCACGAGCTTGGAAAACGATGCCACGTCGCCCGATGCGGTTGTGGTCATGGCGCTGCCGTTTTCGCGCAGTGCGGCAAGCCCGAAGCTGCCGCCGCAAAGCGACGTCAAATCCTTTGGCCAAGACGCCGTTTCGGAGAAATCGTGGTACCCCGTATAAAGAACCGTGCCGTCTGCGGTCAGCGCCGCCGTGTCGTAATCGCACGCCACGACCTGCACGACGTTTTGCCACGCGCTCACGTTGCATTGCCCATAGCGATTGTCGCCGCACGCCACGACCGTGCCATCCTCCAAAAGCGCCACGGTGTGGAACGCGCCCGCCGCAATCCTGCGCACGCCGCGCCAACCGTCCACCGCGCATTGCCCGAATTGGTTGTCGCCGCACGCCACCGCAGTGCCGTCCGCCGTCACGCCCACCGTATGCGAGAATCCCACAGCCAAGACGCCCACGGGCAACGCGCTGCGTTGTGTGATGAGCGCCGTCAAGTGTGCTAAATCGGCTTCGCTCAAGCCCAAAAAGTCGTTCAACGCCGCGGTTGGGTCGCGCTTTCCGCAAAGCTCCATGGCAATCTGTCCTGCGCGTTCCATCGCCGCATCGCTTCCAATGTCCAAGTAGGCGGAAATGGCAGCCGACGTCTGCCCCGCTTGATACAGCTGCTCTGCAAGCGTCATGCGGCAGCGTTCCGCGCTTTGCACGCTGTCCCGATAGCCGCCAAGCGCCAAGTATGCCGATAAAGCGGTTCCCCAGTCGCCCGCTTGCTCCGCGCCGTACGCGATCCGATAGCGGCACGCCTGCTCCCATTCGGCTGCGTTTCGATGGTTCGGGATCGTCAAAAACAGCGCCGCCGCCTGCTCGTATGCGCCCGCTTCCTGCTCGGTCACCGCCTGCCAATAGGTGCATTCCGAACGGATGCGCTCCTGCGTGTCCGCGTCCAATTCGGACGCGAGCGCACGCGCACTTGAAAACTCGCCTTGCCAAACGGCGCGCCACGCCAAGTTGGTGCGAATGCGCGGCAAAAAGCAGAGCAGCAGTGTGACCGCCGCAACCAAGACGGCGCCCACAGGCAGACAGATTGCAAGATAGGTTTGGGTACGCAAGGCGGGTCGCGTTTGTGTGACGGGTGCTTGCGGTGCGGTCGGTTCGCTCATCCTGCCGCCTCCTCATCCATATGTGCGACGATGGTGCCGTTGGTAAAGAAATTGGAATTGATGCTGGTGGCAAAGCAGACCATGATATAGACGTCGTCGACGCCGTACGCTTCGATGTATTGCTTGATACCTGCGCCCGCCTCCGTCGCGTCGTAATAGGTGGGGCGAAGGTCGACCATCAGCACCCGATCGTAATGGGGCAATAGGAACGGCAGCAGCGCATTGCTGAAGGAATCACCGATTAAAAGCGCCGTGCGTCCCGTCTGAAAGCCCGTTTCGAACAGCCGCCACGGGCCGCGTGTGCCGCCCAAATAGGCGGTGTAGCTGTTGCGCGCAGGGAACATATAGTCGATTTCCTGCCGATTGACAAGGCGCGTGAGAAGGTAGCTGTGGACGGGACTGATGGGCGCAATGACCTCTAACGTGTCTGCCTTTGCACGCAGCGAATCGGCGGATTGGGTGTTGCCCGCCGAGCCGATGAACGACGAATGCACCGTGTAATCGTAATCTTCGTACGCCATGGGGCTGACGTTTTGCGCCTGCATCATCGCCGCGTACACGTAGTATGCGCCCAGCGGCGTCCAATGGTGGTCGGTGCGGAAATAGACGTATTCGTTCTGTTCCAAATGCTCCAGCAGCACATCACAGCCGTTGACGATCAACACGCCGTCGTCCGCATGCGCCTGCAGCTGCGCTTCTACATCGCTGCCCCACGCTACGTTCGTTTCCCGATGGGTTTGATAGCCGATTCCCGTTTGGGCGATGGGCACTTCGGAAAAAATCACATGCCCGTCTTCGGGCAGCAGTGCGCGAAACGAGTTGAAAATGTGGATGGCGTTTTGCACATTCGCAACGGAAAAGGTGTAGACATGGTCAACCGACCCGTCGGTGCGCGCGATCCAAAAGGTGGTTTCTTGGATGGCGCCCGCTGCGTCCGTTTCCGCTCCGTCGTCAATGGCAGGCGTTTCGGAAGGCGCTGCGGTTTCATATACAGCACCGTCGGGCGTAGCGGTTGCCGCCTCCGCCTCCAATGCTTCCATTGCCTGTTTTGCCAACGTATCCGCATCCTGTGGGATGGCAAACAGCGCTTCGGCGTTTGCCGCCGTATTGACCATGAACGTGCGGCCTGCGATCCCGTCGGAAAGCCAGCTCTCTACGCCCGTAGCAAAGCTGCCGTCGAACACGGTTTCAGCGCTGCAAGCAGGAAAGCCTGCCAGCATGCGGTTTTCCTCTGTGCTTTCACGGGCAGCACGCGGCGCGGTGCAAAGCGTAACAAGCCCCAGCGCTGCCAGCGCCAGAACCCACAGATAGCGAAGGAAAAACCCGCGAAACCGTTGCATGCTTGCCCTTTCTCGCCGCGCAAAGTGCGAGGCCATTGCGCATGGCGTGCGTACCCGCTAAAAGCGGAAATAGATGAATGGATTGTAGCTTTGCCCCACCAGTGCCAAGACGGATAGCAGCAAGACTGCCGTCTGTCCGCACCACTGAAGCGCCGTGCCAACCCAAGCGCGTCTGGTGTCGTGGTCGAAGAAGAAGCGCTTGAGCGCGGGGACGATGGGCAGCGCGCACACCGCCGCCACGATTGGAAACACCGTGTAGCTGCGAAGCGTCTCGGTAAGCGCCGCATTCCACAGCCCGTCTGCGCCGACGCCAAACATCCGCCCCATGTGTGCAAACGCCGCGTTGAGGTCGGTGTAATAGAACAGCACCCACCCGAACAGCACGACCAAGAGCGTGCCCAAAATGCGAATCGCCTTTGGAATGCGTGTTAAAACGTTTTGCAGAACGAACCGTTCCAAGATGATCCACACCCCGTAGTAAACGCCCCACAGGAGGAAATTCCAGCTTGCGCCGTGCCAAAGCCCCGTCAATGTCCAAACGATCAGGAGATTGCGCACGGTTTTGGCGACGCCGCCGCGGTTGCCGCCCAGCGGGATGTACACATATTCCCGGAAGAAGCTGCCCAGTGAAATGTGCCATCTGCGCCAAAACCCCGATACGCTGTCGGAGATGTACGGGTAGTTGAAGTTTTCTTTGTAGCGGAAGCCCAACACGCGCCCCAAGCCGATTGCCATATCGGAATAGGCGGAGAAATCGAAGTAGATTTGCAGCATATACAGGATGGCGGAAAGCCATGCGCCCGCCGTGCTTGCCGCGCCGCCGCCAAGCAGCGCTTCGAGCATTTTGCCGCAAAGGTTGGCAAGCAAGACCTTCTTGCCCAGCCCCACCGCAAAGCGCCCCATGCCGTCACCAAAGTCGGTCAGTGATGTGGTACGCGCATCCAGCTGCGCGGCAATGTCCGTATACTGCACGATCGGCCCGGCGATGAGCTGTGGGAAGCAGCTGACGTAAAGCAGCAGCTTGAACGGGTTGCGCTGCACCGCCGCCTTGCCGCGATAGACATCCACGGTGTAGGTGAGAATTTGGAACGTGTAGAAGCTGATGCCGATGGGCAGCGTCACCGCAGGCAGCGTCCACGCCGTGCCAAAGAGCGCGGCAAGGTTGGAAAGGAAGAAGTTTGTATATTTGAAATAGACCAACGCGCCCAGCGAAACGACGACGCCCGCAAGCAGCGCCACGCGCCGCCACCGCTGCTGCTTTGCCTTTTGCATCCACAGCGCCGCCAGATAGTTGACCAGCGTCGCGCCCACCATGCACACAATCCATTTGGGTTCTCCCCATGCATAGAAGACGAGCGAAAAGAACAACAGGATTGCGTTGCGCCATTTGAGCTTTGGACATATGAAATACAGCGCCAACAGCGCCGGAAGAAAGAGCAATAAAAAAGTGAGGCTGGAAAAGACCATATGACGCCTCCGCGACGAATTCTGCCGCTATTCTACCAAATTCGTTCGCATCTGTCAATTTTCACTTGTGCCGAATCTCGTTTGCGTCAAGTCCCGTAAAAAGAAGCGGCGACCGCCCCGATTGGAACGGTCGCCACGCTTGTAAAATGCTATTTGACGACGGCAAAGTGATCCAGCAAGCCCACGACATACCGCAGAATATCGGTGGCGTCGGAGGACGTGATTACGGTGTCTCCGTTCACGTTTGCCAAGATGCGCACGTGCTCGGACAGCGTTTCAAGACCCACGATATATCGCATGAGTGCGGAGGCGTCCGCCGACGTGACGGTGCCGTCCATATTGACGTCGCCGTAGACCCCCGTGTAGGTGTAGACCGCCGTCACGGTATACGACTGCGTGATGGCGACGCCCGTCAAATCCACATCCCACGCGCCGCTGTAGCCGTATCGGTACGGAACCGACGGGATGTCAGAAAGCGTTTCGTAGCAAGTGACCGAAAACGTTTCCACCGTATTGCCGTTTGCCACATAGGTGACAGAGAACGTCGGAAGCAGCAGGTTCTCTTTCAGCTCCGCATACGGGTATGTGGGGTCGCCTTCCATTGTCCAAGTGGTATCGAAATCGAACGCGTCGCCGTATTGCGCCTGCACGCGAAGCTGTGCGTCGGTGCGCATGACCATATCTTGGAATTGTGCCATTCCCGTGCCTTCCGCATTTGTCGTGCCAACGCTTGCGCCGCAGCTATCGAGATAACAGGAGTCTTCAATCAGCGACTGCGCAACGCCCTCCCCATACGCGTTCGAGCGGTTGCTGCCGACGACGCCGCCAAGCAGGGCGCCCGTGGCGGTGAGCGTGCCGACATTGTAGCACGTGCGCACATGTGCGTGTGCTTGCTCCGAAGCATCGTCCGTCGCAGTCGATTCGTTGCAGCCCGCAACGCCGCCCACTTGGTCGTACCCGCTGACCGCGCCGACGTTGTAGCAATTCTGTATGGTTGAAACGCCCCGATAGGAGCGGTTCACACCTACGATTCCGCCGACGCAGCTTGCAACGGCGGTGACCGAAGCTTTGTTGAAGGACGCCTTGAGGGTGGCGGTGCCAAGCGCAGTGCCAAATGTTCCCGCAATGCCGCCCACGGTGGAAACGCCGCCAACCGCACCGAGGTTATAGCAGGTTTCGATGGATTTTGTGCAGACGTTGGCGGCATAGTTTCCCACGACGCCGCCGACATTCTCGCAGCCGTACACCGTGCCCGCATTGCTGCAGCGCGTGACGTCGCTGTCGGTGCATTCGCCCACGACGCCGCCAATGCCGTCGCCGCCGTTGACCGATGCAAGGTTTTGACAGCCCGTAATCGTCCCTTGCTCCAGCAGTCCCACAATGCCGCCCGCCGCGTGTGCGGCGCAGATATAGGAATCGGCTACGGTGAGGTTTTGGATTGTGCCGCCCTGTACCCAGCCGAATACGCCGACGTTTCTCGCGCCCTCCGCCACGACGCCGAATACGGTATGGCCGTTCCCGTCGAACACGCCTTGAAATCCGCTTTGCGTCGATGCGCCGATGGGCGTCCATGGCGTCGCCGTGCTGACCCAGTATTTTGCGGTGCAGTCGTTCAACACGACGTCCGCATCCAAACGGAAGAATGTGCCTTCGTAGGTTGTGCCCGCATGGACGTCGGACGCCAGCAAGGCAAGCCCTGCCGCAGTCGTGATGACATAGGGAGCACCCTCCGACCCGTCGCCTTGTGCAAACGCGGCTGCCACGCTGCCGTCCCAAACGGAGGCTTCTTCGGCGTAGGCGGACAGCGTTCGCGCAAACTGCGGATACGGATATGCGTCCGTCGCTTCAATCGCCCAGACATCGCGGAAGTCCCAATCGATATACGACGGCGCTTGCTTCAACTCTGCTTCGGACAGCGATGTGCCAAACACGGTTCCGCCGTCGATGCAGCTTGCAAGATAGAAGCAATGCGCCGACAGGACGTTTTCATACGCGCCCATCAAGCCGCCGCACGAATTGCCAGCCCCGCTGACCGTGCCGACGTTGTAGCTGTTGCACAGCGCCGCATTGCTTTGATTGTCCGCGTCGCATCTGCCAATCAGTCCGCCCGTGGCGAACCCGCCGCTGACCGTGCCGCTGTTATAGCAGTTTGTCGCGGCAACCGTGCTCAAAAACGTGTCGAGCCTGCCCACGATTCCGCCGATGTTCGTGCCGGAACCGCTGATCGCGCCGCTGTTTGCGCTGTTTTGAACAGCCGCCATGCCTTCCGCAAATACGGAACCCGCCAAGCCGCCGACGTCGTTGACGCCGCTGATTGCGCCGCTGTTTTGGCAGTTCAACATGATACTATCCTGCATACTGCCTGCCACGCCGCCAACGGACGCATTGCCCTGCACGGCGCCGCTGTTGGTGCAGTCAAACAGTACGTCCCAAGCGTAACCCGTGACGCCGCCCGCGTTGTCGCTCGTGCTGACGAGTGCGCCAAGGTTTTTGCAGTTGGAGATTGTTGCCGCGTTTTCGCCTGCAATGCCGCCCGCATTGTCGCCTTCGGCAAAGATGGCGCCGCTGTTGGTGCAGCCTTGCAGCACGCCGAACGCGTTGCCCACAATGCCGCCGACGTCGCCAATCGTGCCAAAGACTGTTCCGTCGTTGTGGCAGTTTTGCACCGTATGGCTGCCGCCCAGCATGCCCATAATGGCGCCTACATTGGCGCCGCCGCGCACATAGGACGATGCAATCGTTAAGTTCTCGATGGCGGCATTCTCTTCGTCTGCATAGCAGTACCCGAACAGCCCTTGGGCGCTTTGCTCGTTGGAAAGGAACAGCCCAAAAATGGTATGTCCCGCGCCGTCAAAGCTGCCCGAGAAGGGCAATTCGGATGTTTCATTCTGCGTGCCGATGGACGTCCACACGTTGGCAGGCGCCATGATCGTACTCGTTTCGGCATCCGTTGTGCCCCAAGCCGTCCAATCCGCCGTGTCGTTGAGGAGAATGTCCGCCGTAAGGACGAAGAACGCGCCCGCATAGGCGACGCCGCTGTTCACTTGCTGTGCAAGGAATGCAAGCTGCGCACCGTTCTCGATCTGGAATGGGGCATCCGCTGCGCCCGTGCCGCCCGCAAAGGCGGCAGCAATCGACCCATCCCATGCCACTGCATCAGCGGGAACCTTGTTTGATTCCGTCGCTGCAAGCGTTTTGCCCATGCTGCCCAAAGGCGCAAGGAACAGCGCAAGCACGATCAGGACTGCAAGCAATTCTCTCATTCGACGCTTCATTTCAAATGCCTCCCTATTTCCATAAATTCAATTCTAATTATACAAGATTCTGCAAATAGTGCAAGCAGTTTTTCGCTTTGACACCGCTTGCAAACGGTGCATTTCCTGTTATAATGATACCAATGTTCCTTGGGAGGTTTTTTATGCTGTCTGACATTCAAATTGCGCAAAGCGCCACCTTGCTTTCCATCACGGATGTGGCGGACGCGCTTGCGATTCCCGCCGATGCGGTGGAGCTTTACGGACGAACCAAAGCGAAGATCGACCCTGCCGCCGTCCACGCGCCAAACGGCAAGCTCATTTTGGTAACAGCCATCACCCCCACGCCTGCGGGCGAAGGAAAGACCACCACCACGGTTGGCTTGGCGGATGCGCTGCGGCGCCTTGGCCATCGTTCCATTGCCGCGCTGCGCGAGCCGAGTCTTGGCCCCGTCTTTGGCGTCAAGGGCGGCGCTGCAGGCGGCGGTATGGCGCAGGTCGTCCCGATGGAGGACATCAATCTGCACTTTACGGGCGATTTTCACGCCATCGGCGCGGCGAACAACCTGTTGGCGGCGATGATTGACAACCACATCCACCAAGGCAACGAGCTGGGGTTTGCATTGGACAAAATCACTTGGCGGCGCTGTGTGGACATGAACGACCGTGCGCTGCGCAAAATCACCTGCGGGCTGGGCGGCAAGGCAAACGGCGTGCCCCGCGAGGACGGATACGACATCACCGTAGCGAGCGAAGTCATGGCGGTGCTGTGTCTTTCGGAGAATCTATCCGATTTGAAGGCGCGGCTTGGACGCATCATCGTGGGCTATACCGAAGCCGACGCGCCCATCACGGCATCCGACCTGCACGCGGCAGGCGCCATGGCTGCGCTGCTCAGGGACGCCATTCGCCCCAATTTGGTGCAGACGCTGGAGCATACGCCTGCGCTCATCCACGGCGGTCCCTTTGCCAACATCGCCCACGGCTGCAACAGCGTAATCGCCACGCGGCTTGCGCTGCAGCTTGGGGAATACTGCGTCACGGAAGCAGGCTTCGGCGCGGATCTGGGTGCGGAAAAGTTTTTGGACATCAAGTGCCGCCTTGCGGGGCTTGCCCCCGACGCCGTGGTGTTGGTGGCAACCGTGCGCGCTTTGAAATATCATGGCGGCGTCGAGAAGGACGCGCTGACCGAGGAGAACCTTGCCGCGCTGCATGCAGGGATGGAAAACCTCTATCAACACGCGGACAACATCCGCAATGTGTATGGGCTGCCTTGCGTCGTCGCCGTCAATCGGTTCCCGTCCGATACGGAAGCGGAGCTTTCTGCCGTGCAAGCCGCCTGTGCGCAACACGGGCTGCCCGTTGCGCTGTCCGAAGTGTGGGAAAAGGGCGGGCTTGGCGGTGTGGAATTGGCAAAAACGGTGTGTGCGCTTTGTGAAACGCCCTCTGCCCTTCAATTTTGCTATCCGTTGGACGCTCCGATTCGGGAAAAGCTCTTTGCCATTGCCACCCGCATCTACCATGCGGACGGCGTAACCTACACTGAAAAAGCCGCGCAGCAAATTGAGCGGCTTACCGAGCTTGGATATGGCAATTTGCCCATCTGCGTGGCGAAGACACAGTACAGCTTTTCGGACGATGCGAAGCTGCGCAATGCGCCCCGCGACTATAAAATCACGGTGAAAAACGTCAAGGTCGCCGCCGGTGCGGGCTTTGTCATTGCCATGACGGGCAGCATCATGACCATGCCGGGGCTGCCCAAGCATCCAGCCGCCGAACAGATCGACGTGGACGCAAAGGGCAACATCACGGGACTATTCTGAGTCGATTAAAAATGCTTGGATACGCGCATCGGAGGAAAAATCCTTCGGTGCGCCTTCTTTTGTGGTGTCGAGCGTAAGGATCGTGCCAAAGAGCGTGCGCGGGTTCTCGGAAAAGGAGATTGCCTTGAAGTCTTCGAAGGCAGTTAAGTCCTGCGCGAGATGCGCCGTGTGGCGCGTGCCCGACGCGATGCGCTCCAAAAAGCGCTGATGCAAAACGTGCAGGTCGCCGCCCAACGACAGGGTGAGCGTTTCGTAACCGCATTGTTCTGCCGCCGTTTTGAGCCGATCCAGCTCGCTTTGGCGAAAGTTGCTTTCTAAGACCAGCGGCGTCTGCGCCTCGGCGGAACGGTAAAACAGATGCAGCATCAAATCGAACGCGGCGAAGCTGAGCTTGAGATTCTCAAGCCGCGTTTCGTAGCCGAACGTATCGCAAAGCAGTTCCTTGAGACGATCTTTTGTCACGGCAAGCACGCCGTAGCGGGCGGCGATTTGCTGTGCCAACGTCGATTTGCCCGCCGCCAATTCGCCGACGATCAAGATGAGCTTTTTCATAGCAGTTTGAGCTTCTCGTTGAGCTTTTGATAGACGGGGCGCATCCAAGGCTCGGTGCAAGCCATGACGGCGTCGTCCAATGGGAACCACTGCACGCCGCTGTTTTCGTCCGCTTTGATGCGCAGCGGCGCCCGTTCATCCGCTTCTAAAAGGTAGGTCGCGTTCATGTGCAGATGGCTCGTCACATAGGCGCCCCGTTTCCAATGCGGATTGACCGTCAGCGTTTCCACAGAGAACAGCGCGTCCGACACGGGACGCACGCCAAGTAACCCCGTTTCTTCCTGTGCTTCGCGCAGCGCCACGGCAAGCAAATCCCGATCGCCGTCGGCGTGTCCGCCCGTCCATGCCCACGATTTGTAGATGTTGTGGTAAATCATCAGAACCTTGTCGCGTGTGGCGTTAACGATCCACGCGGAGGCGGACAAATGCGCCAGCAGGTCGGTGCGATCGTACAGATGCGGATGCGTTTGCAGACAGTCCAGCATCACCAAACGGTCGGCGGCTTCCTGCGCGTCATAGGGAACGTAGCGTTCCAGTTGTGTAAAAAAATCCATAAGCATGCTCCTTGCGCACAGTATAACAGGTCTGTCCGCCCCTTGCAAGCGCGGCGTGCAGGGTGTATACTTTCTTATAGAAAGTGGGGTTCACATGATCCAATTTGGAAACGACTGGGACGCGCTGTTAGTGGATGCGTTCGCCGCGCCGTCCTATGTGGCGCTGCGGCAGTTTTTGGCGGCGGAATATCGTGCGCACACGATCTATCCCGATATGTACGACATCTTCAACGCGCTGAAGCTGACCGCCTGCCACGACACGAAGGTGGTTATCATCGGGCAAGACCCGTACCACGGCGAAGGGCAAGCCCACGGGTTGAGCTTTTCGGTGCAGCGGGGCATCGCCATTCCGCCGTCGTTGGTCAACATCTACAAGGAGCTGGTGCAGGACGTCGGCATCAATCCGCCGACGCAGGGCGATTTGACGTGCTGGGCAAAGCAGGGCGTCTTGCTGCTGAACAACGTGCTGACCGTGCGCGCACATCAGCCGAACAGCCACAAGAACATGGGTTGGGAGCAGTTTACCGACGCGGTGATTCGCGTGCTGGATCAAAAGCAAACGCCCGTTGTGTTTTTGCTGTGGGGCGCCAACGCCCGCAACAAGGCAAAGCTGGTGCAAAATCCCATCCATGTCAAGCTGGAAGCGCCGCACCCCTCCCCCCTGTCGGCTTACAACGGATTCTTCGGCTGCAAGCATTTTTCCAAGGCAAATGCGATTCTGACGCAGTCGGGACAGACGCCCATCGATTGGCAAGTTCCGTAAAAAAGTCGGACAATTTTCAAAAAAGTCTTGACAGCGCAACGATTCTTTTGTATTATCTTTCTTGCGTGCTCGATTCGTCTAGTGGCCTAGGACACCGCCCTCTCACGGCGGTAACAGGGGTTCGACTCCCCTATCGGGTACCATATTCATCTTTCCACGTTTTTTATGCACGCGTATAAAATAAACGCAAAGCATTATAAAACGTGGAATGTTTTATAGGTTGTGGTATAATTCTAAAGAGCAAATTTCTGCATCTTTATTCGGTTTATACCGCACGATATAAAACGAGTGACTTAAAAAGTGACTTCCGAGGAAGTCACTTCAGACTGTCAAAGAACCGCATCTCACAAGCGAGGTGCGGTTCTTTGACAGTCTGACCGCCCTTGGGGTGGTTTTGCTGTATGGTGCAATGAAATTTGCCCTTGCGGGCAGCAAGGGCAAATTTCATTGCGCGAAAGAAAAAGAAGTCCGAAGACTTCTTTTCTTTGGCGCAGAAGGTGGGATTTGAACCCACGCACCGATTACCTCAGTCTACTCCCTTAGCAGGGGAGCCCCTTATAGCCGCTTGGGTACTTCTGCGTGCACGAATTGGGAAGAAATGGCGGAGATGGTAGGATTTGAACCCACGGATGCTCGCGCATCAACGGTTTTCAAGACCGCCTCCTTAAGCCACTCGGACACATCTCCTCGCGCAAGGTGGATTATAACAAAATCGGCACGCCTTGTCAATGCCTTTTTCCACGCATTTTCGCCCACCGTGGGCGCTCAATAGCTGTCAAGGCAAAACCCGTTTTGCAGCGGAAGCGAAAAATTCGCGTGCAGCAGCGCATATTGCATCCCGACGGCACGCGCCGATTCCGGCACGCATTCCGGCGGAATCGTGGCGGTGACGGGGCGCTTGACCCTCTCCAAAACCGCATGCAGCAGCGCGTCAAACGCTTCTTTCCTTACGCCCAACAGCTCCGGAACCTCGGCGTCGCAGGGCAGATAGCAGGCGTACCCGACCGTCTCCCCCGTCTCGTCCTGCGCCACAAGGCATTTGCCGCCGTCTTGAGCGTAATCCGCCATGCACAGCGCAAACGCCTTCTCATCGCGGATTGCCATGCCGTTGTGCGTGCGGCAAAACGCTTGATAGACCGAAAGCAAAACTGCGGGCGCATCGCATTCCGAAACGGTCAGCCCCGCTGCGGGCGTCGCCGCTTCCAAGCAGAGCTTTCCGCTGCGCGTTGCGTCCACAAACCCAAGTTTTTTGTAAAGATCGTCCCGCACGGGATGCAGATAGGCAAAGTCGAATCCGTCTGCCTTGGCGTCGGCAAGCTGTGCGGCGACCAACCGATGCATCATGCCCTGTTTGCGATACGCAGGCACGGTGCAAACGCCCGAAATGAGCAAGGCGCGACACGGCTTCCCCGCTACCGCGACGGGTACTTCCCGTCCAAGCGTCATGGCAAGCAGCGTATTCCCTTCGAACATGCCAAAGGAGCGCTGCGGACAAAAGCGATGGGAAAAATACCAGCTTGTAAACGCGTCCGTATCGCCAAACAGCGTTTGCCAAAGCGCACGGGCGTCCCCTGCGTCCGCCTCCGTCAGCCTGCGCAAAATCATAACGTGCGCCTCCCCATGGAAGCGCGGGCGTACACGCTCATGGCAATGCCGACGCACGCCAGCGACGCCAGCATATTGGAGCCGCCGTAGCTGATGAACGGCAGCGGGATGCCCGTGACCGGCATGGCGCCCAAATTCATGGCGATGTTTTCGAAGATGTGCGCCGCAAGCATGACGGTGCAGCCCACGATCAGGCAGCGGCCGAACGTGTCACGGGCGCGCAGCGCCGTATGCAGCCAATGGAACAGCAGCAGGAAAAACGCCAGAATCAACAGCATGGCGCCGAAGAATCCGACGCCCTCGCCAATGCCCGAAAAGATGAAATCGGTATGCCATTCGGGCACATAGCCCGTCTGCACCAGCGTGCCCTTGGTGAAGTAGCCCTTGCCCCAGAATCCGCCGCTGCCAATGATTTGCTTGGCGTGGAGGACGTTCATCCCCTCGCCTTCCAAGTCGCGGGCAGGGTCTAAAAAGACGCGGATGCGCTCTTTTTGCGTGTCGGTCAGGATGAACATCCAGCTTGCCACGCCGCCCGCGCCCAGTGCCGCGACGCCGCCCAAGACGTACACCCAATGGATGCGCACGCAAAACAGCACGCCTGCAAAGATGATGAGCATGACCATGGCGGTGCCGAAGTCGCGCTGCAAAAGCACCAGCACAAACGGGACAAAAAAGTACAGGAAGCACACGCCCACATCTTTGAAATTGCGCAGTGCGCCACGGCGGTCATACGCTTCGGACGCAGCCTTGGACAGTACGATGATGAGCACAACCTTGGTGATTTCGGATGGTTGAAACGCACGCGTGCCGATGGTGTACCAGCCCAATGCGCCGCGTGTGCTTTCGCCCGCAATCACCAGCAAAAAAAGCAGCACCAAGCAGATGCAGTACGCCGTCTTGGCAAAGGGCTTGTAGCGCTCGTAGTCGAACAGCGCAAGCGGCAGCAGCACGCCCATGGAGATGCCGATGTTGGCAAGCTGACGGGTGCAGTATTGCAGATTGAGCCGACCGAAAAAATCGGCAAACGTGCTCTCCGTCCCGTCGAAGGGATCGGAAAGCACGTCCAAAAGCGTCACCAGCCCGAACAAAACCAGAGCCGAGACGAACACAATCGTCACGACGTCCACACGATAGGGGGCTTTGGTTCGGGCGGTCAGTCGTTTCATCGAATGATGTAAGCTTCCTTCTTGGCAGGCGCCGCGTCCAGCTCGGCTTTCTTTTCTGCAAAGCCCGGCTTGCCCAGCAGCGCGTAGGTTGCCTTTTTGCCTTCCTCCACGCCCGGCTGATCAAAGGCGTTCAGCTCAAGCAGCTCGCCCGCAAATGCCGTCATAATCTCGAACAGATACAGAAGCTCGCCCACGGTGAAGGCGTTGACTTCGGGCAGACGAATGCCGTAGGACAGATGTCCGCTCTTCATCACGGCGTATTCCGTCGCCTTTTCTTCTGCCGCAATCAGCTCGTTTTGCGTGTGTCCGCACAGGAACGAAACGTCCGGGATGTCCAAATAGCCATCGGGAATTGCGGTGACGGCACGATAGCGTTCGACGCTGAGGAACGTCAGCACCTTGTCAAACGGGCCTTCGGTGTAAAGCTGCACTTGGGAATGCTGGTCGGTGACGCCAAGCGCCTTCACGGGCGTTTGTCCCGCGTGAATGGTGCGTCCCGCGTTGTCCGTCGCCTTGCCCAAGGATTCCGCCCAAAGCTGCGCGTACCAATCGGAGATGTATTTGAGGGAATCGGCGTAGGGCATGAGTACATGGATGTTCGCGCCACGCCGCATCGCCGCCACCTGCAGCGCCGCCATCAGGTAAGCGGGATTCTCGGTCAGATTCTTGTTTTGGGTCAGCTCGTCCATATACGCTGCACCCGCAAGCAGTGCGCGAATGTCGATGCCGCAAACCGCCGCAGCCAACAGCCCCACGGGGCAAAGCTCGGAGAACCGTCCGCCCACGCCATCGGGAACAAAGAATGTGGTCAAGCCCTCTCGCTTGGCAATTTTGATGAGATTGCCCTTTTCGGCATCCGTGGTGGCAATGAGATGGTCGGAAATGTCGGCGCCCACCGTCTTGTGCAGCAGATCGGTGATGATGAGCAGCTGCGACATGGTTTCGGAGGTGCTGCCCGACTTGGTGATAACGTTGAAGCACGTCGTTTTCGGGTCGATGACGTCCAGCAGCGCCGCCATGCGTTCGGGGTCGATGTTGTCCTCGACATACAGGCGCGGGCCGCCGCGCTTTGCCTTGGGCAGGTCGTTGTAATGCAGATGGCACAGAGCCTGCTGCACCGCAATGGGGCCGAGCGCACTGCCGCCGATGCCCAGCACGACGAAATTCTCGAACCGTGCGCGCACCGTCGCCGCCGTGGCAAGAATCTGCTCCACAACCGCATCTTGGTTGTGCGGAAGCGCACGCCACTTCATTTGGTCGCGCTTTTGTTCCATCGCCAAAACGGATTGCGCGATGGGAAGCGCAAAAAGTTCGCGTTCGGTCAGCCCCCGCTCCCCAATCGCTTCTTGCATCATGTTGTTGTAGTCCACCGTGATTCGCATGGACTCGCGCCACGCGGCATTTTGAATTTGCATAAACCCTCCTACTTGTTGCAGCTATTTTTTAACGCTTCAAATGCGTTTTTGAGTTCGTCCAACGTTTGGTACATATCGCTGTACGCTTCCAACAGCACCACGCCGTCGAAACCGTTTTCCGTGAGCGCTTGCAGCAGCGTGTGAAAGTCGTATCCGCCCTGCGGCGGCAAGCAAAAGCGCGGCTTTGCGCCGTGCATATCGCAGTCTACCGCGTGTACCGCAAGAATCTTTTTGCCAAGCGCTTTTGCAAACGCCAACGGGTCTTGTCCCGCACGGATCGCTTGTTTGACGTCCAGCGTGTAGCGCAGCGTATCGCGCTGCATTTGCTGCTCCAGCGCGGCGGCAAACGACGGCGTTTGGAAGATGCACCAGCTCACATTCTCTAACGTGAGCTGCAGCCCGTGATCCGCCGCCCGATCGCACAGCAGGTCGAACACCTTGGCAAGCCGCTCGATCTGAAGATTTTTGGTGACGCCCGCCAGCGTCGGCGCGCCGTGCATGACGTAATGATCGGCGCCCAGCCGTTCGCCCGCGGCTAAAACCTGTTCGTATTCGGCACACGCCTCTTGGAACTGCCTCGGATGGGGCGAAAACAGCTGCGGCTCGAACATGAGGCTCATGGGATGCACGCTTGTGACGCGAATGCCGTTGTCCTGCGTGCGCTTGACCAGCAGATCAAGGAACGCGGGTGCGTACTCGCCGCGACAGTTTAGGAAATACTCCGCCTCCGTCACGCCCCATTGGCGCAATAGCTGCGGCGCGTCCTCCAGCATCACACGGTCGAAAAAACTCGCGGTCGAAATCCCAATGTTTGCCATCACAGCCTCCCAAACTATTGTACCATTGTTTCCTGCAGATAGCAAATGTTCCAAAATTATTTTTCAATACAAAAAATTATTTAGTATATTGTGTGATTTCTTATTTACAAAAGCAAAAAAGCCGTGTATGATGGATAAGGTGAATGAGTGGAGCAATCCACAAAGAAATAAAAGGAGCAAGAAAATGATCGATTTGACTATGAATCGTGAGAACCTGCAGCGTTCGATCGACAGAGCACGCGAGAAGAACATCATCATCCCCACCATTGCACAGATGCAGAATCCTGCGCTGATTCCCGAGAAGATTCAGGACAAGCTGACCAACGTTGGTCTTTGGGACTTGAATCCGCTGAATCTGTTCCGCATCACGTGGAAGAACAACCCCATCGAAAAGGGCGGCGACGGCAAGTTTGGCGAAGTCAACTACATCGAAGTGCCGAAAGAGCTGACGGGCGTCAAGGCGCGCATCATCCTGTTGGTGGGCAAGTGGTTCCCGACCGGCTGTCACAAGGTCGGCGCATCCTTTGGTTGCCTCGTTCCGCGTCTGGTGACCGGTCAGTTTGACCCCACCTACCACAAGGCGGTTTGGCCCTCCACGGGCAACTACTGCCGCGGCGGCGCATACAACAGCGCACTGTTGGCTTGCAACTCCATCGCCATTCTGCCCGAAGAAATGTCGGCAGAGCGCTTTGAGTGGCTCAAGACCGTTGCGGGCGAAATCATCGCCACGCCGGGCTGCGAATCCAACGTCAAGGAGATCTTCGACGAGACCAAGCGTTTGCGCCAGCGTCCCGACGTCATGATCTTCAACCAGTTCGAAGAAATGGGCAATCCCCTTTGGCACTATCAGGTCACCGGTCATGCGATCGCGGAAGTGGTCGAGAAGATTCGTGGTGAAAAGGGTCGCTTCGCAGGCGCCGCATTTACCAGCGGTTCCGCAGGCACGATGAGCGCAGGCGACTATCTGAAAGAGCAGTATCCCGATTCCAAGCTGGCGGTCGGCGAAGCGCTGCAGTGCCCCACGCTGTTGAACAACGGCTTCGGCGGTCACCGCATCGAAGGTATTGGCGACAAGCATGTGCCGTGGATTCACAACGTCAAGAACACCGACATGGTGATCGCCATCGACGATGAATACAGCCAGAAGCTCCTCCGCCTCTTCAACGATCCCATCGGGCAGAAGTACCTCGTGGAAGAAGTGGGCGTTCCCGCTGAATTCATTGAGAAGCTGTCGCTGTTTGGCATTTCGGGCATTGCCAACATGCTGTGCTGCATCAAGATGGCAAAGTACTACGAGCTGACCGAAGACGACATCCTCGCTTCCGTCTGCACCGACTCCGCCGTCATGTACCAGAGCCGCATCAAGGAACTGGAAGATGCCGACGGCGCGTACACGCCTGTGATGGCTGCCGCCGATTACGCAGAGCATATGCACGGTCTGCGCACCGATTCCATGGAGGAATTGACCTACGAGACCCGCAAGCGCATCCACAACCTCAAGTATTACACTTGGGTGGAGCAGCAGGGCAAGACGGTACAGGAGCTGAACGCACAGTGGTACGACAAGGACTACTGGACGAACGTCCAAAACCAGATGGGCGAGATTGACACGCTCATCAACGCCTTCAACGACGCCACCGGCCTTCTCAAAAAAATCTAACACGCTTGACAGCCCGTGATCCTGTATTGCGGGCTGTCTTTTTTCATATTCTGTTTTCCATTATTTGGGGGGCTTCGAATGGAGAAAGGAATGCATGAAGGACATCGCGCACGCATCCGCGCCGCTTACCGCGTCTCGGGTTTGGATGGGTTGCCTGATCACAATGTTTTGGAGCTGCTCTTGACGTATGCCATTCCGCGTCGGGACGTCAACGAAACGGCGCATCTTTTGATGACGCGCTTTGGGTCGTTGGACGGCGTCTTGGCAGCCTCCGTATCCGACCTCATGACGGTTGCAGGCGTTGGGGAGCAGGCAGCCGTCTTTCTGCATCTCATACACGACGTCAACAAGCGCATCACGCTGCAGTCCATGTCCGACAAGGGCGGCAAGGTCTCGCTCATGACGCCCCAACAGGCGTGTCAATATGCGCTGACGCTGGCGCAGGTCGACCGCTACGAAACGCTGCGCCTGATCTGTTTGGATTCCTATATGCGCGTGCTGCACGCTGACGTTTTGGCGGTGGGCAACTTGAGCTGTGTCGCCTTGGAGCCGCGCCATGTGATCGAAATTGCCTTGCAGCAAAAGGCGCGCTTCCTCATTCTCACCCACAACCACCCTTCCGGCGTCATCCTGCCTTCGGAGGACGACAAGCGCGCCGCCGAGCTGATTGCAGACGTCTGCACCAAGCTGGGAATCGATGTGCGCGACCAGCTCATTTTGGGCAAATCTGCCGCTTACAGCTATCAATACGACAAAGTATTTCAGTTTAACAGCCCGACCGTCTGCAACACCATCACGTTGGATGCGTACCGCGAACTCTTGCACGCACAGGCGCGACAGCTGCTATCATAGCGAATAAGGGGGAATAAATGAAGGGGTACAAGTGTACTTGCAAAGTACCGAATGTGGAGAACTGGAGCGTCATCCATGTCACCGCAAAGAACAAGGTCGTCCGCTGCTGTGTCTGCCATCAGGCATGGCATACGGAAGCCGCCTATGCAAACGAGTTGAGCTCCGATCTGATCTCACTTTATGCATGGAGTCGGTTCATCAAGACGCCCGACTATCACCGAGAAAACGAGCCAAAGGGCGACGAGGGTTCCTATCTCGATCCCGCTTTTGTCAGCAGGTTCTTGCCTGCCGAGAGCAAAATCTGATCGCGCGTCAAAAGGGGCTGTTTCAAAAACAGCCCCTTTGCAATAGAGTTTCTTTACAGGACGAAGTAGCGCCAGTAGATTGGCCCCCACACGTTGGCAAGCACGCAGAACAGGATCAACGCCGTCTTCCAACAGCGGAACTTGTGCTCCGTCAGCCCGACGCACGCCAACAATATCATGTTGGGCAGAAAGTCCATGGCGTAGCGCGCACCAAACTGCACGGTGCCGTTGCCGTAGTTGAGCAAAAACGGAATCGCCGTCAAGACCATCGTACCGAGCGCAACCCAAGTCATGGGCTTTTTGCGCCTTGTCCACAGCGGAACCAAGCAAAAATACAGCGCGGGAGAAATTGCCGTGATGGATACGCCCGTGATCGACGGATAGATGTACGGCGCGGTGTCGGACTTTTTGGGCATCATCCAAAAGATGGTTTCCAAATTCCACGGCAGATGCGAGACGCCCAACGGCCCCTCCACCGACGGGAAGCTGGATTGGACGATGGAATAGAACGTGTCCGTAATCTCTTGACTGCCCACGTCCGACAGCGCATAGGTGGGTACGTTGGTGCAGTAATTCCACCCTTCGCCCGCACGGTCTTGCAGGTATTGGATGAAGCGCAGCTTGTCGCTGACGGTGGGGAACGCCGTTTCCCAGTCCATCTTCTCGACCGCGTTCAAGAACGTCATTTGCGACTTGGCGTCGGACAGTTCCTCCTGCATGTAGTAGTACAGCGGCTTATAAAAGTCCTTCAGGTGGGTGAGGTTGTAGCTCTTGTCCATGATCGTGCCAAAGCGCGTATAGTTCATCCACATATAGGCGCCGCCAAAGACGGCTGCACCGAGCATAAACGGAATGCCGTACCACAGCCATTCCTTCTTGGGACGATACAGCAGAATATAGGCGATGAAGACGGGCGCGCCCAACAGATTGGACAGCCTGCAGCACACCGCCAGCCCAAAGAACAGCCCTGCAAACAGCTGCGCGACTGCCGCACGCTTTTTGTCGCGGTACGGGCAGGTGAGCAGCACGCCTGCGGCGAACAAGCAAAACCAAGAGGCGACGTGCCCAATGAACCACGAGTGCGCCACCGCCGCCAAGAAGCAGTGCACCGTGCCGAAGATGGCAAGCAGCGTGCAAAGCAGCCGTTCGCGCACCGTTTTGCCAATCTTGAGATTGCACAGCAGGAAATAGAACAGCACCGCGTTGCCCGCGCCCAGCGTAAAGCCCACATAGGCGTAGTTGACGCCGGAGACGCCGAAGATTGCAACGAGCGGCAGCAGAATGAACGACACGCCCGGTGCGAAATGCATATACTCCTTGCCGCCCAGCTCGATGGATTCGAGATAGTCGGGCAGCACGCAGTCGATCTTCCCATTGAGCAGCGCTTCGGACAGGTAGGAATAGTTGTTGTATCCGACGAACTCGTGGTTGTTCAGCGCATACAGCACCAGCCATGTGATGGCAAAGATGGAACACGCGATGAACCATTGGCTCGTCTTATCCGATGGCTGTTTGCGCTTTTTGGGGAATGCGTACTGCCAAAGGATGTCGAATCCCAGCAACAGCACCACGACGCACGCGGCAAAGAGCATGTCGGTGCGGTACAGTTTGAGTGCGTCAATCTCCATCGCACGGCTTCTCCTTTGTCTCGTGATAGGATTCCTCGGTGTTGACGTTCCAAATGGCAGCTTTGTCCGTGCCATTTTGGATGGCGCGCACCGCCTCCATCGCCGTCAGCATGGAATGATCCATGTTGTTGTAGCGATGCTGCCCGTTTCTGCCGATGCAGAAGAGGTTCGCAAACCCGTCCAAGTACGTTTTGACCGTATCGAATTGATCATAGGTGCCGAAGTAGGCGGGATACGCCTTTTTGATGCGCAGCCGCGTGGCGTCCAAGAACGCATCCGCATCGACGATGTCCATTTTGACCAACTCGTCCTTTGCCATTTGGATGAAGTCGGCGTCTGGCATCTCCCACATCCAATCGCCTTCTGCGCAAAAATACTCCAGCCCAATCCAAACGGTGTGCAGCGGGTCTTTGACCATATAGGGTGACCAGTTGTTGAAAATCTGCATGCGCCCCATATGCACGTCGCGCTCCTGCACATAAATCCAGCAGTCGGGCACGATATTGCCCAAGGTTTTGCAGTTGGTTTCGTTCTTGAGCTTCATGCGATCGACCAGCACGCCCACGGTGATAAAATCGCGGTACGGGAGCCCCTGGGCAATCGTTTGAACCGACTGCGGAACGGTGTCGCCCATTGCGCGCACCAAATCAGAAATCGGCATGGAGGAGAAGAAATAATCGCCCGAAAAGCGCGTGCCGTCCGACGTTTCGACAGCCGTTACGCGTTCGCCGTCGAACAGGATTTTGTTGACGGAACGGTTCATAAGAACCTGTCCGCCCATGCGTTCGACCTCATGCGCCATCTTTTCCCAAAGCTGACCGGGGCCCTTCTTGGGATACACATATTGCTCGATCAAGGACGTTTCGACCTGCTTTTGCTTGCCGCCAAACGCCTTGCGCACCATCGACCAAACCGCCTTAAAGAGCGACAGCCCCTTGATACGCTGCGCGCCCCAGTCCGGTGCGATGTCCTTGGGATTGACGCCCCAAAGCTTTTCATTGTACGATTCGAAGAACATATGGTACAACGGAAGCCCGAAGCGGTTGATCATGAAATCTTTGAGCGTGCGCTCCTTCCGCTTGAAAACGGCTGACCAAACGTACCCCACCCCCGCCTTGCAGGTGCGACAAAAGCCCATGTTGCGGATGGTTTCCCACTTGAGCGAAATGGGGTAATCGAAGAACTTGCGCAGATAGTAGATGCGCGATACGCGGGTGCGCACCAGCATCACGTCGTCGGTCTGTTCGGGATCGGGGCCGTTGGGCGCAAGCGGTTTTTCCCGTTGCAGCAGCAAATCGTCGAGCGAGGGCGCGCCCTGCAAGGGCATTAAGGTTTGCCACAGCGCGTTGACCTCTTCGTTTTTGGAGAAGAACCGATGCCCGCCCAAGTCCATGCGATTGCCGTGGTACGATACAGTGCGTGAAATGCCGCCAATGGCGTCGCTTTCCTCCAGCACGATTGGGATAATCTGCGTTTCCTTCAGAAGATAATAGGCGGCGGTCAGCCCCGCTGGGCCCGCACCGATGATGACAGCCGTTTTGCTCATTCTGCTTCCTCCGATGGTTGTTTTGTGGGGCGGTCATAGACAATCAGCTTGCGCGCAACGTAATTCCATATCAGCACGATGACCGCCATGATAAGTTTCGTCACAAGCAGCACGTTCACGTCGATGGAAAAGATGGTAAAGAGGTGCGTGTAGGAGCCAAACAGCGCATTTGCAGCCCATGCGCCAAACTCCGTCAGACCAAGCCCCACCAAGCCGATGCCCGCAAAGATGACAAAGGACTTGAAATCGCGCCCCTTGGTGCGCTGCGCAGGCGCGGTAAAAACGAAAAGGTTGGATAGGAAAAAGTTGGTGAGAAGCCCCGCGATGAAGCTGATGGCGTGCGAAAGATACACGAACACATTCGCTTCGGGAAACGCCCAGTTGGTCAGCACATACAAGATACCAAAATCGACGAGAAACGCCAGCCCGCCGACCAGTACATAACGTAAAAATTCGAACAGATTCTTCCGCATAAATCCCTCACAAAGGCATCATACACCCGATCGCTGAACTTACCCATAAAGGAAAGTCCACTTTTCAAGAATTATACCATGCCAAGCGCCAAACGTCCACAACCGAACTGTAACATTCTTGCGTTACATTTGCGGAATGTTGGGGAGTGAAGGTTGAAAGGTATTGCCCCCTGGTCATTCCGAGGCACGAAGTGCCGAAGAATCTCCCGTTTGCGTTCGAGATCCTTCGCTAAAGCTCAGGATGACAAACGGGCGCTTTGCATCACCTTCCACGAATAACGTGTACACGGGTTTTCCCGCAGAAGGTTGGCAGCGCCGCAAACGTTCCTTCCCCCAAAACGTGTACACGGGTTTTCCCGCAAAAGGTTGGCAGCGCCGCAAACGTTCCTTCCCCCAAAACGTGTACACGGGTATTCCCGCAAAAGGTTGGTAGCGTCGCAAACGTTCCTTCCCGAAAAACGTGTACACGGGTTTTCCCGCAAAAGGTTGGCAGCGCCGCAAACGTTCCTT